>NZ_JBIRZZ010000018.1:0-146205 GCF_044391385.1 Streptomyces sp. NPDC018693 | reverse complement strand
ACATGACCACCTCGGTGCGTATAGCGAAACTGATTGCGGTAAGCGCAACATCAGTCTGGAGTCGCCCACAACCCTTGTCAAGGCATGCAGAGGGCACTCCGGACCGGTTCCCGACGTTGCGTGATGCGGAACCCAACTCACATGAGGCAACCTCGAGCCGTCACCGACAGGCGCGGGATCCCACCGCGGAGGGCCGGCCAGAGGGTCAAGGTCAACGCACCGTTTGACCCCAAAAACGACCAGAGGCCGTACTGGAGTCCTCCAGTACGGCCTCTGACCTGCACGTTCGCAAGTCGGGACGACAGGATTTGAACCTGCGACCCCTTGACCCCCAGTCAAGTGCGCTACCAAGCTGCGCCACGTCCCGTTGCGCTCCGCGGCGGTGAACCACGCGAACACGCAGGTAAACCCTACCCTACGGTGGCGGGCACCCGTGCCGGGGACAGGCGAGGGGGTGGCCCGTCCCGGCGAGCGGACCCTCTTGAGCTCTTCTTGGTCAGTCCGGGTTCGACACAAGGAATTTCCCCGGCGGCTACGGAATGCCGGAAAAGTGCGCCCGGATGGGGACATGCGACCCCCGATGGGCACCTTTTCATCGGGCGATCGTGTTTCGCCGACGTGAGAGCGGAGTAAACAGGGCGGCCGGGAAAAGGCTTTGGTCCGGTTTCCGCCCCAGTGGCCGTGATCGCGCTGCTGACCGAATCGATGCGGCCCCTGACCACGCAACTGTTGGCTTATTGACCAGCGAGTAACAAGCGGTCTACCTTTCAACGCGTTTCGCGCTAGCGCCTTTCCGTCAGTTTCACCCGATTCGGAGAACCATGACGTCCGCTGTGCGTTCCGAGGACCTGATCATCGGTATCACTCCGTTCGGCGAACCCGATGCCGGACTCGCCCTGGCCGTGGGACGCGCCGGCGGACTGGGAGTGCTCGACCTGGGCGACGGCGACCGCCGGGCACGTGAGGCGCTGGCGCGGCTGCGCGACGCGGGCGAGGGCCCGTTCGGCGTCCGGATCGGCCCGCGCTGCCGCCTGCGGCCGGGGGATGTGGATCCCGGCCCGCCGCGTACGGCGGTGCTGGCGCCGGACGCCGCCTGGTCGGTCGGCGACGCGCTCGCCGTCTTCCCGCGTGTGCTGGTGGAGGTCGTCGATCTCGCGGGCGCCCGGGAGGCGGCCCGTGCCGGGGCGCACGGCCTGATCGCACGCGGCGACGAATGCGGGGGCCGCGTCGGGGAGTTGAGCACCTTCGTGCTGCTCCAGCAGCTGCTCGGCGAGCCCGCGCTGGAGCTGCCGGTGTGGGCGTGCGGAGGCATCGGTCCGCGTACGGCCGCCGCCGCGGTGGCCGGCGGTGCCGCGGGGGTGGTGCTCGACAGTCAGCTGGCCCTGCTCGCGGAGTCCGCCCTGCCCGGCCCGGCCGCCGCCGCGTTACGGTCCCTGGACGGCTCCGAGACGGTCGTCGTGGCAGGTCACCGCGTCCTGCGCCGCCGTGGCCCGGACGCCCCGCCGCTGCCGGAGGAACCGGAGGCCGTGTCCGCCCTGCTGGGCGCCCAGGATCCGCGCACCCAGCTGCTGCCCGTGGGGCAGGACGGCTTCCTCGCCGCCCGGTTCGCCGAGCGCTGGGGGGACGTACGGCGGACCGTGCGCGCGCTGGCCGACGCGGTCGGGGACGTCGTACGCGACGACGGGCCGCTGAGGGCGCTGCGGCCGGAGTCGCCGATGAGCCGGGCACTCGGCACGCGGCTGCCCGTCGCACAGGGGCCGATGACGCGGGTGAGCGACCAGGCGGCGTTCGCGGCGGCCGTGGCCGGGGACGGCGCGCTGCCGTTCCTGGCACTGGCGCTGGCGGACGGGGAACGGACCCGCGAGATGCTCACGGCGACCCGGGACGCGGTGGGTGAGCGTCCGTGGGGCGTGGGCGTGCTCGGGTTCGCCCCGGAGGACGTACGGGCCGCGCAGCTGGCGGCGGTGCGGGAGATCCGGCCGACGCACGCGATCATCGCGGGCGGGCGGCCCGCACAGGCCGAGGCGCTGGAGCGGGACGGCATCCGCACCTTCCTGCATGTGCCGTCGCCGGGCCTGCTGCGGCAGTTCCTGCAGGCCGGGGCCCGCCGGTTCGTGTTCGAGGGCGCGGAGTGCGGCGGGCATGTGGGGCCCCGGGCGGGTTTTCCGCTGTGGGAGGCCCAACTGGCCGTGCTGGAGGACCACTTCGCGGACGGCAGCGCCGAGGGCGTGGAGGTGTTCCTGGCGGGCGGGGTGCACGACGAGCGGTCGGCGGCCATGATCACCGCGCTCACCGCCCCGCTGACCGCGCGCGGCGCCGCCGTCGGCGTGCTGATGGGCACCGCCTATCTGTTCACCGAGGAGGCGGTGGCGCACGGCGCGATCCAACCGCTGTTCCAGCGGCAGGTGTTGAGTGCGGAACGCACCACCCTGCTGGAGTCGGCGCCGGGTCACGCCACCCGCTGTGTGCCCAGCCCCTTCGCGGCCGACTTCCGCGCCGAGGAGGCGCGGCTGCGCGCCGAGGGCGTGCCCGACAGGCGGATCTGGGAGGAGCTGGAGCGGCTCAACGTCGGCCGGCTGCGCGTCGCCAGCAAGGGCGTGGAGCGCGACGCGGCCGGCGCGCTCGCACCCGTCGGCGAGGAACGCCAGCTCGCCGAGGGCATGTTCATGGCCGGGCAGGTCGCGGTGCTGCGCTCGGCGACCACCACGATCGCGGCGCTGCACCACTCGGTGACCACCGGGGCAGCCGACTTCCTCACCGAACGGGCTGCGGCGTTACGGCACTTGAGGGCACCGGAGCCGGTCCCGGCGGCCCCCGTGCCGCTCGACATCGCTGTCGTCGGCATGGCCTGCATGTTCCCGCAGGCCCCGGATCTGCCCACCTTCTGGGCGAACGTCGTCGGCGGCCGGGACGCCGTCACCGAGGTGCCGCCGGAACGCTGGGACCCTGCCGTGCACCACGGCACGTCCACCGACTCCAAGTGGGGCGGCTTCCTGCCCCGTATCCCCTTCGACCCGCTGTCCTACGGCATCCCGCCCGCCTCCCTCGGCAGCATCGAACCGGTCCAGCTGCTGTCCCTGGAGGCCGCCCGGCGCGCCCTGGACGACGCCGGATACGGCGACGGAGGACGGCGGTTCGACCGCTCACGCACCTCGGTGGTGTTCGGCGCGGAAGCCGGCAGCGACCTGTCCAACGCGGCGACACTGCGGGCCGTACTGCCCTCCTACTACGGCCGTGTCCCGGAGGGGATGGACGGTCAGCTGCCCCGGCTCACCGAGGACTCCTTCCCCGGCATGCTCGCCAACGTGATCTCCGGGCGGATCGCCAACCGGCTCGATCTCGGCGGCGCCAACTACACCGTCGACGCCGCCTGCGCCTCCTCGCTGGCCGCCGTGGACGTCGCCTGCAAGGAACTCGTGGCGGGCACCAGCGATGTGGTGCTGTGCGGGGGCGCCGACCTGCACAACGGCATCAACGACTATGTGCTGTTCTCCTCGGTGCACGCCCTCTCCCCCACCGGGCGCTCCCGCGCCTTCGACTCCTCGGCGGACGGCATCGCGCTGGGCGAGGGTGTGGCGTGCGTGGTGCTGAAGCGGCTGGCGGACGCCGAGCGGGACGGCGACCGGATCTACGGTGTGATCAAGGGGCTCGGCAGTTCCAGCGACGGCCGCTCCCTGGGCCTGACCGCGCCCCGGCCCGAGGGCCAGCGGGCCGCGCTGGAGCGGGCCTACCGCAACGCGGGTGTCTCCCCCGCCGAGGTGGGACTGGTCGAGGCGCACGGCACCGGGACCGTGGTCGGGGACCGCACCGAACTGTCCATCCTCAGCGAGGTGTTCGGCGCCGCCGGGGCCGAGCCGGGCGGCTGTGTGCTGGGCTCGGTCAAGTCGCAGATCGGGCACACCAAGTGCGCGGCCGGGCTGGCCGGTCTGATCAAGACGGTCCTGGCGCTGCACACGGGCGTCCGCCCGCCCACGCTGCACATGGAGCGCCCCAACCCGGCCTGGGACGCGGACACCAGCCCGTTCGCCTTCCACTCCGAGGCCCGGCCCTGGGCGGCACCGGCACGCGAACGCCTCGCCGGAGTCAGCGCGTTCGGGTTCGGCGGCACCAACTTCCATGTGGTGCTGGGTGCTTACGACGGCAGCGGGTCCCCCGTCCGCGGCCTCGACGCCTGGCCTGCCGAGCTGTTCCTGTTCCGGGGCCGGGACGAGACGACGGCCCAGCGGGCGGCGCGGGAGCTGCTGACCGCCGCCGAGGCCGAGGGGCGGCCGTGGCGGCTGCGCGACCTGGCACTGGGCGCCGCCCGCCGCGCCGACGCGTCCGGCGACCCGGTACGGATCGCGGTCGTGGCCGGCGACCTGGACGACCTGACCGTAAAGCTGCGCCGTGCGCTGGCCGGCGAGCACGAACCGGCCCAGGGTGTGCATCTGGCCGACGCGCCCGTCGACGGCGAGGTCGCCTTCCTCTTCCCCGGGCAGGGCAGCCAGCGCCCCGGCATGCTCGCCGAACTGTTCGTCGCCTTCCCGGAGCTGCGCCACTATCTGGAGCTCGGTCGCGCCCACGCCGAGCCGCTCTACCCGCCGGCCGCCTTCGACGAGGCCGCCCGCGAGCGGCAGCGGGCCGCCCTCACCGACACCCGGGCGGCGCAGCCCGCGCTCGGGATCGCCGGGCTCGCCGCGCACGCACTGCTCGGCGCCGCCGGGGTGCGTCCCGACATGGCGGCCGGGCACAGCTACGGCGAGTTGGTCGCCCTGTGCGCGGCCGGGGCCCTCGACCCGGCCACCCTGCTGGAGCTGAGCGTGGCGCGGGCCGAGGCGATCCTCGCGGCCGCCGGTGAGGAGCCGGGCGGCATGGCCGCGGTGTCGGCCGGCGCCGAGGACGTCTCCGCCGCGCTCGCCGGCGCGGGCGCCCCCGGGTCGGTCGTGGTCGCCAACCGCAACGCGCCCGACCAGACGGTGATCTCGGGACCGTCCGACGCCGTGACCGAGGCCGTACGGCTGCTGCGCGCGGCCGGACTGGGCGCCAAGCGCATCCCGGTGGCCTGCGCCTTCCACAGCCCGCTGGTGGCCGGCGCCGGGGACCGCTTCGCCGAGGTGCTCGCCCAACTCCCCGTACATGCACCGGAGTTCCCGGTGTGGGCCAACCGCACGGCCGCGCCGTACACGGCCGACGCGGACGCCGTACGGGCCGGACTCGCCGCGCAGATCGGCGCGCCCGTGGCCTTCGTGGAGCAGATCGAGGCGATGTACGCGGCCGGGGCGCGCCTCTTCGTCGAGGCCGGACCGGGGTCGGTGCTGACCCGGCTGGTCGGGCGGATCCTCGGCGACCGCCCGCACCGCACGGTGGCCTGCGAGCCCCGGCCGGGCGGCGGCCTGCGCGACTGGCTGGACGCGCTGGCCCGGCTGGCCGTCGCCGGGCAGCCGGTGCGCGCCGAGTGGCTGCTGCGCGGCCGGGACGCCGTCGACGCACTGCGCGCCCCCGCGCCGAAACGGCCCGGCTGGACGGTGGACGGGCAGCTCGTGCGGACCGCCGCCGGAGACCTCCTGCCCGGTGCGCTGGCACCGGCCCGACGAGTCGTGGAGAGCGTGGAGACGACTGTGACGACGAACCCCCCACTCGGCGCCCCGTCCGACCGGGACGCCCTCATCGCCGAGTTCCTGCGCACCAGCCGGGAGATGATCGCCGCCCAACGGGACGTGCTGCTCACGTACTTCGGGGCGGTGCCGGGTACGACGGTCCCCGCGCCCGTACCGGTGCAGCTGCCGGTGGCGGTCGCCGAGCAGTCGGCAGCCGTTGCCGCCGTCGAGAACGCGGAGCCGGAGCCCGTCGGGTCCGCCGGTCCCGTGGACGTCCAGCAGGTCGTCCTGGAGATCATCAGCGAGCGCACCGGCTACCCGATCGACATGATCGAACCGGACCTGGACCTGGAGGCCGACCTCAGCATCGACTCCATCAAGCGCGCCGAGATCGCGGGGGAACTCGCCCGGCGGCTCGGTGTCGGGGACGGCGCGGACCTGACCGCGCTGGACGACGCCGAGGTGGAGGAGCTGGCCAAGGCGCGTACGGCGGCCGCGGTGACCGACTGGCTGACCGCGCGGCTGGACGCGCCGGCCCCCGTCGTGCCCGCGGTGTCCTCCGGGTCGCCCGGGGTGACCGGTGAGCCGCCCCGGCGGCATGTGCTCCGGCCGGTGCTCATCGAGGAGCCTGCCGAGGAGCGGGACCCCACGCAGGTGCTGGCCGGCACCCGGTGGGTGGTCCTCGGCGACGGCGGCGAGACGGGCGCGCGTCTGACCGCCCACGGCGCCGACGTCGTCGTACGCGACGCGGAGCACGTGCTGACGGACGCGGACGGGCCCGTGGACGGTGTGCTGTACCTCGGCGCGCTCGCGGCCGGCGGGGCGCCGGTGCTGCCCGAGGCGTTCCCCGTGCTGAAGGCGGCCGTGCTGCGTGAGCCGCGGTGGCTGCTGGCCGTCGGCTCGCCGGACGGGACGGCGTCGGCGGGGCTGCCGGGGCTGTTCCGTACGCTCGCCCGGGAGTATCCGGGGACGGTCGCGCGGATCGTCGAGGGCGGTGACGCGGCGCTCGCCGACGTCGTCCTCGGTGAGATCGTCGCGGCCGACCGGACGCCGGTCGTGCGGCGCGCGGCGGCGGGACGGCAGGGTTACGAGCTGGTCGAGGCGCCGCTCGGCACGCTGGGCAGCACGGGGGCCGGGCCCGCCGGGGACGGGGCCGCCGAGGCCGCCGCGCTGGGGCTGGACCAGGAGGCGGTCGTGGTGCTGGCGGGCGGTGCGCGGGGCATCACCGCGCAGTTCGCCGCGGCGCTCGCCGGTGCCTCCCGGTGCCGGCTGGAGCTGCTGGGCCGGACCCCCGCGCCGGACGGTCCGGAAGACCCGGAGACGGCCGCCGCGCGTTCCGCGGCCGAACTGCGCGCGGTGCTCGCCGCGCGGGGCGGGCTGAAGCCGGCGGAGATCAACCGGGCGGCCGAACTCCTGCTGGCGCAGCGGGAGATCACCGCCACCCTGGCGGAGCTGGCCGCGCTCGGCAGCCGGGCCCGCTACCGCTCGGTCGACTTCCGGGAGCCGGATGCGGTGCTGCAGGCGGTGAAGGAGATCCACGCCGAGCACGGACGCCTCGACGGGGTGGTCTACGCGGCCGGGGTGATCGAGGACCGGCTGGTCGCGGAGAAGACGCCGGAGTCCTTCCAGCGGGTCTACGGCACCAAGGCGACGGGCGCGCAGGCGCTGCTCACGGCGTTGGAGGAGCTGCCCGAGGGGCCCGCCTTCACCGTGCTGTTCGGCAGCATCGCGGCTGTGCTGGGCAACCGGGGGCAGGTGGACTACGCGGCGGCCAACGACGCGCTGGAGACGCTGGGCGCCGACTGGGCGGCCCGGACCGGGCACCGGGCGCTGACCGTGCACTGGGGGCCGTGGGCGCCCGCCGCAGGGCATGCCGGGATGGTGGGTCCGGAGCTGGCGCGGGAGTACGCCCGGCGCGGCGTCCGGCTCATCGACCCCGAGGAGGGCACGGCCGCGCTGCTGCGGGAGCTGGCCTGGGGCGACCCGTCCACCGACGCAGTCGTCTACACGGCGTCCGGCTGGTGACGGGCGCGGTGACGGATCGTCAAATTCCGGTCGCCATCGTCGGGATGGCGGTGCTGCTGCCGGGCGCCGCCGACCTGGACGCCTACTGGCGGAATCTGTGCGACGGCGTCGACGCGATCGACGATGTGCCTCAGGGGCGGTGGGACGCGGACTACTACCGGCCCGGGGCCGCCGGGGAGGCGGCCGTCGCGGACCGGGTGTACTGCCGGCGGGGCGGGTTCGTGGACGGGCTGGCCGAGGTGGAGGTCACCCGGTTCGGGATCATGCCGGCGTCGGTGGCGGGCACCGAGCCGGACCAGCTGATCGCGCTGCATGTGGCGGCCGCCGCGCTCGCCGACGCGGGCGGCCCGGACCGGCTGCCCGACCGGCGGCGGATCGGTGTCGTGCTGGGCCGGGGCGGCTACCTCACGCCGGGTCTGGTCCGGCTGGACCAGCGGGTGCGGACGGCGGGCCAGCTCGTGCGGACACTGGGTGAGCTGGTGCCCGGGCTGACGGACGACCAACTGGCCGGTGTGAAGCGCGCGTTCACCGAGCGGCTCGGGCCCGACAGTCCGGAGTCGGCGATCGGGCTGGTGCCCAACCTCGCGGCGTCCCGGGTCGCCAACCGGCTCGACCTGCGCGGTCCGGCGTACACGGTGGACGCGGCCTGTGCCTCCTCGCTGGTCGCGGTCGACCAGGCGGTCGGCGAACTCGCCACCGGCCGCTGTGACGTGATGCTGGCCGGGGGTGTCCACCACTGCCACGACATCACACTGTGGAGCGTCTTCTCCCAGCTGCGGGCCCTCTCCCCCAGCCAGCGCATCCGCCCCTTCCACCGGGACGCCGACGGCATCCTCGTCGGCGAGGGCACCGGCGTGGTGGTGCTCAAGCGGCTGGCGGACGCCGAGCGGGACGGTGACCGGGTGTACGCGGTGATCCGGGGCACGGGCGTGGCGAGCGACGGCCGTGCGGCCGGGCTGGTCAACCCCGACCCCGGCGGTCAGGCGCTGGCGGTGCGGCAGGCGTGGGAGGCCGCCGGGCTCGACCCGGCCGAGCCCGGTTCGATCGGCCTGCTGGAGGCACACGGCACCGCGACTCCGGCCGGTGACACGGCCGAACTCACCACCCTGGCGGAAGTGTTCGGCACCGGTGACGGGCAGCGCGCGGTGATCGGCTCGGTGAAGTCGATGATCGGGCACACCATGCCCGCCGCCGGGGTGGCCGGTCTGGTCAAGGCCGCGCTCGCCGTCCACCACCGCACGCTGCTGCCGACCCTGCACTGCGACGACCCGCACCCGGCGCTGGCCCGCACGCGCTTCCGTGCCCTCGCCGAGGCGGCACCCTGGGAGACCTCCGACGCACAGCCGGTGCGGCGGGCCGCCGTGAACGCCTTCGGGTTCGGCGGGATCAACGCGCATGTGGTGCTGGAGGAGGCGCCGGGGGCTGTCGGGGCCGCTGGTGGTCCGGTGCGGGTGGCGGAGCCCGAGCGGGTGCTGTTGCTCGCCGCCGACACCGTCGAAGGGCTCGCCGGGCTGCTCGACGCCGACGACGGCGTCGTACGGGCGACCGGGCTGGACCCGGCGCGGCCGCACCTTGCGGCGGGGCGGGTGCGGCTCGGGATCGTCGAGCCGACGGCCAAGCGGCTCGCCCTGGCGCGGCGTGCGGTGGGCAAGGGGCGGGCGTGGCAGGGGCGCAGTGATGTCTGGTTCCGGCCCGGGCCGCTGCTGGGAGGTGCGGGAGCTGGTCGGCTGGCGTTCGTCTTCCCGGGTCTGGAGGGTGACTTCGCGCCGCGCGTCGACGACGTGGCCGCCCACTTCGGGCTGGCGCGGCCGGCCGTGGCGGAGGAGGGCGTCGGGGACGTCGGCCGGCACGGCTTCGGTGTGGTCGCCGTGGGTCGGCTGCTGGACACCGCGCTGCGCCGGGCCGGGATCGTGCCGGACGCGGTCGCCGGGCACAGTGTGGGCGAGTGGACGGCGATGGTGTCCGGCGGGATGTACGACGGCGACGAGGTCGACGCGTTCATGGCGGACTTCGACCCCGACTCGGTGTCGGTGCCCGGCCTCGCCTTCGGTGCGATCGGCGCGCCCGCTGAGCGGGTGCTGACGGCGCTGCGCGACGACGGCTGGGCCGAGGCCGGTCTCGTCCTCTCGCACGACAACGCGCCCGGTCAGTCGATGGTGTGCGGCCCGGACACGGCGGTGGACGGCTTCGTGCGCGCGTTCCGCGCCCGGGGTGTGCTGAGTCAGGTGCTGCCGTTCCGCTCCGGCTTCCACACGCCGATGCTGGAACCCCACCTCGGCCCGATCCGCGAGGCCGCCGCGCGTTTCCGGCTGCGCCCACCGGCCGTGCCCGTCTGGTCCGGGACGACCGCCGCGCCCTTTCCGTCCGACGAGGCGGACATCCGGGCCCTGTTCCTGCGGCACCTGCTGGAGCCGGTCCGCTTCCGGCAACTCACCGAGGCCCTGTACGCGGCCGGCCACCGGGCGTATGTCCAGGTCGGCCCCGGCCGGCTGGGCTCACTGATCGACGACACGCTCGGCGACCGAGACCACCTCGTAGTTCCTGCCAACTCGCCCCACCGGGACGGGCTCGCCCAGCTCCGCCGGGTGGCGACCGCGCTGTGGACGGCGGGGGCGGGGGTCGCGCCGTCGCTGCCGGCGGGAACCGGTGCGGGTGCGACTGGGCGACCGGCGGGGGCGACTGCGCAGCTTGCGGAGGCGCCGTCGCGGCCTGCGGAGGCGCCGTCGCCGCGGACGGGGGCGCCGTCACCACCGGCGGGGACGTCATCGCTGCCGAGGGTGGCGTCGGCGGCGGACGGTGGGCGGGCGGGCGCCGTACGCGCGCCCGTGCGGCTGAATCTCGACGGTGCCCTGGTATCGCTGCCGCCGGAGACGCTGGCGGAGCTACGGGCCGAGGTGGGCGCCGGCCTGGCGGCACCGGCCGGTGCCCCGACCGCCGGGCCAGGGACACGTGCCACCCAGCCGACGACACCCGCAGCTGACCCAGCCACCAGACCGACGACGGGCAACACGCACAGGACGACAACCCGGGGGACCCTGGCCACCCAGCCGACGACACCCCCAGACGTCCCGACCAACGGGCCGACCACGTCCACCACCCAGCCGACGACACCCGCAGCTGACCCGGCCACCAGACCGACGACGAGCACCAGCCAGCCGACAGCACCCGCTGACACAGCCTCGATGCCGACGGCGGGCACCGTCCAACCGACCGCACCCTCAGAGGGCCGGGCCGCCGTGGGCGGCGCCGCCGCCC
Source organism: Streptomyces sp. NPDC018693 (assembly GCF_044391385.1). NCBI lineage: Bacteria > Bacillati > Actinomycetota > Actinomycetes > Kitasatosporales > Streptomycetaceae > Streptomyces > Streptomyces sp. NPDC018693. Next base: position 135,349 of record NZ_JBIRZZ010000018.1, on the reverse strand, counting down.
TGTCCTCCGGCAGGTCGCCCCTCGATGCACTCGCCGCCCGGTTCCCCGTCGCCGCCGAACTGGACGCGCTGCTGCGGGACACGGCGGAGACAGCAGCCGCGCTCATGTCGGCCGCGCGAAGCGCCGGGGCCGCGCAGGGCACCGCGCCACGACCCCCTGCCGCTCTGGCCCCCACCACACACGCCACCGGCATGCGGGCACCCACCACGCCGCCCCCTGCCAGACCCGGCACCGCGCCACAAGCCCCTGCCACCCCGACCTCCGCTGCCCAGGGCACCGCCGCGCAGGGCACCGCGCCACGGCTCCCTGCCACGCCTGCCCCCGCCGCACAGGTCACCGGTATGCGGGCCCCCGCCACACCGCCCCCGGTCGCGCAGGGCGCCGTCGGGCGGGCCGGGGCTGTGTCGGCGTCCTTGGCGGCCGCTTCTTCGGATTCGGGTGCGCAGGGCCTCGTGGCCGCCGCCTGGCACGGGACCGTCCGGGTCTCCCCGGAGACCATGCCGTATCTCCTGGACCACTGCTTCTTCCCGCAGCGGCCCGGCTGGCCGGATGTGGCCGACCGTTGGCCGGTGGTTCCGGCGACGACGATCGTGCGGCACATCATGGACGCCGCCGGGCGGGCGGCGCCCGGGAGGCTGCCGGTCGGGGTGCACGGGGCGCGGTTCGAGGAGTGGCTGACGGCCACGCCGGCGGTGGACGTGCCGGTGGCGGTCACGCCGGAGGGCGGGGACCGGCTCGCCGTGTCGTTCGGGCCGCGGGCCCGCGCCACCGTGGAGCTCGCCGACCGGTACCCGGCGCCGCCGCCCGCCCCGTGGCGCACGGATCCGGCGTCCGAGCGCACACCCGACCACACCGCGGCCCAGCTCTACAGCGAGCGCTGGATGTTCCACGGCCCGGCGTTCCAGGGTGTCAGCGAGCTCACCGCGATCGGCGAGCGGCACATCCGCGGTGTCATCACCACCCCGCCGGCGCCCGGCGCCCTGCTGGACAACGTCGGTCAGATCCTCGGCTACTGGATCATGGCGACCCGCTCGGAGCGCACGGTGGTGTTCCCGGTCGGGATGCGTGAGATGCGGTTCCACGGGCCGCACCCGGCGCCCGGCACGGACGTGGAATGCCTGGTGCGGATCACCTCGCTCACCGACGCCGTGCTCGAGGCCGACGTACAGCTGACGGTCGCGGGCGAGGTGTGGGCGGAGCTCTACGGCTGGCAGGACCGCCGGTTCGACAACGATCCGACGACCCGGCCCGTCGAGCGCTTCCCCGACCGCAACACGCTGTCCGAGCCCCGGCCGGGCGGCTGGACGCTGCTGCACGAGCGGTGGCCGGACCTGGCCTCCAGGGAGCTGATCATGCGCAACTCGCTGGGCGAGGAGGAGCGTTCGGAGTACGCGCAGCATGCCCCGCGCGGACGTCGGCAGTGGCTGCTGGGGCGGATCGCCGTCAAGGACGCCGTACGGCGGTGGCTGTGGGACCACGGTGAGGGCCCGGTGTTCCCGGCGGAGCTGCGGGTGCGCAACGACGCGGCGGGGCGTCCGTACGTAGTCGGGGTGCACGGGCGGCGACTGCCGCCGCTGGACGTGTCATTGGCGCACCGCGCGGAGGCGGGTGTCGCGATCGTCCGCCCGCACACACCGGGACCCGGACCCGGCATCGACATCGAGGAGGTCACCGACCGGGACCCGCAGACGGTGGCGACCGCGCTCGGTCCGCAGGAGATCCGGCTGCTGCACCGGCTCTGCGCGGCTTCCGGTGAGCCGCAGGCGCTGTGGTTCACCCGCTTCTGGGCGGCGAAGGAGGCGGTCGCCAAGGCGGAGGGCACCGGGTTCGGCGGCCGGCCCCGGGACTTCGCGGTCCTGGACGCCGCGCCGGCCGGCGAACTGCTGACCGTGTCCGGCCGGCTGGCACGCGCCTACCCGGTGCGCTGCGCACCGGCCGCCAATCCGCCCCGGCTGCCGCACCGGGAGTACGTCGTCGCCTGGACCACCGGCGCCGAGCAGGAGGAGGAGCACGACCGTTGACTTCCTCTCCCTCCTGAAGAAGGGAGATTCCTACGGCTCGCGCCGTGGGGGTTTCTGCTTCATCGCCGACTGCCCGCCCGGAGTTCTCCGTTGAGGTCTTACACCAGCTCCACAGACAGACGCCGTCAGCCCGACGGCCAGAATGTTCTTCGCCGCGTTCACGTCCCGGTCGTGGGTCGTCCCGCAGTCGCACGTCCACGCGCGGACATGCAGAGGCATCTTGTCCTGCAAGCTGCCGCAGACGGAGCACAGCTTGGAGGAGGGGAACCAGCGGTCGATCGCGATCACTTCGCGGCCGTACCACTGGGCCTTGGCCAGGCGCGCACGGTCACGCCGCTCGTGCCGGGGGTTGGAGACCTTCTCCCCGGTGGACAGGGTCAGCAGGTGGTCGAGTCCGACGTCGATGCCGACGGCCGTATCTGTGGCTGGAAGCGGTTGGACGGACGGGTCCTCACACAGCAGGGACACGAACCAGCGTCCGGCCGCATCCTGCGACACCGTCACCGTGGACGGCGACGCACCCTCGGGGAGCGCACGGGACTACGCGATATCGAGCGGGTCCGCCATCTTCGCCATGGTCAGCCTGCCGTCCCGGAACCGGAACGCGCTGGTGGTGTACTCCGCCGACTTCCGCGACTTCTTCCGCGACTTGAAACGCGGGTACTTCGCCCGCTTGCCGAAGAAGTTGGTGAACGCCACCTGGAGGTGCCGGAGGGGCTGTTGGAGCGGCACGGAGGAGACGTCGTTGAGGTATGCGAGTTCCTCGGTCTTCTTCCAGGCCGTCAGCATCGCCGACGTCTGGTCGTAGTTCACCCGCTCCTGCCGCGTCCACACGTCCGTGCGCGCCGCAAGAGCCAGGTTGTAGATCTTCCGCACGCAGCCGAACGTGCGGGACAGCTCGGCTGCCTGCGCATCGGTCGGATAGAAGCGGTACTTGAACGCCCGCTTCACGTGGGTGGCTTTCACAGCTCACGTACTACCGCATCACTTTGTGAGGGGCTGCGGGTAGTTGGAGGCGGACGCCGGTCCGCCCCGGAGGCGAACCGGCTCCCCTTGCCCTGCTCCGCAGGGGTTTCGTTTCCTCTCCGCCCCAAAGGACGAGATATCCACGAAAGGACTCCGATGAAACCCGTCACCGCCACCGAGGAGGCGGTCCTCGCCGATCTCACGGGCATGCTGGCGCGCCTGCTGGAGGACGAGTACGGCGTCGACGACGTCGAGATAGGGATGCACACGAGCTTCAACCGGGACCTGGAGCTGGAGAGCATCGACCTGGTCACGCTCGCCGGGCTGCTCCAGGAGCGCTACGGCGATCGGGTCAACTTCGCCGAGTTCCTGGCCGGGATGGAGTTCGAGGAGATCATCGAGCTGACCGTCGGACGGCTCGTCGAGTACGTGGTGACCAGTCTGAAGGCCGTGGAGGCGAGCTGACCCATGGCGATGGTCGACACCGGCCGGGTCCGGATGCACGTCCAGCGGATCGGTCCGCGCGGCGGCCCCACGGCGGTGCTGGTGCACGGGCTGCTCACCGACAGCCTCGCCAGCCACTACTTCACCCTGGCGCCCGCGTTCGCCGCCGCCGGCCTCGATGTGGTGATGTACGACCTGCGCGGCCACGGCCGCAGCGAACGCCCCGTCGACGGCTACACCCTGGACCACAACATCGACGACCTGGAGGCGCTGCTCGACCGGCTCTCGCTGACCGGCCGTCCCCTACATCTGGTCGGCAACTCCTACGGCGGCACGATCGCGTTCGGTTACGCGGCCCGCCACCCCGAGCGTGTCGCGAGCCTGTCCCTCGTGGAGTCCGAACCGGCCACTCGCGCCTGGGCGGTGAAGCTCGGCCGCATCCTGGACCGGGTGGTGGGCGAACTCACCCTCAACGAGTCCGACGCGCTCGACTGGGTGGCCGCTCACCGCGGCCGCCAGACCGCCCGGCTGGCCAAGGGCGCGGCTCGCCTGGCCCGAGAGACCACGCTGGGGCAGGACATCCCGGCCAGCGCGGTGTTGACGGACGATCAGATACGGGCGGTCGGCTGCACGGTGCTCGGTGTGTACGGCGGTGACTCCGACCTCGCCGAACAGGCGCCCTGGTTGGAGGAGTTGCTGCCCGACTGCCGGACGGTGGTGATCCCGGGGCACGAGCACTCGGTGCTGGTGGAGGCCGCGGGGACCGTGGGCGGGCATGTCCTGGGCCTGATCCGGGAGTCCGACGGGCTGGCCGTCCGGTGAGCCGGTTCCTGTTCGTCGTCCCGCCGCTGGTCGGCCACATCAACCCGGTGGTGGGGGTGGCGGCGCGACTGGCCGAGCGGGGACACACGGTGGCGTGGGTGTGTCCCGATGCGGAGCTGGTCGCCCGGCTGGCGGGCGCCGACCCGCTCGTGCATCCGTGCGCGGGTCCCGCCCACGGCGGGGACGCGGCGCGGCGGCCGCCGGACCTTCGCGGTCCTGAGGCGCTGAGGTTCCTGTGGGAATGGTATCTGCTGCCGCTGGCCGAGGCGATGGCCCCGGGGGTGCGGGCGGCCGTCGAGAGGTTCCGGCCGGATGTGGTGGTCGCCGACCAGCAGGCGTTCGCCGGCGCGCTGGTCGCGGAGCGGCTGGGCGTGCCCTGGGCGACGTCGGCGACGACCACGGCCGAGCTGACCGATCCGCTGGCCGGGCTGCCCAAGGTGCGGGAATGGGTCGAGGGGCGGCTGGCAGGGCTGCGGCACACGGTCGGGGATCCGTCGGGCACGGCTGATCCACGCTTCTCGCCTCATCTCGTACTCGCCTTCAGCACACCGGAGTTGGCGGGACCGGCGACCGGGCGCGCGGTCCGCTGGGTCGGGCCCTCGATCGACGCGCGCCCCGTCACGTCGGGCTTCCCCTGGGAGTGGCTCGACCCCGGCCGGGCGACCGTGCTGGTCACGTTGGGCACGGCGAACGCGGACGCCGGGGGGCGTTTCCTCGACGTGTGCCGGGGCGTGCTGCGGGAGCGGGCCGACCGGGTGCAGGGGGTGATCGTGGATCCGGGTGGCGCACCGGCCGCCGGTCCTGACGGCAAGGACGTGCTGGTGGTCGGATCGGTGCCGCAACTCGCCCTGCTGGAGAGAGGCGTTGGGGCTGTCGTCTGTCACGCCGGGCACAACACCGTGTGCGAGGCGCTGTGGCATCGGGCTCCGCTCGTCGTGGCGCCCATCCGTGACGACCAGCCCGTGGTGGCCGGGCAGGTCGTGGACGCGGGGGCGGGGGTGCGGGTGCGGTTCGGGCGGGTCGGCGCGCCGAAGCTGGGGGCGGCACTCGACGCCGTCCTGCACGAACCCGGTTACCGCGCCGCCGCCGAGCGCATCGGTACGGCGTTCCGCGCGGCGGGCGGTGCCCCGGCCGCCGCCTCCCATCTCGAACTACTGGCCGAGGAGTCCGCGTGAGCGACATCGAGCAGCAGATCAACGCCCTGCGACCGGCCTACCAGGCCGATATCGCCGCCGGCGTCGAGCGCTTCTTCGAACCCCGGCGCACCGACTGCCCGTGGTGCGGCTCGGACCGGCTGACGACCCGGCTGCGCACCACCGACCTGCTCCAGCACAAGCCGGGCCGGTTCGTCCTCGACCGGTGCGGGGCGTGCGGGCACGTCTTCCAGAACCCCCGGCTGAACGCGGCGGGCCTGGAGTTCTACTACCGGGACTTCTACGACGGGCTGGGCGAGCAGAAGCTCGGGAACACCTTCGGGGCGCGGATGGGGCTGTACCGGCGGCGCGCGGAGGCGGTCCGGCCGTACGACCCGGCGCCGAAGACCTGGCTGGACGTCGGCACCGGCCACGGGCACTTCTGCGTCGCCGCGCGGGAGGTCCTGCCGGGTACCGTCTTCGACGGGCTCGACTTCACCGACGGCGCGGAACTCGCCGAGCGGGAGGGGCGGGTGGAGCGGGGCTACCGGGGGAGCTTTCCGGAGCTGGCCGGTGAACTCGCCGGTCGGTACGACGTGGTGAGCATGTTCCACTACCTGGAGCACAGCACCGATCCCGAGCGTGAGCTGCGGGCCGCGTGGGAGGTGGTGCGGCCGGGCGGGCATCTGGTGATCGAGGTGCCGGATCCCGAGAGCCGGTACGCGCGGCTGCTCGGGCGGTGGTGGCTGCCGTGGCTGCAGCCGCAGCATCTGCACTTCGTACCGGTGGGCAATCTGCGGGAGCGGCTGGCGGAGCTGGGCTTCACGGTCGTCGCGGAGCAGCGGGCCGAGGCGCATGATCCGGTGGATCTGGTGGCGACGACGTGGCTGGCGCTGGATCATGTCGCGCCGCGTGAGGACGCGCCGTGGCTCGCGGAGCGGCCGGGGGCCGTGCGGCGTGCGGTGCGCAAGGCCCTCCTCCTCGCCGGGATTCCTCTCCTGATCGTGGCGACGCTTCTCGATCGGCTCCTGGGGCGGACCGTGGCGCGGGGCCTCCGGTTGTCCAACGCGTATCGGGTGGTGGCGCGCCGGTCCGCATAGGGCGTCACTGAAGGGCCCTTGGAGCGTCCCAGGGCCCGCTTCACGACCGGGCCGTCGCCTCCGCCAGCACGTCGGCGACCACCGCGGGCCGCTCGACGAGGAGCATGTGTCCGGCGTCGGGCACGGTGACCAGCCGTACGTCCGCGCACGTCTGCAGTCCCTGCCGTTCGGTGTCCGTGAGGCCGGTCTCGTCGCGGTCGCCGCGCACCACCCAGGCCGGCACGTCGGCTCCGCACAGCCGCGGGACGAGGGAGGGATGGCGGGCGAGGTACGCGTAGTAGGCCCGTACGATCCTGCGGCAGGACCGTGGGTCGTTGGCGCCCATCGCCGCCGCCAGCACCTCGGCGCGCCGGGGCGGCAGATCGCGTCGCGCCGCCCGGGGCAGCAGCGCGCACATCCCGGACCAGACCGCCGCGCCGAGGCCGGGCACCCGCCCCACGGCGTCCATCACGGTCAGGAACGTCGCCTCGTCCCGGCGGGAGAAGGTGGGCGAGAGCAGGACCAGCGGCCCGGCGAACAGACCGGCCGCCGCCATCTCGATCGCCACGTTCGCGCCCAGGCTGTGCCCCACCACCACATCGCAGCCGGTGTCGGCCGCGAACCACGCCATCAGCTCCGCGTAGTGCTCCATCGCCACGTCGTCGGGCGCCTCGGTCCCGGCGAACCCCGGCAGCGCCGCCGCCACCATGCCCAGCCCCGCGAGCGCGGGCTCCGCCATCAGGTCCGCGTAGAACTCGGTCGAGCACATCCCGCCCGGAATCATCAGCACCCGGTGCGGGGCCTGGTCCGGGCCCGAACGGCGGACATCCCAGCGGTCCCTCATATTCCGAGCGTGACGCCGGACGCCGGCCCCCGCCTCCGGTCGTGGTCCCACGGGTGCCTGCGGGTCGTCGACGTGGACAACCCGGTGACGTTGTGTCGTGCGACCGGGGCCGATCACCCACACTCCGTCCACACCCGCGCCGCGCGCGGCCGGCCCAGGGTCGCCGGCATGACGCACGGTTTCACCCTGCACATCGCCGACGCCGAGCTCGAACCGGAGCCGCTCGACCCCGCTCAGATCCTCTCGGGGCCGCCTGAGGTGACCGGGAAGGTGGTGGGGGAGTCGGCGGACGGCAGCCAGGTCCGCGGGGTCTGGCAGATCACGCCCGGAGTGGTCACCGACACCGAGGTGGACGAGCTGTTCGTGGTGAGCAGCGGGTCGGCGATCATCCAGGTCGAGGACGGCCCCACCTTCACGGTCGGCCCCGGCGACCTGGCGGTGCTGCGCGCGGGGGACCGTACGACGTGGACGGTGCGCGAGACGCTGCGCAAGGCGTACGCCGTCAGCCGGTGAGCGGTGCCGTCGTCCCCCGGATCTGCAGCGTGGGGGACGCCAGGTGCACGCGGCCCAGCCCGCCGGGCCGTTCGAGCCGGTCCAGCAGGCAGCGGGCCGCGCGGCGGCCGACCTCGTGGCCGGCCGGGTCGACGGTGGTCAGCCAGAGGTGGCGCAGGCGGGAGATGCTGGTGTTGTCGTAGCCGACGACCGACAGGTCGTGCGGGACGCGCAGGCCCAGGTCCTCCGCCGCCGAGAGCACGCCGACGCAGGCCATGTCGTTGACCGCGAAGACGGCGGTGGGCCGGTCCGGGCGGCCCAGCAGCCGTACGGCCGCGCGGTGGCCGCCCTCCTCGGTCATGTCGCACGGCTCCACCAGCGCCGGCTCCGCCGGCCCGTGGGCCCGCATCGTCTCCTCGAAGCCGCGCCGCCGCAGCGCGCCGACGGCGCCGTGGCCCGCGAGGTGCGCGATCCGGCGGTGCCCGAGTCCGACGAGATGCTCGGTGGCCAGCCGGGCGCCCTTCTCGTCGTCGTCGGCGACGACGTCCACGCCCGCCGGCACGGCCTCACGCGCCCCCGCCACGACGACCGGCATGCGCGCCGCCACCGTGTCGAGCGCCGTGAGGTCGGGCAGCGTGCCGACCACGACCAGGCCGTCGGCCTGCACGTCCAGGAAGGGGCCGGCGAGATCGTGGCCGACGCGGCGGGCGAGCCGGGCGTCCGCGAGCAGCATGTGCAGTCCGCTCGCGTGCAGCAGGGAGTTGAGGCCGTCGAGCAGGTCGACGTACCAGGGGTTGCGCAGGTCGTCGAGGAGCACGCCGATGGTGCGGGTGCGCTGCTCGCTGAGGCTGCGGGCGGCCGCGTTGGGCCGGTAGCCCAGTTCGCGCACGGCCTTCAGCACGGCCTCCCGCTTCTCGGGGCGCACCTGCTCCGAGCCGCGCAGTACGAGGGAGACCAGGGACTTGGACACTCCGGCCCGGTCGGCCACGTCGCGGATGGTCGGTGGTCTCATGTCTGTGGACCGTTCCATGGACGCGTGGAGATGTCAAAGGGCGGCAGATGGCTTGACACCCTCGCAGGACTGCTTACAGGGTGGCCTGGAGAATGTATGGACCGGTCCAAAAAGGGGACTGTCATGGAGCTGGGTGTCGCCGTCGTCGGGTTCGGCTGGATGGGCCGGGTGCATACGCAGGCGTACGCGCGCGTCGCGCATCACTTCCCGCAGCTCGCCGTCCGGCCACGGCTGGTGGCCGTCGCCGAGGAGGTGCCGGGCCGTGCCGAGGAGGCCGCCGAGCGGTACGGCTTCGCCTCGGCCACCCGCGACTGGCGGGAGGTGGCCGCCGATCCGCGCGTGCAGGCGGTCAGCGTCACCGCGCCGAACTTCCTGCACCGTGAGATCGGGGTGGCGATGGCCGAGGCCGGCAAGCACCTCTGGATCGAGAAGCCGGTGGGTCTGACGGCCGGGGACGCCCGCGCGGTGGCGGACGCGGTCGCGAAGGCGGGCGTGCGGGGCGCGGTCGGCTTCAACTACCGCAATGCTCCCGCCGTGGAGCGGGCCCGCGAGCTGATCGCCTCCGGCGAGCTGGGCCGGATCACCCACGTCCGCATCCGTCTGTTCAGCGACTACGCCGCCCACCCGGACGGCGCCCTGACCTGGCGGTACGAGCGGGAGCGGGGCGGCAGCGGAGTGCTGGGCGACCTGGCCTCGCACGGCGCCGACCTGGCCCGTTTCCTGCTCGGCGACATCGCCGCGCTGGCCGCCGACACCGCGGTGTTCCTGCCGGAGCGGGCCCGTCCGACCGGCGCCACCGCCGGCCACACCCTGGCCACGGGCGGCGAGCTGGGCCCGGTCGAGAACGAGGACTACGTCAGCTGTCTGCTGCGGTTCGCCTCCGGCGCGCGCGGCGTCCTGGAGGCGTGCCGGGTCTCGGTCGGCGAGCAGAACAACTACGGCTTCGAGGTGCACGGCACCAAGGGCGCCGTCCTCTGGGACTTCCGGCGGATGAACGAGCTGGGCGTCAGCCTGGGCACCGCCTACCAGGACCAGCCGTTCAGCACGGTGTACGTCGGCCCGGGCGACGGCGAGTACGGCGCCTTCCAGCCGGGCGCGGCCAACGCCATGGGCTACGACGACCTGAAGGTCATCGAGGCGTACCGGTTCCTGCGCTCGATCGCCGAGGGCGTCCCCTGCGGGGCGACCCTGACGGACGCCGTGCACAGTGCCGCCGTACTGGACGCGATGGCGCGGTCGGCGCGGAGCGGCGCCTGGGTCACCCCGGAGGTGTAGCCGGCATGTTGTAGGGCGTGACCACCTGGATGGCGGACGGCAGGGTCGGGCCCGCGGGCGGCAGGGCGCCATGGGCGCGCATCACCAGGTGGCACGCCTCACGCATGTCCTGGCGCAGGTCGTGGTGGAGCACGGCGGACAGCCGGTGCTCACGCAGCAGCCGGGTGTTGTCGTGGTCGAGGTCGTGCGCGACGAACACCGCGCACTCGCGGCCGAGGTCGGCGAAGGCGCGCAGCGTGGCGATGTTGCCGCCGCCGATGGAGTAGACGGCGCGGATGTCCGGGTCGCGTTCGAGGGCGGCGCGGACGAGATCGTACTGGGTGGTGTCCAGGCCCTGTCCCTCGGCGATCTCGACCAGGGTGCGCTCGGGGTGGCGGGCGCGCATCACGCCGCGGAAGCCCATCTCGCGCTCCTCCTCGTTGCGGAAGAAGCCGCTGCTGAGGCTGGTGAGCACATGGCCGGGCCGGTCGCCGAGCCACTGGCCCATGAGGTACGCGGCGGTCGCGCCGGCGGCCCGGTTGTCGCTGCCGACATAGCCGAGGCGGGCGCTGGCGGGCAGGTCGGTGACCAGGGTGACCACGGGTATCCCGGCCGCGACCAGCCGGCCGACGGCCGCGCCGACCTCGGGCACGTCGGGCGCCTTGAGGATGACTCCCTGGGAGCCGCGCCGGGCGATCCGGTCCAGGATTCTGACCTGCTCCTCGACCGGACCGGTCTCGCGGAAGTGGAAGCGGGAGCGCAGCACGGCCGGGTGCAGCGACGGCAGCTCGGCCTCCAGGGCGGCCCGCACGGCGGTGGTGAAGCGCTCCGGCGCCTGCATCACGATGTCCACCATGAACGTACGGCCCACCAGCCGGACCTGGGTGCGCTGCCGGTCCAGGTCGGCGATGGCCCGGTGCACCTCCTGCGCGGTGGACTCCCGCACCCCGCCCCGGCCGTTGAGGACGCGGTCGACGGTGGCCTCGCTGAGACCGGCCTGACGTGCGATCTCACGGATCGGGAAGGGATGGCCCACAGCTGGCTCCTCGCTCCTCGCGCTGGTCTTCCTGAGGGGTTTTTGATGGCTGGCTGCCGGTTGTTCGAGGGGTTTGTACTGACAAGAATGACAGAGTCCCCGCGCTTCCCGTGACCCGAGAGGACGACGATGTCCTTCACCTTCGCCGCGTCCTCGGCCTGGCTGACCGAAGAGGACTGCGACCTGGACGACCTGCGCGCCCTCGTCGAGCGCACCACCGATCCGGCCGGCTATCCGCACGCCGCGTCGGTGGAGGGCGGGGTACTGGTGTACGACAGCGAGCGGCTGCGGTCGGCGTCCGGGCACGCGGTGCGCACCGAGCTGGTGCGGGCGCTGGCGGACGGCCCCGGGGTCGTGGTGTTCCGGGGCGCCTTCCCCGAGGCGGCGGTGGTGGACCGGATGACGGCCGTCTTCGAGGCTCTGATCGCCGAGCAGCGCGCCTCGGGGGCGACGGCGGGCGACCACTTCGCCCGGCCGGGCGCCAACGACCGCGTCTGGAACGCCCTGGAGAAGGCCGCGCTGTACGACGCGGAGGCGTTCGCCGACTACTACGCCAACGACATGGTGGCCCTGGCGTCGACTGCCTGGCTGGGCCCCGGCTACCAGATCACCTCCCAGGTCAACGTGGTCAACCCGGGCGGCGCCGCGCAGACCGCCCACCGCGACTACCACCTGGGGTTCCTCTCCAACGAGACGGCGGCCGCCTACCCGGCGCACGTGCATCGCCTCTCCCCCGTGCTGACCCTGCAGGGCGCGGTGGCGCACGGCGACATGCCGGTGGAGTCCGGCCCGACGCTGTACCTGCCGTACTCGCAGCGCTACGAGCCCGGCTACCTGGCCTGGCGGCTCCCGCGGTTCCAGGCGTACTTCGACACGCATCGCGTCCAGCTGCCGCTGGCGAAGGGCGACGCGGTGTTCTTCAACCCGGCGGTGTTCCACGCGGCCGGCACCAACCGCACCGCCGACGTACGGCGCACGGCGAACCTGCTGCAGGTGTCCTCGGCGTTCGGGCGGGCGATGGAGACGGTGGACCGGGAGGCCGTCGCGACCGCCGTCTATCCGGTGCTGCTGAGGCGTGCCGCCGAGGGCGCGGACGTGGCCTGGCTGGAGCGGGTGATCGCCGCGAGCGCCGACGGGTACCCCTTCCCCACCAACCTCGACAGCGACCCGCCGGTCGACGGGCTGGCGCCGCCCACCCAGGCGGACATCCTGCGGCGGGCGTTGCGTGGGCACTGGCCCCCCGGCGCCCTGCGGGACGGGCTGCGGGCGGGCGCACTTCGACGTGAGAGCTGAGGCATGTGCCATGGGACTTCTCGACGGATTCGACGGCGGACTTCTGCGGGACAAGGTCGTCCTCGTCAACGGCGGCAGCCAGGGCGTGGGCGCGGCCATCGCGCGCGCCGCCGTGCGTGAGGGGGCGCACGTCGCCTTCACCGGGCGGCGGCAGGAGCCCGGGGAGGCGCTGGTGGCGGAGCTGGCGGCGGCCGGCGGCAAGGCGATCTTCGTGCAGACCGACCTGGCGGACGCCGAGCAGGCGAAGGCCGCCGTCGCGGAGGTGGTCGACGCCTGCGGCCGGATCGACTGCCTGGTGAACTCGGCGGGGCTCACCTCACGCGGCACGCTCCTCGACACCACGCCCGAGCTGTTCGACCAGCACATCGCGATCAATCTGAAGGCGCCGTTCTTCGCCATGCAGGCCGCGGTCACCGACATGGTGGCCCGCAAGGCGCCCGGCACGATCGTCAACATCATCACGTCGTCGGCGCACGGCGGGCAGCCCTTCCTCGCACCGTACGTCGCCGCCAAGGCGGGTCTGATCGGCCTCACCCGCAACGCGGCGCACGCCCACCGCTGGGACCGTATCCGGATCAACGGCCTGAACATCGGCTGGACGGCGACGGAGGGCGAGGACGCCACCCAGCGGACGTTCCACGACGCCGGCGACGACTGGCGTGAGCAGGCGGCCGCGCGGCTGCCGATGGGCAAGCTCGGCCAGCCGGACGAGATCGCCGACTTCGTCGTCCTCCTGCTGTCCGACCGGTCCGGCGTGGTCACCGGTTCGGTGATCGACTGGGACCAGAACGTCCTCGGCGGCCTCGACTAGCCCCGCCGGTACCCACCTCCTGAGGAGCAACGCCCCCATGCGCATCGGAATCCTCGGCCTCGGCCGCATCGGCGCCTTCCACGCCGAGACCCTCTACGGACTCGACGCCGTCGAGTCGCTCGTCGTCACCGATCCCTTCGCGGACGCCGCCAAGGCGGCCGCCGAACGGTTCGGCGCCGAGGTCGCCGACTCGCCCGAGGCGCTGCTGGCCTCCGGGGTGGACGGCATCGTCGTCGCGGCGGCGACCGACGCCCACCCGGCGCTGATCCTCGCCGGCGTCGAGGCCGGCATCCCCGTCTTCTGCGAGAAGCCCGTCGCGAAGACCATGGCCGAGGGCGTCGAGGTGCTCAAGGCCGTCCAGGACAGGGGCGTGCCGATCCAGATCGGGTACAACCGCCGCTTCGACGCCGGTTTCGTCGCCGCCCGCGCCGCCGTCCGGGCGGGTGAGCTGGGCATGCTGCACACCGTACGGTCGACGACGCTGGACCCGGCGCCGCCGCCCGCCGCCTACGTCGCCGCGTCCGGCGGCATCTTCCGCGACTGCTCCGTCCATGACTTCGACATCATCCGCTGGGTGACGGGCCGCGAGGTGACCGAGGTGTACGCGGTCGGCGGCAACCGGGGCGCCGACTACATCAGGGAGGCGGGCGACGCGGACACGACCGGCGCGGTCCTCACCCTGGACGACGGCACCCTCGCGGTCGTCTCCAACAGCCGCCACAACGGCCGCGGTTACGACGTCCGCATGGAGCTGCACGGCTTCCAGGACTCCATCGCCGTCGGCCTGGAGGACAAGCTGCCGCTGCGCTCGGTCGAGCCGGGTGTCAGCTTCCCGGCGGGCGCCCCGCACGACTTCTTCATGGACCGCTTCACGGAGGCGTACCGCGCCGAGCTGACCGCGTTCACGGAGGTCGTCTCCGGCGACCGGCCGTCGCCGTGCACCATCGAGGACGCCCTGGAGGCGGGCTGGATCGCGGAGGCGTGCACGCTGTCGCTGCGTGAGCACCGGCCGGTGACGATCGCGGAGGTACGAGGGGCCTGACGGGGCCGGTCTCCCCCTCCCGGCGCCTCGGCCGGGCGGGGGAGGCCGTCACCCGGGAGGAGCAGGTATCGGGCCGCGCGGGCGTCCGTCGTGTCGTACTGGACGTGCACGAAGACGATGCGCGCCGATTCGGCGGCGCCGCTGCCGAGGGAGTGCTCGGAGGTCCCGATGCCTGACCCGAGGAACGTCCGGCACCGTGTGCGCCTGCTGCCGGCCCGCCTCCGGGCGAGGACGAGGACCGTGCCCGCCCGGAAGGAGAGGAATGCCTATCCCGCCTGGCGTGAGCTGCCGCTGGCCACCATCTCCCGGCTGAGGACCCAGCTCGACAAGGAGGAGGGCCGTGGCCCTCTGCCCTACGCCCGTCAGCGGCGGGCTGTGATCGCCGGCGCCCGGCGACAGCTCGGCGAGGCCGAGAGGGCCTGCCTGGACTACAGGTTCTGGGCGTCGAGGCCCGGCTGCCTGGAGCGCATCTGGGCGAACATCCGGGGCACCGAGCGTGATCTGATCCTCCTGTACTCCGCCGAAGAGCTGCGCGCGCGTGTTCCCGAGGTGCTGCACACGGTGCGGCGGAACCTGTCGGAGGACAGTCCGCATCGCCAGGCCGTCGAGAAGGCCGTCCGTCGGATCGGCGGGGGCGGACGTCCCATCGCGGAGCACGAACGGCTGGTGCTCGCCCGCGGTCTCGGCATCGCCTACGAGTCCCGTGGCGCCCGGTACCGGCGTGTGCGCGTCCTGGCGAACCTGCTCTGGATCGTCACGGTGGCGGCGACGCTGGGGATCATCGGGCTCGCGGCATGGGGATACTTCGACAGCCATGCCCTGGACCTGTGCTTCGTCCCCGACCCGCCGGGCGACAAGGTGGTCTGTCCCACCGGCGAGCACCCCGCCCCGCCGGGCGGCATGCCCCCGGAGCTGCGGACGCAGGACAGCAGGAACGTCGTCACCGGCGACTTCACCCACAACTGGGATGTCCTGACCGTGGAGGCCGCGGGGCTCGTCGGAGCGGCGCCGACCGTGGTCGCGGCCATTCGCCAGATCCGTGACACGCAGGCCGTGCCGTACCCCTTCCGGCTGCCGCTGGCCCTGGCGGTGCTGAAGTTCCCGCTGGGGGCGTTGTCGGCGCTCACGGGGGTGCTGCTCATCAAGGCGGCGTTCGTACCCGGTCTGAGCAATCTCGACAGCTCCGCGCAGATCCTGGGCTGGGCGATCGTGTTCGGCGCCGCGCAGCACCTGGTGACGCATCTGGTGGACCAGCGTGCGAAGGAGACGCTGAGTGAGGTGCCGAATCAGTCGGAGCCCGCGGCCGCCACGGGCTCCAAGGCAGAGCACGGCCGTCGCGCGTAGCCCGGCCTCAGCTCGTCCGTTCCCGGACATGGAGGTGGCCGTCGCGTGGGAAAGCGGGAGGCTCGGCCGGCAGCACCGTCTCGAAGGCGTAGCCGCATTTCGCCGCCACCCGGCAGGACGCCGTGTTGTCCACCTGGTGGACGAGTTCCAGGCGGGTCAGCCGGGGGAAGGCGGTGAACGCCCAGTCGGTCAGGGCGTGCACCGCCCTGGGTGCAACGCCCCGGCCGCGGGCGTGGGCCGCCGTCCAATAGCCGACCTCGGCGCTCCCGGAGCCCGGCGCCAGGCCCTTGAGGACGACATGTCCGGCCAACCGGCCCTCGGTGCCGTCCGGTTGGGCGTCCAGGACGGCGAAGGCCAGGCGGCCTCCCCGCTCCCACGCGTCCCGCTGCTCCCGCAGCCATCGGTGCGCGTCCGCCTCGTCGTCCACGGCGTGACTGGTCCAGCGGCGCAGCACCGGGTCCCGGCACGCGTCGACCAGCGCCGGCGCGTCCTGCGGCCGCCAGGGTCGCAGCAGCAGCGCGGAGACCGACCCGGTGGCGTCGGCCTCCAGCCGGATGTCCGGTCGTACGGCGATGTCGTCCATGCCCCGAGCCTAGGCGGGGAGCCGCTCAGGCCCCGCAGGACCTCAGGAACCGGCGGGTGCGGGTCGCGATCGGCAGGGGCCTGTCCGGCTCGCAGGGGTACATGTCCTGCTCGACGATCGCGAACAGCTCCACGCCGAGCTTCTGCGCGGCCGTCAGCACCGGCCCCAGCTCCGGTACACCGGACGGCGGTTCGCACATCACTCCCTGGGCGACGGCCGGTCCGAACGGTGTCCCCTCGGCCCGTACGTCCGCCAGGATCGCCGGGTCGACCTGCTTGAGGTGCAGATAGCCGATGCGTTCGCCGTACGTCTCGATCAGCTGGACGCTGTCGCCGCCGCAGTAGGCGTAGTGGCCGGTGTCCAGGCAGAGGTTGACCAGGTCGCCGTCGGTGGAGTCGAGGAACCGCTCGACATGGGCCTCGGTGTCGATGTGGGTGTCGGCGTGCGGGTGCACGACGATGTCCAGGCCGTACGTCTCCTTCACCTCGTGCCCCAGGCGTTCCATGCCCTTGGTGAGGTGGGCCCACTGAGGTCCCGTCAGCTCCGGGGGTTCGAGGATCTCGGCGGTCTTGTCGTCGCGCCAGAAGGACGGGATGACGACCAGGTGCCGCGCGCCCATGGCCTGGGTGAGCGCGGCGACCTGGCTGACGTGCGCCCAGGTCGACTCCCAGACGGACGGGCCGCGGTGCAGGCCGGTGAAGACCGTGCCCGCGGAGACCTTCAGTCCGCGCCGGCCGACCTCGTCGGTGAGCCGGGCCGGGTCGGTCGGCAGATAGCCGTACGGGCCCAGTTCGATCCAGGTGTAGCCGGCCTCGGCGACCTCGTCCAGGAAGCGTTCCCAGGGGACCTGCCGGGGGTCGTCGGGGAACCAGACGCCCCAGGAGTCGGGGGCCGAGCCGACGCGGATGCGGTCCAGGACCTCGGGCATGTCAGGGCGTCCCTTCCGGAGCGTTCGCCACCGGCCCGGTGAGGTCCTCCTCCTCGGGGAGCTCGTCCGTGTCGACGCCGCGGACCTGCGCCAGCTCGTGCTTGAGCGCGGCGAGTTCGGCGCCGCCGGCCATGTGGTTGGTGAGCTCTTCGAGGCTGACCTCGCTGCGGTCGGCGGAGAGTTCGAGCGTGCCCAGGCGCAGGACGCTGAAGTGGTCGCCGACCATGTAGGCGTGGTGCGGGTTGTGGGTGATGAAGATGACGCCGAGGCCGCGGTCGCGGGCGGCGGCGATGTACTTCAGCACCACACCGGACTGCTTGACGCCGAGGGCGGCGGTCGGCTCGTCGAGGATCAGCACCCGGGCGCCGAAGTAGACGGCGCGGGCGATGGCCACGCACTGGCGCTGGCCGCCGGAGAGCGTGCCGATGGGCTGTTCGAGGTCGTCGAGGACGATGCCCATCTCACGCAGCTCGTGATCGGCCGTCTGCTTCATCCTCTCGATGTCGAGACGGCGGATCGGCCAGGGACCCTTGGTCATCTCGGAGCCGAGGAAGAAGTTGCGCCACACCGGCATCAGGGGCACGGTGGCCAGGTCCTGGTAGACGGTGGCGATGCCCTTGTCGAGGGCCTCGCGCGGGGTGTTGAAGCGCACGGGGGTGCCGTCGACGAGGAACTCGCCCTCGGTGTGCTGGTGCAGCCCCGAGATGATTTTGATCAGGGTGGACTTGCCCGCGCCGTTGTCGCCGAGCACGCAGGTCACCTTGCCGGGGTGGACCCGCAGGTCGACGCCGTGCAGGGCGCGGATGTTGCCGTAGGACTTGCCCGCCCCGCGCAGCTCGACGAGAGCGCCGTCCTGGGGCGCGGTGTCCTGAAGGACGGCGCCGTGGGTTCCGGTCCGGTTGGTCATGCGGGTCACCTCCTGGTCGCCGTGCGCTGTACCCACAGATTGATGAGGACGGCTCCGAGGAGCATCACACCGAGGAACGCCTTGAACCAGTCGGGGTTCCAGCCGGCGTAGACGATGCCCTGGTTCACCATGCCGAACATGAAGGCGCCGAAGACCGGGCCGATCGCGGAGCCGTAGCCGCCGGTGAGGAGGCAGCCGCCGATGACGGCCGCGGCGATGTAGATCAGCTCCTGGCCGACGCCCTCGCCGGACTGCACGGTGTTGAAGGAGAACAGGTTGTGCATGCCCATGAACCAGGCGCCGAAGCCGACGGTCATGAAGAGGGTGATCTTGGTGAAGTCCACCGGGACGCCGACCGCGCGGGCGCTGTCCTTGTTGCCGCCGACGGCGAAGATCCAGTTGCCGTACTTGGTGCGCAGCAGCACCCAGGTGGCGAGGGCCGCGAACACCAGCCACCACACCACCGTGATCTTCACTTCGACGTCGCCCACGTGGAACGACGACGCGAAGAGGGCCTTGGCCTGGTCGAAGCCGTCCATGTCGCTGATGTTGTCGGTGGCGACGTTGCCGGTGACCAGCTTGGTCACGGCGAGGTTGACGCCCTGCAGGATGAGGAAGGTGCCGAGGGTGACCAGGAAGCTGGGCAGCCCGGTCCTCACCACCATCCAGCCGTTCAGCCAGCCGATGGCCAGGGAGAGGACCAGTGCCAGGATCACGCCCGTCCACACGTTCACGGTCAGCTGGAAGCTGAGCATGCTCGCGGTGAGCGCGGAGGTGATCACGGCCACGCCGGACGACAGGTCGAACTCGCCGCCGATCATCAGCAGGGCCACGGGCAGCGCCATGATGCCGATCGTCGACGACTGGTAGAGCACGGTGGCCATCGAGCCGCCCTGGCGCACGGCGGGCGCCGCGATCAGGAAGAACACCAGCACCGCGACCGCGCCGAGGAACACGCCGATCTCGGGGCGGGCCAGCAGGCGCAGCGCGAGCGGGCGTTCGGCGATCCGGCCGTCCCTCTCCTTCGGGCCGGAGGCCGGCGGTGGGGTCACCGCCGGCTCAGCCTTCTGGGTCATGCTCATCACCGGGTGCCCTTCGCGGCGAACGCGGCGACGGCGTCGACGTTGTCCTTGTCGACGATGGCCGGGCCGGTCAGCACCGGCTGCTCGCCGCCGCCCATGTAGTTGCCGTTGTTCTTGTACAGCCACAGCGAGTCGATCCCCAGGTAGCCCTGCAGGTAGGGCTGCTGGTCGACGGCGAACTCGATGGTGCCGGCCTTGATGGCGCCGGTGAGTTCCTTGTTCAGGTCGAAGGTGGCGACCTTGGCCTTGCTGCCCGCCTCGGACACCGACTGGGTGGCGGTCAGCGCGAAGGGCGCGCCGAGGGTGATCACGTAGTCGATGGCGGTGTCCTGCTTGAGCTTGGCGTTGATGGTCGCCTGCACCGAGGGCATGTCGGTGCCGTTGACGTAGAGGTTCTCGACCGAGCCGGAGAACGTCTTCTTCACGCCGTCGCAGCGCTGGGTCAGGCCGATGTTGCCCTGCTCCTGGATGACGCAGACGGCCTTCTTGGCGCCGAGCGTGTTCAGCTTGTTGCCGAGTCCCTCACCGGCCACGGTCTCGTCCTGCCCGAAGAACTCCAGCAGGCCGAGCTTCTTCCACTCGCTGACACCGGAGTTGAGGCCGACGACGGGGATGCCGGCCGCCTTGGCCTTGTCGATGACGTCCTTCAGGGCGTCCGGCTTGGCGAGGGTGACCGCGATTCCGTCGACCTTGGAGTCGATCGCGTTCTGGATCAGGGTGGCCTGCTTGCCGGCGTTCGGATCGGCGGAGTAGATCAGCTCGATGTTGTCCTTGGCGGCGGCGGCCTCGGCGCCCTTGCGGACGATGTCCCAGAAGGTGTCACCGGGCGACTGGTGGGTCACCAGCGCCACCTTCATCCGGGGGGTGGTGGCCTTGCCGGCGGCGGCGCCGCTCTGGTCCTCCTCTGCCTTCTTGCCGCCGGAGCCGCTGGAGCAGCCGGCGAGGGTCAGTGCCACCGCGGCGGCCATGGCCACGACGGGGGCGATTCTGCGGGAGCGAGAGGAAGAAGAACGGTCCATCTTTCCTGCACCTCACTGTGCGACAGGGGAAACCACGGGGAAATGCACGACTCGTGCGCTGTTGGGACGGGATCCAATCCCTTGCCGCGCCCACTGTCAATACTTTGTTAAGACATCATTTCACGCTCAGGTCCGAATGTAAGTACAAACCATTGACACGGTCGGCTGCGACGCCCTACACCTGAGGGGGCGATCTCTACCCCGTGCACCTGTGCGTCACCCCACCGACCGAGCCGACCGAGGAGATGCCGATGGCGAGGACCCCCGCGCTCGACGCGCTGCACTTCGCCCTGGACCGCACCAGCCCGGTCCCGCTCTACTACCAGCTCGCCCAGCAGCTGGAGGCGGCGATCGAACACGGCGCGCTGGCCCCGGGCAACCTGCTCGGCAACGAGATCGACCTGTCGACCCGGCTCGGCCTGTCCCGGCCCACGGTCCGCCAGGCGATCCAGTCGCTCGTGGACAAGGGCCTGCTGGTGCGCCGCCGTGGCGTCGGCACCCAGGTGGTGCACAGCCAGGTCAAGCGCCCGCTCGAACTGAGCAGTCTCTACGACGACCTGGAGGCGGCCGGGCAGGGCCCGACCACGGAGACGACGCGCAACGAACGCGTCCCCGCGCCCGCCGATGTCGCGGCCGCGCTGGGCCTGCCGGAGGGCGCCGAGGTCACCGTACTGGAGCGACTGCGCCGCACCCACGGCCAGCCGGTGGCGCTCCTGTGGAACTACCTGCCACCGGACCTGCTCGACCTCGACACGGCCCGCCTGGAGTCGACGGGTCTGTACCGCATGATGCGCGCGGCGGGGATCACCCTGCACAGCGCCCGCCAGACGATCGGCGCCCGCTCGGCCACCGCCGAGGAGGCCGCCCGCCTCGACGAGGAGAAGGGGGCGGCCGTACTGACCATGCAGCGCACCGCGTACGACGACACCGGGCGCCCGGTCGAGTACGGGACGCACATCTACCGCGCGTCCCGCTACGCCTTCGACTTCCAGCTGCTGGTCAGGACATGACCGCCGTCACCGGGGCGCCATCCGCAGGGCCCCGTCCATGCGGATGGTCTCGCCGTTGAGGTAGTCGTGGTCGACGATCGCCAGAGCCAGCTTCGCGTACTCCTCCGGCTGCGCGAACCGGTGCGGGAACGGCACGCCCGCCGCCAGCGACGTACGGAACTCCTCGGACACGGTCGCCATCATCGGCGTGTCGACGATGCCGGGCGCGATGGTGCACACCCGGATGCCGTACTGCGCCAGGTCGCGGGCGGCCGGCAGCGTCAGCCCCACGACCCCGCCCTTGGAGGAGGCGTAGGCGGCCTGCCCGATCTGCCCGTCGTACGCCGCGATGGACGCGGTGTTGACGATGACACCCCGCTGCCCGTGCTCGTCGACGGGGTCGGTCCCGGCGATGGCCTCGGAGGCGAGCGTGAGCACGTTGAAGGTGCCGACCAGGTTGATCTGGATCACCTTCGCGTACAGCGCGAGGTCGTGCACGCCCTTCTTGCCGAGGATCCGCATCGACGGCCCGATGCCGGCGCAGTTGACCACCGTGCGCAGCGGCACGCCGGACCCGGCCGCGGTGGCGACGGCGGCGCGGACCTGCTCGGGGTCGGTGACATCGGCGGGCACACAGGTCACGCCGGGCACCTCGGGCGCCTTGTCGACGCCGTCCTTGAGGTCCAGCGCGAAGACCCGGGCGCCGCGCTCGGCGAGTGCCTTCGCGGTGGCCGCGCCCAGGCCGGACGCACCGCCGGTGACGAGGGCGGCGGTGTTGTCGAGCTGCATCATCACTCCTTGCCGAGGGCGGTGAGCACACCGCCCTCGCTCCGGTCCAGCGCCCGGGAGATGACCAGGCGCTGGATCTGGTTGGTCCCTTCGAAGATCTGCATGACCTTGGCCTCACGCATATAGCGCTCGACGGGGAAGTCGCGCGTGTATCCGTACCCGCCGAGCACCTGCACCGCGTCCGTGGTCACCTTCATGGCATTGTCCGTGGCCACGAGTTTGGCGATCGACGCCTCGCGGGTGAAGGGCAGTCCCTGGTCCTTCAGCCGGGCGGCGGCCAGCGCGGTGGCGCGCGCCGACTCGATGGCGGCGCCCATGTCCGCGAGGACGAACGCCAGGCCCTGGTGCTCGATGATCGGCTTGCCGAAGGTCTCACGCTCACGGGCGTAGCGCACGGCGTGGTCGAGGGCGCCCTGGGCGAGACCGGCGGCCACGGCGGCGATGCCGAGGCGGCCGCAGTCCAGGGAGGCGAGCGCGATCTTCAGGCCCTGGCCCTCCGCGCCGATCCGGCGCTCGACCGGCACCCGGACGCCGTCCAGCCGCATGGTGGCGGTGGCGGACCCGGTCAGGCCCATCTTCCGCTCCGGCGGGTCGGCGCTCAGGCCGGGCGTGTCGGCCGGCACGAGGAAGCAGGAGATGCCGTGGGCGCGGTCCTCGGAGGTGCGGGCCATCACCGTGTAGAAGTCGGCGTAGCCGCCGTGCGTCGTCCACGCCTTGGCCCCGTCGATGACGTAGTGGTCCCCGTCGCGCACCGCGCGGGTGCGCATCGCGGCCGGGTCGGAGCCGGCGTGCGGCTCGGACAGGCAGTACGCGCCGAGGAGTTCGCCGCCCAGCATGTCGGGCAGCCACCTCGCCCGCTGCTCCTCGGCGCCGAAGGCGGCGAGCGGGAAGCAGGACAGGGCGTGCACGGAGACGCCGACGGCGACGCTGGACCAGACCGCGGCGATCTCCTCCAGGACCTGGAGGTAGACCTCGTACGGCTGACCCGCCCCGCCGTGCTCCTCGGCGAAGGGCAGGCCGAGCAGCCCGCTGCGGCCGAGCGTGCGGAAGACGTCCCGGGGGAACGCGCCGTCGGCCTCCGCCTCGGCGACCCGCGGAGCCAGTTCCTTGGCGGCCAGGGTCCGCGTCAGCCGGATGAGGTCGAGGGCTTCCTCGGTCGGCAGGGCACGAGTGGCAGGCATCGGAACCTCCACGGAAGTGAAACGGGATGATCTGAAAGTGATACTGCGAGGAGTACGAACGTATCATTCACAGTACGGCAGCGGGGTGCAACGAAGGAGCCGCGCACAGTCGGGTAACGGTTGGTGTCAGGACGACACGGCGTGCACGATCAGGGAGGCGAGCTGCTCGTACGCCTCCGCGTCGGTCAGCCCGGTGCGCGCCTTGAGCTCGCCCTGCTGGATCTGCCGCATGGTGGCCGCGGCCACCTCACCCACGAAGGCGGCGTGCACATCACGGAACGCCCCGTCGGAGACGCCCTCGGCGATCAGCTGCCGCACCCGCTCGGCCGCCATGCGGGTGTTGGCCTCGTACACCTCGCGGGCGGGCGGGAAGTCGGCCACGTCGTCGAGGAAGCGACGCGAGAGCGGGCGCAACTGCTCGGCGACGGCCGTCAGATAGGCGCGCACCCGGTCGGACGGGACGGCGGTCTGCGCCACCCGCTTCTCCACGGCCTCCGTCGCCCCGCGGAAATAGTGCTTGACCGCCTCCACGACCAGCCCCTGCTTGCTGCGGGCCAGTTGGTACAGCGTGGTCTTGGAGCAGCGCAGCCGTTCGGCGAGGTCGTCGAGGGTGAGATCCGAGAAGCCCTCCGCCGTCAGCAGCGTCACGAGTCGTTCCAGCAGGTCGGCCTGGCGGGCGGTACGGCGGGTGGACGGCATGATCCCAGCCTATCCGCGCCGGAGGGAGCTGGGTCACCGTCCGGTCAGTGACCGCCGGTCAGTTGGCCGGCGAGGCGCTGGTGCATGTCGGCGCTGGGCTTGTTCAGGCCGACGATGGTGACCTTCTTGCCGCGCTGGGCGTACTTGGTCTCGATCGCGTCGAGCGCGGCGACCGAGGAGGCGTCCCAGATGTGGGCGCCGGAGAGGTCGATGACGACGTCGTCCGGGTCGTTCCGGTAGTCGAACTGGTAGACGAGGTCGTTGGAGGAGGCGAAGAACAGCTCGCCGGTGACCGCGTAGACGACCTGGTTGCCGTCCGGGTCGACGACGCCGGAGACCTCGGCGAGGTGGGCGACCCGCTTGGCGAAGATCACCATCGCGGTGATCGAGCCGACGACGACACCGATGGCGAGGTTGTGGGTGGCGACCACACAGGCGACGGTGACGACCATGACCGTGGTCTCCCCCAGCGGCATCCGCTTGAGCGTCCTCGGGGCGACGGAGTGCCAGTCGAAGGTGGCCACGGACACCATGACCATGACGGCGACCAGCGCGGCCATCGGGATGTCGGAGACGACCGGGCCGAAGACGATGCACAGCACCATCAGAAAGGCCCCGGCGAGGAAGGTCGACAGCCGGGTGCGGGCGCCGGACACCTTTACGTTGATCATCGTCTGGCCGATCATCGCGCAGCCGCCCATGCCGCCGAAGAAGCCGGTGACGATGTTGGCGACGCCCTGGCCGATCGACTCACGGGTCTTGTGGGAGTGCGTGTCGGTGATGTCGTCGACCAGCTTGGCCGTCATCAGCGACTCCATCAGACCGACCAGCGCCATGGCGAGGGCGTACGGGGCGATAGTCGTGAGGGTTTCGAGCGTGAACGGCACGTCCGGCAGACCGGGCACCGGCAGCGAGGACGGCAGTTCGCCCTTGTCACCCACGGTCGGCACCGCGATGCCGGCGGCGACGGTGATGACGGTGAGGATCGCAATGGACACCAGCGGCGCCGGGACCACGGTCGAGACCCTCGGGAAGAACACCATCAGCGCCAGCCCGCCCGCGACCAGCGGGAAGACGGGCCACGGCACGTCCCTCACCTCCGGCACCTGCGCCATGAAGATCAGGACGGCCAGGGCATTGACGAAGCCGACCATCACCGAGCGCGGGATGAACCGCATCAGCTTGGCCACGCCGAGCGCGCCGAGCACGATCTGGAAGACACCGGCGAGGATGACGGCCGCGACCAGGTGGCCCAGCCCGTGCTCCCGGTTCAGGGGGGCGATCACCAGGGCGACCGCTCCGGTCGCGGCGGAGATCATGGCCTTGCGGCCGCCCACGAACGCGATCACCACGGCCATGGTGAACGAGGCGAACAGACCGATGCTCGGGTCGACCCCGGCGATGATCGAGAAGGAGATGGCCTCGGGGATCAGGGCCAGCGCGACGACCAGCCCGGCCAGCACCTCGGTCCGCAGGACCTTGGGGGACTCCAGCCAGTCGGGCTTGGACAGACGCAGCTTGGGAGCTGCGGACAGGGGTGAGGACATGCTGCCGTTTCCGTCTCGGGGCGCGGGGAGCCGAGGGGGCTCGGCCGGGGAACTCTAACCTGACGTGAGGGGAGAGTTCGAATCGCATGTCTCCGTAGAATGACTCACTTCACACTCTCGAAACCGACGGACATCCGAGGGAGACGGCGCGGCGATGAGCGAGCGGCAGATGCAGATCGGCGAAGTGGCCGAGCGGACCGGCCTGTCGCTGCGTACCATCCGCCACTACGAGGAGGTCGGCCTGGTGATCCCCTCGGCCCGCAGCAAGGGCGGCTTCCGGCTGTACACGGAGTCCGACGTCGAGCGGCTGATGGTGATCCGCCGTATGAAGCCGCTGGACTTCTCCCTGGAGGAGATGCGCGACCTGCTGGAGATCACCGACCGGCTCGCCGCCACCGACACCCCGCCGACGGACGAGGAACGGAAGCTGCTGCGCGAACGGCTGGACGCCTACCGCGAGGTCGCCGACGCACGCTGCGAGACCCTGCGCGCCCGCCTGGCGATGGCCGAGGACTTCGCGGACACCCTGCGCCGCCGCCTGCACGCGGAGGCCCACCCGGGCGCCTGAACCATGGCGCCCGGAGCGATCAGTAGGAGGGCCGGACGAACGTCCTGGCTGGTTCGAGACGATCTCGTCGGTGCCCGCCTAGCGGGCCGCTGCGAGGCTGTCGGCCAGGCGGAGCAGGTCCGCACCGAGCGGGGAGTCGGCGCTCCACACGGCCTCGACGGAGATCTGCAGCCCAGACCCAGCTTGGTCCAGTCCTCCAGGACCTGGTAGCCGGAGGCTTCCCCCGGATACGTGCGCAGGGGCATCTCATGCGCCTGGAAGAGCTGCGTGGTGAACGTGGTCAGCCCGCAGGTGTCCGGGACGAGGATGAAGCACTCCTTGCCGGCCTCCACCCTTGTGGCGGGAAGCGGGGCTGGCCGGAGCGGCGTTCAGCAGGACCGGCCCGCTCCAGGAGATCCACGACATGTCGGGGCCCGACGGCCGGCCCTCCGCGCTCTTCGGCTTCGCGCACGCCCACGTCGTCCAACCGCCTTCAAGGACGCCGTCACCGCACAGCTCACCCAACTCTTCGGCCCGGCCGCGGCCAACACTCGACGGCCGCCTGCACTGGGCGTCGACCGAGACGGCACCCGACCACGCCGGACATATCGAGGGCGCCCTGGCAGCGGGCGAACGGGCAGCACAGGCCGTCCTGGCCGCGCCCGACGCTCAACTCCGCCCCGGGAATGGCCAGTCCCCTGCTCATGAGAGCGTCCGCGGTTGACTTGCGAGCCTTCCTTCCGGCTCATACCGCATCGCCGCCGCCCCCGAGCCGAACCCCGACCGGCTCAGGAGAGTGCACCACGATCTCGTACTCGTCGATCAATCCCGGCTCCGCCGGCGCCGGCTTCACGCCCGCCACGGAAAGCCAGGCCGGGCGTGGGGTGCCGGTCAGCGCACGCGGAAGACACCGTGCGCGCCGCGTTCCGCGTCGGTCATGACGTGCGTGACGAAGGGGTAGTCGCCCGCTTCTGGGAAGGTCGTCTCGACGAATCCGCCCGACGCGGGAGCGAGGTCGAGGACCTGTGCGCCACCGCGTTCGGAGCCTCCCGGTTGCAGGTCGTAGGCGCCCTCACGGTAGACGGTGTCGAACTGGCCGCCCACGACGTGGAAGGCGCTGGCCGCATTCGGCCCCGCCGCCAGGACCCAGATCCGTACGCGCTCACCGGTCCTCGCTGTCAGCGGGTCGTGGTCGTACTGGTTGGCGTACCCGTTGAAGGCGACCACGTCGGGCTCCTTGGCGTTCACCTTGTCGGCGTCGGCGGTCCCGTTCTGCCGGCCCAGGTAGAACTCCGACTGGACCAGCACGTACTCACGGTCCACCTTCGGCAGGTCGGGCGGATCGATGATCACCGCGCCGAACATGCCGTTGGCGATGTGCAGGGACATCGGCATGGTCGAGCAGTGGTACATCCACACCCCGCTGCGGGTGGCCGTGAACCGGTACGTCAGTGACTGGCCGGGCTGGATCGTCCGCATCGGCCGGTCCGGCGCCAGCGCTCCGGCGTGGAAGTCGACGGAGTGGCCGATCGTCCCGTCGTTGACGAGGATGATCTCGAAGATGTCACCGACGCGGCCGCGCAGTACGGGCCCGGGAGCCGTCCCGTTGAACGTCCACAGCGTCTGCCGTACACCGGGGGCGACCTCCGCTTCCGCCTCCTTGACGGTGAAGGTCCGCTTGTGCAGCGTGGGGCTGGATCCGCCCGTCAAGGGCGGCAGTTCGGCGTCGCGGGCGGTGAAGCCGTCGGTCGGCTCGGCCATCGGATCGAACGCTTCCGCGGCGGACTCGCCCGTGCCCCGGGAAGTGCCCCCGCCGTGGTCGTGCGCGGTTCCGCTGCCGTCCTGGGACCCGGTGCCGCCGGCTCCGTCGCGGTCGGCCGCCGTGTCCGACGCCTCGGCGCCCGTGACGCGTACCGCGAAGACCATGCCCATCTGGCGGTGCCCGACCACCGAGCACCAGCCCGAGAGGTCCCGGCCGACGACTCCCGCGTCCAGCGTGCCGCGCTTACCGGGGCTGAGCCGGTCGGTGCGGGCGCCGGTCTCCAGCACCAGGTCGTGCGTGTCGGTGCCGGTGTTGTGCAGGCGGATCACCAGGCGGTCGCCCGCGGGCACATCGACCGCGGAAGGGGAGAACCGCATGTCACGGATCGTCACATCGACCGTGGTGGTACGCCCGGTCGGCTCCACCTCGCTCACGCCGTCCGCGCTCGTGGCGGCGGACCGGCCCACGAGGGGCAGCGAACGCACATCCACCGCGCCGCCCCCCGCGACGGCCAGCATCACGACCGCGAGCCCGAACGCCACGCCGCCGAGCACGCGATGCGGGGCCGACGGGCCCTCGGTGCGCGCCGGGGCCGGCGCGGGCACCGGGTCCGCGTGGCCACGGGCCGCCTTACGCCGCTTCCGCGTGCCGCGAACCACCGTGAGCACGAGCAGGACGAGGAAGTACAGCAGCATCACCAGCAGCAGCACCGAGCACACCACCCGGACCATGGACGGCACCGGGAGCACGCACAGCAACAGCGCGGCGTTGGTGATGGCCAGCCGGGCCGGCCAGGCCCGTTCGAGTCCCGTGGTGGCGGCGCGTACGGCCGCGGGGCCACCGCCCAGGACCACGGGCACGAGGAAGCTGAGTGCGCCGAGCAGCACCTGTGCGATCCAGCCGGCCGCCAGCGGCGCGGTCAGCACCGAGGTGCGCTCCGCCACCGTCGTCCAGGACGTGGTGGAAACGAGGATGCCGGCCAGGACCGTCAGGGATCCGGCGAGCCAGAGGCAGCCCGCGGCCACCGACCAGGCCGCAAAGGATCGCGGCGCCTTCGCCCGGGCCTCGCGCAGCCAGGGCCGGCCGGCGACCACGAGCCCGGCGGCGTAGCCGGCCACACCGGGGGCGGCCAGGGGCGGCGGGGCGAGCAGTGCGCCGGCGACGGCCGCGGCGAGGCCGGTCAGCAGGACGGGAAGAGCGGCGCGCCCCGCCCGTTCGGCGCCGTCCGCCACGCGGGTGCGCAGCATCGTCGGCCACAGGGTGATGAGCGTCCCCGCCACGGTGAGGCCGACCCAGCCGAGCAGGTTGATCATCTCGTGCGCGATCAGCAGCCGGTCGGAGAGATCACCGGCGAGATCACCGCGGGCCATGACGACACCGAGCGCGGCACCCGCGGGCAGCAGGGCGGAGGCGGCTATGTAGTAGCGCACGGTCATGGAGAACCGGCCGGGCAGGGCCCGGCGCAGGAGCCGGACCAGCCACACGGCGTGGGCGGTGACCGCGGCCGCGACCAGGCACCCGCCGATGAGCACGGCGTTCCGGCGCCCGATGAGCATGCCGCCGATCACGGCGACGGCTCCGGCGTTCAGGCAGGCCAGCCGCAGGGCCGCGGGGGCGCCCCGGTTCGACTCGGGCAGCCGGAGCACGGACGCGGCGAAGTGTCCCGACCAGATGACGACGGCGTTGGTGACCGCCCCGAGCAGCAGTATGTGGACGAGCAGCCAGGAGGCGTGCGGCAGGAAGTGATGGGCGGTCGCGACCGCGGCGAACAGCCCGAGCCAGGCGACCACGATCGCGTTCACGCCGAGGTGCCAGAGGGCGCGCGGTGATCGTCCTGGCGGCTTCGGGGCGGGTCCGCTCGCCGTGGAAGGAGACAGGTCCGTGGTCACCGGGGGTCCCTCGGGTGGTCGGAGGAGGTCGCCGCGCCGGTCTCGGCGGGCCTGGGCCGGGCGGTGGTCCGTGCCGCCCCGGGCGCACGTCGGGTGGCGGTCACCGACGCGGTCGCCGCCGTCAGGACGAACAGCAGGACGGCGGCGATGTTGAGCGCCCCGCCGAGCTGCCACGCCCCTCTGACGTCGCGGAGGTCACCGATCACCACGCGCAGGGCCAGGGAGAGGTGCAGCAGCCAGGCCGCCACCGCGAACGCCGGGTGGTAGGGCAGGGGGCGGCGGAGTACGGCGGGCAGGATCACCGGGGCATGGGCCATGATCATCGACAGGACGAATCCCAGGAAGACGGCGTGCACCACGGCGTCGTAGCGGGTGCCGTCGGTGACCGGCCCGGCCAGCAGCCACAGGGTGCCGGCGAGGCCCAGCCATGCGTATCCGGCGAGCAGGCACGCCGCGGTGAAGCGGGGCAGTCCGGTGGAGCGCAGCAGACGGCGGGCCACGTCGTGCACGACGAGCCAGGCGACCAGCGCGAGCAGGGCGGCGCCGAGCAGCAGGGTGCCCGTCGCGGGCCACAGGAGCGTGGTGACGACGCCGGTGACGACGGCGCCGACACAGCCCAGGAAGGTCCGTTCCGCCGAGGGTACGAGGGCACCCACCCGGGCGAGTTCCAGCCGCTCCCCCGCGATGGTCAGGACGAGGAACGCGACCAGCCAGGGCAGCATCCGCGGAATGTCCAGGCCGCCCAGCCACAGCAGTGCCGCGCCGAGTGCCGACACGGCGCCCGCGGCCTGCGCGAGCAGGGCGGCACTCGGCTGCCGCTTCCAGAAGCGCATGTACAGGGCGGTCAGGGCGGCGGACCCGGCGACGAGCAGCAGCCGCGGGACGGCCAGGTCGACCGGGCCGAGCAGGAGCAGGCCCCCGGCACCGAGGCAGGCGGGGGCGACGTACGGCAGGCGGCCGCCCAGGGCGACCGCGCGTTCCAGCGCCACCAGCGTGCCGGCGAAGCCGAGCACCAGCAGCACCCCGTGGACCTTCGGCAGCCGGTCGCTGGTCACCGGGGCAGGCAGTCCGAGCAGAACGAGGGCGGCGTCGAGACCGGCGAGCAGACAGAGACCGGCGGCCAGCAGCAGGGGTGCCCGGCGGGTGCCCCTACGCCGGTCGGCGGCGGGGATCACCGGTCGTCCCCAGGCGTCGTGGGCGGGTGCGGGTCCTGTGTCGTGTCCGGGTCCCCCGGTCCGGTACCTGTGTCCAGGTGGAGACGACAGGCATCGGGTTCGGCGAACGGAAGCAGTTCCATGTCCTGGGCCGTCTCGCTCAGGGCGGCGAGGGCGGCCCGGGCCAGCCCTTCATGGACGCCGCAGATGACGCCGGGGTGCTCGCGGGCCGTCTCCACGAAGGGGCAGCGCCGCAGCCGCACCCGGCGGACCTGAGCATCCGCCTCCGGTGCGAAGCCGATCTCCCCGAGAAGGTGCAGCAGCCGTGTCCGCGCTTCCTCGGGATCCGCCGTCGGCTCCTGCCCGGCGGTCAGGACGCGTCCCCAGTCCTTGCCCGCGGCGAGGGCGTCCGCACGCGGATCGCTGCTGGAGCGGGCGATCTGGGCGGCGAGTACGGCGGCGAGCCCGGCGTACTCCCGTGCGGGGGACTCCTGCGGCGGGCGCGCCCGGTAGCGCCAGGCGGGACGACCGCGCCCCGACGGCGCGGACCGCTCGCGTACGGCGAGCCCGTCGGCCACCAGGGCGTCCAGATGTTCACGGACGGTGTTGACGTGCAGCGCGCACACCTGCGCGAGCGCCGTGGCGCTCACGGGGGCGGCTTGGCCGCGCAAATACTGCAGGACACCGCGGCGCTGCCGGGACAGTGGCAGACGGGTCGATCCGCTGCCGGGGAGCGGGCCGTTATTTTCCACGGACATGTCCGTACTATATCGCGGGCAGCAACTCGAACCGACCGGGCTGCCCGTGACCGCGTCCACCTTCAAGGCGGAGATCTCCCACCTGTGCCGGGCCCTCGGCGGCGACATCGCCACCGGCAGGTACGCGCTGAGCACCCCGTGTCCTGCGACGCCGCCGAGGTGCTGCGTGCACTGCGTCACGGTGATGCGGACTCTGCTGCGCCGGTACGGCGGTCCCCTCCTCTCCCGCTCGGACACGCCCTGGACCGGGGCGTGGCGCACCCATCTGGACGTGGCCGTACGCGAGGCGGTCCTGGCCAGCAGCCAGGTGGCCTGGGGTGAGCGCCGCTGTTCCGGAAGGCTCAGTACGGAGGAGGCGTGAGGACGACCTCCCCAACTCGTGACACATCAACGCCCCGTTGCGAGCGTGCATTGACCGGCCTCAGTGAGGCCGGTACTCGCCATCATCGGCTAAACCCTTCGCCCTGAGGGCCCGGCCCATGAACGCCGGCCCGGCCGGCCCAAGCCGACCGGATACAGTGCGCGAGAAGGCAGCCTGGTCAGGGAGGGCAAGCGTGACCGACACCAGCGACACCCGGCCCGCCGAGGGTGAAGCGCAAGCGCCGCGGAAGAGCCGACTGCACCGCCTGATGCGCTACCTCCCCCTGATCGCCCCCGTACTGCTGTGGGCCGTGCCCTGCTGGGTGCTCCTGCACACCGGCCAGCATTGGCCGCTGCCTGTCACGCTGGTCGGCACCGCCCTGTTCGCCCTCGGCCTCATATGTATGCCGCTCGCGATGGTGCGCGGCCACGGCCGGCGCCAGCAGGACCGGGCGGCCATCACCGGTGACACCCTGCTGGGCACCAGCTGGGTCTTGTTCACCTGGTCCGTCCTGCTCGGCGTCCTGTTGCGGCTCGCCCTGACAGTGGCCGGCGTCGGCGAGAGCCAGGACCGGGCCCGAATCGTCACCTGGGCCGTCCTCGGCGTAACCGCCGTACTGCTCGGCTGGGGGTACGCCGAGGCCCGCCGTGTGCCGCGCGTGCGCCGACTCGACGTGCAACTTTCCCGGCTGGGTCCCGGGTTGGATGGCCTCCGCGTCGTCCTCATCACCGACACCCACTACGGCCCCCTCGACCGCGCCCGCTGGTCGGCACGGGTGTGCGAGACGGTGAACACCTTGGAAGCCGACCTGGTCTGCCACACCGGCGACATCGCGGACGGCACGGCCGAACGCCGCCGCGCCCAGGCCGCCCCACTCGGTACCGTGCGGGCAACCCGGGCCCGTGTATACGTCACCGGCAACCACGAGTACTACAGCGAGGCCCAGGGCTGGGTCGACCTGATGGACGAGCTGGGCTGGGAACCGCTGCGCAACCGCCATCTGCTGCTCGAACGCGGAGGCGACACTCTCGTGGTCGCCGGCGTGGACGACGTCACCGCCGAGTCCTCCGGCCTGGAAGGCCACCGTGCCCACCTCGCCGGAGCCTTGAGCAGCACCAACCCCGAGCTGCCCGTCCTGCTCCTGGCACACCAGCCCAAGTTCGTCGACCGGGCGGCAGCCGCCGGCATCGACCTCCAACTTTCCGGCCACACCCACGGCGGCCAGATCTGGCCTTTCCACCACCTGGTCCGCATCGACCAGCCTGTCGTCGCGGGCCTGAGCCGACACGGCACCCGCACCCTCCTCTACACCAGCCGCGGCACCGGCTTCTGGGGCCCGCCGTTCCGCGTCTTCGCCCCCAGCGAGATCACCCTGCTCGTGCTCCGCTCCCCCCACGTGCCCACCTCGCCGTAGCACCAGGTGTGCCATCTCGATCCATCGTGACGCCCGGCTTGCCCTGACCGATGCAGCCGAGGATCTGGTGCGGCGGCTGACGTGCCGTCACGGCCCGCTGGTTTTCCACCAGTCGGGCGGCTGCTGCGACGGCAGCGCACCCATGTGGTACCGCGCGGCGAGTTCCGCGTCGGCGGCGCGGACGTCCTGCTCGGCCATGTCGCCGGGGACACCCCGTTCTGGATGAGCGCCGGCCAGTACCGGTACTGGCCGCACACCTACCTCACCGGTCCCGGGTTCTCACCGACGAGGAGTGGGCGCGTCGAGACGGAACCACCGCTGCCCACTGGGGCCGACGGCGGGTGAACGAGCGTTCCCACCCCTCCAGCAGGACGTACACACCCAAGAATGATCAAGGGCCGGCTTCGGATGCCTCCGAAACCAGCCCTCATCTGCGACTCTCACGAGTCGGGACGACAGGATTTGAACCTGCGACCCCTTGACCCCCAGTCAAGTGCGCTACCAAGCTGCGCCACGTCCCGTTGCGCGACCGTGCGGTGTGCCGCGTGATCGTGCGAGCAGAACTTTACCGCACGGGGGGCGGTGCACCGAAAGGGCACCCGCGCGGGACAATCGCGGTATGGGCAGCACTGGGCACACGAGCGGCCGCCGGCCGGCCGGCGCGCGGGACCGTGACGGTGAGGGGCGGGCACGCAACGCGCGGCCGCGGGACGGGCTGGGGCGGCCGCTGCCGTACGGCGAGCAGGGGGTGGCGCGGCAGCCGGAGGGCGTGGTGCGCACGCCGGAGGAGACCGTCGCCGAGGCGCGGGCGCTGCTCGCCGCGGGCAAGCCGTTCCACGCGCACGAGGTCTTCGAGGACGCCTGGAAGTCGGGCCCGGAGGACGAGCGCGCCCTGTGGCGCGGGCTCGCTCAGCTCGCGGTGGGGCTCACGCACGCGGCCCGCGGCAATGTCACGGGCGGGCCCCGGCTGCTGCGGCGGGGCGCCGGGGCCGCCGAGGAGTGGGCGGCCGGGTCGGGGCGGTGGCGTCCGTACGGCATCGACCTCGCCGGGCTGGCCGCCTGGGCGCGGGAGCTGGCGGCGGACGTCGAACGCGGCGCTGGCCCCGTGGACGCCCGCACCCGGGCACCCCGCCTCTGACCGACCCCGCCCGTGAAGCGGTGCCGGTGCCGTCACCGTCAGTGGGGTACGGCAGACTCGTGGTGTGCGAAAGATTCATGTCATCGGCATCGGCGCGGGCGACCCGGACCAGCTGACCCTGCAGGCGGTGAGGGCGCTGCGGAGCACGGACGTGTTCTTCGTCCTCGACAAGGGCGAGGTGAAGGGCGACCTCACGCAACTGCGTCACGACATGCTCCGCACCCACATACCGGAGGGCGGCTACCGGGTCGTCGAGGCCCGCGACCCGGAGCGGGACCGCCGGGCGGGCGGCGCGGCGTACTCGCCGGCCGTCGAGGACTGGCGCAGCGCCCGCGCGGACATCTACGAGCGGCTGATCACCGAGGAGCTCGGCGAGGAGGAGAGCGGCGCCTTCCTGGTGTGGGGCGACCCGGCGCTCTACGACAGCACGATCGGGATCCTGGAGGAGGTGCTGGCGCGGGGCGCGGTCCCGTTCGCGTACGACGTCGTGCCGGGCATCAGCAGTGTCTCCGCGCTCGTCGCCCGGCACCGCACCGGTCTGAACCGGGTGGCGCGCCCGGTGCAGATCACCACGGGGCGGCGGCTCGCGGAGGGCTTCCCGGAGGGCGTCGACGACGTGGTGGTGATGCTCGACGCCCAGCAGACCTTCCGGAAGTACGCCGACCAGGACATCGACATCTACTGGGGCGCGTACATAGGCACCCCGGACGAGATCCTCGCCTCCGGTCCGATCGCCGAGGCCGCGCCCCGCATCGAGCGGCTGCGCGCCGAGGCCCGTGCGCGCAAGGGCTGGATCATGGACACGTATCTGCTGCGCCGCAACCCGAAGAACACCTGACAAGGACCCACGGTCCCCGGCCGCGAAAACCGGGTGCCTCCGTGGGCGTGCGGCGGCCATACTTCAGGCCATGTCTGCCTCCCCCGTCCGTTTCCGTGACCCGCGCAGCGGCATCTATGAGTTCCTCGACTCGATCCTGGTGCGCTGCCCGCGCTGTGAGGGCGTCGCGCGGGTGCTGGCGGTGCCCGGGGAGGGCGCCCGAGCGGCCCTCGTCGCGCCGCGTCGGCTGATCTGCCGCTCCTGCGGGCCGGCCCGGACCCGTGACAAGGGCTGGGTCGCCTTCTGCGGCAGCTCGCAAGGGCCCGCGCGTGACCCGTACTTCGGTGCTCCCCTGTGGTTGCAGACCGAGACCCGCCACGGCTGGCTGTGGGCCTACAACCTCCGGCACCTGGACCTGATCCGCCGGTTCGTCGCCG
Organism: Streptomyces sp. NPDC018693; assembly: GCF_044391385.1. Classification (NCBI taxonomy): domain Bacteria; kingdom Bacillati; phylum Actinomycetota; class Actinomycetes; order Kitasatosporales; family Streptomycetaceae; genus Streptomyces; species Streptomyces sp. NPDC018693. The sequence continues at coordinate 99,755 of NZ_JBIRZZ010000018.1, read as the reverse complement.
CGGACCTGCGGGAGCGGGCGCCCTGGTACGACACGGGGCAGAAGATGACGCTGCTGGCCCGGCTGCCCGCCTGGATCGTCAGCGCCAAGCACCGCGCCGAGGTGCTGCGCGCCCTCGATCGCGTGCGGGCCTCGGTGGTCACGCCGGGCTGAGGCCGAGCCGGGCGAGCGCGCCGGCCACGTCCGGCACCGCCGTGACGCCCTCTGGCAGCGGCGGCCGCCGTACGACCACCACCGGCAGGCCCAGCTCCCTGGCGGCCGTCAGCTTGGCCGCCGTGGCCGCTCCCCCGCTGTCCTTGGTCACCACGACGTCGAGCCGGTGCGACCGCAGCAGCGCCAGCTCGTCCGCCACGGTGAACGGCCCGCGCGCCAGGACCAGTTCGACGTCCGGCGGCATCGGTGGCTCGGGCGGCTCCACGGACCGTACGAGGAAGTGCAGGTCCGTCAGGTGTGCGAAGGCGGCCAGGCCCAGGCGGCCGGTGGTGAGGAACACCCGGCGGCCCACCGACGGCAGCAGCCGAGCCGCCGACTCCAGTGAGGCGACGTCGTGCCAGCGGTCGCCCGGTCCCGCCGTCCAGCCCGGCCTGCGCAGCACCACCAGCGGCAGACCGGTGGCGGCGGCCGCCCGTGCCGCGTTCGCGGTGATCCCGGTGGCGAAGGGATGCGTGGCGTCCGCCACCGCGTCCACGCCGTGCTCCCGCAGCCACCCGGCCAGCCCCTCGGCCCCACCGAACCCGCCGGTCCGTACGTCCCCGTCGAGCGCGCCCGGCCGGGACACCCGGCCCGCGAGCGAGGTGGTGACCCGGACACCGGGGCGGGCGGTGAGGGCGGCGGCCAGTTCGCGGGCCTCGGTGGTGCCGCCGAGGACGAGGACGTGCGGGGACATGGCGTCGAGGGTACGGGTGGGGCTTGTTAGCCTGTCCGCCGGATCGATTCAGCACGGACTCCGTGCATCAGGCACGGCCACGACGGACGAGGGGCGGGACCGCACACCGATGGACGTCGTCCCCACCCTCCCCGGCACCCCCGCCCACGCCCTCCCCGCCACTCCCGCTCACGCCCTCCTCGACGACTTCTCCCTGGAGATGACCGGCAAGGACGTGGCCCGGCTGGAAGAGGCGCACGGCACCATCCCCGCCGGCACCCGCGTCAACGTCACCTTCCTCGGCAACGAGGACCTGGACATGCGTCTGGCGGCCGCCCGCGCCGTGCGGCGGCTCGGCCTCGTGCCGGTCCCGCATGTCTCCGCGCGGCGGCTGCGTTCCCGGGCGGAGCTGGCGGAGTTCCTCGCCGCGCTGCGGGAGGCCGGAGCGGTGGACGACGTCTTCGTCGTCGCTGGTGACCCGGCGGTGCCGCTCGGGCCGTACGACGACTCGCTCGCCGTGCTGCGCTCCGGGCTGCTCCAGGAGTACGGCGTGCGGCACGTCGGTGTGAGCGGCTACCCGGAGGGACACCCGGCGATCGCCGCAACAGTGCTGTGGTCGGCGCTGGAGGAGAAGGCCGCCGTGCTGCGGGAGGAGGGCCTGCAGGGCAGCGTCACCACCCAGTTCGGCTTCGACGTCGACGCGGTGCTGACCTGGGTCGAGTCCGTACGCGAGCGGGGCATCGCGCTGCCGGTGCGGGTCGGGGTGCCGGGGCCGGCCGGGATACGGCGGCTGCTGACGTACGCGCGCCGCTTCGGCGTCGGCACCAGCGCGGGCATCGCGAAGAAGTACGGGTTCTCGCTCACCAACCTGATGGGCACCGCGGGCCCCGACCGGTTCGTGCAGGCATTGGCCGAGGGCTACGACATGCGGCGGCACGGCGATCTGGGGCTGCACTTCTACACCTTCGGCGGTCTGCGGGCCACCTCCGACTGGGCCGCCGCGTTCCGGGCGCAGGGACCGTCGGGCGACTGACGCGCACCGCCGGTGGTGGGCCGCTAGGGTCGGCCGTATGGGTCCGGTGCGTGCCGTGCTGATCGACATCGACGGGGTGCTGACCGTCTCCTGGAAGCCGCTGCCGGGTGCCGTGGAGGCGCTGCGGGCGGTGCGGGAGGCCGGGTTCGGTGTGTCCCTGGTCACCAACACGACATCCCGTACGCGCGCGTCGATCGCACGGACACTCGGCGAGGCGGGCTTCCCGGTGGCCGCCGACGACATCCTCACCGCGCCCGCCGTCACGGCGGCGCATCTGGCCGCGCGGTATCCGGGGGCGCGGTGCTCGCTGCTGAACAGCGGTGACGTACGGGAGGACCTGGTCGGGGTGACGCTGGTGGGCGACGACGAGGACGGTGACGTCGACGTGGTGGTGCTGGGCGGGGCCGGGCCCGAGTTCGGGTACGCGGCGCTGGACCGGGCCTTCGGGCAGGTGCAGCGAGGTGCGCGGCTGGTGGCGATGCACCGGAACCTGTATTGGCGTACCGACGCGGGGCTGCGGCTGGACTCGGGCGCGTTCGTGGCCGGTCTGGAGGCGGCGGCGCGGGTGGAGGCCGAGGTGACGGGAAAGCCGTCACCGGCGTTCTTCGCGGCGGCGCTGGGCCGGCTGGGCGTGGGTGCGGACGAGGCGCTGATGGTCGGCGACGACGTCGAGTCGGACGTGCTGGCGGCGCAGCGGGCCGGAATCGCCGGGGTGCTGGTCAGGACGGGCAAGTTCCTGCCGGAGACGTTGGAGTCGGCGAGCGGTACGCCCGATCACGTGGTCGACTCCTTCGCGGACGTACCGGCGTTGCTAGCGCAGTAGCAGTTGCAGGGCGCCGACGACGGTCGCGGCGATGACGAGTTGTTCGAAGAGTCGCTGGTTGATCCGGTCCACTGCCCATTTACCCAACAGGGCTCCGGGGACGACGAACACGACGAGCGCGGCGTCGAGGAGCAGTGAGCGGCCGTCGATCAGGCCGAGGCCCGCGCTGAACGGCACCTTCGACACGTTCACGATGAGGAAGAAGAACGCCGAGGTGCCGAGGAAGCCGAGCTTGCGGAAGCCGGCCGACAGCAGGTACATCGACATCACCGGGCCGCCCGCGTTGGCGACCATCGTGGTGAAGCCGCCGAGCACACCGTACGAGCGGGCCTTGACCCGGCCCGCCCGCGTGACGACCGCGTCGGGGTCGGCGGCCCGCCCGGCGGTCCGCCGTCGCCACACCGTGACGCCCGCCATCAGCAGCAGGATCGCGCCGATCGAGGTCCGTACGATCGCGTCGTCGGCCCACATCAGGAACAGCGTCCCGACGACCACGCCCGCCGCGACCGCCGGGAACAGCCGCCACAGCGTGGGCCAGTGGGCGTGCCGCCGGTAGGTGAGGACGGCCAGGACGTCCCCGGCGATCAGGATCGGCAGCAGCACGCCGGTGGAGGCGCGGGCGGGCAGCACGGCCGCGAAGATGGCGAGGCTGACGGTGTTGGCCCCGCTCACGGCCGTCTTGGAGAAGCCGACGAGCAGGGCCGCGAGGGCGAGGGCGGCGAACTCCCAGCCGGTGATGTGCCAGAGCGTCATAGTGTCCATGCGGATGCCGATGCTATGCGCACGCATCTGCCGCCGGTAAGGACCGTCTCGCCCAGCGACCCGCCCGGCCCGCCGGAACCGCGCTCAGTGCCGCTCGACCAGGACCGCGCTCCCCTGCCCCACCCCCACGCACATCGTCGCCAGGCCCCGCTCCGCGCCCGTGCGGCGCATGCGGTGCAGGAGGGTGGTCAGGATGCGGGCGCCGGAGCAGCCGAGCGGGTGGCCGAGGGCGATGGCGCCGCCGCTGGGGTTCACCAGGTCGGGGTCGATGCCCAGCTGGTCGACGCAGGCCAGGGCCTGCGCGGCGAACGCCTCGTTGAACTCGGCCTCCTGGATGTCGCCGATGGTCCACTCGGCGCGGGCGAGTGCCTTGCGGGTCGCCGGGACGGGTCCGATGCCCATCACGTCGGGGTGGACGCCGGCGGAGGCACCGGCGACATACCGGCCCAGGGACTCCAGGCCCAGCTCGTTGAGGGCCTCCTCGCTGACCAGGAGGAGTCCGGCGGCGCCGTCGTTCATCGGGGAGGCGTTGCCCGCGGTGACGGTGCCGTCCTTGCGGAAGACGGGCCTGAGGGCGGCCAGCTTCTCGTGGGAGGTGTCCTCGCGGATGGACTCGTCGGTGTCGACGACCACCGAGTCGGGGCGCTCGACCGGCAGGATTTCGTCGTCGAAGTGGCCGTTCTTGCGGGCCAGCGCGGCGCGCCGGTGGCTGCGCAGGGCGAAGTCGTCCTGCCGTTCGCGGGTGATGCCGTACCGCTCGGCGACCTCCTCGGCGGTCTCGCCCATGGACAGCAGCCCGTGCAGGTCCTTCATCGCCGGGTTGACCAGCCGCCAGCCGAGCCGGGTGTCGTAGGTCTCCATCCGGTGCGGGAGGGCCTCGTCGGGGCGCGGCAGGACGAAGGGGGCGCGGCTCATCGACTCGCTGCCGCCCGCCACCACGATGTCCGCCTCCCCGGCGGCGATGGCGCGGGCGGCGGTGGTGACGGCCTCCAGGCCGGAGGCGCACAGGCGGTTGACGGTGGCGCCCGGCACGGACTCCGGCAGGCCCGCGAGCAGGGCGGCCATGCGGGCGACGTTGCGGTTGTCCTCGCCCGCCTGGTTGGCGGCGCCCCAGTAGACGTCGTCGACCCGGGCCGGGTCGAGCGCGGGCATGTCGGCGACGAGTCCGCGGATCACGGCCGCGGCGAGGTCGTCGGGCCGCACCGAGGACAGGGCGCCGCGCAGTCTGCCGATGGGGGTGCGGCGGGCGGCCGCGAAGTGGACGGGACGCACGACAGAACTCCTGAAGCTCCTGGCCGACACATTAATTACCACTGCTAGTTTTGGACTATAGACCGCTGCCCGGCCTCCTGGGAAGATCCCATCCCGGCAACCCCGCTGACGCACCCGGAGGACCGATGGCCGACAGCCGCGAGCACACCTTCACCGGTACCCGGGGCACGATCCACACCCGCGAGTGGCCGAACGACCGGGCCCGGTACCTCGTGCTCCTCGTGCACGGCTACGGCGAGCACACCGGCCGGTACGAGGGGCTCGCCGACGTCCTCGTGGCGCACGGCGCGGCCGTCCACGGCCCCGACCACATCGGGCACGGCAGGTCGGCGGGCGAGCGGGTGCTGATCGAGGACTTCGAGGACGTCGTCACGGACGTGCACACGGTCGCGGACCTCGCCCGGGCCGCGCACCCCGGCCTGCCCCTCGTCCTCGTCGGCCACTCCATGGGCGGTCTGATCGCCGCCCGCTACGCGCAGCGGTACGGCGACGAGCTCGCCGCCCTCGTCCTGTCCGGGCCGGTGATCGGCGCCTGGGAGACCCCGGGCCGGCTGCTGGCGCACGAGGAGATTCCCGACATCCCGATCAACCCGGCGGCGCTCTCCCGCGACCCGGCGGTCGGCGCGGCGTACGCGGCGGACCCGCTGGTGTGGCACGGGCCGATGAAGCGGCCGACGCTCGAAGCCTTCGTACGGACCCTGGAGGCGGTGGACAAGGGCGGGGACGTGGGCCCGCTCCCGGTGCTGTGGCTGCACGGCGACGACGACCGGCTGGTGCCGCTGCCCGGCAGCCGGGCCGGCGTGGAGCGGCTGAGCGGGGGCGCCGCGACCGGGCGGATCTGGCCCGGGGCGCGGCACGAGGTGTTCCACGAGACGGTCCGGGCGGAGGTGTTCACGGCCCTCACGGAGTTCCTCGACCGGGTGCTCCCGGGCTGACTCGCCTGGGGTTTGCGGAGGTGCGCCCGGGGCACCCGCGCCCCCGTGGAGTGGTCGCGCCGTGCGCGGAACGGGCACGTCCGCTCCGCACCGACCGGATGCATCGGGACCGCGTGACAAGGAGAGGCACCGTATGACTGTCGTGAAGAGCCCGCTTCCCGAATCGGCCCGCCGGGTCACCTTCGAGGCCCTGCAGAGCACTCTGGTGGATCTGATCGGGCTCTCCCTCGTCGGGAAGCAGGCGCACTGGAACATCGTGGGGCCCCGGTTCCGCTCGATCCACCTCCAGCTGGACGAGGTCGTCGACGCCGCCCGGTCCTACGCCGACACGGTCGCGGAGCGGGGCGCCGCGCTCGGCATGTCCCCGGACGGACGGCCGGAGACGGTCGCGACGTCGTTCGCGCTGCCGGGCCCGAAGGACGGCTGGCTGCGCGACGCGGACGTCGTGCAGGTGATGGCCGACTCGCTGGGACGGGCCATCGAGGGGCTGCGCGAGCGGATCGACGCGACCGCCGAGCCCGACCCGGTCACCCAGGACCTGCTCATCGGCATCACCGCGGAGCTGGAGAAGCAGCGCTGGATGTTCGAGGCGGAGAACCTGCCGCACGAGAGCTGACCTGCACGGGGCCGGACCGACACGGGAAAGGGGCACGCCATGGCCGACGCCCTCGAACTCGAGGCGCTGTGGGAGGACTTCCACCGCGTGGTGAACATGACCTCGGCGGAGCTCGCCGACTGGCTGCGGGTACGGGACGCCGCGGAGGACGTGGAGCCCCTGCCGGACCGGGCGGGCACCCCGACGGGGCAGCACGTCCTGGCGATTCTGCAGAAGCGGCGCATGGACCTCACCGACGACGACATCCGGGTGATGCGCCAGGTCGTGGACACGGTGTCCGGGCAGACGGACATCGCGAACGAACCCGACGCCGAGGACACCCGGCGCCGGCACCGGCTGATGACCATCGGCCACGATCCGCTCAAACCATGACCGGCGACGACCGGCGCGTGGTGCGCGAACTCCTCGACGCGCACGGGCGGACGTACGCCGAGGAGGCGGGGATCAGGCTGAAGGACACCCCGCAGCCGCTGTACCGGCTGCTCGTACTGGCCCATCTGCTCAGCGCCCGGATCCGCGGCTCGATCGCCGTCGACACCGCCCGCGCCCTGTACGACGCGGGACTGCGCGATCCCCGCCGGATGGCCGACGCGGACTGGCAGGAGCGGGTGGACGCGCTGGGCCGGGGCGGCTACCGGCGCTACGACGAGCGCACCGCGACGCAACTCGGCGAGGCGGCAGAGCTGTTGACCGAGCGCTGGGGCGGCGACCTGCGACGGCTGCGCAAGGAGGCGGACGGCGATCTCGGCGAACTGCGCCGACTGCTGCAGGAGTTCCCGGGCATGGGCCCCGCCGGCGCCGACATCTTCCTGCGGGAGGCCCAGCGGGTCTGGCCGGAGGTCGGCCCCCTCCTGGACGACAAGGCCCTCGCGGGAGCGAAGCGGCTCGGCCTGCCGACCGATCCGGAGCGCCTGCTGAAGCTCGCGGGCGACACCGAACCGGCCGTGCTCGCCGCCGCGTTGGTGCGGGCGGCGCTGGACAAGGAAGTGGTCGAGGAGGTGACCGGCCGGGCGGCCTAGGAGGCGAGCCTGCTCAGCGCCGCCGACACCAGGGTCCGTACCCCCGGCATCAGCACCGACAGGTCCGGGGCGAACAAGGGGCTGTGGTTTCCCGGCACGTTGGCGAGCTTCTCCGTCAGGTCCTCGCCGGGCGCGGCCTCCCACACCGCCGACGGGGTCGACGACACGAACCAGTAGGCGTACGGCACACCCTCGGGGGCGAGCAGGGAGAAGTCCTCGCTGCCCATCGCCGGGCCGAAGTCGAACACCCGCTCCGCGCCGAACAGTTCACGGTGCACGGCGGCGACCGAGGCGTCCAGGTCGGCGTCGTTGACGGTGTTCGGGTAGCCGGGCCGCACCGAGATCTCCGGCGGCACCGGACAGCCCGCGGCCTGGCACTCGCCCTCCACGATCCGCCGGACCACACCGAGGACGTGCTCACGGACCCGCGTGTCCTGGGTGCGCAGGTTCAGGGCGAGCCGCGCGTCGGCCGGGATGATGTTGTGCTGCGTACCGGCATGGAACTGACCCACCGTCAGCACGACGGAGTCGCGGGCGGCGACCTCGCGGGCGAGCACGGTCTGCAGCCGCGTGACGACGTACGCCGCGGTGACGACGGGGTCGACGGTCGACTCGGGGCGTGAGCCGTGCCCGCCCACGCCGTGCACCACGATGTCGAGGTCGTCGGAGGCGGACAGGATCAGCCCGGGGGTGTGCGAGCAGAACCCGGCCGGTCCCGGGGTGACATGCTGCCCGAACAGCGCGTCGGGGCGCGGGAAGCGCTCGTGGATCCCGTCCCGCACCATCGCCGCCGCCCCGCCGCCCGCCTCCTCGGCGGGCTGGCCGACCACGACGAGCGTGCCGGACCAGGTGGCGCGGCCCGCGGCGAGCGCCTCGGCGGCGGCCGCGAGCCAGGTGATGTGCAGATCGTGCCCGCACGCGTGCATCACCCCGGCGTTCCGGGACGCGTACTCCAGGCCGGTTGCCTCCGCCACCGGCAGCGCGTCCATGTCGCCCCGCAGCCACACCACCGGCCCGTCCCCGTTCGCCAGCACCCCCACCACACCGGTGTGGGCGATGCCCTCGACCACCCGGTAGCCGGCGGCGCGCAGCCGGCCGGCGAGCTTCGCCGCGGTGCGGTGTTCCCGGTAGGCCGTCTCCGGGTGGCGGTGCAGGTCCCGGTAGAAGTCCTCCAGGTCGTCCGTCTTCAGCCCGGAGGTCAGCTCCCGGGTGAGACGGGCGACAACGGACGGCTCGGTCATACGGCTTCCCTCTCGACGAAGGCCCGGCGGACATCCCGTCTCACGATGGCACAGTGGAGGCTTCACGACCGACCGCGCACGCTTCACGACCGACCGGGAAACGAAGCCTGCGACTCGGCGAGGCCCACCCCAGCGCTCCCGCCGGAGGCCACCGTGAGTCCCGTGAGGAGGCCGGAGGCCGGCGCGGGCACGGCGGTGCGCACCGGCAGACCGAGCCGCCCCGGCCGCAGCCCCGGGCGGTTGCGCTCTTCATGCCGATCACCGTAGGTCGAGCCGGCCCGCGCCGGGATCGGCCGAACGGCCGAGGGCCGCACCGAACCCAGGCCGGACGGCCGGGGCGCCCCCGGGCAGCGTGACCGTACCCACGGGGAAGGGCGCGTGACCGCATGCGGCTGCGCCGCGAGAGCGCGACCAGAAGCCGACGACCGCACCCGGAGCCCGCACCATGACCACCCGGCGCCCATCCGAGTCCTGATCGCGGACGACCAGGAGATGGTCCGCACGGGCTTCCGCTTCTTCCTCGACGCCCAGCCCGACATGACGGTGATCGCCGAGGCGGCGGACGGCGAGGAGGCCGTGGAGCTGGCCCGTCGCCACCGCCCGGACGCCTGTCTCCTGGACATCCGCATGCCGAAGCTGGACGGCCTTCGACCTCGACGAGCACGTCTGGTCTCCCCCTCCGTCACGGTCCGCCTGCTGAGGCAGCTCACGGCCCCGCAGGACCCGGCACCGCCCCGCCCGGCCACACCCCCGCCGGCCGAACCGCTCACCGACCGGGAGGGCGAAGTGGTCCGCCTGGTGGCCCTGGGCCGCACCGACGCGGAGATCGCGGCCTGGGCCTGGCCGCACGGCCACGTGCAGCGGGCCTGACGCGCGCTCAGCCCGCGAGCGGCAGGTCGAGCACCCGGGCGATGGTCCGCAGCACACCGTTGTCGTTGTTGGACGGGGCGAGATGGCGGGCCCGCCGGACGACCTCCGGGTGGGCGTTGGCCATGGCGAAGGACCACTCCGCGGCGTCCAGCATCTCCAGGTCGTTGAGGTAGTCGCCGAAGACCATGGTCTGCGCGGGTGTGACGCCCAGCTCCCGCTGGAGGCGGCGCAGGGCGGCGCCCTTGTTGGCGGTGCGGTTCATGACGTCGACCCAGTGCTCGCCGGAGACGACGACCTGGTGAGTGGCGGCGAAGGACGCCAGCGCCGGGGCGGTGGTCCGTTCGGCCGAGCCGAAGTCGTAGAGGGCGACCTTGATGACGTCGTCGTCGACGGCGGTGACGTCCTCCACGATCTCGTGGCGGAGGTAGTACTTGCGCACCTCGGCGAGGAACGCCTCGTCGGTGCGCTCCACGTAAGCGGACCGTTTGCCGCAGACCACGGCCCCCACGTCGGCCGCCAGCCCGCGTACGCACCGCACCACCTCCGCGGCGACGCCCCGTTCCATCGGGTCGGAGCTCAGCTCCCGCCCGTCGCGCACCACGTAGGTGCCGTTCTCGGCGATGAACACCATCCCGTCGGCGACCTCGGCGAACTCCCGCTCCAGGGTGGCGTACTGCCGTCCGCTCGCCGGGCTGAACAGCACCCCGCGCTCCCGCAGCCGCGCCAGCACGTCCCACAGCCCGGCGGGGGGCCGCTTGTCGTCGTCCAGCAGCGTGCCGTCCATGTCGGTGACGATCAGCCGTATGTCGGCGGCGGGCGCCGACGACTGCGCGGGCCGGTTCAGGGGCGAGGCGGAGGAGTAGGGCATGTCCTGCCTTCTGTGCGGTGAGGGGCCGCTCGTCACCCTACCGGGGGCCCGGGACAGCCCCGGTCGTACCGCCGAGCGCATCGTTTCCGGGACATGCCGATCTTCGGGGGGCACAATGGCCGCGTGACCGGCAGGGACGTGGAGGGGACCGAGACGTGAGCGACGAGGGCACCCCGGCGGAGGGCACGGCGCGGCTGAACACCGCTGTGGCGCACAACGCACGGGTGTGGAACTACTGGATCGGCGGCAAGGACAACTACGAGGTCGACCAGCACATCGGCGAGCAGGTCGCCGGTATGTTCCCGGTGATCCGTGAGGTGGCCCGCGCGGACCGCGACTTCCTGGGGCGGGCGGTGGCGCATCTGACCGCCGAGCGCGGGGTGCGGCAGTTCCTGGACATCGGCACCGGACTGCCCACCGTCGACAACACGCACGAGATCGCGCAGCGGATCGCGCCCGAGTCGCGGATCGTGTACGTCGACAACGACCCGATCGTGCTGGTCCACGCCCGGGCCCTGCTGACCGGGGCGGAGGAGGGCGTCACCGACTACGTCGACGCCGATGTGCACGACCCGGACGCCATCCTGGAGCGTGCCGCGCACACCCTCGACCTGACCCGGCCGGTCGCGGTGATGATGCTCGGCATCCTCAACTTCGTGCTGGACACCGAGGAGGCCCGGGACATCGTGCGCCGGATCATGGCCGCGGTGCCCTCCGGGAGCTTCCTGGTGCTGACCCATCCGACGTACGACGACGAGCTGGGCGGGGCGGGCCAGGTCCCGGCGATGCGGTTCTGGAACGAGAACGCCACTCCGCCGATCACCGCCCGCGGCGGCGCCGACATCGCCGCGTTCTTCGAGGGCCTGGAGCTGCTGGAGCCGGGCCTGGTGTCGTGCTCCCAGTGGCATGCCGAGCCCGGTGCCGCGGCGGTGCCGCAGTACGGCGCGGTGGCCGTGAAGCCGTAGGACGATCCACGAGACCCGGACGTTCCAGACGATCCACGAGACCCGGAGCCGGATGATGACCACCCTTGGCGACCCGGTGCCCGGCGGGCGCCCCGGTGACGTGGAGCGGGCGACCGCGCTGAGCGGGGAGCTGTCCGGGCGGGGGGTGCACGGTGTCGTCCTCGCCTACGTCGACACCGCGGGCGTCGCCCGGGTGAAGACGGTGCCGACGGCGAAGCTGCCCTCGGCCGCGGCCTGGGGTGTGGGGATGTCCCCGGTGTTCGACACCTTCCTGGCGAACGACCAGATCGCCACCACGGACGTACTCGGCACCCCGGACGGCGATCTGCGGCTCTACCCGGACTTCGACCGGCTGGTGGTGCTGGCGGCGCAGCCCGGCTGGGCGTGGGCGCCGGTGGACCGGATCACCCAGGACGGCGCACCTCACCCGGGATGTGCGCGCACCTTCCTGCGGCACACCGTCGCCGCGGCGGCCGCTGAACGGGGTCTGTCCTTCCGCGCGGGCATCGAGGTCGAGTGGGCGGTCGGCCTGGGCTCGGCGCCCGAGGGAGAGTTCGTCCCGGCGGCGACCGGGCCGGCGTACGGCGCGGCCCGGCAGGTGGAGCTGAGCGACTGCCTCGCCGATCTGCTGGCGGCCTGCGCGGCGCAGGGGGTGGAGGTCGACCAGGTCCATCCGGAGTACGCAGCCGGGCAGTTCGAGATGTCGGTCGGTGCCCTGGACCCGGTGGCGGCGGCCGACCGCAGTGTGCTGGTGCGCCAGACGATCCGGGCGGTGGCCCGCCGCCACGGACTGCGGGTGTCCTTCTCCCCCGCCGTGTCCGCGCTGGGCGTCGGCAACGGCGGCCATGTCCACCTCTCCGCGTGGCGCGACGGCCGCAATCTGCACACGGGCGGTGAGCGCCGCCACGGCATGACCGCCGAGGCGGAGTCCTTCGCGGCCGGTGTCCTGGCCCGGCTGCCCGCGCTGACGGCGGTGACCGCGCCCAGCCCGGCCAGCTATCTGCGGCTCAAACCGTCCCAGTGGGCGGGGGTGTTCACCGCCTGGGGCCTGGAGACCCGCGAGACGGCGATCCGGCTGGTCCCCGGAACGGCGGGGCACCGCGCGGAGCAGGCCAACCTGGAGGTGAAGCCCGTGGATCTGGCCGCCAACCCCTATCTGGCGCTGGGCTGTCTGATCGCGGCCGGCCTGGACGGCGTCACGGCGGGCGCGGCGCTGCCCGAGGAGACGACCGGCGACCCGGTGCGGCTGCCCGCCGGTCAGGCGGCGGCCCGGGGTGTGCGCCGGCTGCCCACCTCGCTGGACGAGGCCGTCGCGGGCTTCCGTACGGACGACGTGCTGCGCACCGCGCTGGGCCCGGTTCTCGCGGACGCGGTGATCGCCGTCCGGGAGGGTGAGTGCGCGGCGGTGGACGGCCTGGACGACGCGCGGGTGGCGGCGGCCTACCGCTGGCGGTACTGACATGGGCGCCGCGCGGGGGCCGGTGCACGAGGCGCTGGCGGAGCTGGAGCTGGTGGACCACCACTGCCACGGCGTGGCCATCGCCGACCTGGACGGCCCGGCCTTCGAGTCACTGCTCACCGAGGGCGAGTCCTGGCCCGGCGTCTCGGCCTTCGACACTCCGGCGGGCGTGGCGGTACGACGCCACTGCGCACCCTTGCTGGACCTGCCCCGGCACACCCCCGCCGAGGTGTACCTGGCCCGGCGCGCCGAGCTGGGCGCCGGGGAGGTCAACCGGCGGTTCCTGGCAGCCGCCCGCACCGGCGTGCTCTGCGTCGACACCGGTTTCGCCCCGCGGGCGCTGGCCTCGCCGGCCGAGCTGGCCGAGGCCGCGGGCGCCGTCGCCTGCGAGGTGGTACGGCTGGAGGGCGTGGCGGAGGGTGTGGCCGCGCGCGGCGTGGAGGCGGGGGCGTACGCCGATGCCTTCCGGGCGGCCGCGCTGGACGCGGTGCGGCGGCCCGGTGTGGTCGCGGTGAAGTCGGTGGCCGCCTACCGCACCGGCTTCGACCTGGACCCGGCCCGCCCCTCGGACGCCGAGGTCACCTGGGCGGCCCGACGGTGGCTGACGCGGGGCGGCCGGCTGGCCGATCCGGTGCTGGTGCGGCACCTGCTGTGGACGGCCGTGGACCTGGGGCTGCCGCTTCAGCTGCACACCGGGTTCGGGGACAGCGACCTCCGGCTGCACCGGGCGGACCCGAGCCTGCTGACGGACTGGCTGCGCCTGGTCTCCGGCACGATCCCGGTCCTGCTGCTGCACTGCTGGCCGTACCAGCGCCAGGCGGCCTACCTGGCGGCGGTCTTCGAGCACGTCTACCTTGACGTGGGACTCACCCTGCACCATGTCGGACCGGTGCGGGCGCGGGCGGTGCTGGCCGAGGCGCTGGAGATCACACCGTTCCGCAAACTGCTGTACAGCTCCGACGCCTATGGTGTCGCCGAGTTCTACGCGCTCGGCTCGCTGGCGTTCCGCCGGGGTCTCGGGGACCTCCTCCAGGACCGGGTGGACGCCGACGAACTGAGTCCGTCCGACGCGCTGCGCCTGGCGCGCTGGGCGGGCGCGGACAATGCCCGCCGGATCTACCGGCTCCCTCACAGTCATTGAAAGTATGATCAAGCAATGTCTGACATGACCGAGACCACGCCCGGTTGGCTGAGCCAGGACGAGCTGGAGCTGGCCCGCGCCCGTATGCCGATCCTGTACGTCGAGGCCGTACCCGTGCGCGTCGACGACAGCGGCGAAGTCACCCGGATCGGCCTGCTCCTGCGCATCGGACCGGACGGCAATGTCAGCCGCACCCTGGTCTCCGGCCGGGTCCTGCACCACGAGCGGGTCCGTGACGCCCTGCTGCGCCACCTGGAGAAGGACCTGGGCCCGGTTGCGCTGCCCCGCCTGCCGGCCTCCCTGCAGCCGTTCACCGTCGCGGAGTACTTCCCGACGCAGGGCCTCACCCCCTACCACGACCCCCGGCAGCACGCGGTGTCGCTGGCGTACATCGTGCCGGTGACCGGTGACTGCCAGCCCCGGCAGGACGCCCTGGACCTGGTGTGGTTCGACCCTCAGGAGGCGGCGTCGCCGGCGGTGCAGAGCGAGATGCCGGGCGGGCACGGGTTCCTGCTGCGGCAGGCGCTGGCCCACGTCGGCCTGTCGGCCTCCTGACCGGGGTGGCAGCGAGTTCCGGGCTGCCCGGGCCGCGCGCGGCGAGCGGGCGGGTGGCGATCGGGGCCGCCGCCCGCCGCCCCTGCACGGTGGTCGTCTGCCGGGGCTGCTGCTGCGGCGTGGCCCGCAAGCACCCCGGTTTCGACCACGCCTGGCAGCTGGAGCGGCTGCGCGCCGGTGCGGCCGAGCACGGCTTCCAGGTCCGTACGACGGACTGCCTCGGCCCCTGCGATCAGGCCAACGTCATCGTCGTCCAGCCCTCCGCCGAGGGACGCCGGGCCGGTGGCCGGGCCACCTGGGTGGGGTTCGCGACGGACGACGACTGCACGGAGGAGATCGTGCGCTGGGCGGCCGAGGGCGGCCCGGGCGTGGCCGAACCGCCGGTCACACTGGAGCTGCAGTTCATCGCGCCGCCGAGGGACGCCCGGGTGCGCAGCCGCCGCTGAGGCACTGCCCGACGGATGTCGGCAGGTCGTAGCGCACCCCGGTCAGCCGTTCCGACAGGTCCCACACGCGGCGGCCCGTCTCCTCGTCGGCCGCCGCGTCGGACAGCCGTACCCGGGTCGGCGCGCCGCGCAGCTCGCCCCGGCCGTCGGGGCCGATGAAGTCGCCGCCGTGCGCGTCGGGCGCGGTCGCGGCGTACAACTGCGGGAGCGCTCCCTGTTCGGCGGGCTGGGCGAACAGGGGTGCGAGGAGATGCCCGAAGACCAGCCGCACCGCACCGACCGTGCCGTTGAACTGCAGGTTGGTCCGGGTGTAGCCGGGGTGGGCGAGCAGGCTGCGCACCGGGCTGCCCGCCGCGGTGAGGCGACGGTGCAGCTCCCGGCCGAAGACGGCGTTGGCGAACTTGGACTGGTTGTAGAACACCATGGGTTTGTAGCCCCGCTGCCCTGACGGGTCGTCATGGAGCGTGCCCTGCCGGTGGTTGAGGGAGCTGACCGTGACCACCCGGGGATCGCGGCCGGCCGTCAGCAGGTCGAGCAGCAGCCCGGTGAGCGCGAAGTGACCCAAGTGGTTGGCGGCGAACTGCAGTTCGTTGCCCTGGGCGCTGAGAGTGCGGGGCGGCGCCATCACGCCGGCGTTGTTGACCAGTACGTCCAGCCGTGGACGGTCCGCCCGCAGCCCGTCGGCGAAGGCGCGCACCGAGTCGAGGTCGGCGAGGTCGAGCCGGCGCACCTCCAGTCGGGCGTCGGGCTGTTCGGCGGTGATCACGTCGGCCGCGGACCGTCCCTTGGCCGGGTCCCGTACGGCGAGGATCACCTGCCCGCCGCGCCGGGCGAGGGCCCGGGCGGTCGCGAGGCCGAGGCCGCTGTTGGCCCCGGTGACGAGGGCCACCCGCCCGGTCTGGTCCGGTATCCGGTCTGCGGTCCAGCGCTGCTGTTTCGTCATGCACCCCACGCTGCCGAAGCTGTCACCAAGTGTCAAGACGCTACTCAGTGACATCAATGGCAGCAGGTACGATGGGGCGGTGAACACGCGTCCAAAAGCCAGCCTCGCCCAGCGCAAGCGTCAGCTCGTCACCGAGGAACTCATGGAGGCCGCCCTGCAGTTGCTCGCCCGACGCGGCTTCGACGCGGTCACCATCGACGAGATCGCGGCCGCGGCCGGCGCGTCCAAGCGGACGTTCTTCCGGTACTTCGCGTCCAAGGAGGACGTGGTCGTGCAGTTCCTGTCCGGTATGGGCGAGCAGATGTCCGCCGAGCTGGCCGGCCGGCCCGCCGGGGAGCGCCCGTCCGTCGCCATGCGGCACACCGTCCAGGTGCCGCTGGCCGCCTGCGCCGACCGCTCCGACCATGCCGAACGGGCCCTGCGGGTCGTGCAGTTGATCCTGCGCACCCCGTCCCTGCGGGCCCGGTTCCTGGAGCACCAGGCTCAGTGGCGTGACGCGCTCGCCGAGCAGCTCGCCCCACGGCTGGCGCCCGGCCCCGACACGGAGCTGCGCGCTCGCCTCGCCGCCGGTGTCGTCCTGACCGCCTTCGACACCGTCCTCGGGCAGTGGAGCGACAGCGACGGCACGGCGGACATGACAGCCCTGGTCGACCGGGTGTTCACGGTGCTCGCCCCCGCGCTGGACGGCGGGCGTTAGCGTGCGGCCATGGCTGATCCGTATGAGCTGACGCTCAGGCGGGACCTGCGGGACCAGCCGTCGGAGGCGGAACTCGCGGAGCTGCGCCGACAACCGGGCCTGGGACCCGAGCCGGAAACGCTGCGCATCGTGACCGACTTCCCGGTCGTGCCGGCGGGCGGGGACGCGGAACTCGTCGTCGAGAACTGCCCCGAGCCGCTGGTGGTGCGGGACGGCACGGTCGCCCGGCCGCGGTAGCCGGGCGCTCAGGCGTTCCCGGCGAGCGTCGCGAGCACCTGCGCGCCGATCGCCAGGGCCGTCTCGGCGGGCGTACGGGCGCCGACGTCGAGGCCGATCGGGCACGCCCCGCGCGGCCCTCCCGTCAGGCCGCGGTGTACCCCAACCGGCGCCGCATGTACGGCGTCAGCAGGGTCTTGCCCTTGGCCAGGGTGGAGGTGCCGCCGCCGTAGAAGCGGGGCTGCCTGCGGTCCGGCCCGAACCGCGCAGGTACGTACGGATGTTGCGGGCCGCGAGGTCCGCCTGCGCGAGCGCGGCCGGGGTGATCTCGAGCTCGCTGACGTCGTTCACGTCGCCCACCGCGAAGACGTCCTGTCGGCCCTCGACCCTCAGCATCCGGTCGACCTTCACATGCGCACTGCCGCTGAGCCAGTCACCGTGTCCGGCGAGCCGCAGCCAGAGCGTGTTGGCGGTGGTGCCCGTGGCCCAGAAGGATGAGGTCGGCGGCGAGGACGTCGCCGCGCTCGTCGCGGTAGGTGCCGAAGCCCTTGCCGGGCGACATGAAGGAGTCCAGGCGTACCTCCACGCCGTGAGCCTCCAGCCACGCGCGGGCCTTGCGCCCCGCCCGGTTCCTGCCGGTGGCGTGCAGCAGCTCCGGCCCGGAGTGGGCGAGCGTGACCCGGGCGTCCGGCCGGGCCGGCCGGATCTCGGCACCGAGTTCGTCACGTCGCCTCCCTGCGCGCCGCCCGGAGTGGACGACGGCACCGTTCATCCCGTACGACAGACTGAAGAAGACCTCCTTGCGGTCCTCGAGGGTGACCCGCGCCGTCCCGTCCAGCCGCCTGGCCAGCCGCACGCCTGCGTAACCGCCGCCGATCACCACCACGTCGCCGTCCTGCACGCCCGACTCTCCAATACCTGCGGGGCGCCCGACCCCTCCCCGCCCGGCGCGCCCGCGCGAAATTTCCTGGCAACAAGCCATTGACATGACATTCGACGCGGGCCATTGTTCTCGCACTAGAGCGCGCTAGTAGACCGCTCCAGCCACCACCCTGGAGCGTTCTCGCCGCACGCCGAACACAGAGGCCCCGGCACCACCACCGGCCTCGCCCCCGTTCCGTGCCGTCGAAGACCGCCGTCGATCCCGCATGCCCGCGGCCGCGCGGCGCGGCTCCCGACAGACTCCGCAGAGAGGTAGAACCATGCCGCACCCGGCTCCCTCACCCCGAAGAACCCGTCGGCTCCCGGGCTGGCGTGCCCTCGCCCTCGCCCCCGCCGTCGCCCTGCTCGCCGTCGGCTGCTCGGCGGGCTCCGACGACTCCGCGTCGGCCTCGGGCAAGGGGACGTCACTGGCATCGGGCCTCGGCAGCAAGGCCGAGGACCGCAAGATCACCTTCCTGCTCCCGCAGGACCCCGGGGACCCGTTCTGGACGACCATCGCGCAGGGCGCCAAGGACGCCGCGCAGCTGCTCAACATCGACCTGAACATGCAGACCAGCTCGGGCGACCAGTCCAAGTACAACGACCTGATCGGCAGCGCGGTCGCCGACAAGCCCGCCGCCCTGGCCGTCGTACTGGACGACCCCAACAAGTACACCGAGAACGTCTGCGCGGCCCAGAAGGCCGGCATCCCCGTGATCAGCTACAACATCACCCAGGAGGGCGAGGTCGGCGCCTGCACGCTCGGCTTCGTCGGCCAGGACTTCGAGGAGGTCGGCTATCTGCTCGGCAAGCGGCTGCTCGCCGACAACCCCGACATCGGCCGGGGCGACACCGTCCTCACGCCGGTCGAGTTCCCGGACCAGGTGTACGCCGTCCAGCGCCACGCGGGCGTCAAGCGCGCGCTCGACGAGGTCGGCGCCAAGACCGAGATCCTCGGCACCGGCATCGAGGACTCCGCCGCCCTCGACAAGATCACCCAGTATCTGCTCGGCCACAAGAAGACGGCCGCGATCGTGCCGCTGGGCGGCACCCCGCACCGCAACATCCCCAAGGCCCTGGAGGACTCCGGCCTGAAGGTGCCCGTCGTCGGCTTCGACCTGGCGCCGCAGATCGTCTCCGGCATCGAGTCCGGGGCCATCGGCGCCGCGGCCGACCAGCAGGGCTACGTCCAGGGCTTCCAGTCGGTCATGCAGCTCGGTCTTCTCCTGGACTTCGGCCTCAGCCCGGCCGACATCAACTCCGGTGGCAGCGGCCTGGTCGACAAGGACAACGTCGGCATCGCCAAGGAACTGGCCGGCAAGGTCCGCTGACCACATCCCCGACCACCACCCCGCCCACCCCATCCAGGAAGGCAGTACGACCATGAGCGAGCGGAGCGGTCAGGCGACCGCGGGGACCACCCCGGCGGAAGGGGGCACCGCGATCCCGGGGGACGTCACCACTCCACAGGAGGTGACACCCCGGAAGCGGACCCTCGCGGACTCCGCCCCCACCACCAGGGCGGAGCGGCTGAGCGAACGGCTGCGCCATGTCCGCGGGCGCGGCGCACTGGAGATCGGCCTGGTCTTCGCCCTGGTGCAACTCGGCTGCGTCATCTACTACTTCATCGACCCCGCGGGCTTCCCCTACCTGGAGAAGTCGAACTTCAACGTCCTCAGCCAGTCCATCCCGGTGCTGGCGATCCTGGCCATCGGAGCCGGCATCCTGATCATCGCCGGCGAGTTCGACCTGTCCCTCGGCGCCAACTTCACCTTCTGCGCCCTGGTGTTCACCCGCTGGTACGCCGACGGGGCGGGCGCCTGGGCCGCCGCCGGCATGGCCGTGCTCACCGGTGTGGCGATCGCGGTGGTCAACGGCCTCCTCGTCACCAAGGCGAAGATCCCGTCCTTCATCGTGACGCTCGGGATGATGCTCTTCTGGGAGGGGGCGGCGCTGTTCTACAACGGCACCACGGCCGCCCTGATCGTGCCGAGCGAGACCCTGAAGCAGGTCTTCACCGCCGACCTGGGCTTCTTCCGCGGTCAGGTGCTGTGGCTGATCGCCGTGGGGGTCGTGTTCTGGCTGCTGGTGCACCGGCACAAGCTCGGCAACCACATCACGGCCGTCGGCGGCAACCCCGCCGCCGCCCGCGCCATCTCCATCAACCCCGACCGGGTGAAGATCATCGCGTTCGGCATCCTCGGACTGTGCGTGGCGCTCGCCGCCATCCTGACCGCCGTCCGCACCGGGTCCGTCCAGCCGGGCACCGGCCGGGGCATGGAGCTCAAAGCGATCGCGGCCGCCGTGGTCGGCGGTGTGGCGCTGTCCGGCGGGCGCGGCAGTGTCCTCGGAATGGTCCTCGGTGCGGCCCTCATCCTCACCGTGCAGGACATCCTGCTGCTCGGCGGCGCGCCCGGCTTCTACCTGGACCTCTTCGTCGGTCTGATCATCGTCGCCGCGGCCTTCTTCAACCGCATGATCGAGGGGAAGGCGAAGTGAGCGCCACCGCGCCCGCCGCCGGAAACGGAGCACCCATGTCCCCCACCGCCACCGAGGAGCGCACCGGCGAGGTGCTGCTGGAACTGTCCGGCATCACCAAGCGGTACGGCGCGAACACCGTCCTCGACGACGTCAGCTTCCGCATCCACCAGGGCGAGGTCGTCGGTCTGCTCGGCGACAACGGCGCCGGCAAGTCGACGCTGGTCAAGACGATGTCGGGGGTCGTCACCGCCGAACAGGGCGACTATCTGTGGCGCGGCGAGAAGCTGACCACGCTCAACCGCCAGGAGACCGAGAAGCGCGGGGTCGAGACGATCTTCCAGGACTCCGCCCTGGTGCCGTCGATGACCATCACCCGCAACATCTTCATGGGCCGCGAGCTGACCAACCCGCTGGGCATGCTCAGGCTCCGCAGGATGGACGAGATCGCCGCCCGGATCCTCGACAGCGTGGTGACCATCGAGGGCATCAAGAGCCCCCGGCAGCTGGTGGGTTCGCTCTCCGGCGGCCAGCAGCAGGCGGTGGCCATCGCCCGCGCGGTGCACTTCAAGCGCAGCCTGCTGATCCTGGACGAGCCGACCAGCGCGCTCGCCGTCCGCGCGACCGAGGCCCTGCTCAACTATCTGCTGCAGCTCAAGCAGGAGGGCGTCAGCTCGGTGCTGGTCACGCACAACCTGCACCACGCCTTCCAGATCTGCGACCGGCACATCGTGATGAACCACGGCCGCAAGATCCTCGACGTGCGCCGTGAGGACACCAGCGTCGAGGAGCTCACCGCGGCGGTCGTGGAGGGAGCGGAGGGCCTGCGCCGCCACCGTGAGGGCCGCGCCCTCTGAGCCCTGGGGGCTCGGATCTGCCCGGAGGCCGTGCCGGTGTCCCCGGTACGGCCTCCGGGCCGCCGTTTCCCCGAGGTCCAGGAAACCCCGTAGCCTCGGAGCGGCGAGAGAGGCGGGAGCGCGCGGATGATCGAACAGGCCGGCCACGAGGAGACGCGGTCCCGCGCGGACGGGCAGCCGCCGGCGACGACGACCCGGGTGTTCGTCGCGCTCGCCCCGCCCGACGAGGCCAAGGACGAGCTGGCGCGCGCACTGGCCCCCGCGTACGAGGCGTACCCGCTCATGCGGTGGAACCGTATCGAGGACTGGCACCTCACCCTGGCCTTCCTCGGGGAGCTGCCCGTCACGGCCGTTCCGTCGCTGCGGCCGCCCCTCGCGGAGCTGGCGGCGACGCGCCCGCCCCTGGAGCTGGTACTGCGCGGCAGCGGCCATTTCGACGAGCGGGTGCTGTGGAGCGGGATCGACGGGGACCTGGCGGGGCTGCACACGCTCGCCACCGACGTGCGCGCCCTGGTCGAGGAGTGCGGTGTCCCCTTCGCGGGGCGTCCCCTGCGACCGCATCTCACCCTCGCCCGTGCTCGACGCGCCGACACGTCGAGCGTGGTGGCGGCGGCCGCCGGCCTCTCGGAGTTCACCGGCCGGCCCTGGCGCACGGCCCGTCTGCACCTGGTGGGCAGCAACCTCGGCCGCAGTCCCGGGCCGATCCGCTACCGCGACATCGAGTCGTGGGCCTTCGAGGGGCGCTGACCGTGCGGTCCGTGCACAGCGGCCGGCGTGCCGGCCGCCAGGCCCTGCCCGCTCGCGGCCGAAGGCGGGGTCCGCCGAGTCAGGCGCTCTCAGCTGTCCTGGACGCGCCGGAAGGGGCGGTCCGCCTCCAGCTGGAACGCGGCCTCCAGCAGCGTGCGTTCACTGCCGGGGCGACCGGAGAACATCACGCCGATGGGCAGCCCGTCCTGCGTCGCGCTGTTGGCGGGCACCGAGATCGACGGTGTGCCGACGACGTTGTTGACCGGGGTGAACGCGACGTAGGCGAGGATCCGCTCGATCAGCGTCGGATAGGGGACGGCCGGGCTGAGGTGACCGATGGGCGGCGTGGTATGGGCGAGCACCGGCGACAGGACGAGGTCGAGCCCGCGGAAGGCCGCCGCGTACGCCTCCTTCGTCCGCCTCAGTCTCCGCAGCACGCCCGGAGTGCGCCGCCAGTTCCTCAGGTACGCCTCGCGGAGCCCTCCGCTGAGGCCGTCCATGTGGCGCCGGTCGAAGTCCGCGCCGAAGGTGCGGCCCGTGGCGCCGATGAGGAAGGACAGCAGTCCCCAGTAGGTGAGGAAGTCGTCGGTGAAGCGGGGGTCGATGGCCAGCTCCACCGGCTCCACGGTGTGTCCGAGCCGTTCGAGGGTCGCCGCGGTCTCCGTGACGGCCGCCCGGGTGGCGTCGTCGGACCGCACCCCGTTCGGCGAGTCCAGCAGGAACCCGATGCGCAGCCGTCGCCCGGTCGGGCCCTCGACCAGACCCACCGGCGGCAGCTTGGGGTTGCGCCAGTGTGTCTCGGCGGCGGCGAGGAACGCGGCGGTGTCCCGCACGGAGCGGCTCACGATGCCGTCGGAGACGATGTCCAGCGGCAGTTGACGGCTCTGCGCGTTCGCGACGACCCGGCCTCGGGTCGGCTTGAGACCGACGAGTCCGCAGCAGGCGGCGGGGATGCGGATCGAGCCCCCGCCGTCGTTGGCGTGCGCGATCGGCACCGCCCCGGCGGCGACGAGCGCCGCGCTGCCGCCGGACGAACCGCCGGCCGAGTGGCCCGTGTTCCACGGGTTGCGCACCGGCTCGGCGCCGTCGTACTCCGTGGTCGGGCTGAATCCGAACTCGGGCAGCCGGGTCTTGCCCAGCACGGTGACGCCGCTGCTCAGGAACTGCCGGGTGAACGGCGCGTGCCGCCGCGCGGCCCTCGGGGTGAAGGCGGCGCTGCCGTGGCCGGTGGGCAGTCCCCGGTAGTCGGTGTTGTCCTTGACGAAGGTCGGCACCCCGGCGAGAAGACCGTCCGCCCCGCCCGTGTCGGCCGGGGCGTCGAGGTGCACCTGGACCGCGTGGAGACGCGCGTCGACCTCCCGTACCCGCTCCGCCGCGTCCCGCGCGGCCTCCGCGGCGCTGACCTCACGCCGCCGGATCGCGGCGGCGAGGCCGACGGCGTCATGCTCTCCGAGAGCGTCGTCCCGGAAGGCGTGCACCCTGGTCCGTTCCTCGAATGTCGTCACGTCCGCCTCAGTCCCCGCCCGTATGGATGCTTCCTGCCCATCATTCCTTACCGGCAAGTAACACGCGAGGGAAACGATCGGAAACAGACCGAGGGGCCGTTTCAGATGCTCTCTGAAACGGCCCCTGACCTCCGACTTTCACCAGTCGGGACGACAGGATTTGAACCTGCGACCCCTTGACCCCCAGTCAAGTGCGCTACCAAGCTGCGCCACGTCCCGATGCCGTCTGACCTGGGGTTTCCCCTGGCCGAACGCGCAGGAAAACAATACCGCACTCCGGTCGGTGATCGCGCACCGGTTTCTTCCGGCCCGGTGTCACCCGGCGAGTTGACCTCAAGTTTGGTCGAGGTTGCACGATCGTCGGCATGACGATCACCGAGCGACACACATCTGCGCGCCCCTACACCGAGCTGCCCCGGCTGATGAGCCTGATGACGGGCGACGAGAAGCACGGGCCGGCCGCCACCTCCACGCTGGACGTGCTGTGGGTGCTCTACGACCGGGTCCTGCGGGTCGATCCCGGACGCGCGAAGGCTCCGGACCGGGACCGGTTCCTGCTGTCGAAGGGGCACGGCCCGATGGCGTACTACGCGGTGCTCGCCGCGAAGGGCTTCCTGCCGGAGGAGTGGCTGCCGGGCTTCGGGTCCTACGACTCCCCGCTCGGCCACCACCCCGACCGCACCCTGGTGCCGGGGGTCGAGATCGGCAGCGGGTCACTGGGGCACGGGCTGCCGATCGCCGTCGGCACGGCCCTCGGGCTGCGCGCGCAGGGGCTGGACGAGCCGCGGGTGTGGACGCTCATCGGGGACGCCGAGCTGGACGAGGGCAGCAACCACGAGGCGATCGCCTTCGCCGGTCCTGCCGGCCTGGAGCGACTGCACACGGTCGTCGTCGACAACTCCTCCGCCAGCCACGCCCGGCCCGGCGGGATCGCCGCCCGCTTCGAGGTCGCGGGCTGGTCCACGGCGACCGTCGACGGGCGCGACCACGAGGCGCTGTACGCCGCCTTCACCGCCCCGCATCCGGGCCGGCCGCACGCGGTGGTCGCCCGGGTCGAGCCGAAGTCCGTCTGAGCCCCGCTTCTCTTCCGAAAGGCCCCTTCCATGGAATCCATGCGTGACCGTTTCGCCCCCGTCGTCACCCGGCTGCTGGACGAGGATCCGCGGGTCGCGGTCGTCCTCGCCGAGATCGGCAAGGACCGCCTCACTCAGGCGCTGCGCCGCCATCCCGACCGGGTGATCAACGTCGGCATCCGCGAGCAGCTGCTGGTCGGCGCGGGCGCCGGGCTGGCGCTGACCGGGCTGCGGCCCGTCGTGCACACCTTCGCCAGCTTCCTGGTGGAGCGGCCCTTCGAGCAGGTCAAGCTCGATCTGGGCCACCAGGGGGTGGGCGCGGTGCTGGTGAGCGCCGCGGCGTCCTTCGACTGGCCGGCGGGCGGCTACACCCATATGGCGCCCGGGGACGTGGCGCTGCTGGACACGCTGGACGGGTGGACCGTCCATGTGCCGGGCCACCCGGACGAGGCGGAGACGCTGCTGCGGCACGCGGTGGCCGCGGGCGACGACAAGGTGTACGTCCGGTTGTCCGAGCTGGCGAACGGCGACGCCCACGCCGTGGACGGCCGGCGCTTCCTGACCGTCCGCGAGGGCCGCTCGGGCGTGGTGGTGGCCGTCGGGCCGGTCCTCGACGACGTGCTCACGGCCACCGAGGGCCTCGATGTGACGGTGCTCTACGCGACGACCGTGCGTCCCTTCGACGGGGCCGCGCTGCGCCGCGCGACCGAGGCCGCGGGTACGGACGTCGTGCTCGTCGAGCCGTACCTCGCGGGCACCTCCACGGCCGCCGCGAACGACGCCCTCGCCGACCTGCCCCACCGGGTGCTGGGCCTGGGCGTGGGCCGCCGTGAGCTGCGGCGCTACGGGACGGTCGAGGAGCATGTCGCCGCGCACGGGCTGGACGCCGGGTCGCTGCGAGAGCGGATCGGGGAGTTCCTGGCGGGCGCACGGGTGTGAGCACCGCTTCCGCGGAGCCCCCGCCTCAGGAGCCGGTCGCCAGCCCCAGGCCCGGGTACGCCTCCAGGAGTCTCGTCGGGGCGGCCTGGCGCCAGGAGTCGGCGAGGATGTCGCGCAGCTCCTGCTCGTCCTCCAGCGCGGCGAGCCGGGCCCGCACCCAGGCGAACTGGGCCTCGTGGTCGGCGATCCAGAACTTCTCCGGCTCGGCGAGGACCAGTTCGTCGCGCTCCTCCTTGGGGCAGCGCACGGCGACGGAGGTCTCGTCCTCGGGCAGTGTGGCGAACATCTTCCCCGCGACCCGGAACGTGGGCATGCTCCAGGCGATCTTCTCCGTCGTGTCCGGGAGGGACAGGGCGATTCTGCGTACGTCATCGGCGTCCTGCATGCTTCGCACCGTAGCCGTTCCCACTGACAGTCACCCCGCGGCGGGTTCCAGCCGCTTGTAGTACAGGGTCGTGGGCCGCAGCGCTCCGCCGGGCGCGGCCGCGTAGTCGGGGATGACGCCGGCCCTGGTCCAGCCGCCGGTGCGGTACAGATGCTCGGCGGGGCTGTCGGTCTCGGTGTCCAGGTGGAGCAGGGTGATCCCGGCCGCGGCGGCCGCCGCCTCCGCGGTGGTGAGCAGGGTGCGGCCGAGGCCCCGGCCCCGGGCGTCCCGGTGGACCATCAGCTTGACGAGTTCGGCGCGGTGCCGGCTGTTGGGCTTGTCGGGGAAGGCCAGGCTGACCGTGCCGACGACGCGGTCCCCGTCGTGGGCGCCCCAGACCGCGAGCTGTCCGGCGGCCAGCGCGGCAGCGCGCTCCCTCCACCAGGCGGCGGCCTCGGCGCGGTCGAGCGGGTGGAGGAAGCCGACCGAGGCGCCGCCGGCCACGGTGTCGAGCAGCAGGTCGGCGAGGTCCTCGACGCGGGAGAGGAGTCGCGCGGCGTCCAGCCGGGTGACGGTCACGGCAGCACCACCGCCACCAGGTACCGGACCTCGGTGTCCCCGGCGCACCGGAAACGCGTCGCCCCCCAGACCCGCAGCCGCAGACAGTCACCGGCGTCGAGCTGGTGCGTCGCGTTGTCGGCGGTCAGCTCCAGGGCGCCCTCCAGGACCCAGATGTGCTGTTCCAGGCCGGGCACGGGCGGCCGGTCGTAGGCGATGTCGGCTCCGGGTGCGAGCCGGCCCTCGACGAGTTCGCCCCGCAGCCCGGGGTGCGGCGGCGACACGGACCGCCGTACGAAGCCGGAGGCGCGGTCCTCCCAGACCGGCTGGTCGGCGGCGCGCACCACTGGCGCCGGCTCGGCCTCGACCTCGCTGAGCAGCTGGGACATGGTGCGGCCGTAGACGTGGCACAGGCGGTTCAGCAGGGACGCGGTCGGGCTGATCTCGGCCCGCTCGGCCCGCGACAGGGTCGACCGGCTCACTCCGCTGCGCTCGGCCAACTCGCCCAGGGACCAGCCGCGTTCGGCGCGCAGTGTGGCCAGCCGGGCGCCGAGTCGGGCATCGACGGGGTCGGGGGCCTCAGCCCCGAGATCTCGTTTCACATGTGGGACGATATCCCGAATTTGCAACGACCGGAAGCTCAGAGTCGGGCCGCCGCCTCCCCCAGCGCGTCCAGCACCGGGCGGATCAGGGGGTGCCCCTCCGCTCCCCGCCGTATGGCCGCGAAGACGCGGCGGGTGGGGGCCACTCCGTCCACGGGGCGGACGACCACGCCCGTCAGGTCCATGCCGCGCAGCGCCGAACGCGGTACGAGGGCCACGCCCACATCGGCCGAGGCGAGGGCGACGACCGCGCGGAAGTCGTCCGAGGAGTGCTCCATGCGGGGCTGGAAGCCTGCGCTCTCACAGGCCAGGACCACCACGTCATGGCAGGGGTTGCCGGGGTAGGGGCCGATCCACGCGTCCTTCGCCAGCTCGGAGAGGGGGACCTCGGCCGTGTCGGCCAGCCGGTGGCTCACCGGGACGACCGCGTCGAAGGGCTCCGCGTAGAGGGGCACATGGGTCAGCCGGGGGTCGTCGGCCGACGGTGCCCCGCGGTACTCGACGGCCACCGCGACATCGACCTGCCGGTCCAGGACCATCGGCAG
Source organism: Streptomyces sp. NPDC018693 (assembly GCF_044391385.1). Taxonomy (NCBI): domain Bacteria; kingdom Bacillati; phylum Actinomycetota; class Actinomycetes; order Kitasatosporales; family Streptomycetaceae; genus Streptomyces; species Streptomyces sp. NPDC018693. Next base: position 72,441 of record NZ_JBIRZZ010000018.1, on the reverse strand, counting down.
GCTGGCGTCGCCCTCCGCGTCCCGCACCCGGATCCGTATGCCGGGCGCCGTCCCGGCGAGGTACGCCACGGCGGGTGCCACGACCAGCGCGATCCCGGTCGCGAAGGCGGCCACGGTGACGGTGCCGGCCTGGCCCGACCCGTAGGCGGCCAGCTCGGCCTCCGCGCGCTCCAGCTGGGCGAGGACGGCGTTGGTGTGGCCGAGCAGGATCTCGCCGGCCGGGGTGAGCCGTACGCCCTTGGCGCCGCGCTCGACCAGGCGGTGGCCGGTCTCCTGCTCCAGGGCGGTCAGCTGCTGGGAGACCGCGGAGGGGGTGAGATACAGCGCGGCGGCAGCCGCCGTCACCGTACGGTGGTCGGCCACCGCACGGAGGATGTGGAGCCGCCGCGCCTCGATCATGGGATCGATTATCGCAATATGTCCGGGCCGCTCAGCCCTCCAGCTCGGCCCGGGCCGCCACGAAGGCGTCCACCGCGCGGTTCACGTCCTCGGTGGAGTGCGCGGCGGACAGCTGGACCCGGATGCGGGCCTGGCCCTGCGGCACCACCGGGTACGAGAACCCGATCACGTACACCCCGCGCTCCAGCAGCAGCTCCGCCATCCGGCCCGCCTTCGCCGCGTCGCCGATCATGACCGGCGCGATGGCGTGGTCGCCGGGGAGGATGTCGAAGCCCTCCTCGGTCATCCGGCGCCGGAACAGGGCGGTGTTCTCCTTGAGGCGGACCCGCAGGTCGTCCGCCGACTCCAGCAGGTCGAGGACCTTCAGCGAGGCCGCGGCGATCACGGGCGCCAGGGTGTTGGAGAAGAGGTACGGCCGCGAGCGCTGCCGCAGCAGGGCGACGATCTCGGCGCGGGCGGCGACATAGCCGCCGGAGGCGCCGCCGAGCGCCTTGCCGAGGGTGCCGGTGATGATGTCGACGCGGTCCATCACGCCGTGCAGCTCGGGGGTGCCGCGGCCGCCGGGGCCGACGAAGCCGACGGCGTGCGAGTCGTCGACCATGACCATGGCGTCGTAGCGGTCGGCGAGGTCGCAGATCTCGGCCAGCGGGGCCACATAGCCGTCCATGGAGAACACGCCGTCGGTGACGATCAGCCGGCGCCGGGCGTCGGACGCGTCCTTCAACTGGCGTTCCAGGTCGGCCAGATCACGGTTGGCGTAGCGGAAGCGGCGGGCCTTGGAGAGCCGGATGCCGTCGATGATCGAGGCGTGGTTGAGCGCGTCGGAGATCACCGCGTCCTCGGGGCCGAGGAGGGTCTCGAAGACCCCGCCGTTGGCGTCGAAGCAGGAGGAGTACAGGATCGTGTCCTCCTGGCCGAGGAACGCCGACAGCCGCGCCTCCAGCTCCTTGTGCACCTCCTGCGTGCCGCAGATGAAGCGCACGGACGCCATGCCGTAGCCCCAGCGGTCCAGGGCCGCGTGGGCGGCGGCGATCACCTCGGGGTGGTCGGCCAGGCCGAGGTAGTTGTTCGCGCAGAAGTTGAGGACCTCGCCGGGGCGGCCGCCCGCGGTCACGTCGACGGTCGCGGACTGCGGGCTGCCGATGACCCGCTCCGGCTTGTGCAGACCGGCGGCGCGGATCTCGTCGAGGGTGGTGCGCAGGTCGTCGCGCACGGAGTCGAACATCGAAGAAGCTCCTTGAGGATGAAGCGGTCCGGTCGAGTTACGCGGTCCAGTCGAGGATGACCTTGCCGCCCTTGCCGCTGGCGGCGTCGGCGAAGGCCGCCTCGAAGTCGCGGTAGTCGTACCGGCCGGTGATCACGGGGGCGAGGTCGAGGCCGCCCTCCAGCAGGACGGACATCGCGTACCAGGTCTCGAACATCTCCCGGCCGTAGATGCCCTTGATGGTGATCATCGAGGTGACGATCCGGGCCCAGTCCACGGCGAACTCCTGCGACGGCAGGCCGAGCATGGCGATCCGGCCGCCGTGCGTCATGTTGGCGATCATGTCGCGCATCGCCTCGGGGCGGCCGGACATCTCCAGGCCGATGTCGAAGCCCTCACGCAGGCCGAGTTCGCGCTGTCCGTCGGCGATGGACGCCTGCGACACGTTCAGGGCGAGGCTCACGCCGATCTTGCGGGCCAGCTCCAGCCGTTCCTCGCTGACGTCGGTGATGACGACGTTGCGGGCGCCGGCGTGCCGGGCCACCGCGGCGGCCATCAGGCCGATCGGGCCGGCGCCGGTGATGAGCACGTCCTCGCCGACCAGCGGGAAGGACAGGGCGGTGTGCACGGCGTTGCCGAACGGGTCGAAGATCGCGGCGACATCGAGGTCGACGGGGACGCGATGCACCCAGACGTTGGTCGCGGGCAGCGCCACGTACTCCGCGAAGGCGCCGTCGCGGCCCACGCCGAGGCCGACCGTGGCCCGGCACAGATGGCGGCGGCCGGCCAGGCAGTTGCGGCACTTGCCGCACACCAGGTGGCCCTCACCGCTGACCCGGTCGCCGACGGCGATGTCGGTGACGTCGCGGCCGGTCCCGACGACCTCGCCGACGAACTCGTGGCCGAGCACGAGCGGGGTGCGGATCGCCTGCTGCGCCCAGCCGTCCCAGGACCGGATGTGCAGGTCGGTGCCGCAGATGCCGGTGCGCAGCACCTTGATCAGTACGTCACCGGGGCCGATCTCCGGCTCCGGGACGTCCGCGAGCCGCAGCCCCGGCTCCGCCTTCTCCTTGACCAGCGCCTTCAACGCTACGGCTCCTGTGGTGAGGTCCCGGGCGCGCGGGCATGACGAAAAGGCCCGCAGCCGGGGAGAGGGGTGGAATCGGGTAGCAATCTGCCGTACCGGACCCGCCCCGGTCCATCGAGGTTTTCTTAAGCGGAGCCGCAGCTTTCCTTCACGCCCGGCTTTCCTTCACCCCCGGCTCTGCCTCACGCCCAGGTCGGCTGGAGCGGCAGGCCGTCCCGTTCGCTGCGCTCCATCTCGACGGCGAGTTCGGCCGCGCACGCCTTGATGGTCTCCAGCCCGCTCTTTCCCCAGCTCCGGGGCGTGAGATCGGCGGCGCAGACGGTGCCCATCACGGCACCGGCGCTGTCCATGAGCGGGGCGCCCAGATAGGAGCGCACCCCGTGGTCGTCCACGATCGGATTGCCGGCGAACCGCGGGTAGTCGCGGACGTCCTCCAGGGCCAGGGCCCGCCGCCGCGCGATGACGTACGGGCAGTAGCCGTGGTCGCGGGGCAGCGACCGGCCCAGTTCGGGTTTGCCGCGCCGGGCGGCGGGCTCGGGGGTGTGCAGTCCGGCGAAGAACTGCTCTGTCTCGCCGGTGAAGTTGACCATGGCGTACGGCGCGCCGGTGAGCTCGGCGAGCCGGTCGGCGAAGCCGTCGAGGACGGGCTCCGGCCGGTTCCCGAGGCCGAGTCGGCACAGCCTCAGGGTGCGGGCGGGAGCGTCGCGGTCCTCGGGCGTGAGCAGCAGCCGCCCGGCCGGGCGCGGCGGGTCGTAGCTCATGGCCGGGCTCATCGCCGGGCTCCTGCCGTCTGGTCGTACGTCATGTGCGGCTCCGTGGACGATGGTTCGGGTATCACAGGTGGGCGCCACGGCTCGGCCGGGGTGCGGCCGGCGCGTGCGCGATGAGGTGTCTGACGAGGGTGAGCAGGGTCTGCACACCGGAGGCGGAGATACGGGCGTCGCAGCGCACGACCGGGATCGCCGGGTCGAGGTCGAGGGCGCAGCGCACCTCCTCGGGGTCGTAGCGGTGGGCCCCGTCGAACTCGTTGACGGCGATGATGAAGCCGAGGCCGCGCTCCTCGAAGAAGTCGACGGCGGCGAAGCATTCCTGCAGCCGGCGGGTGTCGGCGAGGATGACCGCGCCGAGCGCGCCCTCGCACAGCTCGTCCCACATGAACCAGAACCGCTCCTGCCCGGGCGTGCCGAACAGGTACAGCACGTGCTGCGGGTCGAGGGTGATCCGGCCGAAGTCCATGGCGACGGTCGTCTCGACCTTGTTCTCGATGCCCTCCAGGCTGTCGGTGGCGGCGCTGACGGTGGTGAGCAGCTCCTCCGTGCTGAGCGGCGCGATCTCGCTGACCGCGCCGACGAAGGTGGTCTTGCCGACGCCGAAGCCGCCCGCCACGAGGATCTTCAGCGCGGTGGGGAAGGGGTCCGAGCCGTCGTCGTACTTGCCGTTCGGACCGTACGCGCCGTACTCAGAGCTTTCGTCGTAGTCCATCGAGTACTGCCTCCAGTAGCGCCCGGTCGGTGGGGTTGTGGTGGAACGCGGGGGGCTTCGTGGTCAGCGCCCCGCAGTCGACGAGGTCCGACAGCAGCACCTTGGTGACCGCCGCCGGCAGCTTCAGGTGGGCGGCCACCTCGGCGACCGGGACGGGCGCGCGGCACAGGTCGAGGGCCTGCGCGTGTTCCGGGCCGAGGTAGCCGAGGGGGGTCGTCCCGGTGGCCATCACCTGTGACATCAGGTCCAGGGCGACGCTGGGTCTGGTGCGGCCGTTGCTGACCGTGAAGGGGCGCACCAGCCGTCCGGCCGCGTCGTCGAGCCAGGGCCCGTCGCCGGCCGCCGCCACGCTCAAGACCTCATCACCGGGGGTTCGACGGTGTGCTGCCGGGGCGCGGTCACCAGGTACGGGCGGACGCTCTTGACCAGCATCGCCATCTCGTAGCCGAGGACGGCCGCATCGGCCTCGCGGCCGGCCAGCACGGCGAGGCAGGTGCCGGAGCCGGCGGTGGTGACGAACAGCAGCGTCGAGTCGAGTTCGACGACGACCTGGCGCACGTCGCCGCCGTCGCCGAAGCGGACGCCGGCGCTGCGACCGAGGGAGTACAGGCCGGAGGCCAGGGCGGCCATGTGGTCGGCGCTGTCGGGGTCGAGGCCGTGGACGGACTTCACCAGTCCGTCGCAGGAGAGGAGAACAGCGCTGGTCGTGTGCGGTACGCGCTGGACGAGGCCGCTCATCAGCCAGTCGAGATCGGATACCTGGGCGGTCGGCGCATCGCTCGCCATGGTGGATCGACTCCTTGGGGTACGAAGGTCTGCGGGAGCGCTGGGGGGTGGGGTGGTCATCCGGCGGGTGCGCTCCCGTCGTGCCGGGCGGTGGGCTGGTCGGGTCCGGGCACGTCCAGTGCGTCGCGCGCGCCGTACGTCTCGGGGGGAAGGCCGGTGACCGGTGGGGGGACGGAGTACGGGGCAGATGGGGCCGACGGGTCGGCCTCCAGGCTCTGCTGGGCCTCGGCGAGCCCGATGCCGCGCTGGAAGGCCGCCATCAGGCCGGGGTCGTGCCCGACGAGTTGCTCGGGCTCCTGCCGCGGCACGGGCCCGCCGCGCAGCTGGGGCACGATGTGCTCCTGGGCGCGGCGCCGGGGCAGCGTCGGCTTGCCCATGGTCCCGCGCACCGCGCCCGCCCGCGGCACGGGCGCCTGCCCCGAGTTCTCCTCGACGATCCACCGCTCCCCGGCCCGGATCCCGGGCACGGCGTCGGCGGGGTTGGGCCGGGCCTCCTGCGCACCCCGCACCGGAAGCGGCGCGGGCCGCCCGTCACCGGGGGCTCCGGACGACTGCGCTACGACGCTGTCGTGCCCCTGCGCGGATACGACGCCCTGCTGCGCGTCGGCGCTCTCCTGACCGCCCCCGGATCCGCTGCCCGGCCGCTCACCGAAACCGGCCCGCGCTTGCGCGCCCCGCGCGTCGAACCCGTCCTGGGCCTGCGCGGACACGGCTGACCGACCGCCGTCGACAGCTCCCTGCGGCTGCCCGGACCCCACCGGCCGGTGGGCGTCGAAGGGGTCCCGGGACTGAGGGGAGCCGGTCGCGCGGTGTGCGCCCTGGGTGGCTGGTGCCGGGGTGAGGGGCTGGGCGGAGCTCGAGGACCCCTGGTGGCGGGAGGAGCCGGCCGGGCGGCCGCCGGCGGTGTCATCCGCGAAGTGCGCCGGGGCGAGCGGCCGGCCGCCGCTGGTGCTCTCCGGGAGATGCGCCGGGGCGAGCGGCCGGCCGCCACCAGTGCTCTCCGGGAGATGCGCCGAGGCGAGCGGCCGGCCGCCACCAGTGCTCTCCGGAAAGTGCCCCGCGGCGGACTCCCCTGCGGACCCGGAGCTCGCCCGGCGGTGCTCCGACCCGGACTCCCGACCGGACCCGGAGTTCTCCCGGAGCTGCCCCGACCCGGACTCCCGACCAGACCCGGAGTTCCCCCGAAGCTGCCCCGGGCCGGACTCCCGACCAGACCCGGAGACCTCCCGAAGCTGCCCCGGGGCGAGCTCCCGACCAGACCCGGAGTTCCCCCGAAGCTGCCCCGGGCCGGACTCCCGACCAGACCCGGAGACCTGCCGAAGATGCCCTGCGGCGGACTCCCGACCGGACCTGGAGCTTTCCCGGAGCTGCCCCGGCCCGGACTCCCGACCAGACCCGGAGTTCCCCCGAAGCTGCCCCGGGGCGGAGACCCGGCCAGACCCGGAGACTTCCCGGAGGTGCTCGGGGGCGGAATCCCGACTGTGCCCGGGGTCCTGTTGGGTGTGGGGGCTCGGGGACGGGCTGGTGGTGCCGGGCGTGGGTCGGGTGTCGTGGGGCTGTGGTGGTACGGGGGTCAGGCCGGGCCTGGTCGTGTCGTTGCCGGTGGGGCGGGTGGGTGTTGCGGCGGTGTCGGGGCGGGGCCGGGTGCGCGCGGCACTGGGGGAGCGGCGGCCGCCCTGGATCTGCCGGCCGTTGGGGCCGGCCGCGGGCCGCGCGTCCTGGGTGGACCGGGTGCCCTCCGGTGGGGCCGGGGTGGGCGTGTCCGCTCCCTGGGGGGCGACGTCGGGGAGGCCGGGCACCGACCCCAGCAGGGCCTGCGGCACGACGAGCACGGCCTGGACGCCGCCGTAGATGTTGGTCTGCAGCCGGACCCGGATGCCGTGCCGCCGGGCGAGCTGGGAGACGACGAACAGGCCGATCCGGCCGTCGGCGAGCAGCCGCCCGACATTGACCTGGTCGGGGTCGGCGAGCAGCGCGTTCATCCGCTTCTGCTCGTCGACGGGCAGCCCGAGCCCACGGTCCTCGACCTCGACGGCGAGCCCGGAGGTCACGAGGTTGGCCCGCAGGAGCACCTGGGTGTGCGGGGCGGAGAACACCGTGGCGTTCTCGACGAGTTCGGCGAGCAGATGGATGACGTCGGCGACGGCGTGCCCGCGCAGCTCCCCGTCGATCGGCGGGACCAGTCGGACCCGCGAGTACTGCTCGACCTCGGCGATGGCCGAGCGCAGCACCTCGGTCATGGAGACCGGGTTGCTCCACTGCCGCCGGGAGACGGCCCCGCCGAGCACGGCGAGGTTCTCGGCGTGGCGGCGGATGCGGGTGGCGAGGTGGTCGACGTGGAAGAGCCCCTTGAGCAGGTCGGGGTCCTCGATCTCGTTCTCCAGCTCGTCGAGGATGGAGATCTCGCGGTGCACCAGCGACTGCAGCCGGCGTGCGAGGTTGACGAACACCTCGAGTTTCTGTTCGCTGCCGGCCTGGCTGGACAGCTGGGCGGCCCGGACGACGGCGGTGACGGCCCCGTCGTGGGCGCGGGCGAGATCCGCGGCGAGCAGTTCGAAGTCGTCGGCGTCGGCGGGCGGCCCGCCGCGCGTCTTGCGCTGGGGCGGCACCTCGCCGCGCCGCAGTGCCTCGACGAGGGCCCGTAGATCGGCCTCGCCGCGCGCGCTGTTGCGGCGCAGGGCGCCGATGCGGTCGCTGACCGAGCGGGCGGCGCGGTCGGCGGCCACGGCGGCGATGAGGATGCCCACGCCGGTGACGGTGACCGCGCCGGTCAGGACGGCCCACAGGGTGGCGCTGGGGCGGGCGCCGGTGGAGCGGACGGTGAACAGGACGGCGGCGCAGCCGCTGAGGGCGACGGCGATCGGCGGGAGCACGGCGAGCCGCAGGAGCTGGGGCCGTATGTGTGTCTCGGCCGTCGCTGAGGCGGTGCGGGCGACCGGTCGCCCGTGCCGCCCGCCCTCACGGCGGTCTGCGCGTGCGGCCGGTGCGCGGAGGTGAGACATCGGTGTCCTCGTACTGGGTACTGGTCCGTCGGGCCTGGTTGCTCGCGCGTCGGGCGCGAGCCGGGCATGCGGCATCGCGAAATCGGTCGACTGGACCGGGAGTTCGGCCTCACATCGTCCGACGGACACTCACAGTAGTCGCCAACGCATCATGTGCGGTGGGCAGTTGACAAACTCCCCCGAGAAGCGTCCCACTCTGGTATGAGGCTTCGTACGACAGACCGATAACTTCCCCGAAGACAGGACGGCGAGTCGACTGGAAGCGATCACTGCTGGTCAAGCGTGGCCACAAAGAGGCGGCGAGGGTCAGGAAGTTGCACTCCCCGCCCCTCACCGTCAATGAATTCACTTCCTTCACCCGTTCATGGTCAACCTGCCGGAACCCCCTCCACCCTCCCGCCACCTTCTGCTGCACCCGCCAGATCGTCACTCCCCGTATCTCCTTTGGCCTTGCCTCCGAGGTGGCACGTCACACGCGGATGACGCGCAGGCCCACCTCGGTGAAGTCCACGACCGCCTCCGGCTCCATACCGGTGTCGGTCACCATGACGTCGAAGTCGCGGAGGTCGGCAAAGCGGCAGAAGGTGTCGTTGCCGATCTTGCTGCTGTCGGCGAGCAGCACGCGTCGCCGCGCGCGTCGGCACATCGCCCGTTTGACCTCGGCCTCGGCCAGGTCCGGTGTGGTCAGGCCGTGTTCGACCGAGACCCCGTTGGTCGCGAGGAAGGAGACGTCGATCAGGAACGTCCCCAGGGTGCGGATGGCGACCACATCGACTTCCGCGAGCGTACGGGCCCGTACGCGACCGCCCGGGGTGAGCACCGTGAGTTCGGCGTGGCGGGCCAGCAGCTGGGCGATCGGCAGGCTGTTGGTGATCACCGTCAGTTCACGGCCGGCCGGCAGCAGCTCCGCCAGGTGGTACGTGGTCGACCCGGCGTCCAGCAGGATCACCCCCTCGTCGGGCACCTCGTCCAGCGCCGCGGCGGCGATCCGCTTCTTCTCCTTCTCCATCACCTCACCACGCGTGGGAAGGTCCGGCTCGAAGCCGAGCCGCCGCAGCGGGATCACTCCACCGGGCACCCGCCGCAGCAGCCCCTGGCGCTCCAGCAGCGCCAGATCCTGCCAGATCGTCTCCAGGCTCTCCGAGAGGGCATCGGCCAGCCGCTCCACACTCGCCTGTCCCTCCTCACGCGCAAGCGCCACGATCCGCCGCTGGCGTTCCTTGGCCTGCATGATGCGCCTCACCTCCTGGGTCACCAGAGCGACGGGTCCGGGAACTCCGCTGCGGGAGACAGGGGCTGCTCGGCCCAGATGACCTTGCCCCGGGGCGTGTAGCGGGTTCCCCAGCGCTGGGCGAGCTGGGCGACGAGGAACAGCCCGCGCCCGCCCTCGTCGGTCGCCGTGGCCTGACGGAGGTGGGGCGAGGTGCTGCTGCCGTCGGAGACTTCGCAGATGAGCACCCGGTCGCGGAGCAGACGCACCTGAACGGGCCCGGTGGCGTGCCGGATGGCGTTCGTGGCCAGCTCGCTGAGCAGGAGTTCCGTGGTGAACGCGCAGTCCTCCAGGCCCCATTCGGTCAACTGCCGGACGGCGGCCTCCCGGACGCCGGAGATCGCCGCCGGATCGGCGGGCACGTCCCAGCACGCGGTGTGTTCGGCGCCCAGGGCGCGGGTGCGGGCGACGAGCAGGGTGACGTCGTCCGAGGAGTGCGGGCCGGGCAGTTCCCGCAGCACCGCCTCACAGGTCTGCTCGGGAGCCCGGTCGGCGTGCGACAGGACGGCCCGCAGCCGTTCGAGGGCCGTGTCGATGTCCCACTCCCGGTCCTCGATGAGTCCGTCGGTGTAGAGGACCAGCTGACTGCCCTCCGGCAGATCCAGTTCGGCGGTCTCGAAGGGAAGGCCGCCCAGGCCGAGGGGAGGCCCGGCCGGCAGGTCCGGGAAACGGACCGCGCCACCGGGGTCGACCACCGCGGGCGGGGGATGGCCGGCCCGGGCCATCGTGCAGCGCTGGGAGACCGGGTCGTACACGGCGTACAGGCAGGTGGCGCCGATGATGTCGTCGCCCCCCGGGCGTGACGTCCCCTCCTGGCCCAGGGCGATGACCAGGTCGTCGACGCGTCCGAGGAGTTCGTCGGGTGCCATGTCCAGGGTGGCGAAGTTGTGCACGGCGGTGCGCAGCCGGCCCATGGTGACGGCGGCGTGCAGGCCGTGCCCGACGACGTCGCCGACGACCAGGGCGACGCGCCCCCCGGACAGCGGAATGATGTCGAACCAGTCGCCGCCCACCCCGCCCACGGCGATCTGGGCGGGCAGATAGCGATGGGCGACCTCCACGGCGGTCTGCTCCGGGAGTACGCCCGGCAGCAGGCTGCGCTGCAGGGTGAGGGCGACCGTCTGCTCGCGGGTGAAGCGCCGGGCGTTGTCGACGCAGATGGCGACCCGAGCGATGAGTTCCTCCGCCAGGTGCAGGTCGTCCTCCTCGAAGGGCCTCGACTCGCGGCAGCGGTAGAAGGTGGCGAGCCCCAGCGACGCCCTGCGGGTGCGCAGCGGGACGGCGATGAGCGAGTGGACGCCGTACTCCACGATCTCCCGGATCCGGTCGGGATCCTGCGCCAGCCATTCGGGGACGGCCTGCACATCCGGTTCGAGGACGGCCTGTCCCTCGGCGAAGCACCGGGCCTGCGGCGCGGACGAGGCGAAGCTGATCCGCTTGCCCACCGGGGGGAACGGTGGTTCGGCGAGGTGGGCACCGAGCGCCGCCCGCTGCAGGGGCGCGTCCCGGGCGACCGCTTCCTCGCCGCGCAGCACGGGTTCCAGCAGATCGACCGTGACGATGTCGGCGAACCGGGGAACGACCACCTCGGCCAGCTCCTCCGCGGTGCGTGCCACGTCCAGTGTGGTACCGATGCGGATGCTCGCGTCGTACAGCAGTTCAAGGCGCTCCCGTGCGGCCATCGCGAGCTGCCCCAGCTCCGGGTGACCTACGGCCAGCAGCCACTCGTCGGGGGCCGCGGTCGCCGCGCCGTCGGCGGGTCCCGGCTCTCCTGGCGGCTCATCCGGCGGGGCTGCAACCAACGGCTGCTCGGAGGAGGGAGCCGGAACCATCACCTGCGGTGTGCCGCCCGCGTCCCCGACGAGGCTCAGCTTGACCACCACGCCCTCCTCGCCCGAGGTCCCCGCCACGGGACGGCAGACGAGCGCGGCCGTGCGGCCCCCGGACAGCGACACCTGCACGGTGGTGCCGCCGGCCGCGGAGATCAGCTCGGTGGCCTTCTCCCGCAGGACGTTCCGGTCGCTGTCGGTGAGAGCGGAGAGAGAGGACGCGGGCAGAGGGACGTCCTGTCGGCGCTCGACCTGAAGGGCCTCCTGGAGCAGAGCCTGCTCCCGGACCCTGCGGTCCTCCAGCAGCCGTAGCCCGACGGCGTCGGCCGCCTGACGGACCCGGGCCGCCATGTCCGTATCCGCGTCGCCGCACAGGCAGGTGAGGCCGATCACGCCTTCGAGGCTTCCGCTGAGGGCGTCGCGGACGACGGCGCCCGCCGACACGAAGGGCCGCAGACAGGCGGCGAAGTGTTCGGCGCCGAAGACATGGAAGTCCTGCCGCTCCTCCAGGGCCGTGGCGATGCCGTGGGTGCCGACGTACTCCTCGGTGTAGGTGAAGCCCGGTGCGAGCCGGACCGCCTCCAGGTGCCGGTACAGCGCCCTCTCACCGGAGCGGCAGCGCAGGATCACGCCGTGCCGGTCGGCGAGGACGACGGCCACGCGCGCACCCGCCAGCTCGGTTTCCAGCCGCTGCAGCACCGGCGCCGCCGCCCGGGCAAGACGGTTCTCCAGGTCGGCGTCCGCCTGGTAGGGAGGTGCGATCCGGTCCGGCGACAGTCCCATGACGGCACAGCGCCGCCATGAGTTCAGGATCGGGGCCCGCAGGCCGGTGACGGCCGACTCGCCCCTCAGGAACCGCTCCCGGTCTCGGGCCACACCGTCGGCGCCCCAGAAGTCCGTCACGGAGATCTCCTCTCCTGGAGGAAGAACCCCGAAGGCTCTGCTCGATCGGGGGCCGGAGCGTGGCCGCCGCCCTGGGCCCCCGGTCTGCCGGCATGTCGGGCCGAAGGGCTCCGGCCTGCGGGGCACGTCCGTTTTTTCACGATACTCCGTCCGTCCCGCCGTGGAACCCGGGCAGCCGGACAGCCCCTCCGGGCCAGGTCACCGGCCGGGGGTCGCGGGCAGAGCCGCCGGCCCTTCGGGTACGGGGCGTGCGAGGTGCTTGGCGATCAGCACACAGGCGGCGCCCACCAGTACGCCCGCCGCGATGGCCGCCAGGTACAGGCCGGGCCTCCCGATCAGGCCGATGACCCACAGCCCGCCGTGCGGGGCGCGCGAGGTGGCGTCCACGGCCATGGACAGGGCACCGGTGACCGCGCTCCCGGCCATGATCGACGGGATGACCCGCAGCGGGTCGGCCGCCGCGAACGGGATGGCGCCCTCCGTGATGAACGAGGCACCGAGCAGCCAGGCGGCCTCCCCCGCCTTGCGCTCGCTGTCGGTGAAGCGCGCCGGCCGTACGACCGTGGCCAGGGCGAGGGCGAGCGGAGGCACCATGCCGGCTGCCATGACGGCGGCCATCACCTGCAGATCGCCGCTGGCCAGGCCGGCCACGCCGAAGGTGTACGCGACCTTGTTGACCGGACCGCCCATGTCGAAGGCCATCATCAGGCCGAGCAGAGCGCCCAGCAGGATCTCGTTGGCCCCGGTCAGACCGTCCAGCCAGTCGGTGAGGCCGCGCTGCGCGGCGGCGATCGGCTCCCCGATGACGATGATCATCAGCAGGCCCATCACCAGCGTGGACACCAGCGGAATCCCGACCACGGTCATGACGCCCGCGACCGCCCGCGGCACGGGAATCCTGCGCAGCGCCGTCACCACCGCACCGGCGAGCAGACCGCCGGCCAGGCCGCCGAGGAAGCCCGCGCCGATCTCGACGGCCAGCAGGCCGGAGACGACGCCGGGTACCAGGCCCGGCCGGTCGGCGATGGCGTAGGCGATGAAGCCCGCGAGGATCGGCACCAGCATGGCGAAGGCCGTGGTGCCGATCTTGAACAGCACACCCGCGTAACCGGCCCGGTCGAGCAGCTCGGACAGGTCGGTCACGGCCTGGTAGGTCTGCCCCTGCCAGGTGCCGCCGTCGACCTTCGCGGCGACCTCGGCGCCGCCGATCATGAAGGCGAGCGCGATCAGGATGCCGCCCGCGGCGACGAACGGAATCATGTAGCTGACCCCGGTCATCAGCCACTGCCGCAACCGGGTCGCCGGGTGGACCTTGGCCTGCTCCGGGGGCGCGCCCCGCGCGGGGCCGCCGGCCGCGGCTTCACGGGCCTCGGCGGACCGGTCGGCCTCGCCGCCCGCGGCTCCTCGGGCCTCGTCGGCGGCGCCCGGACCGGTGCCTTCCCCCGTGGCCGTCGCGTCCGTCCGGGCCGTCGCCCGCGCGGCCTGCTCGGCCCGGGAGACGAGTTCGCCCGGATGGTTGATGGCCCGTTGCACCGGGGCGGCCACGACGGGTTTGCCCGCGAACCGCTCGCGGTCCTGGATCTCGGTGTCGGCCGCGAGGATCACCGCGTCGGCCGCCGCGATCTGCGCGGCGGTCAGCCGGACCGCACCGGCGGCGCCCTGCGTCTCCACCACGATGTGGTGCCCGGCGTCGCCGGCGGCCTGCTCCAGGGCCTCGGCGGCCATGTAGGTGTGGGCGATGCCGGTCGGACAGGCCGTGACGGCGACGATCCTCATCGTCCGCCCACCTCCTGGTTGATGAGATCGACGACCGCCCGCGCGTCCACGGCATGGCGCAGGGCCCCGGTGAAGGACGCGTGCACCAGGCGGCGGGCGAGCGACGCCAGGATGTCCAGGTGTTCGGCGTGGCCGCCGGCCGGCGCGGCGATCAGGAAGACCAGGTCCGCCGGGCCGTCCGCGGCACCGAAGTCGACGCCGTCGGCGCTGCGCCCGAAGGCGAGTGTGGGCCGGGTGACATGGACGGAGCGGGCGTGCGGGATTCCGATGCCGCCTTCGAGGCCGGTGGGCATCTCCTCCTCCCTGGCCCGTACGTCGGCGAGGAACCCGTCGAGGTCCGTGACGCGGCCTTCGGCGGTGAGCCGGGCGGCGAGGGAGCGGACCGCCTCGTGACGGTCCGTGGCCCGCAGGTCCAGATCCACGAAATCCTGGGTGATGAGGTCGGGCATCGCGTCAGTTCCGTTCGGAGATCGGGCGTCCGGGATCGAGGTGTGTGTGCACGACGACAGCCGACCGGTCCAGGTCCCACTGTCCTGGCATCCCGCTGCCGGGCTGCGACACCGCGGCGGCGCCCCAGGCCAGGGCCTCCGCGAGGGCGGCGGGTCCCCCGGCGGGCGCCGCCAGGTATCCCGCGAGGAGAGCGTCGCCGGCGCCGACGGAGCTGCGCGGTTCGGCGACGCGCTGCTCCGCGTGCAGCACCGCGGAGTCGTCGACCAGCAGGGCACCGTCGGGACCGAGGCTGGCCAGCACCGTCCGGGCACCGCGAGCGCGCAGCACGTTGGCCGCGGTCAGTGCCTCGCCGAGCGTGGTCACCGGTATCCCGGCGGCCTCCGCGAGTTCACCCCGGTTGGGCTTGACCAGATCCGGACCGGCTGTGAGGGCGGCGGTGAAGGCGGCGCCGCTGGAGTCGACGGCGATCCGCGAAACCCCGCTGCGGCGCAGCAGGGACACCAGGTGCGCGTAGAGGTCGACGGGGGCGCCGGGTGGCAGATTGCCGGCGAGAGCCACCCACCGGACGCCCTGGGCGGCGGCACGGGTGGCTGCGGCGAGCGCGTCGATCTCGGCGGCGGAGAGCTGTGGGCCGGCCGCGTTGAGCTTGGTGACGGTGCCGTCGGGCTCCACGACGCTGATGTTGACCCGGACCCTGTCGGCGATCGGTACGGTGACCACCTCGACGCCTTCGGAGGCGAGGAGTTCACCGAGCCGCTCGCCCTCGGATCCGCCGCAGGGCAGGACGGCCACCGTCCGGTGACCGTTGGCAGCCAGCGCCCGGGAGACATTGACCCCCTTGCCTCCCGGATCGAGTCGGCTGCCGGTGGCACGGATGACCGAGCCGGGCCGCAGATCCGGGACCTCCAGGGTGCAGTCCAGGCTCGGATTGGGGGTGAGGGTGACGATCACGCGCGCACCACACTGGAACCGAGGGCAGTGAGGGTGCCGGTCCGCCGGAACATTTCCCGACCGGCAGAACCACAGTACCTCTGGCCCGTCGGAGCGCAGCCGGAGAGAGCCTCCGGCTCGTGGTCAGCCCTCGCTCACCAGGTCGAGGTCGTCACGAGACGCCTCACGGGTGATCTTCGGAACGGGCCACTCGCGGTTCAGCGGCCGGGACACGTCGCGCCACCAGGGGTGCGCGGGGAGATCCCCGGCGGGCTCGAAGGACCGGCCCGGGACAGGGGCGGCGACCTTCTGTCCGACCGCGGCGGCCGCGGCCAGCGTCCACTCGCCGGGCTCGGCCCAGGGGTGGGTCGCCAGATTGAAGGTGGCCCAGTGGATCGGCAGCAGCACACCGCCGGGGCCACCGCCCTGCAGGTCGAGATGGGCGCGCAGGGCCTCCTCGGGGGTCATGTGGATGTCCGGCCAGAACTCGCTGTACGCGCCGAGCTGGATCATCGTGGCGTCGAAGGGGCCGTGGGCGGCGCCGATGTCCTTGAAGCCCTCGAAGTAGCCGGTGTCACCGCTGTGGTAGACGCGGTGCTCCTCGCCGGCGACGGCCCAGGACGCCCACAGCGTGTGCTGTGTGTTGCGCAGGCCGCGGCCGCAGAAGTGGCGGGCCGGGGTCGCGGTGAGGGTGAGGCCGCCGACCCGCGTCGCCTCGTGCCAGTCCAGCTCGCGCAGCCGGCTCTCGGACACGCCCCAGTGCTCCAGATGGGCGCCGACACCCAGCGGGACGGCGAACAGGGTGTCCGTGCCGGCCAGCGCCTTGATCGTGGGCAGGTCGAGGTGGTCGTAGTGGTCGTGGGAGATCACGACGACGTCGACCGGGCCGAGGGCGGCCAGCGGCAGCGGGACCGGGTGCAGCCGCTTGGGGCCCGCGAAGGCGAAGGGCGAGCAGCGCTGCCCCCAGACGGGGTCGAACAGCACCCGCTGCCCGTCTATCTCCGCGAGCACGCTGGAGTGGCCCATCCAGGTCAGGCGCAGGCCGGTGGCGGGCGGCTTGGCGAGGTCGGCGAGGGTGGTGGCGTGCACGGGGATCGTGCCCGTGGGGGCGCGGCGTGCGCGCGATTCCTTGTCGAACAGGGTCTTGGCGAATTCGCCCGCCGCACCCGAGGGGCGGGTGCGGGCGGGGCCGCCGGGGTTCTGGAACACCCCGTCCTTGAAGTGGGGCGATCTGCGGATACGTGCGAGCCGCTCACCGCTCGGCTCCGCGCCGAACGCCTCGGGCTGCAGGGAACGGAGCCCGGGGCTCAGGGAACGGAAACCGGCCACGCTACCTCCAGGTGGAGTCGTTAGGCGTTCCATTATGGTCCGTCCGACTGACAGTCCCTCGGGGTGTGGGCCGCCGGTGGCGTTCCCGGGCGGTGTTGCGTCCACCGGCCGGTGGGGGCCCGGCGCGCGGTTCCCCGCGCGTCTTTCTCCGGGGCTTCGCCTCGTGTCCCGGCTCGGGTGAGCGAGACGCGGGCGGGCCTCGTCGTGTGCCGGGGGACGGTGTGCCGTCGTCCCGGCGTCCGGGCGGGGCCGCGCCCGCGTACCGCTCCCGTGCGCTCACCTCAGTGGGGGAGCCACCGGGGCCCGCGCCTCAGGCCACCGCCTCGATCCGCATCCTGATGTCGTCAGGGGACAACGTGCCCTTGGCGCTGACATGGTCGCCGGAGGACTCGCCGCGCAGCCGGCGGCCGATCCACGGCACCAGGTACTCCCGCGCCCAGTGGACGTCGTCCTTGCGCACGTCCAGGGTGCCGCGCGGCGGAAGCGGCGGCCAGGGCTGCTCCGGGTCGGCCGGCACCTCCAGGCCCAGCGCCTGCCCGGCGCGCAGCGCCACACGCGTGTGCCCCTCGGGCGAGAGGTGCAGCCGGTCGTCGTCCCAGGCCCTGCGGTCCTGCACGGATTTCAGGGACCACAGGTCGAGCACCGGGCAGCCGTACCGGTCGGCGATGGCGCGCACATGCCCGTTGTAGGTGGCGATCTTGCCGCGCAGGTGCTTGAGCACGGGGACGCCCCGGGTGTCGAAGCCGGTGGTCACCAGCACCGTGCCGGCCGTCTCGGTCAGCGCCGCGATCGCGCGCTCGAACCGCTCGGCGACCTCGTCGGGGTCGGTGCCCGGACGGAGGATGTCGTTGCCGCCCGCGCAGAACGACACCAGGTCCGGCGCGAGTTCGACCGCCCGCGGCAGCTGGTCGGCCATGATCTGGTCGAGCAGCTTCCCGCGCACGGCGAGGTTGGTGTAGTTGAAGTCGCCCTCGGGCCGCCGGTCGGCGAGCAGGACCGCGAGCCGGTCGGCCCAGCCGACGAACGCCCCGTCGGGGCCGGGGTCGCCGACGCCCTCGGTGAAGCTGTCCCCCACCGCCACGTACGACCCGATCACTGATCTGCTGTCACTCTTCGAATCGTCTGCCACAGCGGTTCATGATTCACTGCGGATTGTGACCTACGCGACCGTAGGCAAGGGTTGACGGACGGTGAGATAAGCCACTCCCCAAGAGTCCGTCAACCCGGGAATACGTGAAGACCGGATACCCGGATACCCGGATACCCGGATACGGGGACAACGGCCGAAGGCCGGACCCAGGGGATGGGGGTCCGGCCTTCGGCGGTGTGCGGGCGGTCAGCCGACGGAGACCCCGTGCGAGCGGAGGTAGGCGACCGGGTCGACGTCCGAGCCGTAGTCCGGGGTGGTGCGGATCTCGAAGTGCAGGTGCGGACCGGTGGAGTTGCCGGTCGAACCCGAGAGGCCGATCTGCTGGCCGGCGCTCACGCTCTGGCCGGCCGAGACGGACAGCGCGGACAGGTGGGCGTACTGCGCGTAGTAGCCGTCGGCGAGCCTGATGACGACCTGGTTGCCGTACGCGCCGCCCCAGCCGGCGGAGACGACCGTGCCGGCGCCGACGGCCTTGAGGGAGGTGCCGGTCGGGACGACGAAGTCGACACCGGTGTGGTAGCCGCTGGACCACATGCTGCCGGCGACGCGGTAGGCGGTGCCCACGCCGGCGGAGACGGGCGCGGTGTAGCCGGTCGCGGCGGTCTGCGTACCGGCCGACGTCGTCGCGGACGAGGAGGAGTTCGACGTCGTGGACTTCGACGGCGTCGACTTCTGCGTCGTGGACTTCTGCGTCTTCGGCGTCGTGGACTTCGCCGACGACTTCGACGACTTCGAGGAGTTCGAGGAGTTCGAGGACGACGACTTCTTTGTGGTGCCCGTCGACGCGGCCTTCTTGCCGATCGACAGCTTGAGGCCGGGGTGGATCAGTGACGGGTCGCCGCCGATGGCCGCGCGGTTGTCGCGGTAGAGCCGCTGCCAGCCACCACTGACGTTCTGCTCGTCGGCGATCTTCGAGAGATAGTCGCCGGGGCGGACCGTGTAGATCGTCGCGGCGGCCTTCTTTTCCGTGCTCTTCTTCTCGGCGCTCGCCTTTTCGGCCTTCTGCGTCACCGGGGCGGACTGCACGGCCTTTTGCGAAACGGACTGGGCCGAAACGGACTGGGCCGGGGCGGCGTGGGCGCCGGTGGCACCCAGCAGCGGGAGAGCGAGCGCGACGCCACCGGATCCGGCGACGGCGATCGAGCGGGCGAAGCGCGGGGTCTTCGAGCGGCGGTGCTTACCCTTCGCGGGCATGGCGAATTCCTCTCCGGCGCCTGCGAGGTGAGCTGTCGGGTGCGGGCTGGAGATGCCCGGCCGCGTCCGGGGACGCGGCTTTACCCCTAGCCGTTCCGGAGACCGGAACAGGCGGTGATACCTGTGGGTCCCCCGCTCCTGCCGTCACGGGTGAGTGTGTGGGGCTCCGGTCGGCGGCAGGATTGGGCGTCCGTCCGGATTGGTGGCGAACGTAAGCGACCAAGACGCACGGAAACAAGCAGAGGTTGCACGGGCCCCGCTTTTCTCGTGATCCCCTGTGAGAATTCCCAGTCACCCTGCGTGCATCAAAGAACCTGCCGTTTCACCAAATCCCCTTGAAAGGAGGCTCGATTACGTGAACATGACGGACAACGCTCGGTCACGGATATGACGATGCTCACGTGACGCTGCTCCAGCTCTCCCCATTCCAGAGCGAGTTGGAACGAAGGCTGCAATTCGGACAGAACGCTCAGATACGACGCAGCCGGAGAACCGTCGCATCCAGGTCGCCACGCAGCCCGGCATCCAGCCCATGGTGCAGCAGCAGCGCCCCTCGATGCGTTTCGCCCGTTTCAAGGCATTCGTACGACGCTGTCGGGTCGAGCCCGCGCAGCCGCACCGCCGGTACGGGTTCGCCGTACCGCTGGGCCTGGAGCCAGGCCAGGACGACGGACTCGTCGCCGCGGACGTACTGCACGGCACTCAGCCCGCCCTCCGGGGGCCGCAGCCGGTAGAGGTCGCCGCGCTGGACGAGAGGCCGGATCTCCTTGTAGAGGGCGACCCACTCGCCGGCCTCGGCGAGCTCCTCCTCGCTCCACTCGGCGAGGTCGCCGCCGACGCCGAGCACCCCGGCCATCGCGCTGACGAAGCGGAAGCGCAGCGAGCTGACCCGGCCGTTGAGCTGGGTGTTGGGGCTGTCGGTGACCCAGGCGGCCATCACGCGCGCGGGATGGACCTGACTGAAGCCGTGCTGGATGGTGAGCCGGTCCAGCGGGTCGGTGTTGTCGGAGGTCCACACCTGGTCCGTACGGCTCAGGACGCCGAGGTCGATGCGCCCGCCGCCGCCCGAGCAGGACTCGAAGGCGACGCCCGGGTGGGCCTCGCGCAGCCGGTCCAGCAGGGCGTAGAGGGCGCGCACATGGTCCACCCAGAGGCGCTGCGGGTACGGGTCGCCCGGCCATCCGGCGTCGGTGAAGCAGCGGTTGAAGTCCCACTTCACATAGTCGACGGGCGCGCTGGAGAGAAGACCGTGGAGCTGCTCCCACAGATACTCCCGCACATCCTCGCGCGCGAGGTTCAGCACGAGCTGATTGCGAAATTCCGTCCGCTTTCGTCCCGGTTGGTACTGCACCCAGTCGGGGTGTGCCCGGTACAGGTCGCTGTCCGGGTTGACCATCTCGGGCTCGACCCAGATGCCGAACCGCATCCCGAGCGCGTGCACGTAGTCGGCGAGCGGCTTGAGCCCGGAGGGGAAGCGATCGGGGTTGGGGGTCCAGTCGCCGAGTCCGGCGCGGTCGCTGGTGCGCGCACCGAACCAGCCGTCGTCGACGACGAACAGCTCGACGCCGATCGCCGCCGCCCGCCGGGCGAGGGCCGCCTGCTGCTCCTCGGAGATGTCGAAGGTGGTGGCCTCCCACGAGTTGAACAGCACCGGCCGGTCCTGGTCGGCGTCCGGGATGACGTACGCGCGCTGGTAGGCGTGCCAGGCACGGCTCGCGCCGCCGAAGCCACCGTCGCTCCACAGACCGGCGAAGACGGGCGTGGTGAAGGAGTCCCCCGCCGCCAGGCTCAGCAGGCCGGAGTCGTCGTGCCCGGCGCCGCCGGTGATCTGCACGCGCGCGTCGGGGAGTTGGGCGACGGCGATCCGCCACGAACCCGACCAGCCGAGGGCGCAGCCGTAGACCTCCCCGCGCTCCTCGGTGGCGTCGGTGTCCAGGGCGACCCAGGGCAGGTGCTGGTGCCCGGTGTGGCCGCGCCGGCTGCCGATGACCTTCTCGCCGTAGGTGAGTGCGGAGCGGGTGAGCCGGGACTCGGCGGCCCAGCGGCCGTGCAGCTGCGACAGCCGCCAGCCGTCGCGCTCGGGCAGCGTCCAGGTGGCGGAGTCGGCCCGCAGCAGCTCCAGGGCCTGCTCCCCTTCGTTGCGCAGCGTCGTCCAGCGCTCCACGACGTCGCCACGCATCCGGTAGTGCAGGGTCACCGCCAGTCCGGCGTCCCGGAAGAGCAGCCGCAGCTCGTCGCCGTCGGTCTCGTGCCCCGCGTAACGCCACTCGGTGCCGCGCCGCCCGTCGGCGCGCACGGACAGGGCGGGCCGGACGAAGCGGCGGCCGCCCTCGACGGGATACTCCTCGCGTCCGTCGAGCCGGGACTCGAAGGGCCACTCGCCGGGCAGCCCGCGCGCGGCGAGGGCCTCGGCGTCGGCGAGCGCGATCGCCGGGCCCCAGTGCAGATGCAGCACTTCGTCGCCGTCGGTGACATGGACGGCGTAACTGCTCGTGGGACCCGAGAGCAGCGCCGTACGGCCGTTTTCCGCGATCTCCAGCATCGGGCCTCACAGATTCGAACAGACGCGATCAGACAGCAACATCATCAGGGGCGGGAGGCCATCTGGGCAACGGCCTGTGGACAACTCCTGACCCAGGCATGTCGCCTCGCACCGGCCTGTGGAGAACCCGTCGCCCCAGGCCAGCGATGCCGTATGGTCGAGAGGATGCCCCGGTCGGCCACCCGAGAGCCGCGCCGACCGGGATCGACAGGGAGGGAGCCCCCGTGACGCAGCAGATCCCGTCGACCGAACCCCAACTGGCAGGCGTACGCAACTTCCGTGACGTGGGCGGCCTGCCGACCGAGGACGGACGGCGGGTGCGGCACGGTGTGCTGTTCCGCAGCGGCCACCTCGCGCACGCGACCGAGGAGGACACGGCGTTCCTGTCCGGGCTGGGGCTGCACACCGTCTTCGACTTCCGCAACGCGGCGGACCAGAAGCTGGAGGGCCCGGACGTCGAGCTGCCGGGCGTGCGCAATGTGAACCTGCCGCTGTCGGACCCGGCGGACGGCGCGGAGTTCTGGAAGATGATCCGCGAGGGGGGCATCGACCAACTGCGTGAGATCCTCGGCGACGGCAAGGCGGCCGACCGGATGGTCCTCTCCTACCGCACCATCATCAAGGAGCGCACGAGCGAGCACTCGCACGTGCTGCACGCGCTGGCCGAGGACAGCGTCCCGGCTCTGATGCACTGCGCGGCCGGCAAGGACCGCGCCGGTCTGTCCGTGGCGGTGACACTGCTGGCGCTGCGGGTGGAGCGGGAGGCGATCCTCGCCGACTACCTGGAGTCCAACGCCAAGCACCGCCGCTACAAGGTGCACCGCAACGGCAGCGATGCGAGCGCCTACTCCCCCGAGGTCATGGAGCTGCTCTCCCCCGTGTTCGACGCCCGCGCCGAGTATCTGACGGCGGCCTTCGAGACCATCGACGAGACCTGGGGCGGTGTCGACGCCTACCTGGAGCGGGGTCTCGGCGTCACCGACGCCACCCGGGAGCTGCTGCGGGAGCGACTGCTGGACTGAACCGCCCACGGGCTCACTGGTTGGCGCCGACCTCGAAGAGCAGCCAGATGAAGGCGGCGAAGAGGTGCCCCACGGCGATGTAGATGATCAGCCGGATCCACAGGGAACGGGGAAATCTCTCCTCGAGCTCGCTCATGGCGTCTCTCCTTGGGTGGGGCCGAGGCACAGGGCGGCCGTCGGGCTCTGCAGCAGGGTGTGGACGAACAGCAGCTCCACACCGTCCGCGTCCAGCGCGGCGATGCGGTGCGGGGTCAGGGAGTCGAAGTGCGCGCTGTCGCCGGGCGCGAGCCGGTGCGTGGTGTCCCCGAGCCGCAGCGAGAGCCGGCCCTTGAGGACGTAGAGCCACTCCTCGCCGGGGTGCACGCGCACGATGTCGCCCTGCGCGCCGTGCGGGACGTGCACCCGAAGGGCCTGCATCCCGCGGCCGGACGCGCCGGCCTGCCAGTACGTCCAGCCGCCGGCCGCGGTGGGCTCCATGTCGGCGGCGTGGACGACGGCGTCCCGGTCGGCGACCGTCTCGCCGAGCAGCTCGGACACGGTCGTACCGTAGACGCGGGCGAGAGAGAGCAGCATCGGCAGCGACGGTTGCCGCTGCCCGGTCTCCAGCCGGGACAGATGCGCGGGCGACAAGGAGGCGGCGCGGGCCGCGGCCTCCAGGGTGAGGGCGGCGCGGCGGCGCAGGGCGCGCAGTTGCGGCGCGACGACGGGCAGGGCACCCTCGGGTTCCACCGGGGGTTCCGTCTCGGCGGGGCTCATGCCTCCATTCAGCCCGAGCTTTGCCTCTGCGGCAAATTCCTTGCCTCAGAGGCAAAAACTCCCGGGCCGCCTGGTCACCTGTGGGCGACCGCCTGCTTGATCAGCGTCTTGCCGAAGTCCCACATCAGTCCGCCACCGCTGTGGGCGTCGTCCATGACCTCGGTGAAGGCGTCGACGAAGCGGTCCACCTCCTGTTCGCCGATGATCAGCGGCGGAATCAGTTTGATCACTTCCAGATGGTCGCCCGAGACCTGGGTGAGGATCCGGTGCCGTTGCAGCAGCGGGACGACGACCATCTGCGCGAACAGGCCCTTGCGCGCCGCCTGGAGCATCGCCCACCGGCTGCGCAGCTTCAGCGACCTGGGCCGGTCGAACTCGATGCCGATCATCAGGCCCCGGCCGCGCACGTCGGCGAGCAGCTCGTACTTCTCGGTCAGTGCGGCGAGCCGGGACCTCAGCAGTTCCCCGGTGGCCCGTACGTTGGCGACGATCTGGTCGTTCTCCATCACCGTCAGCACGGCGAGCCCCGCCGCCATCGCCTGCGCGTTGGACCCGAAGCTCGCCGAGTGGACCAGCACCCGGTCCATCGACGAGTAGACCTTCTTGAAGATCCAGTCCCGGCCGAGGGTGGCACCCACCGGCACATAGCCGCCGGAGAGCGCCTTGGCCACACACACCAGGTCCGGCTCGACACCGTCCTCGTGCTGATAGGCGTAGAAGTCGCCGGTGCGGCCCAGCCCGGTCTGCACCTCGTCGGCGATCAGCAGCGCCTTGTGCCGGTGCAGCAGCTCCTGCGCGGCCCGCAGATAGCCGGGCGGGGCCTCGTGCACCCCCTTGCCCTGGATCGGCTCGACGATCAGCGCGGCCACGTCGCCCTTCTTCACCTCCCGGGCCAGCGCGTCGAGATCACCGAGCGGGACGGCGGTGTCGGGCAGCAGGGGCGCGAAGCCGTCCCGGAAGCCGGTCTCGCCGTTGACGGACAGCGAGCCCGTGGTCAGCCCGTGGAAGGCGTGGTCGCAGTAGAGGATCCTCGGCCTCCCGGTGACGTACCGGGCGAACTTCAGCGCGGTCTCGACCGCCTCCGTACCGCTGTTGCCGAAGAACACCCGGTCCAGGTGCGGACTGTGCCCGAGCAGCTGCTCCGCGAGCAGCCCGGGCAGCGGCTGGCAGTCGAACCGGGTCAGGTCGGCGAGCCCCAGGTCGAGCACATCGTGCAGCGCCTTGCGCACCACCGGATGATGCCGCCCGAGCCCCATCACCCCGAACCCGGCCAGCATGTCGAGATAGTCGTTCCCCTCGGCGTCCCAGAAGTAGGCCCCCTCAGCCCGCTCGTACACCTTGTCGAACCCGATGGTGTGCAACATCCGCGGCAGCTGCGGGTTCAGATATCTGCTGTGCAGCTCGTACCGCTCATTCCCACGCGCGCCCAACAACGCACCGAGCTCGAACTCGCTGGTCATTCCCTCTCCTTGAAAGAAGCGTCCGCGTCGGCGCCGGAAAGGGGCACGGGGCTGCATCCGTAAGCGGCTCCACCGCGGGGCGCGACCAGCCCGGACGCAGCCGCAGACGGCCGACCACCCTCAGCGGCAGTACCAGACCCGGCGTCCCGCACCGCGAGACTCGCACTGACCCGCCCCGCGATCTCCACCGGCGTCAGCCCGATATCGGCCAGCACCTCACCCCGCTTGGCATGCGCCAAGAACTGCTCCGGAATCCCGAACCGACGTACAGGTACGTCGACATCCGCGTCCCCGAGCGTGAGCGCCACCGCGGAACCGACACCGCCCGCCCGGCTGTTGTCCTCCACGACGGCCACCAGCCGATGCCTCGCGGCAAGCCCCGGCAACGCCGCGTCGACCGGCTTGACCCAGCGCGGGTCGACGACCGTGCACCCGATCCCCCGCGCCTCCAGCAGCTCCGTGGCCTGGAGACACACCGGCGCCATCACGCCCACCGCCACCAGCAGCACCTCGGGCCGTTCCGCGCGGTGCAGCACATCCATCCCCCCGACCCGGTCGAGCGCCTCGATCGACGGCCCCACCGACTCCTTCGGGAACCGGAGCATCGTCGGCGCGTCGTCGACGGCCACCGCCTCCCGCAGCTGCAGCCGCAACTGGTCCGCGTCGCGCGGCGCGGCGATCCTGAGGCCGGGCACGACCTGGAGGACCGACAGGTCCCACATGCCGTTGTGGGAGGCCCCGTCGACACCCGTCACGCCGGCCCGGTCCAGGACGAAGGTCACCCCGCAGCGGTGCAGGGCCACGTCCATCAGCAACTGGTCGAAGGCACGGTTGAGGAAGGTGGCGTAGACGGCGACGACGGGGTGCAGTCCCCCCGTGGCGAGTCCGGCCGCCGACACGGCCGCGTGCTGCTCGGCGATCCCGACGTCCCACACCCGGTCGGGGAACCGCTCCGCGAACCTGCCGAGGCCGACCGGGTGCAGCATGGCCGCCGTGATCGCCACGACGTCCTCCCGCTCCTCCCCGATCCGCACGATCTCCTCCCCGAACACCGCCGTCCAGGAGGGGCCGTTGGACGGGCTGAGCGGTTCGCAGGTCAGCGGGTCCATCACGCCGACGGTGTGGAAGTGGTCCTCCTCGTGAGCGAGGGCGGGCTCGTAGCCCCGGCCCTTCTCGGTGAGACAGTGCACCAGGACCGGCCCGTGGAAGCGCTTGGCGCGCCGCAGCGCGGACTCGACGGCCCTGATGTCGTGGCCGTCGATCGGGCCGACGTACTTCAGCCCCAGGTCCTCGAACAGCCCCTGCGGGGCGAAGGCGTCCTTGAAGCCCTTCTTGGCGCCGTGCAGGGCCTCGTAGACGGTGTTGCCGACGACGGGCGTGCGCTGCAGGACATCCTTGCCCCAGGCGAGGACCTTCTCGTAGCCGTCGGTGGTGCGCAGGGTGGCCAGGTGGTTGGCCAGGCCGCCGATGGTGGGGGCGTACGAGCGCTCGTTGTCGTTGACGACGATGATCAGTGGCCGGTCCTTGGCGGCCGCGATGTTGTTCAGCGCCTCCCAGGCCATGCCGCCGGTGAGCGCGCCGTCGCCGATGACCGCGACGACGTGCCCCTTCCGCCCCTGCACCCGTCGGGCCTTGGCGAGCCCGTCGGCCCAGCCGAGGGCGGTGGAGGCGTGGCTGTTCTCGATGACGTCGTGCTCGGACTCCTCACGCGAGGGATAGCCGGACAGGCCGCCCTTGCCGCGCAGTTTGGAGAAGTCCTGACGTCCCGTCAGAAGCTTGTGCACGTAGCTCTGGTGGCCGGTGTCCCAGAGGATGCGGTCGACCGGTGACTCGAAGACCCGGTGGAGGGCGACGGTGAGTTCCACCACCCCCAGATTGGGCCCCAGATGGCCGCCGGTCCTGGCCACCGCATGCACCAGGAACTCCCTGATCTCTTCGGACAGTTCGCGAAGTTCCGCCTCGGACAGCGCCTTCAGGTCGCGTGGTCCCCGGATGTTCTCCAGAATGGTCACGCTCGGGCCCCCTCTCGGTCCGTGCCTTGTGTCTCAACTCACTTCGTCTGCTCCGCGATCCTCAGGGCCTCCTCGATGAGGGTCTCCACGATCTTCGACTCGGGGACGGTCTTGACGACCTCGCCCTTGACGAAGATCTGGCCCTTGCCGTTGCCGGAGGCGACGCCGAGGTCGGCCTCGCGGGCCTCGCCGGGCCCGTTGACGACACAGCCCATCACCGCGACGCGCAGCGGCACCTCCATGCCGTCCAGGCCGGCCGTGACCTCCTCGGCCAGCTTGTAGACGTCGACCTGGGCGCGCCCGCAGGACGGGCAGGAGACGATCTCCAGGCGCCGCTGCCTCAGGCCGAGCGACTCCAGGATCTGGATGCCGACCTTGATCTCCTCGGCGGGCGGGGCGCTCAGCGACACCCGGATCGTGTCCCCGATGCCGCGTGAGAGCAGTGCGCCGAAGGCCACCGCCGACTTGATGGTGCCCTGGAAGGCCGGACCCGCCTCCGTGACCCCCAGGTGGAGCGGGTAGTCGCACTGTTCGGCGAGCTGCCTGTACGCCTCGACCATCACGACCGGGTCGTTGTGCTTCACCGAGATCTTGATGTCCCGGAAGTCGTGCTCCTCGAAGAGCGACGCCTCCCAGAGGGCGGACTCGACGAGGGCCTCCGGCGTCGCCTTGCCGTACTTCTGCAGCAGGCGCCGGTCCAGGGAGCCGGCGTTCACCCCGATGCGGATCGGCGTGCCGTGGTCCTTCGCGGCGCGTGCGATGGCGCGCACCTGGTCGTCGAACTTCTTGATGTTGCCCGGGTTCACCCGCACCGCCGCGCAGCCCGCCTCGATCGCGGCGAACACGTACTTGGGCTGGAAGTGGATGTCGGCGATCACCGGGATCCGGGACTTCCGCGCGATGGTCGCCAGAGCGTCCGCGTCGTCCTGCGTGGGGCAGGCGACGCGCGCGATCTGGCAGCCGGACGCGGTGAGTTCGGCGATCTGCTGGAGCGTCGCGCCGATGTCGGAGGTGCGCGTCGTGGTCATCGACTGCACCGATACCGGGGCGCCACCCCCGACCGGCACCGGCCCGACCTGGATCCGCCGCGACGGGCGGCGCGCGGCGATCGGCCGGACGGGCACCTCGGGGACACCCAGGGAAACGGCGGTCATGCGGTCACTCCCGATTGCCGTTGACGGTCTCACGCATCGCCCGCAGGGACTCCTTCAGCGAGCCCATGGTGGCCAGGACCGCGGTGGGTTCGTAGCCGCAGTGCGCCATGCAGTTGGCGCAGCGCGGGTCCTTGCCGCGGCCGTACTTGTCCCAGTCGGTGTCCTCGACCAGCTCGCGGTACGTCGGCACGTAGCCGTCGCTCATCAGGTAGCAGGGCCGCTGCCAGCCGAAGAGCGAGTAGTTGGGGATCGCCCAGGCCGTGCAGGGGAAGTCGACCTTGCCCTCGAGGAAATCCAGGAAGAGCGGCGAGTGGTTGAGCCGCCACTTCCTGCGGTTGCCGCCCGCGAACGCCTTCCTGAACAGCTCGCGGGTCTGCTCCACGCCGAGGAAGTGCTCCTGGTCGGGCGCCTTCTCGTAGGCGTAGGCGGGCGAGATCATCATCTCGTCGACCTTGAGGTCGTCGTTGAGGAAGTTGAGCACCTCGATGATGGTCTGCGGGGTGTCGGTGTTGAAGAAGGTCGAGTTGGTGGTCACCCGGAAGCCGCGCCGCTTGGCCTCCTTGATGGCCGCCACCGCCTCGTCGAACACGCCCTCCTTCGCCACCGACTCGTCGTGCCGCTCACGCAGTCCGTCGATGTGCACGGCGAAGGCGAAGTACGGGGAGGGGGTGAACTTGTCCATCTTCTTGCGCAGCAGTATGGCGTTGGTGCACAGGAAGACGTACTTCCTTCTGGCCACCAACTGGCGGACGATCTCGTCGATCTGAGGGTGCATCAGCGGCTCGCCGCCCGCGATGGACACCATCGGCGCACCGGACTCCAGGACCGCGCCCACGGCCTGCGCGACGGGCATGCGCTGCTTCAGCACTCCCGCCGGGTGCTGGATCTTGCCGCAGCCCTCGCACTTCAGATTGCAGGCGAAGAGCGGTTCGAGTTCGACGATCAGCGGGAACTTGTCACGCCTGCGGAGCTTCTGTTCGGCCAGGTAAGTAGCGACCTTGATGGACTGACGCAGCGGCATGGCCATCGGGCTCACCTCCGGGGGAGCAGCACATTACGGTGCCATTCAAAGAAAGTAGGCAGAACGGAACGGAGAACGCGGAAGGCCGATATTCCACCGCGCAACGTGCCGATCCGGACGAGTTCATGTTCTGGAGCGTCCACGACCACCCGGACGGCCGCAACGGGGCGCTCGCCTGCGGATACGGCGCTCAGGAGCGTGGCCGCCGACTCCATGTCCACGGCGATCGCGCCGGTGGCGAGCAGATCGGACCGTTCGGGTCCGCGCACCACGTGGTCGGAGCCGGTGAGCGGGCCGGTGTGGACGGTCCGCCCGGGCAGGGTGCGCACGAGTTCCTTGACGAGCAGTTCGGTGCTCACGCACGGCACGGTGCCGCGCGGGTCCCGGGTCTCCTCGGCGACCACCAGGTCGCCGGGGTGCATCCCGGGGGCGAGGCCCGCGCAGAAGCCGGTGGCGAGCACCGCCGCACCGGTCAGCGCCGGGTCGCCCAGGAGCCGGGTGACGGAGCGCTCGGCCGCCTTGGGGCCCATGCCCGTGCGCAGGACGGTGACGGGCCCGCCGGCCCCGTAGCGGTCGCCGGTGCGCAACGCCAGTTGCTCGATGCCGAGTGCGCAGGCGATCAGCAGCGGCGGGACCGGGGCGGACTGCGGACTCATCAGCTCCCCTTGACCTCGACGGTGACGGCCTCGACGGAAACCGCCTCCGCCGGAACGCCCTTCGCCGGGACCGCCTCACCGGCGCCCTTCTGCGCGAACGGCTCTCCGTGGACGTACCGGCCGAGCGCGGTGAGCGGGAACACCTGCCGGTACAGGTGGTAGTTGATGGAGAAGTCCCAGGGGAAGCCCGTACCCGTGAAGTAGGGCTCGTCCCAGGTGCCGTCCGGCCGCTGGGTGTCGGCCAGCCACTGGACGCCACGCTCGACGGCCTTGGAGTCCCGCTCACCCGCGGCCAGCAGCGCGAGCAGCGCCCAGGCGGTCTGCGAGGCCGTGGAGGCGCCCCGGCCGCTCCACTGGGTGGAGTTCTGGTAGGAGCGCAGGTCCTCGCCCCAGCCGCCGTCGTCGTTCTGTACGCGCTCCAGCCAGGCCACCGCCCGCCGGATCGCGGGGTGCTGGGCGGGCAGCCCGGCGGCGGCCAGCGCGGGCACCACCGACCCGGTGCCGTAGATGTAGTTGACGCCCCAGCGCCCGAACCAGGAGCCGTCCGGTTCCTGTTCGGCGAGCAGCCAGTCGATGCCCCGGCGGGTGCGCGGGTCGTGGCTGTAGCCCTCGACGGCGAGCATCTCCACCACGTGCGCGGTCACATCGGCCGACGGCGGGTCGATGACCTCGCCGAAGTCGCAGAACGGCAGCCGGTTGGGGAACGGGCTGGTGTTGTCGACGTCGAACGCGCCCCAGGCGCCGTTCCTGGACTGCATGCCGAGGTTCCAGCGCACCCCGCGCGCGATGGCGTTCTCCACCCGCTCGGGGTCGTGGTGCCGGACCCGGCGCAGGGCGAGGACGACCTCGGCGGTGTCGTCGATGTCGGGGTAGTTGTCGTTGTGGAACTCGAACGCCCAGCCGCCCGGCGGGAGTTGAGGTCGGCGCACGGACCAGTCGCCGGGCCGGACGATCTGCTCGCCGAGCATCCAGTCGGCGGCCTTGACCAGCTGCGGATGGTCGGCGGGGAGGCCGGCGTCGGCGAGCGCGATGGTGGCCAGGCAGGTGTCCCACACCGGGGACTGGCACGCCTCGACCATCCGGGCCCCGTCCTCACGCCAGACGGCGTAGCGGTCCAGGGACTCCAACCCGGCGCGCATCACGGGGTGGTCGAGGTCGTAGCCGAGCAGGTGCAACGCGATGATCGAGTACACGGCCGGCGGCTGGATGCCGCCCCAGCAGCCGTCGTTCTCCTGCCGCTCGACGATCCAGCGAGCGGCGGAGTTCAGGGCCGACCTGCGCAGCGACCGCACCGCGACCCTGCGGTAGCCGCGGACGACCTTGTCGAGCCGCTGGAAGAGGCCGTCCCAGGTCGTCGCGGGTGCCAGGGGCCTGGGCGGGCTGGGGCGGGCCGGGTCGGTGTGCAGCTCGTCGAGCGCGAACGGCGCCGGGCGCACCGGGCGTTTGGCGGAGACGACGGTGAGCGGCACGATGGTCTGCCGGGCCCAGCAGCCGAAGTTGTAGATGCCGAGCGGGAACCACTTCGGGAAGTAGATGAGTTCGGGCGGCAGTTCGGGCAGGTCCTCCCATTTCCACCAGCCGAACAGGGCGAGCCAGATCCGGGTGAAGACGCGCGCGGCGGCGATGCCGCCCCGGGCCCGGATCCAGGCGGACGCCCGCGCCATGTGCGGGGCGTCGGGTGCGTCACCGGCCAGGCGCAGGGCGACGTATGCCTCGATGGTGGCGGACAGGTCGCCCGGTCCGCCGTAGAAGGTGGCCCAGGCGCCGTCGTCACGCTGCTCGCCGCGGATGAAGAGGGCTGCCGCCCGGGTCGTCGACTCGTCGCGGATGCCCAGGAACTGACGGAGCAGCAGGTCCTCGGCGTCCATGGTGACGTTGGTCTCCAGGTCGCCCTTCCACCAGCCCTGGGCGTCCTGCCGGGACAGCAGGTGGTCGGTAGCGCGGGTCATCGCGCTCCGGGCGGCTTCTTGCAGCCCGGCCGCGTCGGGGGTGGTGATGTCGGTGTCGCTGGCCGAGGCAGCGCGGGGCGGGAGGGCCGCCCCGGTGCTTCCGTCGGTCGTCGCTGTCATGGCTTCCCCTTCGTGCAGTCGTGTGAGTCCTGCTGCTGTGGGTCCGCCGTCGGCCGGTGCGTTCTTCCCGCGGCACCGGCCGGCGACTACGCGAGGGCTATTCGACCGATAGTGATCATCTCTTTCGTACGACGACGAAGTCGGCGAGCGCCGTGAACCGCGCCCGGACCTGTTCGGGCATGTCGACGGCGTCGAGGGCTTCGATGGCGATGGTGTGCTGACGGCGCGCTTCCGCGGCGGTCCACTCGCGGCCCCCCGCCTCCTCGATGAGGCGGGCGCGGGCCGCGAACTCCTCCTCGGAGAAGTGCTCGACGTCGCTGCTCTTGGCGTCGGCGGCGAGCATCTCGCCGAGCCGTTCGGAGGCCGGGCCGCCCGCCGCGAGCGCGGCCACGACCGGCAGGGACTTCTTGCGCTGGCGCAGGTCGCTCCAGGTCTGCTTGCCGGTGGCCTCCGGGTCCCCCCAGATGCCGAGGATGTCGTCGACGGCCTGGAAGGCGAGGCCGAGGTGGTGGCCGTACCGCTCCAGGACGTCGGCGGTGCGCTCGTCGGCGCCGCCGAGAACCGCGCCGATGGAGGAGGCGCAGGCCAGCAGGGCGCCGGTCTTGTTGCCCTCCATCTCCAGGCACTCCTCCACGGTGACGCGGTCGCGGTGCTCGTAGGAGATGTCCTGGGCCTGACCGTCGATCAGGGCGCGGGTGGCGGTGGTCAGCCGGCGGGCGGCGCGCCCGGCCTCGACCGAGCCGGATTCCAGCAGCACGTCGTAGGCCAGCGCGAACAGGGCGTCGCCGACCAGGATGGCCTGGGCGGGGCCGTGCACCTTCCAGACCGTGTCGCGGTGGCGGCGCTGCTCGTCGCCGTCCATCAGGTCGTCGTGCAGGAGTGAGAAGTTGTGGACCAGTTCGACGGCGACCGCGCCGGGGACGCCGGTCTCCGGCGCGGCCCCGGTGACCTCCGCGGACAGCACGGCCAGTGCGGGGCGCACGGCCTTGCCGCCGTCGCCGGACGTGGGGTGGCCCTGGGCGTCGATCCACCCGAAGTGGTAGGCGGCGACCGTGTCCATGGGCGGTGCCAGGCGGTCGACGGCCGCCCGCAGCACCGGTGTGGCCAGGGTCCGGCCGCGCTCCAGGAGCGCGGACACGTCCACCGCGTCGGCAGCCGTGGAGGCCGGGGGCACAGTGGGCACAGTTTCTCCTCTTGTTGCGGTGCCGGAGGTGCGGGGGTCGGTCCCGTGCGGCTCGGTCCTCACGCAGCCTCCCCGAAGAAGTCCGGGAGACGGTCACGGGACCGGCCCAGGGCGCCGAGGGCGGCCTCGGCCGCACTCACACCGCTGCGGACCGCACTCTCCATGGTCGCGGGCCACCCTGTGGCGGTCCACGCTCCGGCCAGGTACAGGCCGGGGGCCTTGGTGCGGGCGCCGGGCCTGAGCCGTCCGACGCCGGGGGCGGGAGCGAACGTCGCCGTGCGCTCCCGGGTCACGAAGAAGTCCGTCACCTCGGCGCCGCGCGCGCGGGGCAGCAGCCGCTGGAGTTCGGGCAGATAGCGCTCGCGCAGGGCGGCGACGGGCGCGTCGATCTCGTCCTGCGCGGCCGACTGCGACAGCGCCAGGTATTGGCCGGTGCGCAGCCCGGAGGCGTCGGTGCGGTCGAAGACCCACTGCACGGGGGTGCCGAGCGCGGCGATGAAGGGGGCCCCGAGGACCTTGCGGTCGTAGACGACGTGCACGTTGAGGATCGGCGCGGTGCCGATGTCGAGGAGCCGCTCGGGGGCGTCGAGCGCGCCGTCGGGGAGCAGGTCGTACGTCTCGCGCTGGGGTACGGCGAGGACGACCGCGTCGGCGCGGAGCGTCTCGCCGGGGACCCGGACCCGCCACGTGCCGTTGTCGTCAGTGGAGAGGGAGGTGACGCGTGTGCGGGTCTCGGTGCGTACGCCCGCGGAGTCGAGCGCCTCGCGGGCCAGCCGGTCGTGCAGTTCGCCCAGGGGGACGCGCGCCCAGCCGATGTCGGCCGCGCCCGGGTCGGACAGCAGCCCGGTCTTGAACACCATCGCGGCGAGCCCCAGGGAGGCGTCGCCCGCGACCGCGTTGAGGGTGGCGACCCCGACCAGGTCCCACAGGGCCTCGACGGCACGCGCGGACTGACCGTGCGTGGTCAGCCAGCTGCCGAAGTCCTGTGCGTCCAGGGTCGGATCGGCGAGGTCGAGGCCCTTGAGTGCGAGCGCGGCCCGGCCGACCCTGGCGCGTTCGGCGAGTGAGAGATGCGGATAGGCGGCGAGGCTGCGCCCGAGGTGGAGGGGGACGGGCAGCGCGTCGCGCCGCAGTCTGCCGAGCCGTCGGCCCTCGGGCCGGGCGACGTCGACGACGGGCACGTCGAGACGGTCCTGCAGCGGTGCCAGCGCGCTGCCCTCGATGCGGTCGAGGAACCAGCGGTAGGCGGTGCAGCAGCGCAGATAGACGTGCTGGCCGTTGTCGACGGTGAGGTCGCCGCGCTGGAAGGAGAAGGCGAGGCCGCCGAGCCTCGGCCGGCCCTCGAGCAGGGTGACGCGGACGCCCGCGTCGGCGAGGGCGAGCGCCGCGGTGATCCCGGCGAGCCCGCCGCCGACCACGACGGCGTCCCGTACGGAGCCCGCCGGTGCCTCCGTCGGCTGTGTGCCGTCGCTCATCGCGCGTCCTCCCCTGCGTGCCCACCGTGGTGCTTGAAGCCTGCACGAACGGTGGTCGCCCTCAGGGACGCCGCGCCGCACCGGAGGGTTGCGTGCCGCTGTTCGCCGGCTGCGTCACCTTGGTCCACTGCGTCACCCGTGGCGCCCATCAGCCCCGCCTCCTCGGCGCCTGCCGGGACACATGGCGGGTGTCCAGGCCCGACAGTCCGCGTACGGCGACGTACGCCTTCTCCCGGCCGGGCAGCGAGACCCGGCCGCGCAGCACGGCCTCCGGGTCGCGCTCGATCCGGTCCAGCAGCCGGCGGTAGATCCCGGCCATGGCGGCGACACAGGCGCCGCTGCGCCGGTCGAGCAGCGGAAGGAGCCGGTAGCCCTCGGCGAAGAGGGCGCGGGCCCGTCGCACCTCGAAGTGCACGAGGCCCACGAAGTCGGAGCCCTCCGGTGGCGTCGGCCCGTCGAACCCGGCCGAGCAGCCGAACTTGGCGAGGTCGTCGGCGGGCAGATAGGTCCGCCCGCCGACGGCGTCCTCGCGCACGTCCCGCAGGATGTTGGTGAGCTGGAGCGCCAGACCGAGGGTGTCGGCGTACTCCGGTGCGCGCTCGGCACCACGCGCCCCCGGTTCCGTGCCGAACACTCCGAGCGAGAGCCGGCCGATGGCTCCGGCCACGCAGCGGCAGTACGCCCTCAGGTCGTCCCAGGTCTCGTAGGTCTCGCCGCGGACGTCCATCAGGACGCCGTCGATCAGCTCGTCGAGGCCCTTCAGCGGGATCGGGAAGGCCCGGGAGGCATGGGCGAGGGCGACCGCGACGGGATCGGTGTCGTCCTCGTCGACCTCGCCGGCGCGGACTCTGCCGAGCAGCGCCCGGGTGTCCTCCAGGCGCGCGATCTTGACGTCGCCGGCCAGCTCGCCGTCGCCGATGTCGTCGACGCGCCGGGAGAAGGCGTACAGCGCCGAGATCGCGCGGCGCTTGGGCGTGGGCAGCAGCCTGATGCCGTACGCGAAGTTACGGGCCTGCTGCCCGGTGACGGCCTCGCAGTAGCTGTAGGCGGCGATTACCGGTGCGGACGCGGGTGGCGGAGACTCCACGGTCCGGATCACCCCTCTCCTCGCAGAGTCACGCCCACCTCGCGCAGCAGCCGGAGCTTGCCTGGCTTGGGCGGGCCGGGAAGAACGTCGTACTCGGCGGCGGCGATCGCGTGGATCGCCGCCCTTCCTCCCGCCACGAACCCTGCGAGCAGCAGCCTCAGCCTGCCGGTGACGCTACCCACCAGGGGGGCGCCTTCATTCAGGAGGTCGCGGGCGCGTTGGGCCTCGTACGCGATCAGCGCGCGCACCGACGCGCCCGCGGTCGTCGTGGCGAGATCCGCCTCCTGGACGTGAAAGCGCTTCATGTCCGTGGCGGGCAGGTAGATGCGGTCGCGGCCGAGGTCCTCGGACACGTCCTGGAGGTGTTCGACGATCTGCAGGGCGGTGCAGACGGCGTCGGAGCGGCGGATCCGCTCGGGGCTGGCGGTGCCGGTGACGGCGAGGACGAGACGGCCGACCGGGTTGGCGGACAGCTCGCAGTAGGCCAGCAGGTCGTCGTAGGTCTCGTAGCGCCTGACCAGCTGGTCCTGGCGGTTGGCGGCGATCAGCCCGAGGAAGGGTTCGGGGGTGAGCGAGCAGCGGCGGACGGTGGGCTGCAGCCGGCGCAGCAGGGGGTGGCGCGGGGTGCCGTCGAAGACGCGGCGCAGGTCGGCCTCGAAGGCGTCGAGCAGCACCAGCCGGTCGTCGGCCTCGGCGTGCGACACGCCGAGCAGCCGGGCATCGGCGCCGCCGGAGGCGAGATCGCCGTCACCGATGTCGTCGACGAGGCGGGCGAAGCCGTAGACCGCCATGAGGTCGTCGCGCCAGGGGCGGGGCAGGAAGAAGGGGGCCACGGGGAAGTTCTCGTGCGCGGCCTTGTCGAGCGTGCCGCGCTCGGGGTCGCCGCTGTACGGCGCGGTGGTTCGGGTCATCGTTCGCTGCCCGGGGCAGGGACGGCACATGCTGCGTTGAGCTGGGGAGTTTCCGTAGCCATTGCCGTCACATCTCCCGTTCTACACCGCCGACCCAATACACACTATTTCGGACACGCCGCCCGGCCGCCCGCGCGGCAGCCCTGACTGGAGGTGTCGCGCAATATCGCCCCACTTGACGCGTTTCGGGACCGGTACAGCTTACGTTGTACAACGCGTCTCGGATCCGGGGGGTGTCCCGCACATCACAACAACACACCGATTGGCGTCAGGATTTCTGCGCCCGGCGGGAGTTGACGTTTCCTTTGCAGACGCGGGGCCCCGCCGGACAGTTCCGGCAGGGCCCCGGCGCCGCGGACGAGCTCGGACTACCTGCCCGTGAACTTCTCGTACTCCTTGAGGACCTCGT
Organism: Streptomyces sp. NPDC018693; assembly: GCF_044391385.1. Lineage (NCBI taxonomy): Bacteria > Bacillati > Actinomycetota > Actinomycetes > Kitasatosporales > Streptomycetaceae > Streptomyces > Streptomyces sp. NPDC018693. The sequence goes on along the minus strand of NZ_JBIRZZ010000018.1, from coordinate 35,893 downwards.
CGGTCGGACCGTCCAGGCGCAGCACTCCGTGTTCCAGCCACAGCACCCGGTTGCAGGTGTCCCGGATGGACTTGTTGCTGTGGCTGACCAGGAACACCGTGCCGGCCTGCTGACGCAGCTCGCGGATCCGCTCCTCGGAGCGCACCTGGAACTTGCGGTCGCCGGTGGCCAGCGCCTCGTCGATCATGAGGACGTCGTGGTCCTTGGCGGCGGCGATGGAGAAGCGCAGCCGCGCCTGCATGCCGGAGGAGTAGGTACGCATCGGCAGCGAGATGAAGTCGCCCTTCTCGTTGATGCCGGAGAAGTCGACGATGTCCTGGTAGCGCTCCTTGATCTGCTCCCGGGACATGCCCATCGCCAGACCGCCGAGGATGACGTTGCGCTCGCCGGTGAGGTCGTTCATCAGGGCCGCGTTGACGCCGAGCAGCGAGGGCTGGCCGTCGGTGTAGACCTTGCCGCTCTCGGGCGGCAGCAGGCCGGCGATGGCGCGCAGCAGGGTGGACTTGCCGGAGCCGTTGGAGCCGATCAGGCCGATGGCCTCGCCGCGGTAGGCGGTGAAGGTCACACCGCGCACGGCGTGCACCTTGCGCACCCCGCGCTCCTCGCCGCGCCGCATCATGCGGCTCAGCGCGGCGGTGGCGCTGCCCTTGCCGGTCTTGGCGCCGTTGACCCGGTAGACGATGTGGACGTCGTCGGCGATCACGGTCGGAATGCGCCGCTCGGGCGTGGATTCAGCCACGGCCGTACCTCTCCTCCGCCTGCCAGAAGTACACGAACCCGCCGACCGCGAAGAGCAGCGCCCAGCCACCGGCGACCGCCCACACATGGTCGGGGAGGTTCTCGGAGCCGTAGCCGTCGATCATCGCGAAGCGCATCAGGTCCATGTAGACCGCGGCCGGGTTCCACTGCAGGACGTCCGCGATCCACTGCGGCTTGCCCTCCAGCATGATCGGGATGGAGAACATCACGCCGGACGCGTACATCCAGGTGCGCATCACGAACGGCATCAGCTGGGCGAGGTCCGGGGTCTTCGCCCCGGCCCGGGCGAAGATCAGGGCCAGGCCGGTGTTGAAGAGGAACTGCAGGAGGAGCACCGGGAGGATGAGCGCCCAGGAGGCCGAGGGGTAGCTGCCGAAGCCGATCACGATGACGATCAGCACGATCATCGAGTACAGCAGCTGCTGGAGCTGCTGGATGGCGAAGGAGATCGGCAGGGAGGCGCGCGGGAAGTGCAGGGCGCGCACCAGGCCCAGGTTGCCGGAGATCGCCCGTACGCCGCTCATCACCGAGCTCTGGGTGAAGGTGAAGACGAAGATGCCCGTCACCAGGAACGGGATGTAGACCTCCTTCTTCATCCCGCGGTCGGCCTCCAGGATCAGGGCGAAGATCATGAAGTAGACGGCCGCGTTCAGCAGGGGTGTGGCCACCTGCCACAGCTGGCCGAGCTTCGCCTGGCTGTACTGGGCGGTCAGCTTCGCCGAGGAGAAGGCGAGGATGAAGTGGCGCCGGCCCCAGAGCTGGCGGACGTACTCCCGCAGGGAGGGCCTGGCGCCGCTCACGGCCAGCCCGTGCTCGGCGGCGAGCTGCGCCGCCGTCAGGCCCTCGTCGGGTGACGGAGGCGCAGTCACGAGAACACCGCCGTCACCGCCGTCATGGCTTCTCTCACTCACAAGTGGAAACTTTCGTCTTCGGTCTGCACGGCCGGAAGGGTGCCGGGCACACACCGGAGCGGGGGGTTACGGCCCGGAGTGCCCTTGAGGGACGAGCTTGTCAGATCACCGGGGGCCGGCCCAGTCGGGTCAGCCGCCACACCGTACGCCACTTCATGGGCCGGCGAGGTCCGCAGGGCGCGGACCAGCCTTCCCGGAAACCGCCGAACCACGCCTTGAGCGCGGGCCCGGAGGGGCGGCGCACCAGGGTGAGCAGCAGCCACACCCCGAGATAGACGGGGACCAGGGGGGCGGGCAGGTTGCGGCGGGCCAGCCAGACCCGGTTGCGGGCCACCATGCGGTGGTAGACCGCGTGCCGGGAGGGCGCGGTCGTCGGGTGGTACAGCACCATGTCGGACCGGTAGTCGATCAGCCAGCCGGCGTCGAGGGCCCGCCAGGCGAGGTCGGTCTCCTCGTGCGCGTAGAAGAACTCGTCCGGCAGCCCGCCGACCTCCGCGAAGACCTTCGTCCGTACGGCGTTGGCGCCGCCGAGGAAGGTGGTGACCCGGGAGGAGCGCATCGGGTCCGAGGCGCGCAGCCGGGGCACGTGGCGGCGCTGGGTGACGCCGGTGTCCGGGTCGGCGATGCGGAAGCTCACGATGCCGAGCGCCGGGTCCTCCGCGAAGGCCCGCCGGCACAGCTCGGCGGTGTCGTGCTGCGCCAGCAGGCCGTCGTCGTCGAGGAACATCAGTATGTCGACGTCCCGGCCGCTGGGCCCGAACGCCTCGATGCCGACGTTGCGCCCGCCGGGGATACCGAGGTTCTCCGGCAGTTCGACGGTGCGCACCCCGGCGGGCACGTCGGGCACGGGCGAGCCGTTGCCGACGACGACCACCTCGACCGGGTCGCCGTCCTGCTTGGCGACCGAGTCGAGCAGGGCGCGCAGCTCTTCGGGGCGGTTGCCCATGGTGATGATCACCGCGCCGACCTTCATGCCGGTCACCTCAGCCTGCTCGACACGAGGATCGACACCAGGTGCAGCACGGTCTGCAGCAGGGCGATCCCGGCGAGTACGGCGGTGCCGAGGCGGGTGAAGAACAGGTCGCCGCGGCTCGCGTCCACGATCGCCAGGACCAGGATCAGCAGGGACGCCTCGATCCCGAGGATCAGCCGGTGGAACTTCAGCGCGGCGGCGGCCCGCCGGGCCAGTGCCATGCCGGAGGAGCGCGGCTCGGACGCGGACTCCTTCACCGGCGGCAGCCCGCCCTGGTGCCGGGCCACACCGACCAGGTCGGTCTCGGCCTTGATGAGGATCGCGCCGAGCGCGGCCAGCGTGCCGAGGAAGGCCCACAGCCAGTCGATCCGCCCGGGTCCCCACAGGTCGGCGGCGCGCAGCCCGAGCCCGACCAGGACCGCGGCGTCGGTCAGATAGGCACCGACCCGGTCGAGGTAGACCCCGCCCAGCGAGTACTGCCGGCGCCAGCGGGCGATCTCCCCGTCGACGCAGTCCAGCAGCAGATACAGCTGGACCATCACCACGCCGAGCACGGCGCCCCAGATCCCCGGCACCAGCAGGGCCGGTGCGGCGAGCACACCGCAGACGGTCATCAGATACGTCAGCTGGTTGGGCGTGACCCGGGTGTTGACCAGGTAGCGGTCGACCCGCAGGGACACCTCACGCATGTAGAGGCGTCCCATCCAGTGCTCGCCGCTGCGCCGGTCCTTCACCCCGGCGGGGTGGACGACCGGGCGGAGTTCAGCTACCGATGGCCTTGACATAGTCGGCGTAGACGTCCTTGATCTGTTCGGTTGTGAGCGCGAGGTGTTCGAGGATCGTGTAGCGGCCGGGCCGGGTCTCGGGGGCGTACTCCACCACCCGGACGAACTCGTCCACGGTGAAGCCGATCTCCTGCGGCAGCACCGGAAGCCCGTGCCGGCGCAGGACCTCGGCCATGTACGCCGACTCCTCCTTGGCCCCGCGCAGGTACATCGCGAAGGCGGCGCCGAGGCCGCACTGCTCGCCGTGGGCGGCGGCACGCTTGGGGAACAGCAGGTCGAAGGCGTGGTTGATCTCGTGGCAGGCGCCGGAGGACGGGCGGGAGTCGCCCGACACGGACATGGCGATACCGGTGAGGACCAGCGACTCGGCGAGGACCTGGAGGAAGCCGTCGTCGCCGGCGCCGCCCGGGTGCCGCAGCACGGCTTCACCGGCCTGGCGGGCCATGGCGGCGGCGAGGCCGTCGATCTTCTCGCCGTTGACGCGGTTGGACAGCTCCCAGTCCGCGACGGCGGAGATGTTCGAGATGACGTCGCCGATGCCGGAGCGGACGAAACGGACAGGAGCCTCACGGATCACGTTGAGGTCGATGACGACCGCGATCGGGTTCGGCACACCGTACGAGCCACGGCCGGCGTCGTTGTCGAGGGTGGCGACCGGAGAGCACAGGCCGTCGTGCGCGAGGTTGGTGGCGACGGCGACCAGCGGCAGGCCGACCCGCGCCGCGGCGAACTTGGCGCAGTCGATGATCTTTCCGCCGCCGAGTCCTACGACGGCGTCGTAGTGGCCGCTCTTGACGTCGCCGGCCAGCCGGATCGCGTCGTCGAGGGTGCCGCCGCCGACCTCGTACCAGGTCGCTCCGGGCAGCGAGGGCGCGAGGCGCTCGCGCAGGCGGGCGCCCGAGCCGTTGCTGACGGCGATGGCGAGCCGGCCCGAGTGCGAGATGCGCTCGTCGGCCAGGACGCCCGCCAGGTCGTCGAGGGCACCCGGGCGGATGTCCACGACGACCGGCGACGGGATCAGCCGGGTCAGTACTGGCACGCGATCTCACGCCCCTTGGCGAGGTCGTCGTGGTTGTCGATCTCGACCCACTTGACGTCACCGATCGGGGCGACGTCGACCTTGAAGCCGCGGTTGACGAGCTCCTGGTAGCCGTCCTCGTAGTACAGCTGCGGGTCGCGCTCGAAGGTGGTCTTCAGGGCGTCGGCAAGCTCCTCGGCGGCGTCGCCCTCGATGAGGGTGACCCCGATGTACTCGCCGGTGGCCTCGGCGGGGTCCATCAGCTTGGTGATCTTCTGGACGCCCTTGACGGGGTCGACGACGACCTTCATCTCCTCGTCGGCGAGCTTCTTCACCGTGTCGAGTGCGAGGATGATCCTCTTGCCGTCGCCGCGGGCGGCCAGCAGCGTCTTCTCGACGGAGACGGGGTGGACGGTGTCGCCGTTGGCGAGGATCACGCCGTCCTTGAGGGCGTCACGGCCGCACCACAGGGAGTAGGCGTTGTTCCACTCCTCGGCCTTGTCGTTGTCGATGAGGGTCAGCTTGAGGCCGTACTCCTCCTCGAGGGCCGCCTGACGCTCGTACACGGCCTCCTTGCGGTAGCCGACGATCACGCCGACCTCGGTCAGGCCGATCTCGGCGAAGTTGCCGAGGGTGAGGTCGAGGACCGTGAGGCTGTCCTCCGCACCATCGGGCCCCACCGGTACCAGTGCCTTGGGCAGGGTGTCGGTGTAGGGGCGCAGACGCCGTCCGGCGCCGGCCGCCAGCACGAGGCCGATCATGCGGGTTCTCCTTCATCGTGTACGGCTGGGGCGCCGGCCCGGTGAGCGGCGACCCAGAAACGGATGCTCTCGACGAGCACCACGAGGGCGACGGCCACGGCCAGAACGGTGAGCGCGACCTTGAACTGCGGGGCGGTGAGCAGAGCGGCGAGGACGGTGACGAGCAGCGTCCGCCCTTCCTGCCCCCCGATGGCGCGCACCAGCCAGGCCGGCGGCGCTCCGGCGTCACCGCGGATGCGGTACACCGTGTCGTAGTGATGGTAGGCGACGGCCCCCACCAGCCCGAAAGCCGCCGGCAGGGCTCCGTTCACGTGGGCCTTGGCGGCGAGGAGGAGGATGGTGCCGTACTCGACGACGCGGAAGAGCGGGGGGACGAGCCAGTCGAGGCGGCCCGTCAGGGGGCGGTTGCCGCAGCCTCCCGCACAGAGCACGTACACCAGGGCCGCGACGACGACCGACACCGAGCCGTAGGGCTGGATCACCGCGCCGATCAGCAGCAGGGTGCTGTACACCGCGAGGAAGAGCCACGACGCGAACGGCGTGCGGCTGCCCAGCCGCGCCAGCAGGGCGGCGGCGCCGGCGGCGAGCGGCCCGTTGTCCGTCAGGTCTCCCAGGGCGCGTACCGCGCGGTCGCTGCGCGGTACCTTGCGCCGGATGGAGCGCAGCACCCGCCCCGCCGTCGTGTAGAGCGCCGCGAAGGCGGAGCCGACGAGCAGCGCGTAGAACGTGATGCGGGGCGTCGCCACGGCGGTGAGGACGGCGATCATGGCCCAGCGTTCGCCGATGGGCAGGACGATCACCCGGCGCACCCAGACCGTCCAGCCGGCACTGTCCAGCTTGTCGGAGAGGGCGGCGGTGGCGGTCGGGTCGCCGGTGTTGGCCTCGTGGAAGGCGAAGTCGACCATGTGGCGGCCGGTCTGCAGGATCATCGCGGCGAGGGCGAGGGCCCATACGTCGTCGCCGCCGCGGGCCGCGCCGAGGGCGAGGCCGGCGAAGAAGGCGTACTCCTTGGCCCGGTCGAAGGTGGCGTCCAGCCAGGCGCCGAGCGTGGAGTACCGCAGCGAGTAGCGGGCCAGCTGGCCGTCGGTGCAGTCGAGGACGAAGGAGAGGAGCAGCAGGACGCCGGAGGCGATGAAGCCGCCCCGGGTGCCGGTGGCCGCGCTGCCTGCCGCGATCAGGGCGGTGAGCAGGGAGGCGGTGGTGACCTGGTTGGGGGTCAGACCGCGGCGGGCGCACCAGCGGGCGAGGTGGCGCGAGTACGGGCTGACGCAGTAGGTGGTGAACAGGCCGTCCCCGGACTTCACGGCCGACTTCAGGCGTACGGCCTCGTCGTCGACGGCGGCGACGGCCTGCCGTGCCTCGTTGCGGGCCTGCGGATCGGCGGGGACGACGGCGACGAGGCTGCCGAGCCGGGGCCGGTACACCTCGGCGCCGTCGGCGCCGAGGGCGGTGACGACCCGGTCGGCGAGGCCGTCGGCGTCCCGGTGCGCGGTGACCGTGCCGGTACCGGTGACCGCGGTGCTCTGACCGGCGGGCGCGGGGCCTGCGGTGGCGGTCCCGTCGGTCGACGTGCCGTCCCCGACGGTGGTCGCCCCGTGCGTCGACACAGCACCCTCGGCGGCAGCGGTCCGGTGGCCCGGCTCGCGGCGGCCGTCCGCGAGGGGTTCGTCGGCCGTCAGGCGGGCGTCGGCGGTGGAGGGCTCGTCCGCTTGTCCCCGGCCGTCGCCGGGCTTCGCGAGGGTGGTCAGCGCGCGGAGCAGGGTCGGGCGGGCGGACGGCTGGGCGGTGACTGCGCCGGGGATCGCGGCGAGCGGGAAGCGGGGGTCGGTGAGTGCCAGGCGCAGCGCGTGCGGGTGGCCGACGAAGCGGGCGTCGACGACGGCGACCCGTTCCTCATCCGGCACCGCGGCGAGGAGCGCCTCGGTGTCGGCCGGGCCGGCCGCGGTCCGCACGTCGAAGCCGAGGCCCCGCAGGTCCGACTCGATCGACGATCCGGGGACCGGCTGACCGGTGAGGATGGCGGTCGGCAACCGAACTCACTCCCTGGGATCCCGGCGCGTGCGCACCGGTCGTCTGCATGGCGGGGCGCCCCTGGGGCGGCTCCCGGCGGGCGGCATGTCGGCAGAGGCTATCGGATACCGGGAACCCGTCGTTCACCGGTCGTTCAGGCCCGATCAAGGCCGTCTGCACCGTGCTTCGCCGCGATCATCATCGGTGATCGACGGCCTCCCCCACAAACCGTCCGCCCGACACCCCCCGGGATCCGGATGAGGGTGCCCTGACCTGCGGATCGTTTGCGCTGGTCAGAGCATATGACAACGGTGTTCAGTGCCGCGTTGCCGGATACCCCCCACCCGTAGTTCACTGGGCCCGCACACCACGCGATCACACACCGGGCGGACCAGAAAGGGCGGCTTCCCATGGGGGCTGGGCACGACCACGGGCACGCGCATGCGCACGGCCCGGCCGGCGGCACGGCGACGGCCGCCTACCGGGGCCGGCTGCGCATCGCGCTCGGCATCACACTCACCGTGATGGCCGTCGAGATCGTCGGCGGCGTACTCGCCGACTCGCTGGCGCTGATCGCGGACGCCGCGCACATGGCGACCGACGCGCTGGGCCTGGGCATGGCACTGCTCGCCATCCACTTCGCGGCGCGCCCGGCGAGCGCCCGCCGCACCTTCGGCTACGCCCGCGCGGAGATCCTGGCCGCGCTCGCCAACTGCCTGCTGCTGCTCGGGGTGGGCGGCTACGTGCTGTACGAGGCGGTCGAGCGGTTCCTCACGCCGGCCGGCACCGAGGGCGGGCTGATGATCGTGTTCGGCGCGATCGGCCTGGCGGCGAACATGGTCTCGCTCGGCCTGCTGATGCGCGGCCAGCGGGAGAGCCTGAACGTGCGCGGGGCGTTCCTGGAGGTCGCGGCGGACGCGCTGGGCTCGGTGGCGGTGATCATCTCGGCGGCGGTGATCCTGACCACGGGCTGGCAGGCGGCCGACCCGATCGCCTCGCTGGTGATCGGCCTGATGATCGTGCCGCGGACCGTACGGCTGCTCCGGGAGACGCTGGACGTGCTGCTGGAGGCGGCGCCCAAGGACGTCGACATGGCCGAGGTACGGGCGCACATACTCGCCCTGGACGGCGTGGAGGACGTGCACGACCTGCACGCCTGGACGATCACGTCCGGCATGCCGGTGCTGTCCGCGCATGTGGTGGTCCGCTCGGACGTCCTGAACGCGACAGGGCACGAGAAGATGCTGCACGAGCTGCAGGGCTGCCTGGGCGACCACTTCGACGTGGAGCACTGCACCTTCCAGCTGGAGCCCGGCGGCCACGCGGAGCACGAGGCGCGGCTCTGCCACTGAGACGGTCCCGTGCCCTCCTGGCCCCTCCCTGCCCGTGCACCCGCACAACCCCGCGCCGGACGATTCCCCGTCCGCCGGGCCGGGCAAGATCACACACCGGCCCCCCTTCCGGTGGCGTGAAGCAGCGGAAGCGCCGTGCTCGTGCGGCAGACTGGGGTCGCGAGGACCGAAGCTAAGGATGGGTATGCCGATCACACCTGCCACCGCGACGCACAGCTCGTCGGACGGCACCGCGGACGCGATTTTGCTGGAACTGGTCGACGAGAACGGCGTGACGATCGGCACCGCGGAGAAGCTCGCCGCCCATCAGCCACCGGGGCAGCTGCACCGCGCCTTCTCGGTGTTCCTCTTCGACGAGCGCGGCCGGCTGCTGCTGCAGCAGCGGGCGCTGGGCAAGTACCACTCCCCCGGCGTGTGGTCCAACACCTGCTGTGGTCACCCCTACCCCGGTGAGGCCCCGTTCGCGGCGGCCGCTCGGCGCACCTTCGAGGAGCTGGGCGCGTCCCCCGCGCTGCTGGCCGAGGCGGGCACGGTGCGCTACAACCACCCGGACCCGGAGTCGGGCCTGGTGGAGCAGGAGTACAACCACCTCTTCGTCGGGCTGGTGCGCGGCCCGCTGCGGCCGGACCCGGAGGAGGTCGGCGACACGGCCTTCGTGACACCCGCCGAGCTGGCGGAGCGGCATGCGAAGGACACGTTCTCCGCCTGGTTCATGACCGTGCTGGACGCGGCCCGGCCCGCGATCAGCGAGCTGACCGGGGACACCGCGGGCTGGTGAGCCCGGTCAGGGGAGCCTGGCGGGGGCGAGCGGCAGCGCGGCCCAGATGACCTTGCCGCCGCTCGCGGTGTGCTCCACGTCGCACACCCCGCCCGCCTCCCGGGTGACCTCCCGGACCAGCAGCAGCCCCCGGCCCCCGGTCGCGCTGTGCGGGTTCTCCAGGGCGGTCGGGCGGTAGGGGTGGTTGTCCTCCACGGACACCCGCACCCACTCGGCCCCGACGGCCACCTCCACCGCGAGCATCGGCGACAGCAGCGCCGCGTGCCGGACGGCGTTGGTCACCAGCTCCGAGACGATCAGCAGCAGCCCCTGCACCACGTCGTCCGTGACGGGGACGCCCTGGCGGTGCAGCAGGTCCCGTACGGCGTGCCGGGCCTGCGGCACCGAGGCGTCCACGGCGGGGGCGGTGAACCGCCAGACGCCCTCGTACGGCAGCGGTTGTGGCATCGGTGCCCCGACGGGCTCGTACGGTGTGCCTGCGCCGCCTTCTGGGCGTGGGGCGGGCCCGCGCCCGTGGTTCTCCATCGTCCGGTCGCCACCCTTGCGCTCGATTGTCACCACACGTCGAGTGTTGGGAACCGGTCGCCCGACCCCGGACGACTGAACAGAAGTCAGCGATTATCGAACACTTCCGACCGCCCTCGCCCGGTTCGGGTGGACCGGGGACCGCTCCTGTCCGGGCCGGGCCGACTTCGCGACTCTTCGGGTTGTACGGGTTTCACGGCCCCTGGCCCGGTTCGTCCCCCCGGTCCGCGGCCTCCTGCTCCCCTTCCCCGGTGAGCCGCTCGGAGACCATTCCGACGATGCGCCGCCCGCCGAAGCCGGTGGCGACCAGACCGAGGCCGTCGAAGAGCAGGGCCAGGGAGAAGAAGGTGCCGATGACGTACTGGCTGCTGCTCGGCCAGTTCCCCAGCACCAGGATGCCGAGCAGCAGGTCGAAGACGCCGAGGAGCAGGGTCCAGCCGAACTGCGGTCCGCGCACCACCAGGCTGCCGACCAGCCGGAACAGGCCGGCGGACAGGAACAGCAGGGCGGCGAACATGGTGAGCGCGGCGGCGGCCTCGTCGGGCTTGCGGATGATCACCACACCGGCGGCCAGGTTCAGGGCGGCGACGATGACCCCGAGCCAGAAGAAGTTGGTGCCGCGCGCCTGGATCGCGTGCAGCAGACCGACCACGCCGCCGATCAGCAGCAGCCAGCCGAACAGGAGCATCGAGGTGAGCGTGGCGACACCGGTGTAGACGAGGCCGACGAGTCCCGCGACGACCAGGATCACCCCGAGCGCGGCGAGCCAGCCGAAGCCGCGCCTGAGCTTCGCCGTCTCCTCCTGGGGCCGACTGGACCTGGTCATGGGGCGCCTCCGTGGACCTTCGCTGCTTTTGTTCTCTGAATCCCCTCTATCCCGTTTACCCCGAGTGATGTAACGCTCATCGGCTCGGCCGCCGTGATCACTCACGCGGCCGGGCGGTTAGCATCCGGCCCATGGAGCCCCAGCTGCTGCACGGCGTCACCGACTCGGTCGCCACCGTCGTCATCCACCATCCGGCCAAGCGGAACGCCATGACGGCCGCGATGTGGGCGGCACTGCCGCCGCTGCTGGATGCGCTCGCCACCGATCCGGGTGTGCGGGCGCTGGTACTGGCCGGGGAGGGCGGCACGTTCTGCGCGGGCGCCGACATCTCCACACTGCGCGGGTCGCCCGAGGAGGCGCAGCGGCTGGCCGCACGGGCCGAGGAGGCGCTGGCCGCCTTCCCCAAGCCGACGCTGGCGGCGGTCCGGGGGCACTGCGTGGGCGGCGGGGCGCAGTTGGCGGCCGCCTGCGATCTGCGGTTCGCCGAGGAGGGCGCGCTGTTCGGAGTGACACCGGCGAAGCTCGGGATCGTGTACCCGTCGTCGGCCACCCGGCGGCTGGTGGCACTGGTCGGCCCGGCGACCGCCAAGTACCTGCTGTTCTCCGGCGAGTTGATCGACGCACGGCGGGCCCTGCGGACGGGGCTGGTCGACGAGGTGCTGCCCGAGGGCGAACTGGCCAAGCGGGTCGCGGAGTTCACCCGGATCCTGGTGTCGCGCTCGCAGCTCACCCAGGCCGCGGCGAAGGAGTTCGCGAACGGCCGCACGGACCGCGACGCCCACTGGAGCGAGCAGGCGCGCGGCAGCGGCGACACCGCGGAGGGCGTCGCCGCGTTCCTGGAGCGCCGGGCGCCGCGCTTCGGCTGGACCGTGTCCGGGCCTGCATCGGGATGACACGGCTCCTGGTGCGGAAATCCTCGACGAGGTGCGCGGGCGCCTTCCGCGGGGAGCCGGCGTCGTAGAGCGGCAAGGGGGTGCTTCCCGCCCTTCCTGCCGGGGGGCGCGGACGCATGAGAGGCGGGCGGCACGGTACTCGCACGCGCGTACGGAGTCCGTCGGAGAAGGGGTGTGCCATGTTCCGGGCGATCGGAGATGTGCTGCGGCAGATCGGTGGTGCGGTGGCGACGGTGGTGACGTTGCCCTTCAGGGCGCTGGCCCGGCTGCTGGGCGGCGGCTCGGGCGGCACACGGCGCCGCGCCTGACCGCGGGCGCGTTCCGCCCGGTCCTGGTCAGGTCCGCGCCCCGATCCCCGATTGTCGGTGCCACCTGCCACAATTGCCGCGCAACCTCAGTGGAGAAGGCGGTACGGGATCGTGACGACACCCCGCACAGGGTCCATCGAAGGCAGGATCGCCGAGGAGCTCGGCGTACGGGAGCGGCAGGTCAAGGCCGCCGTGGAACTGCTGGACGGCGGTTCGACGGTGCCCTTCATCGCTCGCTACCGCAAGGAAGCGACCGAGATGCTCGACGACGCGCAGCTGCGCACGATCGAGGAGCGGCTGCGCTATCTGCGGGAGCTGGAGGAGCGGCGGACGGCGATCCTGGAGTCGGTGCGCGAGCAGGGCAAGCTCACCGAGGCGCTGGAGGCCCGGATCCGGGGCGCGGAGACCAAGGCCCGCCTGGAGGACATCTACCTGCCGTACAAGCCGAAGCGGCGCACCAAGGCGCAGATCGCCCGGGAGGCGGGCCTGGAGCCGCTGGCCGAGGGACTGCTCGGCGACCCGTCCGTGGAGCCGCTGGCGGCGGCCGCCGCCTTCGTCGACGCGGACAAGGGCGTCGCCGATCCGCAGGCCGCGCTCGACGGCGCGCGGGCGATCCTCACCGAGCGGTTCTCGGAGGACGCCGACCTGATCGGCGAGGTCCGCGAACGGATGTGGGTGCGCGGGCGGCTGGCCGCCAAGGTGCGTGAGGGCAAGGAGGAGGCGGGCGCCAAGTTCGCCGACTACTTCGACTTCGCCGAGCCCTTCACCGAGCTGCCCTCGCACCGCATCCTGGCGATGCTGCGCGGCGAGAAGGAGGAGGTCCTCGACCTCGTCCTGGAGCCCGAGGAGCCCACGGACGGGCCGTCGTCGTACGAGGGGATCATCGCCTCCCGGTTCGGGATCGCCGACCGGGGCCGGCCCGCCGACAAGTGGCTGACGGACACGGTCCGCTGGGCCTGGCGTACCCGGATCCTCGTCCACCTCGGCATCGACCTGCGGTTGCGGCTGCGCACGGCCGCGGAGGACGAGGCGGTGAACGTGTTCGCGGCCAACCTGCGCGACCTGCTGCTCGCGGCCCCGGCCGGCACGCGCGCCACGCTCGGCCTCGACCCGGGCTTCCGTACGGGCGTGAAGGTCGCCGTGGTCGACGCGACCGGCAAGGTCGTCGCCACGGACGTGATCTACCCGCACGTCCCGGCCAACAAGTGGGACGAGGCGATCGCCAAGCTGGCCCGGCTGGCGAAGGAGCACTCGGTCGAGCTGATCGCGATCGGCAACGGCACCGCGTCCCGCGAGACCGACAAGCTCGCCGGGGAACTGATCTCGAAGCACCCGGAGTTGAAGCTCACCAAGGTGATGGTGTCCGAGGCCGGCGCGTCGGTGTACTCGGCGTCCGCGTTCGCCTCGCAGGAACTGCCGGACATGGACGTGTCGCTGCGCGGCGCGGTCTCCATCGCCCGGCGCCTGCAGGACCCGCTGGCCGAGCTGGTGAAGATCGACCCGAAGTCCATCGGCGTCGGCCAGTACCAGCACGACCTGTCCGAGGTGAAGCTGTCGCGCTCACTGGACGCGGTGGTGGAGGACTGTGTGAACGGCGTCGGGGTGGACGTCAACACCGCCTCCGCGCCGCTGCTGGCGCGTGTCTCCGGCATCACCTCCGGCCTCGCGGAGAACATCGTGGCGCACCGCGACGCCAACGGACCGTTCACCTCGCGCACCGAGCTGAAGAAGGTGCCCCGGCTGGGCCCGAAGGCGTACGAGCAGTGCGCGGGCTTCCTGCGCATCCGCGGCGGCGTCGACCCGCTGGACTCGTCCAGCGTGCACCCGGAGGCGTACCCGGTCGTGCGGCGCATGGTGAAGACGGCCGGTCAGGAGGTCGCCTCGCTGATCGGCAACACGGGGGTGCTGCGCTCGCTGAAGCCCGGTGACTTCGTGGACGACACGTTCGGTCTGCCGACCGTCACCGACATCCTCAAGGAGCTGGAGAAGCCGGGGCGTGATCCTCGGCCCGCCTTCAAGACGGCCACCTTCAAGGAGGGCGTGGAGAAGATCTCCGACCTGTCCTCCGGGATGGTCCTGGAGGGCGTGGTGACGAATGTCGCGGCCTTCGGTGCGTTCGTCGACGTCGGTGTCCATCAGGACGGGCTGGTGCATGTCTCGGCGATGTCGAAGACGTTCGTCAAGGACCCGCGGGAGGTCGTCAAGCCCGGGGACATCGTCAAGGTGAAGGTCCTGGACGTGGACATCCCGCGCAAGCGGATCTCGCTGACACTACGGCTGGACGACGACATCGCCGCGCAGGGCCAGCCGTCCGGCGGGGGCCGCGCACAGCGCGGCGGGCGGCCGCCCCAGCAGCGGCAGCAACGACAGGGTCAGCAGCGGCAGGGCCAGCAGCGGCAGGCTCCGGCCAACAGCGCGATGGCCGACGCGTTGCGCAAGGCGGGGCTGCTCGATCCGAAGGCGCGGTGACGGTCCGATTACAGTGACCGTATGACTGCTTCGCACGTCCTCACCTGGGCGGTCTCCGCCAGTCAGGGGTTCGAGACCGCCTGGGTCGAGGTCGGCGAAAGGGTGCTGCGGGCCCGGGGGCGGGCGGTCGGGACCGTGCCCGAGCCGTACTGGGTGTCGTACGAGCTCGACACCGCCGAAGGGTTCGTCACCCGGCGCCTTCGGGTGACGGTGGAGACCGCCGAGCGGAGCCGGTCGCTGGATCTGCGCCGCGACGGACACGGCGGGTGGACCGCCGACGGTGAGCGGCTGCCCGGGTTCGAAGGTGCGCTCGACTGCGATCTGGGGCTGTGTCCGCTCACCAACACCATGCCGGTGCTGCGGCACGGGCTGCACCGGCGGCCGAGTGAGCGGCGGTTGCTGATGGCGTGGGTGTCGGTGCCCGCGCTGACCGTGCGGCCGTCCTGGCAGACGTACACCCATCTCGGTGCGAGCGGCGGCGGGGCTCGGGTCCGCTTCGCCTCCGGGTCCTTCCGCAGCGATGTCCTGTTCGACGCGGACGGGTTGGTGACCGAGTATCCGGGGCTGGCCCGGCGTCTCTAGCGTTCGGTCACCTTGCCGTCGGCGACCTCCAGGCGGCGGGTGACATGGACCGCGTCCAGCATGCGGCGGTCGTGGGTGACCAGCAGCAGGGTGCCCTCGTAGGAGTCGAGGGCCGACTCCAGCTGTTCGATGGCGGGGAGGTCGAGGTGGTTGGTCGGCTCGTCCAGGACCAGGAGGTTGACGCCGCGGCCCTGGAGGAGGGCGAGGGCGGCGCGGGTGCGTTCGCCGGGTGACAGGGTGGCCGCGGGGCGCAGGACGTGGTCCGACTTCAGGCCGAACTTGGCCAGGAGGGTACGGACCTCGACCGGCTCGGTGTCGGGGACGGCCGCGCAGAACGCGTCCAGCAGGGACTCGGGGCCGTGGAACAGCTTGCGGGCCTGGTCGACCTCGCCGACCAGCACGCCCGAGCCGAGCGTGGCGTTCCCGGCGTCCAGCGGCACACGGCCGAGCAGGGCGCCGAGGAGCGTGGACTTGCCGGCGCCGTTCGCGCCGGTCACCGCGACCCGGTCGGCCCAGTCGATCTGCAGGGACACCGGGCCGAAGGTGAAGTCGCCGCGCCGCACCTCGGCGTCCCTGAGCGTGGCCACGACCGCGCCCGAGCGCGGGGCGGACGCGATCTCCATGCGCAGCTCCCACTCCTTGCGGGGCTCCTCGACGACGTCCAGGCGTTCGATCATGCGCTGGGTCTGCCGGGCCTTCGCAGCCTGCTTCTCGCTGGCCTCGCTGCGGAACTTGCGGCCGATCTTGTCGTTGTCGTTGCCCGCCTTGCGGCGGGCGTTCTTGACGCCCTTGTCCATCCAGGCGCGCTGCATCTGGGCGCGGTCCTGGAGGGCGGCCCGCTTGTCGGCGTACTCCTCGTAGTCCTCGCGGGCGTGCCGGCGGGCGACCTCCCGCTCCTCCAGGTAGGCCGCGTAGCCGCCGCCGTAGAGGTTGATCTGCCGTTGGGCGAGGTCGAGTTCGAGGACCTTGGTGACCGTGCGGGTGAGGAACTCGCGGTCGTGGCTCACGACGACCGTGCCGGCGCGCAGGCCGGTCACGAAGCGCTCCAGGCGTTCCAGGCCGTCCAGGTCGAGGTCGTTGGTCGGCTCGTCGAGGAGGAAGACGTCGTAGCGGGAGAGCAGCAGGGAGGCGAGGCCGGCGCGGGCGGCCTGGCCGCCGGACAGGGCGGTCATCGGCTGGTCCAGGTCCACGCCGAGGCCGAGGGAGTCGGCGACCTCCGCGGCCCGTTCGTCGAGGTCGGCGCCGCCGAGGCCGAGCCAGCGCTCCAGGCTCGCCGCGTACGCGTCGTCGGCGCCGGGCGCGCCGTCGACCAGGCCCTGCGTGGCCTCGTCCATCGCGCGCTGTGCGTCGGCGACGCCGGTGCGGCGGGCCAGGAACTCCCGTACGGTCTCGCCGGGCCGGCGCTCCGGCTCCTGCGGCAGATGGCCGACGGTCGCGGTCGGCGGGGACAGCCTGAGCTCGCCCTGCTCGGGCGCGGTGAGCCCGGCGAGCAGCTTCAGCAGCGTGGACTTGCCCGCGCCGTTGGCTCCGACCAGCCCGATCACGTCCCCGGGGGCGACGACGAGGTCGAGCCCGGAGAAGAGGGAGCGGTCGCCGTGGCCGGCGGCGAGGTTCTTGGCGACGAGGGTGGCAGTCATCAGGGCGGAAATTCTAGGAGATCCTCATGGGCTACGGCCGCGCCGGACCGGTCGTAGGGTGCTGGTGTGGACGGAGAGTCGTACGGCGAGGTCATCGTGGTCGGCGGCGGGGTCATCGGGCTGACGACGGCCCTGGTCCTCGCCGAGCGTGGGCTGAGGGTCCGGGTGTGGACCCGGGAGCCGGCCGAGCGGACCACCTCGGCGGTCGCGGGCGGGCTGTGGTGGCCCTATCACATCGAGCCGATCGTGTCCGCCCGGACGTGGGCGCTGCGCTCTCTGGCGGTGTACGAGCGACTGGCGGCGCGGCCCGACGAGACCGGCGTGCGGTTCGTCGACGGGGTGCTGGGTGAGACGGACCTGGACGAGGTGGCGGGGTGGGCGGCCGGACGGCTGACCGGGCTGCGGCGGGCCACGGCCGAGGAGTACCCCTGGGGTTCCGGCTTGTGGGCCCGACTGCCGTTGATCGACATGCCGGTCCATCTGGCGTGGCTGCGGGAGCGGCTGGCGCGGGCCGGGGGCTCGGTCGAGGAGCGTACGGTGACCGATCTCGCGGCGGTGCCCGCTCCCGTGGTGGTCAACTGCACCGGCCTGGGGGCGCGGGAGCTGGCGGGGGACGACAAGGTGCGCCCGGTACGGGGGCAGTTGGTGGTCGTGGAGAACCCCGGGGTGAGCACCTGGCTGGTCTCCCCCGCCGCCCCGGAGCCGACGTATCTCCTCCCCCAGCCCGGGCGTCTGGTGCTGGGCGGCACGGCCGAGGAGGACGCGTGGTCGCCGGAACCCGACCCCGCGGTGGCCGAGGCGATCGTACGACGGTGTGCGGCGCTGCGGCCCGAGGTGGCGGGGGCGCGGGTGCTGGAGCACCGGGTGGGCCTGCGGCCGGCGCGGGACGCGGTGCGGTTGGAGCGTGAGGAGTTGGGGGGCGGGCGGGTGGTGGTGCATCACTACGGGCACGGCGGTGGTGGGGTGACCGTGGCGTGGGGGTGCGCGGAGGAGGCGGCCCGGGTGGTGCGGGGTGCCGCCTCCTCCTGACGTGGCTCGGCGTGACCGGCCTGAGGGGCGCGGGGCTGTGTCGATATGCGGCTCCGCCGCGTGGGCACGACCCACCGACGGCCGGCAGCCGCACACAGACGAGCCCCCTGCCGGTCAGGCGCCGCAGGCTACGGCACGCGTCGGGTCATCGGCGACGCGTCCACGCCCTCCAGCGGCGCGGCGTCAGGGGCGGCCGCCCGTGGTGTGACGGTCGTGAGGCCGGCCGGACCGCCCACCAGCGGGACGTACGCCCTCGTGCGGGAGAGATCCAGTGTGAGGGTGGGCCGGTCCGCGGGCGGGTCGATGAGGTCCTTGTCGGTGCCGCCGATGATCAGTGCCAGTCGGTGGCCGCGCGGGACGACGTGGTCGGTGGCCGCGAGGTCGAGCGTGACGGTGTAGGCGCGGCCCGGGGTGAGCGGGACGCCGTGCGCCGGGTCGGCGTGGGTGCCGAGGTCGGCCCAGCCGCGGCTGACGATCGTGTAGTCGACGTCGGCGGTCTTGGCCGCGGTCTCGCGGAAGCAGGCGCTGTCGCCCGGGGTGCTCGCACCCCAGCAGGTGAGATCGGTGAGGGTGGTGATGCCCTCGCCGCGCGCCGCGTAGTCACGGATGGTGTCGGGGCCGAGGTCCACCAGGACGGCGGAGAGATGGGCCGTCGGGGTGGTGGGCGTGGCGGTGACGGTGACCCGGGAGGAGCCGGCCAGGCGCAGGTCGCGGGTGAGCGGGCCGGTGACGAAGCCGGCCTTCTCGGGGGTGGGCTGGTCGATCCGCGCGGCCCAGTCGGTCTCGCCGAGCTGCGGGTCGTCGGTGAGGGTCGCGGTGCCGGAGCCGGGACGCAGGCCGAGGGTGCCGACGCCGGCCTGGCTGCCCTGCCCGGGGTTGAGTGTGACGGTGCGGGTGCCGCGCGGCGGCCAGGTCGTGCTGGTCACCCACTGGTCGGGCGCGCGTTCGATGTCGGCCATGGGCTCGCGGTCGATGCCGTTGTCGTAGCCGAGGAGTTCATGGTCGAACCAGCGGTGCAGGGTGTCAACCCATTCCGCGCGGCGGAAGTCGAAGGGGTCGACATGGCCGGTCTGGGAGAGCCAGATCTTGCGCTTGACGCCGTTCTTCGCGAGGGCGTCCCACCACGGGCCGACGTGCTTCATACGGACGTTGAGGTCCTGCATGCCGTGGACGAGGAAGACGCTCGCCCGCACCTTGCTCGCGTCCTTGACGTGGTCCCGTTCGGTCCACAGGCCGGTCCAGTCGCCGGAACGCGGGGCACCGTCGACGAGCCTCTGCTGGACCGCGGCGCACTTGGCGCGGGCGTCGCGGCTGTTGACGTAGTTCGAGAGCCAGTCGGGGCCGGAGTCGTAGAGCGGGGCGCCCTGCTGGAAGTAGTAGTCGTACCAGGAGGAGATGGCGCCGATCGGGACGATGGTCTTCAGTCCCTTGACGCCGGTGGCGGCGACGCCGTTGGCGATGGTGCCGTCCCAGCTCTTGCCGATCATGCCGGTGCGGCCGTTGGTCCAGCTCGCCTTGACGCGCTCGGCGCCGGTACGGGTGGTGTACGCCGCGGCGCGGCCGCCCAGCCAGTCGACGACTGCCTTCGCGGACAGGACGTCGGAGCGGCCGCCGACGTCGACGCAGCCGTCGGAGCGGTTGGTTCCGGCCAGGTCGACGCCGACGAAGGCGTAGCCGCGGGGCACGAAGTAGTTGTCGTAGTACAGCGGCATCTGGACGACGTTCCCGGCCGCGTCGTACGTCTTCTTCTGGCTCTCGTTGCCGCGTCCGCAGCAGGAGTAGTAGGGGCTGGCGTCCATGATGACGGGCACCTTCCGGCCGTGTGCGGCGGGTTCCCGCGGGCGGACGATGTCCACGGCGACCCGGTCGCCGCGGCCGTCGCCGTCGCCGTCGAGGCCGGTGTCGACCCAGACGGCCTCGCGGATCGCGTCGTCGTACGAGTAGACGGGACGGCTCTCGCGAGGGGCGGCGGCGTCGGCCGTCGCCGGGGGGAGGAAGGCCGCCGACAGAAGGGTGACAGTGGCGGCGGTAGCGAACGGTCTCCAGGTCGTGAAGCGCGTGCTCATCGGCATGCGGCGGACGGTACCCGGGTCAACTCCCGTACAGAAGAGGGCAGATATGAGGCAGGAGTGGCTGAATCGGGTCCATGGGTGGGCGATTGCCACCGGCCGGAGCCGACGGACGGCTCAGGCGGCGGCGCGGGCGACCTCGGTCAGGAGTTCCGCCCTGCTGATCGCCGCCGTCCTGGTCGACGGGATGGTGCGGGGGCACCTGCCACCGCGCCGTACCGGGTGCAGCGGTGTGGAGGCTCGCCGGTGAGGTGGGCGGCGGCGAAGGCGTCGCCCGCGCCGTTGGAGTCGACCACCGGTGCGGGTGGCGTCGCCGCCGGTATGGGGTCGGTTCTCCGTCGGTCTGGAGGTACGCGTCCTCCGCGCCGGCTGTGGCGACGACGGCCTGGGCGCGGCCGCGTTCGGCGATGCGGCACATGGTCGCCTCGGGGGCGGTGAGGGCGGCGGCGGAGAGGAGGACGAGGTCGGCCCCCGTGGGCGAAGGGCTTCTCGCCGTCCCGGTTGTGCGGGCCGGTGGAGATGGTGACGCCGGTCTCACGCAGGATCGGCAGGGCGTGGGCGCCGGGGTGGGTGAGGGTCACAGGGACGTGGCGGCCGGCCCCCGCCAGGCGGCGCGGGGTGCTCGACGGGAAGCGGTCGTCCGCGCGCTTGGTGCCGGCGGGTTCCGGGAGTGCGGTCAGGGCATGCCGTGCTCGTGGTGCGGGGCATGCACCAGGTCGCCCTCGCCACGTTCTCCGTTCCGTGGTCGTAGACGATGCCCCGCGTCGCTGCGTGAGCAGTCCCACCTGTCACCCGAGGTTTCACAGTACTGGTGAGACAGCGATACTGCTGCACATGACGATCGATGCCGAGGAGCCGACCCTCACGGTCGACGAGCTGGCCGCCCGCGCCGGGGTCACGGTGCGCACGGTCCGCTTCTACGGCACCAGGGGTCTGCTGCCGCCGCCGGTGATCGGTCCGCGCCGGGTGGGGCACTACGGTGCGGAGCACCTCGCCCGTCTGGCGCTGATCGAGGAGCTGCAGCGGCAGGGCATGACGCTGGCGGCGATCGAGCGCCATCTGCGGCAGCTGCCGCCCGGTCTGAGCGCGCAGGAACTGGCCATCCACCGGGCGGTGGTGGCGTCGTGGGCGCCGGACACGGTGGAGACGGTGTCCCGTGCGGAGCTGCACCGGCGGGCCGGCCGGGAGCTGTCCGACGAGGAGGTGGAGCGCCTGGCCGCGCTGGACGTGGTCGCGGTCCAGGACGGCGCGTACCGGGTCGACGCGGGGCTGCTGCGGCTGGGCGTGGAGCTGCTCGACGTACCGCTGTCGCAGGAGGTGCTGCTGGCCGCGCGGGAGGCGCTGCTGGAGCACTCCCGCGCGGCGGCGCAGGCGCTGTCGCGGCTCCTGCGCGACGCGGTGGCCGAGCGCGCCGCGCAGGAGGTGAAGTCGCTGTCCGCGCACATGCATCCGCTGGTCGTGCAGGCCCTGCTGACGACGTTCCAGCGTTCGCTGCGGCAGGAGCTGCGCCAGTGGCTGGCGCAGTGAGCCCGGCCGGTGCGCTGAGCCGTTCGGTCAGCGGGCGTCGGTGAAGGTCTCTCCCTTCTCGGCCTTCTCCACCAGCAGGGCGGGCGGGGTGAAGCGGTCGCCGTAGCGTTCGGCGAGTTCACGCGCGCGGGCCACGAAGCCCGGCAGGCCCGTGCCTCCCCCGGCGCCGCCGTCGTAGCCGTTGATGTACTGCAGCACGCCGCCGGTCCAGCCGGGGAAGCCGATGCCGAGGATCGAGCCGATGTTGGCGTCGGCGACGGACGTCAGCACGCCCTCTTCGAGGAGCTTGACGGTGTCGAGCGCCTCCGAGAACAGCATGCGCTCCTGCATGTCCTTGAAGGGGATCTCGTGCCCCGGCTTGGTGAAGTGCTCGCGCAGTCCCGGCCAGAGGCCCGTCCGCCTGCCGTCCGCTCCGTACTCGTAGAAGCCGGCGCCGCCGCTGCGGCCGGTGCGCCCGAACTCGTCGACCATGCGGTCGATGACCGCCTCGGCGGGATGTGTGGACCAGGTGCCGCCGGCCTCCTCGACGGCCCGCCTGGACTCGTTGCGGATCTTGCGCGGGAGGGTGAGGGTCAGCTCGTCCATGAGGGAGAGCACCTTGGCCGGGTAGCCGGCCTGGGCCGCGGCCTGTTCGACGGAGGCGGGTTCGATGCCCTCGCCGACCATGGCGACGCCCTCGTTGAGGAAGTGGCCGATGACACGGGAGGTGAAGAAGCCGCGCGAGTCGTTGACCACGATCGGCGTCTTCCTGATCTGCCGCACCAGGTCGAAGGCGCGGGCCAGCGCCTCGTCCCCGGTGCGTTCGCCCTTGATGATCTCTACCAGGGGCATCTTGTCGACGGGTGAGAAGAAGTGCAGCCCGATGAAGTCGGCCTGACGGTCGACGCCTTCGGCGAGGGCGGTGATGGGCAGGGTGGAGGTGTTGGAGCACAGCAGCGCGTCGGGGGCGACGATGTGCTGGATCTCCTGGAACACCTTGTGCTTGAGGGCCGGGTCCTCGAACACCGCCTCGATGACCGCGTCGCAGCCCGCGAGGTCCTGCGGGTCGGCGGTGGGGGTGATGCGGGCGAGCAGCGCGTCCGCCTTGTCCTGGCTGGTGCGGCCCTTGGCGACGGCCTTGGCGCACAGCTTCTCGGAGTAGCCCTTGCCCTTGTGGGCGGCTTCGTCGGACACGTCCTTGAGGACGACGTCGATGCCCGCGCGGGCGCAGGAGTAGGCGATGCCGGCGCCCATCATCCCGGCGCCCAGGACGGCCACCTTGCGGACCTGTCGGGGTTCGACGCCCTGGGGGCGGTTGGCGCCGGAGTTGACGGCCTGGAGGTCGAAGAAGAACGCCTGGATCATGTTCTTCGACGTCTGGCCGGCGGCCAGTTCGACGAAGTAGCGGGCCTCGACGAGCTGCGCGGTCTCGAAGTCGACCTGGGCGCCCTCGACGGCCGCGGCGAGGATGTTGCGCGGGGCGGGGTAGGGGGCGCCGGCCGTCTGCTTGCGCAGGGTGGCCGGGAAGGCGGGCAGGTTCGCCGCGAACTTGGGGTTCGACGGGGTGCCGCCGGGGATCTTGTAACCGGGCCGGTCCCAGGGCTGCTGCGACTCGGGGTTCGCGTCGATGAAGGCACGGGCCCGAGCCATCAACTCCTCGGGCGTGTCGACGACTTCATGGATGAGGCCGTTGTCCAGGGCGCGCCGGGGGTTGTACTGGGTGCCCTGGAGGAGGACCTTCAGCAGGGCGTCGGCGATGCCCAGCAGGCGGACGGTGCGGACGACTCCGCCGCCTCCGGGGAGCAGGCCGAGGGTGACCTCGGGGCAGCCGATCTTGGCGCCGGGGGCGTCCAGGGCGATCCGGTGGTGGCAGGCGAGGGCGATCTCGTAACCGCCGCCGAGGGCCGCGCCGTTGATGGCGGCGACGACCGGCTTGCCCATGGTCTCGATGGTGCGCAGGTGGCGCTTGATGGCGAGGCCGCCGTCGTAGAGCTCCTGGGCGGTCTCGGGGGTGACGCGGATGAGGTCGCGCAGGTCGCCGCCGGCGAAGAAGGTCTTCTTGGCGGAGGTGACGATGATGCCGCGGATGGTGTCCCGCTCGGCCTCCAGGCGGGCGGTGACGGCGGCGAGGGAGTCGCGGAAGGCCGCGTTCATGGTGTTGGCGGACTGGTTCGGGTCGTCCAGGACGAGGGTGACGACGCCGGTGCGGTCCTGTTCCCAGCGGATGGTCGTGGGCTGAGTGCTCATGGTGGAGGTGCTCCGTGTGATCCGTCGGGAAGGGGTCAGATGCGCTCGACGATGGTGGCGACGCCCATGCCGCCGCCCACGCACAGCGTGGCGAGGCCGTAGCGCTTGTCCTGGCGCTCCAGTTCGTCGACGAGCGTGCCGAGGATCATCGCGCCGGTCGCGCCGAGGGGGTGGCCGAGGGCGATCGCGCCGCCGTTGACGTTGACCTTGTCCAGGGAGAGACCCATGTCCCGTACGAAGCGCAGCACGACCGCGGCGAACGCCTCGTTGATCTCGACGAGGTCGATGTCGTCGATGGTCAGTCCGGCCTTGGCGAGGGCCTTGCGGGTGGCGGGCGCGGGGCCGGTGAGCATGATGGTCGGCTCGGAGCCGGAGACGGCGGCGGACACGATCCGCGCGCGCGGGGTGAGGCCGTGGCGCTCGCCGACCTCCTTGGAGCCGATGGCGACGAGGGAGGCGCCGTCGACGATGCCGGAGGAGTTGCCCGCGTGGTGGACGTGGTCGATCTTCTCCACCCAGTGGTACTGCTGGAGGGCGACGGCGTCGAAGCCGCCGAGTTCGCCGATGTCGGCGAAGGACGGCTTCAGCTTGGCGAGGGAGTCGGCGGTGGTGCCCGGCCGCATGTGCTCGTCGTGGTCGAGGATCACCAGTCCGGTGCGGTCCTTCACGGGCACCACGGAGCGCTCGAAGCGGCCCTCCTTCCAGGCGGTGGCCGCGCGCTCCTGCGAGAGGGCCGCGTACTCGTCCACGTCGCGCCGGGAGAATCCTTCGATGGTGGCGATGAGGTCGGCGCCGATGCCCTGCGGGACGAAGTTGACGGCCAGGTTGGTCATCGGGTCGTTGAACCAGGCGCCGCCGTCCGAGGCCATCGGCACCCGGGACATCGACTCGACGCCGCCCGCGAGGACCAGGTCCTCCCAGCCCGAACGCACCTTGGCGGCGGCCAGGTTGACGGCCTCCAGGCCCGAGGCACAGAAGCGGTTCTCCTGCACTCCCGCCACGGTGTCCGGCAGCCCGGCGGCGATCGCGGCGATCCGCGCGATGTCGGAGCCCTGGTCGCCGACGGGTCCGACGACGCCGAGCACGATGTCGTCGATCGCGGCCGGGTCCAGGCCCGGGAAGCGGTCGCGCAGCTCGTGGATGAGGCCGACGACCAGGTCGATGGGCTTGGTGCCGTGCAGGGCGCCGTTGGCCTTGCCGCGCCCGCGCGGGGTGCGGATCGCGTCGTAGACGTACGCTTCAGTGCTCACGGGATGCCTTTCACTGAGGGTTCGGGGCGCTGAGGGGGCGGGCCCTCGGAGTGGTCGAGGGGTGCGGGGCTCTCACTGAATGATCGGTGCGAGGGTCACTTGCGGTTCACGGGCGAGGCGGCGAGTTCGGGAACGTTCCAGTCGCGGGCCACGTCCTCGGTGTCCGCGCCCGGGCGGGCCGGGCCGGTCCGGACGGTCGTGGGGGTCGCGGAGAAGCGGGGTGCGGGGGCGGGCTGGGTGAGGCCGGCGTGGTCGGTGAAGGTGCCGCGTGCGGCCAGGTGCGGGTGGTGCGGGGCCTCTCGCAGGGTCAGGACGGGTGCCACGCAGGCGTCGGAGCCCTCGAAGACGGCCGTCCACTCCTCACGCGTACGGCCTTTGAAGCGGGCCGCGACGGCCGCGCGCAGTTCCTCCCAACGGGTGACGTCCTTGCGGGCGTCGGCGTGCTCGGCGAGGCCCATCAGGTCCAGGAACTGCGCGTAGAACTGCGGCTCCAGCGCGCCGACCGCCATGTACCGGCCGTCGGCGGTCTCGTAGGTGCCGTAGTAGGGGCAGCCGCCGTCGAGGAGGTTGGCGGCGCGCCGGTCCTGCCAGCCGCCGGCGGCGAGCATGCCGTGGATCATCGCCGAGAGGTGGGCGGTGCCGTCGACGATGGCGGCGTCGACGACCTGGCCGGTGCCGGTCGCGCGGGCGTGGTGCAGCGCGGCGAGGACGCCGACGACGAGGTAGAGGGAGCCGCCCGCGTAGTCCCCGAGGAGGTTGGCGGGTACGGCGGGGGGCCGGTCGGGGTCGCCGATCATGCCGAGGGTGCCGGTGAGGGCGATGTAGGCGATGTCGTGGCCGGCGCGGTGGGCGAGGGGTCCGTCCTGCCCCCAGCCGGTCATCCGGCCGTAGACCAGCCTCGGGTTGCGGGCGTGGCAGTCCTCGGGGCCGACGCCGAGGCGCTCGGCGACGCCGGGGCGGTAGCCCTCGATGAGGAGGTCGGCGCGTTCGGCGAGGTCGAGCACGCGCGCGGGGCCGTCGGGTGCCTTGAGGTCGACGATCACCGAGCGCTTGTTGCGGTTGGTGATGTCGCGGGCCGGGTCGATCGCGAGGCCGGGGCCGCCGGGACGGTCCACGCGGACCACGTCGGCGCCGAGGTCGGCCAGCAGCATGGCGGCGAACGGGCCGGGGCCGATGCCGGCCAGCTCCAGCACGCGCACGCCCGCGAGCGGGCCCTGTCCGGGCGTTCCTGCCGCTGTCATCCAGCCCCCTCGCTGTGACACGACCGATGTAACACCAGTGATGTTAAGAACGTGTTCCAGTGGACACAAGATATGGACGCGCGCGACCGAGCAAGCGCTTGGACACCGTACCCGGCACAGGTGGCTCCGGCGCCCACCCTCGCGCGTCCGCTCTCCACACCTCACGCTAGCCTCGGCCGGCGACAGCGGCGCGGGCCGCGCGATCGAGGGGTGTCATGAGCAGGCTGAAAAAGACGGACCGTCCGTACGACATCGTGCTCTTCGGGGCCACGGGCTTCGTCGGGACGCTTACCGCGGAGTACCTCGCCGCGCACGCCCCGGACGGCCTGCGCTGGGCGATCGCGGGCCGCAGCGAGAGCAGGCTGGCGCGACTGCGCGACCGGCTGCCCGGCGGCTCGGGGATCGGGGTGCTGCGGGCGGACGTGGCCGACGCGGCGTCCCTGCGGTCCCTCGCTGAGCACGCGCGCGTGGTGGCCACGACGGTCGGCCCCTATGTGACGTACGGCGAGGAGCTGGTCGCCGCCTGCGCGGACACCGGGACCGACTATCTCGACCTCGCGGGCGAGCCGGAGTTCGTGGACCTGATGTACGTCCGTCACGACGCACGCGCGCGTGAGACGGGTGCCCGCCTGCTGCACGCGTGCGGCTTCGACTCGGTGCCGCACGACCTCGGCGTGTACTACACGGTCCGGCAACTCCCGGAGGGCATACCGCTGACGGTGGACGGGTTCGTGACCGTCGACGCGGCCTTCTCGGGTGGCACGTTCGCCTCCGCGCTGGGCCAGTTCGCGCGCGGTCGGCAGGTGGCGGCCGCGGCCCGCGACCGGGCCCGGCACGAACCTCGGCTGATGGGCCGGCGGGCCACCGCACCGCTGGGCGCGCCCCGCTACGCCCCGGAGGTCGGCGCCTGGGCGCTGCCGCTGCCGACGATCGACCCGCAGATCGTGCGCCGGTCGGCGAAGGCGCTGCCGCGCTACGGCCCGGACTTCCGCTACCGCCACTACGCGGCCGTGCGCCGGCTGCCGGTCGCGGTCGGCGGTGTGGTGGCGGTGGGGGCGCTGGCCGCCGCCGCGCAGCTGGCGCCCGCCCGGCGCCGGCTGTCGGACCGGCTGCGGCCCGGGGAGGGGCCGAGCGCCGAGAAGCGGGCGCGCAGCTGGTTCTCGCTGCGGTTCGTGGGCGAGGGCGGTGGCCGGCGGGTGTGCACCGAGGTCTCGGGCGGCGACCCCGGCTACGACGAGACGGCCAAGATCCTCGCCGAGGCGGCCCTGGCGCTGGTCCACGACGACCTGCCCGAGACGTCCGGACAGGTCACGACGGCGGTGGCGATGGGCGACGCGCTGACCGAGCGGCTGGTGCGCGCCGGCGTCCGCTTCCGGGTGGCGGCGCGCCGCTGAACCACCGTCGGACGGGCCGCTCCACGAGCGGTCCGGATCTCCCGACTCCGGGCGGCCCCACAACACCGCCCAGCCACCGCCAGACCAGCCACTCCGCAAGCCGCACGGACCACCCGAATCCAGGGCAGCCCCCGACCCCGCAGAGCCACCCTCAGACCGGCCACTCCACGAGCGTGTAGATCATTCCGGCGATCCAGCCCAGCGCCGCCAGCACGGCGAGGACCAGGGCGGCGTTCACTGCACGCTCGACGGGCCGTTCGGGGTCGGCGAGGGGCTTGGGGGCGCGGTGCGTCGTCATGCGACCCACCCTGCCGGGCGGGGCGGGCCGGCCACATCCGTACGGATACTCAGACGGCGTACTCAGCCCCTCCGGTCCCCCGCGGTGCCCGTCGCCTCCTTCAGCGCGCTCCGGCACAGCGCGTCCGCCCTGCGGGTGGTCTCCGGCAGGCGGTACGCCGGGGTGAGGGCGAGGGTGTGGGCGCAGGCGTTGGCCAGGCTCACCCGGTGGCCGACGGAGACGAAGACCGGCTTGACGCCGTCCCGGGTGCGCAGCGCGCGGCCGACCTCCTCGGCGCCGGCGAGCAGCGGGGCGGACGAGCCGCGGGGGGTGTCCGGCTCGTCGTAGGTGAAGGTGAACGGGTTCTTCGCGACGCCGATCGTGGGCAGGCCGGTGAGCACGCCGAGGTGGCTGGCCAGGCCGAAGCGGCGGGGGTGGGCGAGGCCGTAGCCGTCGCACACCACCAGGCCGGGGGGCCGGGGCAGCGCGTCGAGGGCGGCGAGGACGGTGGGGATCTCGCGGAAGGCGAGCAGGCCGGGCACGTACGGGAAGGAGATCCGGCCCACGACCGTGGCCTCGGCGACGACGTCGAGGGTCGCCGCGTCCAGCACCACGGCGGCGGCCGCCACGACGTCCCGCTCGTCGTCGTAAGCGACGTCGACGCCTGTCACATGGCCCGTCCCGGGCGCCGGCCCCGGCTCGTCGAGCACCACGCGCGCGCGTAGTTCGTCCTGGACGGCGCGGGCCTGTTCCTCGGTCGCGGGCCAGCCCGCGGGAATGCGTACGGTCGTCATGGTGGGCACGAGCGTACGGGGCCGGGGCAGCCGGAGGCGGGCCCGGGGGTGGCCTTGCGATCACGCGGGCGCGCGCCGGTGTTCAGCGCCTCTTCGGGTTTCTCGTCATCCCTTCTTGCGGTCCAGCGCGCGTTGCAGCTCGTCCTTGTTCATGTTCGAGCGGCCCTCGATGCCGCGCTGCCGGGCCTCGTTGTACAGCTGGTCCTTGGTGGGGCCGTGGGAGCCGACACGGCGGCCCGACCGCTGGCCGCCCCGCTTGCTGGAGGGCATGTCCTGGGTCGAGGTACGGCTGGCGGTCTTCGACTCGCCGGTGCGGGCGCGTTCCTTGTTCACCGTCCGTGCCGCGATCTCCTTGGCGCGCTCGGCGCTCTCGCCGCGCTCCTGGGCGCCCTTCTTGATGTGCTCGTACTGGCGTTCCCGTTTGGGGCTGGAACCGGCTGGCATGGGAGTCACTCCTCTCGCAGTCGGCATCCGAGTACCCCCGTGTCCACAGTCGTGTGCATGAAGGCGGTGACCGAGGTCACTCGACTTCGGTGTGCACTGATCGGCCGGTTCCGACGTCTCTTCCAGTGCCGGCCCTCACCCCACCGGAAGTCCGTCCCGCCGTCACAAGGGAGCAAGGCGTTGTCCACCGTCATCGAGCAGCCCGTAGAGGCCCGTCTGGTCGCCGCCGCGCCACGGATGCCCAGCATCCCCGCCACACTGCACTACGACCGCACCGACCCGTTCGCCGTCCGTATGACTTTCCCGGCCCCGTCCACCCTGGAGGGCGTGGAGGTCTGCTGGACCTTCGCCCGTGACCTGCTCGCCGCCGGCCTGACCCGCGCGGAGGGCCACGGCGACGTACGCGTCAGGCCGTACGGCTACGACCGTACGGTGCTGGAGTTCCACGCGCCCGAGGGCACCGCCGTCGTGCACGTCCGGTCGGCGGACGTCCGCCGCTTCCTGCGGGCGGCCGACGAGCTGGTGCCGGCCGGCCTGGAGCATCTGCAGCTCGACCTGGACCACGACCTGGCGGAGCTGATGCGGGACGCCTGCTAGCGCGTCCGCCCCAGCAGGGTGTTGAGCTCCGCGTGGTCGAGGCCGCCGGCCAGGGTGGTGTACGTCCCCGCGTCCAGCAGTTCCCGCGCGGCACGGCGGACCAGTGCGTGCGCGGCCTGGGCGAGCCCCGCGCCGACGCTCACGCGCGCGACGCCGAGCGCGGCCAGCTCGGCGACCGGGGGTGCGCCGGGCCCGGCCATGACGTTCAGCGGGGCGTCGACGCCGTCGGCGAGCAGCTTCACGGTCCCCGGGTCGACGGCCCCGGGGACGAAGACACCGTCGGCGCCCGCCGCGACGAAGGCGGCCGCACGCTCCAGGGTGAGGTCCACTCCCCCGGCACCGGTCAGGAACGTGTCGATGCGCGCGTTCACGAACAGCGGCACGCCCCGCGCGTCGGCCGCCTCCCGCGCGGCCGCGATCCTCTCGGCCTGCTCGGCGACCGGCCGCAGCGGCTCGCCCACACCGCCATGCAGCGCGTCCTCGATGTTGACGCCCACGGCACCCGCGGTGAGCACCGCGCGGACGGTGTCGGCGACACCCGCCGGGTCCACGGCGTAGCCGCTCTCGATGTCCGCGCTGACCGGGACATCGACCACGGCCCTGATGTCCGCGACGGCACGCACGGCGCGGTCGCGCTCCATCCGGTCGCCGTCCGCCGCGCCTAGGGCCCAGGCGACCCCGGCGCTGGTGGTGGCCACGGCGGCGGCACCCGCGCCCTGGACGAGACGGGCGCTCGCGGTGTCCCAGGCGTTCGGCAGGACCAGGGGCCGCCCCGGCACATGGAGGGCGCGGAAGGCCAGGGCGCGGTCGCGGAGGGCGGTGCTGTGCAGGTTCGTCATGCCGACCAGCCAAGCGGCGGGGGCGCGGGCGAGCCGGCAGGAATCCGACAAGAACACATGGCTGCCCACGGCGCGTCAATTGCGTTGACGTCCCTGCGCGGCCCTCCTACCTTGGGAAGCGGTTCTGTTGCCGCCGATTGGAGAAGGACGTTGCTCGTCTGAGGTCCTGAGACACCGCGTCACACCGGTGAGGTGTGTGCGCTGCGTGGCGACCTCGGCGTTCGAGCCGTCCTTGCGGAGCAGGGCCGTTTCCCGTGCTTCTCCGCCCCGTCTCCGCGGTGGTCGCCGCGTCCGGTGTCTCGATACGCGTTGCCCTGACCCACACACGCAACCGCGAGGCCCACTTGTATATCTCCCTTGCCTGTACGTCCCTCTCCTTCGCCTGGCCCGACGGCCGCCCCGTCTTCGAGGGCCTCGACGTCACCTTCGGCCCCGGCCGGACCGGCCTGGTCGGCGTCAACGGCTCGGGCAAGTCGACCCTGTTGAAGCTGATCGCCGGTGAACTCGCCCCCACCGACGGCGCGGTACGCGTCACCGGCGAGATCGGCCACCTCCCGCAGAACGTCACCCTCGACACCGCCCTGCGCGTCGACGAGGCCCTCGGCATCGCCGAGCAGCGCGCCGCGCTGCACGCCATCGAGTCGGGCGACGTGTCCGAGGCGCACTTCGAGACCGTGGGTGACGACTGGGACGTGGAGGAGCGCGCCCTGGCCACACTCGGCGAACTCGGGCTCGGCCACATCGGCCTGGACCGCACGACCGGTGAGCTGTCGGGCGGCGAGTCGGTGCTGCTGCGGCTGGCCGCGCTGCTGCTGCGCCGGCCGGACGTTCTGCTCCTCGACGAACCCACCAACAACCTCGACCTGTACGCGCGCCGACGGCTGTACGCGGCCGTCGCGTCCTGGCCGGGCGTGATGGTCGTGGTCAGCCACGACCGCGAACTGCTGGAACTCGTCGACCAGATCGCCGATCTGCGCGCCGGGGAGATCACCTGGTACGGCGGCAACTTCTCCGCGTACGAGGAGGCGCTCGCCACCGAGCAGGAGGCGGCCGAACGCATGGTGCGGGTCGCCGAGGCCGATCTGCGTCGGCAGAAGCGGGAACTGGCCGACGCCCAGGTCAAGTTGGCTCGCCGAAAGCGCTACGCCCAGAAGATGTACGACACCAAGCGCGAACCCCGCGCCGTGATGAAGCTGAAGAACCGCGCGGCCGAGGTGTCCGCGGGCAAGCACCGGATCATGCACGAGGAGAAGCTCGCCGAGGCCCGCGAACGGCTCGACGACGCGGTGGAGGCCGTACGGGACGACGACGAGATCCGCGTCGACCTGCCGTACACCGCCGTGCCGCCGGGCCGGAGCGTGCTCACCCTGCGGGACCTGGAGCTGGTCCACGGCGCGCGGATCGCGGGCGGCCTCGATCTGCACGGTCCGGAGCGGATCGCGCTGATCGGGCGCAACGGCGCGGGCAAGACCACGCTGCTGCGGACCGTCGCCGGGGAGCTGGCGCCGGTGGCGGGCGAGGCGACGGCGCATGTGCCGCTGCGCTTCCTGCCGCAGCGGCTGGACGTCCTCGACGGCGAGCTGTCCGTCGCCGAGAACGTGGCCCGGTTCGCGCCGGGTGCCACCAACAACCGGATCCGGGCGCGGCTGGCCCGCTTCCTGTTCCGGGGCGCCCGGGCCGACCAGAAGGCCGCGACGCTGTCGGGCGGCGAACGCTTCCGGGCGGCGCTGGCCGCGCTGATGCTCGCCGAGCCCGCGCCGCAGCTGCTGATGCTGGACGAGCCGACGAACAACCTCGACATGGCGAGCGTCCGGCAGCTCACCACGGCGCTGGAGTCGTACGAGGGTGCGCTGATCGTGGCCAGTCACGATCTGCCGTTCCTGGAGTCGATCGGCATCACACGGTGGCTGCTGCTGGACGGGGAGCTGCGGGAGACCGCACCCGAGGCGATCGGGTAGCGGCGACTCAGGAGCGCCACGGCCCGCGGACGACGGTTTTGCGTGCGCGGGCCCGCGCTGCATGATGGCGGGTCGGCGCTGCATCATGGTGGTGCCGACATTGCCATCGACCCGGAGATCCCCTCGTGCCCAGCAAGAAGGCCCTCGTCCGCCGCCCCAGCCCGCGCCTCGCCGAAGGCGTGGTCACGCACATCGAGCGGGAGAAGGTCGACGTGGAGCTCGCCGTCGAGCAGTGGGAGGCGTACGTCGAGGCGCTGCGCGCGCACGGCTGGGAGACCATCGAGGTGGCGCCGGAAGACGACTGCCCGGACTCGGTGTTCGTCGAGGACACCGTGGTGATGTACAGGAACGTCGCCCTGATCGCCCGCCCCGGCGCCGAGTCGCGGCGGGAGGAGACCGCCGGGGTGGAGGAGGCCGTGGCGCGCCTGGGCTGCTCCGTGAACTGGATCTGGGAGCCGGGCACGCTGGACGGCGGCGATGTGCTCAAGGTCGGCGACACGATCTACGTGGGCCGGAGCGGCCGCACCAACGCGGCCGGGGTCCAGCAGGTCCGGGCCTCCTTCGAGCCGCTGGGAGCGCGGGTGGTGCCCGTGCCCGTGAGCAAGGTGCTGCATCTGAAGTCGGCGGTCACCGCGCTGCCCGACGGCACGGTGATCGGGCACATCCCGAAGGTGGACCGCCCGTCGCTGTTCCCGCGGTTCCTGTCCGTGCCGGAGGAGGCCGGCGCCCATGTCGTCCTCCTCGGCGGGCACAAGCTGCTCATCTCGGCGAGCGCGCCGAAGACCGCGGAGCTGCTCACCGACCTGGGGCACGAGGTGGTCGTGGTGGACATCAGCGAGTTCGAGAAGCTCGAAGGGTGTGTGACCTGTCTCTCGGTACGGCTGCGGGAGCTGTACGCCTGACGGGTGAACGCCTCACCCCTTCGGCCCCGGGACCTGAGGGTTCCGGGGCTTTCACATGTCCGGGCTCCATGCCTCGGACATCTCCCGTTCATCCCGTTTCAGGCGGTCTGATCAGCGGTCTTTACGTCGCGCTTAACCTACGGATTCGTAACCTACGGCTTCGTAGCCTACGATCCCGTAGGTTCCGGCACCGCTCGCCGGAGCGTTCCGCTCCGTTTCACGTCCCCTGGAGTTCCCGTGACGATCGCTTCCCCTCATCTCGGCAGCCCCGCCGTCTGGACCGACGCCCGGCTGCTGTACGCGCTGGAGGAAGTGGTCGAGCAGGAGCTGAACCGGCATCTGAAGGTCGCCAAGGACTGGATGCCGCACGAGTACGTGCCGTGGAGCGACGGTCGTAACTTCCCCGGTCTCTTCGAGGACGGCGAAGCCTGGGACAAGGAGCAGTCCAAGGTCACCGAGATCGGCCGGATCGCGCTGGTGGTGAACCTGCTCACCGAGGACAACCTGCCCAGCTACCACCACGAGATCGCCTCCCTCTTCGGCCGCGACGGCGCCTGGGGCACCTGGGTGCACCGCTGGACCGCCGAGGAGGGGCGGCACGGCATCGTGATGCGGGACTATCTGCTCGCCTCGCGCGCGGTGGACCCGGACAAGCTGGAGCAGTTCCGCATGGCCCACATGAGCGAGGGTTTCGAGTCCGACAACCGGCACTCGATGCTGCACTCGGTCGCCTACGTGGCCTTCCAGGAGCTGGCGACCCGCATCTCGCACCGCAACACCGGGTTCCAGTCCGGCGACCCGGTCTGCGACCGCATGCTCGCCCGCATCGCGACCGACGAGAACCTGCACATGGTCTTCTACCGCAACCTCCTCAAGGCGGCCTTCGAGCTCGCCCCCGACCTCACCATGCAGGCGGTGCGGGACGTCGTGGTGAACTTCCGTATGCCGGGCCACGGCATCCCCGGCTTCGAGCGGGCCGCGGCGCAGATGGCGATCGGCGAGGTCTACAACCTGCGCATCCACCACGACGACGTCCTCCAGCCCGTCCTGCGCTTCCTGAAGATCATGGAGATCGACGGCCTCGGCCCCGAGGGACGCCAGGCCCAGGAGGAACTCGGCCTGTTCATGGGCGGCCTGGACGCGGAGGCCGTGAAGTTCGACGAGAAGCTCGCGGCCCGCAAGGCGCGGTTGGCGGCCCGGGCCGGGGGCTGACGGGGCACGCGCGTGAGGGGGGCGGGCGGCTGGATTCGAACCAGCGTGTCCCGGTTCTGGAGACCGGCGCGACTGCCTCTGCGCCACGACCCCGCCCTTGCGGACGATCGCACGGTCTTGGCCCGTTCGAGGGCAGCGGCGTTTCTGCGCCGGGGGCGCGGGTCAGTCCCTCCGGGGGTGCCGTGCGGTGCACGCTGCGTACGGCAGGCACGTCAGCCGGGACCGACGGCGGCCGGTCGTGGGCGCTCAGGGCCGACAGACGGCGTTTGACGCTGCCGGCGATGCCCTGGCCTAGGACGAGGCGGTGGGTGTGGTGGCGTGCCGGGCGTGGTCCAGGAAGCGGTGGGCCTCGCGGCTGCGCAGGCCGGTGCGGTGCAGGACCAGATGGGCCAGGCGGTGTTCGTCGGCCGCCAGTGCCTCGGCCACCGTCGACGCGTCCGTCAGGTCCAGCGGGTTGTCCGCCGCGCCGAGCACCGCGGCCGCGCGGACCCGGCCCAGGTCGAGCAGGGTCACGCCCGCACGCGTCGCCGCCACCGCCATCCGTGGGCCGCCGCCGGTCCGATGCCGTTGCCGGCGACCGACAGCCGGGTCAGCCGTCCGTACCTGGTCCGCTCCAGCGCCTCGGCCAGGCGGAGCGCGCCCGGTTCCCCCAGCGGGTTGCCGCCGACGAACAGCCGCTCGACGCGCCGTCCGGTCCGCCTTGCCGGGGCGGTGCGCCTGCCTCTGCGCTACGCCCGGACACGCCCCGGACACTGGCCGCGCCGCCGGAGACGATCACACCCGTTTACGGCGCCGACCCGGGGACCCGCACAGTCGCACAGCGGGAGTCTCGTGGTTTCAGGGGGACGTACGGCGGAGCTGCAGGCGCTCCTTCTCGGAGAGACCGCCCCAGACACCGAAGCGCTCGTCGTGGGTCAGTGCGTACTCCAGGCAGGCGGAGCGGATCGGGCACAGGCCGCAGATCCGCTTCGCCTCACGCACCGAGCTGCCGGGCTCGGGGAAGAAGAAGTCCGCCCCGGTCTGCGCGCACAGCGCCTCCTGCTGCCAGGCGAGGTCGGGCGTGGGGATCGTGTCGGTGTACATGGGACACAGCGTGGCGCGCGGCGAAAAACGTTCGCTCAACGCCGGATCAACGCGGCGGCCCGATGCCTCCGGCCGCCCGATGATGCCCCCGCGAGGCGGTCCGGCGCACGGCGGCGCGCGGAACATCCGCCGATGGCGAACGAGCCTGGTTCGCTGTGCTGAGTCGAGCTGTACACGCCGGACGTCGCCGTGCTGCCGTACTGCGAAGTCACGGCCACCGACGCGGTGGTCGGCAGAGCTCGGGAGCTGGGCGGCACCGTGCGGACCCGTACGGGGCCCGCTTCGCGGTGATCAAGAGCGCGCCGGCGCCGCAGTCCTGAGCGGCGGGCGGAGCCGCATCGGCCCGATGGTGCGGTGATGGCGGACTGTCTAGGTGTTCTGCCCACGGAGGTTGGTGACAGCGATCACTGACGTGTGATCTTGAAATGGGTGAGGGCCCTCTGGCTCGGTGTGGATTGCGAGAT
>NZ_JBIRZZ010000017.1:0-152051 GCF_044391385.1 Streptomyces sp. NPDC018693 | reverse complement strand
CAGCGTCCCCTACGCGAAGAATGGGAATGACTTCTTCGTCCACGGAGTCATCGTCGCAGACCGCCCAGGGCGAACGTTGACTGATGCGGCACTAGGGTGCGTCCGACTCCCCCGCCGGACCCGCGCGGCGCGCCCGGCTCGGCTGTACCCGCTTCGGCTCGCCCGGCATCTTCGGGTACTCCGGGGGATACGGCAGGTCACCGAGGCCGTGCTCGCGTTCGTCGCGGCGGGCGAGGTCGAGCAGGGCGTCGAGGGAGTAGGCGTGATCGTCCATGTCGGCGTGGACGTCGCCGAGTTCGGCGAAGCGGGCCGGCATGGTGGCGAGGTCGAAGTCGCGGGGGTGGGCGTCGCCGACCTCGTCCCAGCGCAGGGGCGCCGAGACGGGCGCGTGCGGGTGGGGGCGTACGGAGTAGGCGGAGGCGATGGTGCGGTCGCGGGCGGTCTGGTTGTAGTCGAGGAAGATGCGTTCGCCGCGTTCCTCCTTCCACCACTTGATCGTGACCAGGTCGGGCATTCGGCGTTCCATCTCCCGGCCCACGGCGATCGCGGCGCGCCGGACCTCGGTGAAGGTCCAGCGGGGTTCGATGGGCACGAAGACGTGCAGGCCCCGTCCGCCGGATGTCTTGGGCCAGCCGCGCAGGCCGCCGAACTCGTCCAGGAGGGCGCGCAGTTCATGGGCGGCGCGGACAGCGTCGGCGTAGTCGGTGCCGGGCTGCGGGTCGAGGTCGATGCGCAGTTCGTCGGGGCGGTCGACATCGGTGCGGCGGACCGGCCAGGGGTGGAAGGTGAGGGTGCCGTACTGGGCGGCCCACACCACGGCACCCTCCTCGGTGGGGCACATCTCGTCGGCGCTGCGGCCGCTGGGGAAGGTGATGTGAGCGGTGGGGATCCAGTCGGGCAAGTTCTTCGGGGCCCGCTTCTGGAAGAACCACTCGCCGGTCACCCCGTCGGGGTAGCGCTCCAGGGTGGTGGGACGGTCGCGCAGGGCGCGCAGGATGCCGGGGGCGACGGCC
The DNA here is from genome assembly GCF_044391385.1 of Streptomyces sp. NPDC018693. Classification (NCBI taxonomy): domain Bacteria; kingdom Bacillati; phylum Actinomycetota; class Actinomycetes; order Kitasatosporales; family Streptomycetaceae; genus Streptomyces; species Streptomyces sp. NPDC018693. The sequence goes on along the minus strand of NZ_JBIRZZ010000017.1, from coordinate 151,038 downwards.
AGGTAGTACTGCGCGAGGTCCAGCTTGGTGAAACCGCGCTCCGGGAAGAAGACCTTGTCGGGGTTGGTCAGCCGTACGGTCCGGCCGCCCGCTTCCAGTTCCACCGCATCGCCCATGGGTGCCACGGTAGGCCGAGGGCGCATAGCTCGCACACCAGGCGACTATGGGCATACCGGAGCAGAATCGGCCCTATGGATCTGCCGGTGATGCCGCCCGTGAAGCCGATGCTCGCCAAGTCGGTGGCGACCATTCCGCCGGGCATGCAGTACGAGGCCAAGTGGGACGGGTTCCGGGCGATCGTGTTCCGCGACGGGACGGAGGTGGAGCTGGGCAGCCGCACCGGCAAGACGCTGACCAGGTACTTTCCCGAGCTGGTGATGGCCGTGCGGGAGCGGGTGCCGAAGCGGTGCGTGCTGGACGGGGAGATCGTGATCGCGCGGGAGGGGCGGCTGGACTTCGACGCGCTGACCGAGCGCATCCATCCGGCCGACTCCCGGGTGCGGACGCTGGCCGAGCGGACCCCGGCCTCGTTCGTCGCGTTCGACCTGCTGGCCCTCGACGACCAGTCGCTGCTCGACGTACCGCTGACCGACCGGCGTGAGCTGCTGGTCAGGGCGCTGTCCGGGGTGACGCCCCCGGTGCATCTGGCGCCGGCGACGACCGATGTGGAGGTGGCGCGGCAGTGGTTCGAGGAGTACGAGGGGGCGGGGCTGGACGGGGTGATCGCCAAGCCGCTGACGCTGCGCTACCGGCCCGACGAACGCGTGATGTTCAAGATCAAGCACGAGCGCACGGCGGACGTGGTGGTCGCCGGCTACCGCTTCCACAAGACCGGCCCCGTGGTCGGCTCCCTGCTGCTGGGCCTGTACGACGACCGGGGCGCCCTGCAGCACGTCGGCGTGTCGGCGGCGTTCCCGATGAAACGGCGCGCGGAGCTGGTGGAGGAGCTGGAGCCGCTGCGGATGGACGATGTCGCCGAGCATCCCTGGGCGGCCTGGGATGACGAGGCCGCCCATGAGACCGCCCGGCTGCCGGGCGCGCCGAGCCGCTGGTCGGGCAAGAAGGACCTGTCGTGGGTGCCGCTGCGGCCGGAGCGGGTGGCGGAGGTGGCGTACGACCACATGGAGAACGGGGTGCGTTTCCGGCACACGGCCCGGTTCCGCCGCTGGCGCCCGGACCGTACGCCGGAGAGCTGCACGTACGCCCAGTTGGAGGAACCGGTGCGCTACGACCTCACGGAGATCCTCGGTACGAGCGGGTGACTCGCCGTCCCCAGGAGGTCGCAGTCCCCAGGACGCCGCCGTCCCCCAGGAGGCCGGCGCCCTTCACGGCGTCATGAGCACCTTCACGGCCCCGTCCTGCTTGCGCTGGAACATCTCGTACGCGTGCGGTGCCTCGGTCAGCGGCAGCCGGTGGGTGGCGAAGTCGTCGACGCCGAGGGGGTCCTCGTCGGTGAGGTAGGGCAGGATCTCGTCGCTCCACCGGCGGACGTTGGCCTGGCCCATGCGCATCTGGAGCTGCTTGTCGAAGAGGGTGAGCATCGGCAGCGGGTCGGCGGTGCCGCCGTAGACGCCGACCAGGGAGAGGGTGCCGCCGCGACGCACCAGGTCGATCGCGGTGTGCAGGGCGGCGAGGCGGTCGACGCTGAAGCGCTCCGCCAGGGGGCCGCCGATCCTGCGCGGGAGGATCGACGACGCCTGCTGGGCGAGACGGGCGGCGGCGCTGCCGTGCGCCTCGGTGCCGACGGCGTCGATCACCGCGTCGGGGCCGCGGCCGTCGGTCTCGTCGCGGATCGCCTCGATCAGGTCCTTCTCGGTGTCGAAGGCGCGCAGGTCATAGGTCTCCACGCCGCGGGCGCGGGCCCGTCGCAGCCGGTCCCCGACGAGATCCACGCCGAAGACGCGCCCGGCGCCGCGCACCTGGGCGACCCGGCAGGCCATGTCACCTATGGGGCCGAGGCCGAGTACGGCCACGCTGCCGCCCTGCGGGATGTCGGCGTAGGCGACGGCCTGCCAGGCGGTGGGCAGCACATCGGAGAGGTAGACATAGCGGTCGTCGGGCGGGCCCTCGGGCACCTTGATCGGCCCGTACTGGGCCTGCGGCACGCGCAGGTACTCGGCCTGCGCGCCCGGGACCGCGCCGTACAGCCGGGTGTAGCCGAACAGGGCGGCGCCCATGCCCTCGCCGGTGACCTGGGTGGTCTCGCACTGGGTGGGCAGGGAGTTGAGGCACATCCAGCAGTTGCCGCAGGCGATCTGGAAGGGCACGACGACCCGGTCGCCGGCCTGGAGGTCGGGGACGGCGGGGCCGACCTCCTCGACGATGCCGATCGGTTCGTGGCCGAGGATGTCACCCGGGGTCATGAACGCCGTGAGCACCTCGTACAGGTGCAGGTCGGAGCCGCACAGGCCGCTGGACGTGACGCGGATGACGGCGTCCGTCGGTTCCTGGATCGCCGGGTCGGGCACCGTCTCCACCCGGACTTCCCGCTTGCCCTGCCAGGTCACTGCCTTCATCGCGCCGCACTCCCTCTGCCGTAGCCGGGTCCGGTGATCAGCCGCCCGGGTACCCGGGCGGCTGTGACCGAACCGCGCCCTGAGCCGATCGGCTCAGCATCAGCGAACAGTCGTAAATGATCGGGTATGGCCATTGATGACCCGATAAGTGCACAATCAAGGGATCGAACGGGATGGCGACTGTGGGCACGGCACGAAGAGCGTGGACGCGGCGCGGTGCGACGGCACGAGCACTGCTGGCCGGTGCGATGACGGCCGCCCTGGCGGTGGGCTGCGCCGGCGGCCCGCAGGTCACCCGCGACGACGGGCGCGGCGGGGACCACGACCCGGTCCGCAGCTCGTCACCCGACGGCACAGCGAGCACGGCACCCAGCGGCCCAGCACTCGCGGTGAAGATCGACAACTCCCGCACGGCCCGTCCGCACACCGGTCTGAACGCGGCGGACGTCGTCTACGTCGAGCAGGTCGAGGGCGGGCTGAGCCGGCTGATGGCCGTGTACGCCACCGAGCTGCCCAAGGTGGTCGGCCCGGTGCGCAGCGCCCGCGAGGCCGACCTGGAGCTGCTGCGCCAGTTCGACCGGCCGCTGCTGGCCTTCTCGGGGGCACAGAAGAAGCTCATGCCGCTGATCAACAGGGCGCCCCTGAAGGTGGTGACGCCCGACACGGCGTCCGGCTCCTTCCACCGCGGCCGGACCAGGCCCGCTCCGCACAACCTGTATCTGCGCCCCGGTCGTCTGCTGTCCGAGGCGGCGGGCGAGGAGGCGCTGACCACCGGCTTCCGCTACGGCCCCGCACCCTCCGGCGGCAAGGCCGAGGCGTTCCGCACGGTGCGCTATCCGGCGGCCCGCTTCACCTTCACCTGGTCGGCGGAGCGGGGTCGCTGGCTGGTGTCGATGGACGGCGAGGCGGCGGTGACGACGGACGGCGGCCGCATGGCACCGGCGACGGTGGTGGTGCAGCACGTGAAGGTGCGCAAGAGCGACTTCCACGACTTCCTCGGCAATTACACGCCGTACACCGAGACGGTGGGCTCCGGGACGGCGACGGTGCTGCGGGACGGACGCGCCCACGACGTGCGGTGGGAGCGCGAGAAGGCCGCGGACGGCACGGTCTTCACGACGCGGGACGGCGAGCCGGTCAACTTCGCCGAGGGCCAGGTGTGGGTGGTGTACGCGCAGGCGTCCTGACCGTCCCCGGCCAGCAGCGTGTCAGGTCTGCGCGCCGAGGGGCTCCGCCGGATGGCGCAGCCCCTCCGCCGCGTCCGCGACCCGCCGCATGAGGTCGAAGAACACGGTCTGTTCGTCGGCGGAGAGCGGGGCGAGGAAGACCTGGTTCATCCGGGCGGTGCGCACGGTCAGCCTGCGGTGGGTGCGGACGCCGTCCTCGGTGAGCCGCAGCAGGAAGCGGCGGCCGTCCTCGGGGTCGCGCACCTTGTCGAGCAGTCCCCGTCGGCCGAGGCGGCTGATCACCTCGGCGATGGTGGACCGGTCGAGCCCCACCCGCTCCCCCACGGTCCGCTGATCGAGTCCCGGTTCGGCGACGAGCGTGTTCAGGACGGCGAACTGCGGCGAGGTGATCTCCTCGGAGACCATCGTGTTCCACAGCAGGTAGTGGGCCTGCTGGAGCCGTCGGGCCAGGTGCCCGGGGTGGGTGGTGAGATCCACCGCGGCCATGTGCGCTCCCCTGGTCGGATTGATCGGTGCACTGAACAATACCACCCCTTGACGAGAGAGAACACTGATGACAGCGTGAAAGCGACCTCACTGAAATACTCAGTGCGCTGAGTAATTGGAGAGATGGGGCTTCACGGATGGACAAGGTGGTCGCCACCGCCCGGGAGGCGGTGGCCGATGTGGGCGACGGCGCGTCGCTCGCGGTGGGCGGTTTCGGGCTGAGCGGTGTGCCGAACGTGCTCATCGAGGCGCTGTACGAGCGGGGCGTGTCGGGCCTGTCGGTGGTCTCCAACAACTGCGGGGCCATGGAGTCGGGCCTGGCGGTACTGCTGGCGGCCGGGCGGATCGCCCGGGTGACCGGCTCCTACATCGGCGCGAACAAGGAGTTCGCCCGTCAGTACCTCGCGGGCGAGCTGGAGGTCGAGATGATCCCGCAGGGCACGCTCGCCGAACGGCTGCGCGCCGGTGGCGCCGGGATCCCCGCCTTCTACACCCCGGCCGGGGTCGGCACCCAGGTCGCCGAGGGCGGGCTGCCCTGGCGCTACGACGGTCAGGGCGGCGTCGCGCTGGCCTCGCCGCCGAAGGAGGTGCGGGAGTTCGACGGCACCGAGTACGTGCTGGAGCGCGGCATCCGCACCGACTTCGCGCTGGTGCGCGCGGCGCGGGGCGACCGGCACGGGAACCTGGTGTTCAACAAGTCGTCCCGCAACTTCAACCCGCTGGCCGCGATGGCCGGCCGGGTGACCATCGCCGAGGTCGAGGAGCTGGTCGAGCCGGGCGGGATCGAGCCGGACGCGGTGCATGTGCCGGGCATCTTCGTGCAGCGGGTGGTCGCCCTCACCCCCGGACAGGCGGCGGACAAGAAGATCGAGCGGCGGACGGTGAGCGGCTGATGGCCTGGACGCGTGAGGAGATGGCCGCGCGCGCGGCGCGTGAACTGCGCGACGGCCAGTACGTCAATCTCGGCATCGGCCTGCCGACCCTGATCCCGAATCATCTCCCCGAGGGCGTCGAAGTCGTCCTGGAGAGCGAGAACGGCATCCTGGGCACCGGCCCGTACCCGGCCGAGGACGCCGTCGACCCGGATCTGATCAACGCCGGCAAGGAGACCGTGACCGTCCTGCCGGGCGCGTCCTTCTTCGACTCGGCGCTGTCCTTCTCGATGATCCGCGGCGGGCACATCGATGTCGCGGTGCTCGGCGCGATGCAGGTCTCGCAGCGGGGCGACCTGGCCAACTGGGCGATCCCCGGCAAGCTGATCACCGGCATCGGCGGGGCGATGGACCTGGTGCACGGCGCCCGCACGGTGATCGTGGCGATGACGCACACCGCGAAGGACGGCAGCCCGAAGATCCTCACGGAGTGCACGCTGCCGCTCACCGGCAAGGCGTGTGTGCACCGGGTCATCACCGACCTGGGTGTTCTGGATGTCACCGAGGACGGGCTGGTCCTCGTCGAGACCGCGCCCGGGGTGAGTGTGGACGAGATCACCGCGAAGACGGACGCGAAACTGAGCGTCGCCGAGGAGCTGCTGTGAACCCGGTTTACATCGTGGACGCGGTCCGCACCCCGATCGGCCGTTACAACGGCGCGCTCGCCTCCGTCCGCCCGGACGACCTGGCCGCCCACGCCCTGCGTGAACTCCTCGCCCGCAGCCCCGCCCTGGACCCGTCCCGCATCGAGGACGTCTACTTCGGCAACGCCAACGGCGCCGGCGAGGAGAACCGCAACGTCGGCCGGATGGCCGCCCTCCTCGCCGGTCTGCCGACCTCCGTCCCCGGCGTCACCGTCAACCGCCTGTGCGCCTCCGGCCTGGAGGCGGTCGTCCAGGCGGCCCGCGCCATCGCGGCCGGCGACGCCTCCCTCGCCGTAGCGGGCGGGGTGGAGTCGATGACACGGGCACCGTATGTGTTGCCCAAGCCGGACCGGGCCTTCCCGGCGGCGCACGGCGAGCTGTACTCGACCACGCTCGGCTGGCGCATGGTCAACCCGGAGATGGACCCGCAGTGGACCGTCCCCCTCGGTGAGTCCGCCGAACTCATCGCCGACAAGCACAGGATCACCCGCGAACAGCAGGACGAGTTCGCCCTGCACAGCCATCGCAAGGCGGCCGCAGCGCAGGAACAGGGCCTGTTCGAGGCCGAGTTGGCGCCGGTCACCCTGCCGAACCGCAAGGGAGACCCGGTCGTCCTCGCCGCCGACGAGTGCGTACGACCGGACGCCTCCCTGGAGGCGATGGCCAGGCTCAAGCCGTCCTTCCGTTCCGACGACGACGGCGGCACGGTCACCGCCGGGAACGCCTCGCCGCTCAACGACGGCGCGGCCGCCCTGCTGCTGGCCGACGAGCGGGGCCTGGAGGCCACCGGCCGCGAACCGCTCGCCCGGATCGGCGCGACCGGCGTCTGCGCGCTCGACCCGCACTACTTCGGACTCGCCCCCGTCGAGGCGGTGAACCGCGCACTCGCCAAGGCGGGCAGGACATTCGACGACCTGTCGGTCCTGGAGCTGAACGAGGCGTTCGCCGCCCAGGTGCTCGGCTGTCTCGCCGAGTGGCCCGAGTTCGACCCCGCGATCCTCAACCCGCAGGGCGGCGCCATCGCCCTCGGCCACCCCCTCGGGGCCTCCGGTGCCCGCCTCGCCGGCACCGTCGCCCATCAACTCGCCCGCCGCGGCACCGGTACCGGTGTCGCCACCCTCTGCATCGGCGTGGGCCAGGGCCTCGCCCTCGTCCTGGAACGCTGACCACCCCTCAGGAGTCCCCCATGGCTCTCACCCAGCACGACATCGACCAGGAGATCGCGGCCGCGCACGCCGCGTACGAGAAGCGGATCGCCGACGGCGCGCCCGTCGAGCACCATCCGCGCCGCGACTACGCGCCGTACCGGTCCTCGCTCCTGCGCCACCCCAGGCAGCCGCCCGTCAACATCGACGTCAGCAAGGACCCGGAGGCGGTCGAACTCGTCTCCCCGGCCTTCGGCGAACGGGACATCACCGAGATCGACAACGACCTCACCCGGCAGCACACGGGCGAGCCCATCGGTGAGCGCATCACCGTCTCCGGACGGCTGCTGGACCGCGCCGGGCGTCCCGTGCGCGGCCAGCTGATCGAGATCTGGCAGGCGAACTCCGCCGGCCGCTACGCCCATCAGCGGGAGCAGCACGACGCCCCGCTGGACCCGAACTTCACCGGCGTCGGCCGCACCCTCACCGACGACGACGGCCACTACCACTTCACCACCGTCCAGCCGGGCCCCTACCCCTGGCGCCAGCACGTCAACGCCTGGCGGCCGGCCCACATCCACTTCTCGGTCTTCGGCACGGCGTTCACCCAGCGGCTGGTGACGCAGATGTACTTCCCGAACGACCCGCTGTTCCCCTACGACCCGATCCTGCAGTCCGTGACGGACGACGCGGCGCGGCAGCGGCTGATCGCGACGTACGACCACAGCCTGTCGGTGCCGGAGTTCTCGATGGGCTACCACTGGGACATCGTGCTCGACGGACCGTCCGCCACCTGGATCGAAGAGGGACGCTGACCCGCCATGACGAAGATCGACACCAGCCGTCCGGAGACGGTGCTGCCCACCCCCTCCCACACGGTCGGCCCCTTCTACGGCCATGCCCTGCCCTTCCCCGGCGGCGGCGACATCGCCCCCGTCGGCCACCCGGACGCGATCGCCCTCCAGGGATACGTGTACGACGGCGAGGGCAGGCCGCTCCCGGACGCCTTCCTCGAACTGTGGGGCCCGGACCCCGACGGCACCGTCGCGCGGGTCGACGGCTCGATGCGGCGCGACCCCGCGAGCGGCGGCTTCCTGGGCCGCAACGGAGTGGAGTTCACCGGCTGGGGGCGCGTCCAGACCGATGCGGGCGGCCACTGGTCGGCGCGGACGCTGCGGCCCGGCGCGCGCGGGCGCAGCGCCCCCCACCTCAGCGTGTGCGTGTTCGCGCGCGGGCTGCTGGTGCATCTGTTCACCCGGATCTACCTGCCGGGCGACGAGGCCGCGCTGGCCGCCGATCCGCTGCTCTCCCGGCTGCCGGCCGGGCGACGCGACACGCTGATCGCCCAGGGCGACGGCGCGGGCCCGTACCGTTTCGACATCCGCCTTCAGGGCGAGGGCGAGACGGTCTTCCTGGAGTTCCAGTGACTCCCCCACCCTTCGGGCGGGAGGTGCCCCCAGCCGACAGCGGCCTGCTCGCCCCCGGGTGGGCCGACTCCCCCGCCGCGGCCGCGACGAGCGACACCGCGTACCTGCGGGCGCTGCTCGATGCGGAGGCCGCCCTGACCAGGGCGCAGGCCGCCCTCGGCCTCGCTCCGGCCGAGGCGGCGCGGGCGGTCACCGAGGCGGCCGACGCGGACCGGTTCGACGTGCGGTCCCTGGCGGAGCGGGCCCGCGCCGGGGGCAACCCGGTGATCCCGCTGGTCGCCGATCTGACGAAGGCGGTCGGCGACCCGTACGGCCCGTACGTCCACCGGGGGGCGACCAGCCAGGACATCATGGACACGGCGGCGATGCTGGTCGCCGTGCGCACGCTCGGCCTGGTCCTCGGCGACCTGGACCGCACGGAGCGGGCACTGGCCCGGCTCGCCGCCGAGCACCGGGACACCGCGATGCCGGGCCGGACGCTCACCCAGCACGCCGTACCGACGACGTTCGGGCTGAAGGCGGCCGGGTGGCGGTCGCTGGTGCTGGACGCCCGGGACCGGGTCACGGCCGTACGGGACTCCCTGCCCGCCCAACTGGGGGGCGCGGCCGGGACGTTGGCCGCCTTCGGCGCGTACGGCGCGGACGATCCGATGGCGCTGCCGGCGGCCTATGCCCGCGAACTCGGCCTGCGGGCACCGGAGTTGCCCTGGCACACCCTGCGGACGCCGGTCGCCGATCTCGCCGGGTGCCTCGCCCTCACGGCCGGCGCGCTCGGCAAGCTCGCCGTGGACGTCCTCACCCTCTCCCGCACCGAGATCGCCGAGGTCGCGGAGAACACGGCGAGCGGCGGCGGCGGTTCGTCCGCCATGCCGCACAAGTCCAATCCCGTACGGTCCACCCTCATCGCCGCCGCGGCGCGGCGGGCACCGCAGCTCGCGGCCACGCTGTACGGGGCGCTGGCGGCGGAGGACGAGCGGCCTGCCGGGGCCTGGCACGCGGAGTGGGAGCCGCTCCGGGACCTGCTGCGGCTGGCCGGCGGCGCCGCACGGGACGCCGCCGCGCTGGCCGAGGGGCTGCGGGTACGACCCGATGCCATGCGGGAACACCTGGATCTGACCCACGGTTCGATCGTCTCCGAGCGGCTGTCCGCCGAGCTCGCCCCGGTGCTGGGGCGGGCCCGCGCCAAGGAACTCCTCACCCGGCTGGCGTCCGAGGGCCGACCGCTCGACCAGGCGCCGGAGCTGGCGGACCTGGACCTCGACCCCACGCACTACACCGGCTCCGCGGGAGCCCTCACCGACCGTGCTCTGGAGCGACGTTGACCCTCCTCGACCACCGCGGCGAAGGGCCGGTCTCCGCGCCCCCGCTGCTCCTCGGACCCTCGCTCGGCACCTCGTGCTCCCTGTGGGACGAGGTGGCGCCCGAGCTGTCGGCCACCCATCGGGTGGTGCGCTGGGACCTGCCCGGGCACGGCGGCTCGGCGGCGGACCTCATCCGGCCCGGCGCCACCGTCGCCGACCTCGCCGCTCTGGTGCTCGCCCTCGCCGACTCGCTCGGCGTCGAGCGGTTCGCCTACGCGGGGGTGTCCCTGGGCGGCGCCGTCGGCCTGCATCTCGCCGTGCACCACCCGGAGCGGATCACCTCCCTGGCCGTGATCTGTTCGTCGGCCCACTTCAACGGGGCGCGGCCGTGGGAGGAGCGGGCCGCGCTGGTGCGACGCGAAGGGCTGGCGGGGCTGGCGGAGACGGCGGACGCACGCTGGTTCACGCCCGGGTTCACCGTGCCGCGCCTGGTCCAGGACCACCGGGACGCCGATCCGGGCGCGTACGCCGCCTGCTGTGACGCGCTGGCAGCGTTCGATCTGCGGGAACGGCTCGGCGAGATCGCCGTACCCACGCTGCTGGTGGCCGGCCGGGAGGATCCGGCGACCCCGCCGGCGCATCTGCGGGAGATCGCGGACGCCGTGCCGGGCGCGGCGCTCGTCGAGATACCGGGCGCCTCGCATCTGGCGCCCGCGCAGTGCCCCCAGGCCGTGCTGACCGCGCTGCGCGCGCACTTCGACGGCGGCGGCGCCCGGCGGGGCATGGCGGTACGGCGTGCGGTCCTCGGCGACGCGCACGTGGACCACGCGCAGGCCCGGCAGACCCCGTTCACCGCGCGCTTCCAGGACTTCATCTCCCGCTACGCCTGGGGTGAGATCTGGACCGACCCGACGCTGACCCGCCGTGAGCGCAGCATGATCACGCTGACCGCCCTGGTGGCGCACGGACACTACGACGAGCTCGCGATGCACGTCCGGGCGGCGCGGCGCAACGGACTGACGCCGGAGGAGATCGGCGCCGTCCTGCTGCAGACGGCCGTGTACTGCGGGGTCCCGGCGGCGAACTCGGCGTTCGCCACGGCTCAGCGGGTCCTGGCCGAGGAGGACGACCACCGCTGACGGGTCACCGCGCCTCCAGCGCGGGCAGCTGCCCCAGTGCCCGCTCCGCCTGGGCCGCGAGGCCGTCCGCGCCACAGGAACGGGCCAGGGTCAGGCCCCGGTCGAGCTCGGCGGCGGAGCGGGCGGCGATGCCGTACTCGACGCGGGCCGCGGCGTGTTCGTACTGGCAGGGCGACGCCTCCAGATACGTGACCGCCTGGCCGGCGAGCTGGACCCGTCGGCGGCCGGTCTCCAGGGCGGCGGCGCAGCGCAGGGCCTCGCCGATGGCGGTGTCGGTGCCGAAGCGCTCGGCCTGTCGGCGGGCGTCGGCGGCGAGCCGGGCGGCCCGGGCCGGGTCCTCGGCGGCGAGGGCGCGGGCGAGGTCGGCCGCCCAGGGGACCATCACCGGGTTGAGGTGGCCGCGGGCGGCCGCCGCCTTCTCGGCCTCCGCCAGTTCGTTGACGCCGTCCTGGGCGCGGCCGACGGCGAGCAGCAGCCGGCCGCGCACCGAGCGCGGGTCGGGCAGCACGATCGTCGACGGGTACGGCGGCGCGAAGCCGTACTGTTCGGCGATCCGCCACGCCTCGTCGACATGGCCGCGGGCGAGCAGCGTGTCGACCAGGTTGCAGGTCGCCGACCAGTACAGGGGCAGTCCGCGGCCGACGCGCTCGGCGAGCCGGAGCGACTCGCGCAGGGACTTCTCGGCGTCCCTCAGGCGGCCGCGCCGGCGGTGGCCGAGCCCGACGTAGGCGTGGGCCAGGGCCAGGTGGCCGCCGCTCCAGCGGGCGGACTCATAGGCGTTGAGGGCTTCCGTGAAGAGGGCCTCGGCGCGGTCGAGGCGGTCGGTGTAGGCGTAGGAGCTGGCCAGCATCATGGGCAGTTCCAGGCCCCACTCGGTGTCGGTCCAGCCGAGTCCGGGTGCGAGCCGGCCGTTGACGAGGGCGCGGTCGCAGATCTCGACGACCTCCTCGGCGTTCTCGCCGTGGGTCATGGCGTCGAAGCCGCGCAGGATGAGCAGGGCGCGCTCGGAGTTGTCGCGGCCGGTGCAGGTGGCGGCGAGGGCGGCGAGCCGCTCGGAGCGCCCCGGGGTGGTGGTCTCACCGGCGTGGACGCCCTCCCACATGAACTGCACGGCCTGCAGCCGCATCCGGGCCGGTCCCGGGGCCAGCCGGGCGGCCTCCGCCTCGACGGTGCGGACGGCCTCCTCCAGCTCGTTGTTGTGGAGCAGCGCCTGGGAGAGGCGGTAGACGGCGTCGACGCGGTCGGCGCCCTCAAGGCCCGGCAGGGCGAGCGCGGTCCTGAGGTGGCCGATGGTGGTCGCGGGCGCGGTGAGCAGGGTGGCGCAGCCCAGTTCGTAGAGCACGCGCGCGTGGACGTGCGGGCGGGGCGGCTCGGCCAGGGCGCGTTCCAGGCAGCGGCGGGCCGCGTCGGGCGCGCCGACGGCGAGGTGTTCGCGGGCGGCCTCGCGCAGCTGCGCGACGAGTTCCTCGTCGTCGTCCGGGTGGACCTGGAGCAGGTGCCGGGAGGCGGCCGCGACGCCCTTGCCGGCCTGGGTGACGATCTGTGCGGCGATGCCGTGCATGGCCGTGCGCAGGGCGTCGGGAACGGAGTTGTAGACGGCGGTGGCGATCAGCGGGTGCACGAACACCAGCTCGCCGTCGGCGGCGGGGCCGGCCGTGGCGTCGGGTGCGGTGAGGATGCGGGCACCGCGCAGGAGTTCGGCGCAGTTCCGGGCGTCGTCATGGTCGAGGCCGGAGAGGCGGGCCACCTGGTCGACGGTGATCCCGGCGCCGAGGATGGCGGCCGCCCAGGCGAACCGGGTGGCGTCCACGCCGAGTTCCTCCAGGCGGGCGACCAGCCCGCCGCCGCGCGCGGACCGGTTGAGCGGGCGCAGTTCGGCCGCGGAGGACTCGGTCGGCTCCAGCTCGCTGTCCAGGACCTTGGCGAGGAGTTCGACGGTGTCGTACGGGTTGCCGCCGGTGACCGCCCACACCTCGCGGCAGAACGGCGCGTCGGCGTGGGCGCCCACGGTTGCGCGGGTGAGTCCGGCTACCGCGTCCGGGGTGAGCGCGCTCAGGCCGGTCACGGCGGCGCCGGCGACGGCGGCGACCGCGTCGAGGCAGCGGGCGGCCTCGCCGCTCACCTCGCCGTCCCGGCGGGCGACGACGACCAGCGCGGGCAGGTCGTCCAGGCGTTCGACGAAGGCGGCCAGCCAGTGCAGGGTCTCCAGGTCGGCCCACTGCGCGTCGTCGACCAGCAGCACCAGCGGCCACTCCCGCCGGGCCAGGCGGCGTACGGCGGCGACCAGGCCGTCGGAGACGTTCCGCGGGTCGGCCGACGGACCGTCCGGCTCCGCAATGCCGAGGGCGGGGCCGGCGACGGGGTACCAGTCGCCGAGGTACTCGCGGGCCTCCTCGGGCAGCATCGACAGCAGGGCGGGCTGCAGCAGTTGTCGTACGACGTTGAAGGGGACCGACCTGAGGGTCTCGCCGCCGCGCGCCGACCAGACCGTGCAGCCGCATGCCTCGGCGATGCGGCGGGTCTCGGCCAGCAGGGCCGTCTTGCCGAGGCCGGCGTCGCCGCGGAACACCAGCAGTCGGCCCGAGGACGACCGGTCGGCACGCAGTGTCTCCACCGCCCGCGCGATGGCGGCGACCTCCTTGTCGCGCTCCCACAGGGAGGCCGAGGCGGCCGCCGTCGGCCGTACCTCCGTCATCCCGCTACCTCCCCAAGTCGCCCGAACGACGTACAGAACCCGAGGGTAGCTCCCCGTAGGCCCACACGGTGGCCCGTCCGGGCAGGTGTTCCCTCGACGGGTGACATCACCCCGCCCGACGACGCGCCGGGGGCCTGCGCGGGGGCGGATGGGGCGTCAACATGGCGGACATGTCGTGAAGTTGACGGCGAGTGAGGTACTGCGCGGGTGGGGTGCGGTTGGAGCGTGGCGGGAGGCGGCGGCCAAGAGGCGGGGGCCGGCGGGCAAGGGGCGGGGGGCCAGCACGCAAGGGCTGGGGGTCGGCGGGCAAGGGCGGGGAGCCGGCGGGCAAGGGCCGGGGGTCGGTCGGCACGCAAGGGCCGGGGGTCGGCGGGCAAGGGTGGCGGCCCGTCAGGGCTTGGGCGGAGCTGGCCGGAGCGGGCCCAGGAGCGACCGCCGACCGCCGATGGTCAGGGGGAACAGCCCGCCAGAACTCGCGCGGACCCAGCCGCAGTAGGGCCCGGGCCGACAGACAGCGGAGAACGGTCCGCCGGAACTCGCGCGGACCGGCCGCGGTAGGGCCGGGCCGACGGGCAACACAGAACAGCCCGCCAGAACTCGCGCGGACCCCACCGCAGGGGCGGGGTTGGCGGGCGGCGGGGGTGGCCCGGCAGGTGAGCTACGTCGGCGGGCACGCGGGTGCCTCCCCCTCTCATCCGGTTTTCACCGTCGCCTCATACGGTGGGGGCATGACGCAGGTGACTCCTCCGGGGTGGTATCCCGACCCCGGGCAGACAAGTGACGGTCCCGCCTCCGAGCGCTGGTGGGACGGCAAGGCATGGACGGACCAGACCCGCCCCGCGGGTTCGGCCGCCGCATGGGGGCCGCCGGCGCAGGCGCCGACCGCCGGGGATCAGGCGGGGTTCGCGGCGCACCCGACCCAGTCGGCCTTCCCGGCCTATCCGGGGTTGCCCGCACCGGCTCCGCCGCCGCGGCGCGCGCTGCGGACGGGTATTGCCGTCGCCGCGGCGGTCGCGGTGCTGGCGAGCATCGGGGTCGGCGTGTACGCGCTGACCAAGGACGACGGCGGCGGCGGCGACGGGCCGGGCACGGCGCAGGGGCCCCGCGGCCAGGACGGTCCCGGCGACCGGGGCGGCGACGGTGACTCGGGGGGCGGTTCCGGTGGGGACTCGCCGTCGCCCCGGTCGTCCGAGGCACCCGAGATCAAGAGCGGCTCGGTGCCCGACCCCGTCAACGGCATCAGCATCCCCGTGCCCAAGGGCTGGACGGGCCAGCAGATGGACGTCGGGGCCCAGGTGATGTCCGACACGACGTACAAGTGTCCGGGCGACACCTCCAAGACCTGCACCAAGGGCGGCGTGTACTCCGTGCCGAACCAGGTGCTGGGCACCAGGGGCAGCACGCCCGAGGAGGTGGCCAAGGCAGACATCTCGGCCAACGCCGAGGAGTCCTACGGCGGCTCCACCTACGGCTCGATCACCTCGCACGAGGTGCTCGCCTCCAAGGCGGTGACCGTGGCCGGGCAGAAGGGCTACATGGTCCGCTGGAAGGCGATCACCAGTGACGGCGTCGACGGCTATGTCGAGTCGCTGGTCTTCCCCTCGCCCGTCGACTCCGCCCGCCTGGTGGTGTTGCGCTTCGGGCTGGACGCCGACCAGGAGGTGTCGCTCCTCGACACCATCAGGCAGGGCATCGCGGTGTCGAAGGGCGGGGGCAGCGGCCAGAGCGTCTGATCCGCACGGCCGGCCGGACGAGCCGACCGGGTGGGGCGCCCTCCGCTCAAGGGGAACCCCACCCGGCCGGGGGGTGTGCGCCGCCCCCGTCCCCACGGTGCGGCGCGAGCAGGTCACCGTCCAGTCATCCCGTGGACGGCGGCCTGAGCCTGTGGCCCGCCTGTGCGGTCCGCGTCTCAGGTGAGGCCGAGTGCCGGCAGCACCGTGGCCTCCACAAATCTCAGTAGATACTCCGAATCGGCCTGATGCCCGTCGATCACGGGCCGCACCCGCAGCACGCCGTACAACTGCGCGGGCACGAACTCCAGCGCCGGGTGGTCCGCCGGGACCTCCCCGCGCTCGACCCCGCGCCGCAGGATCTCCCTGAGCGCGGCCATCTCCGGCTCGACCAGCGCCTCGCGCAGTGCTCTCTGGAGCGCGGGGTCCTGCATGACCGCGTGACCGAGGGCCTGCAGCAGACGGGTGTCCTCGGCCGCCCACTCGCCGCCCGCCCGGGCGGCCTCTCGCAGGTCACCGGCGAGCGTGCCGGTGTCGATGCCGGCGAAGCGCGCCTGATGGCAGGAGCGCAGGGCCGCCGCCACGAACTGGGGCTTGGTCTTCCACTGCCGGTAGAGGGTCGACTTGCTGCACCGCGTGCTGGCGGCGACGCCCTCCATGGTGACGGCGTCGTACCCGCTCTCGCGGACCTGGTCGAGGACGGCGTCGAAGAACTCCTGCTCACGCTCGCGCGTCAGCTTGGAGCGGCGCGACGCGGCGACCGTCACCGGTCCGTCCGCGGCCTGCGACGTCATCGGTCTGTCTCCTCGCTCGATCGTCTTGAACATCTGCGGAGTGCGGTCCGGCCTTCCTGTGTCCAGTGTGGCGCAGATCAACCGACTCCATCGATACGCCAGTGTACCGGTACACGAGCGTATCGGTACACTGCCGTATCGGTACGATCCCGTATCGATGGGTTCTCGACGCAGCGAGGGCCGCGCACCACCGTCACCGAAGGGGCCGGGGGATGAATGCCCGCACCGAGCCTGCCGAAGCGGAGTCCCACGCGACCCCGCGGCCGCCGATAGTCCGCGAGCTCCTGCTGGTCGCGGGGCTCTTCCTCGTCTACAAGCTCGGGCGTCAGCTGGCGACCGGGCACACCGGCGAGGCGTTCCGGAACGCGCGAGACGTGTGGCACGCCGAGCGGTGGCTCCGATTGCCCGGCGAGGACTGGGTGCAGTCGCTGCTGCTGCACGGCGACACACTGGTACGCCTCGCGAACACCTACTACGCGACCGTCCACTTCCCGGCCACGGCGGCCTTCCTGGTCTGGCTCTATCTGCGCCGGCCCGCCCACTACGTCTGGGCCCGCCGGGTGCTGGCCGCGGTCACCGCCGCGGCACTGGTGCTGCATCTGGCGATGCCGCTGGCCCCGCCCCGGATGCTGGCCGCGACCGGGCTGATCGACACCGGCGCCGTGTACGGGCCCTCGGTGTACGGGCCGCCGGAGTCCGACCAGTTGTCGAACCAGTTCGCGGCGATGCCCTCCCTGCACTTCGGCTGGGCGCTGATGGTGGCGATCGGTCTGATCGTGGCGACCCGGTCCCGTTGGCGCCGGCTCTGGCTGCTGCATCCGGCGCTGACGCTGCTGGTGATCGTGGGCACCGCCAACCACTACTGGGTCGACGCGATCGCGGCCGCCGTCCTGCTCGGCGCCGCCCTCGCGGTGATCCGCGTGCCGCGGCGCGGGGCGGCCACCGCCGGGCACGGGACGCCCGTACCGGCCGAGGAGGCGCGGACACGGGGCACAACGCTGGTGGGGGCGGCCCGATGAGCGCCACCCTGCTCGCCGTCGTCCTGTCGCTGTTCTCCGCCGTCGCCTACGCGGCCGCGGCCGTCGCGCAGGAACGGCTGGCCGCACGCTCCCCCGGCACCGGGTTGCTGCGGCTGCTGCGCCGTGGCGCCTGGTGGTGGTCGGTGGGGCTGAACGCCTCCGCCGCCCTGTTGCACGTCGTCGCGCTGAAGTACGGGCCGCTGACCGTCGTACAGCCGCTGGGCGCGCTCACCCTGGTGGCGGCCGTGCCGCTGGGGGCGCGGGTGGCGGGGCGGCGGGTCCGCGCGGACGAGTGGCGCGGCACCGTGTTCACCCTGGTGGGGCTGGCCGCGATCCTGGTCACCGCGTCCGGGCACGCCCCCGATGATGTGCTGAGCGCGCCCGAGGCGGTCGCGGTGGCGGGGGTCACGGCGGCGCTGATCGGGCTGCTGGCCCGGCCGGGCGCCCGGCCCGGGCTGCGGCACGCGACCGCGTCGGGGTTCGCCTCCGGGGTCGCCTCGGCGCTCACCCAGACGGTGACGGTGGCCGCCACGGACCGCTCGGGTCCGGGCTTGAGCGTGCAGGTGATCGGGGTGGCGCTGCTGGTCGCCGCGTTCGCGGCGGCGGGGCTGCTGCTGTCCCAGACCGCCTACCGGGACGGCCTGGGCGCGCCGCTGGCCGTGGTGACACTGGCCAACCCGGTGGCTGCCGCGACGATCGGCCTCACCCTGCTCGGCGAACGCCTCCAGGGCGGGGCGGCCGGCGTGCTGCTCGCACTGGCGGGAGCGGGTCTGGCGTCCCGGGGCGTGGTACTGCTGTCCCGGACGACACCCGAGCCGCACCAGGCTCGCGGGTACGACGACGAGGCACACCCGGTCGCCGCCGTACTGGCACTGGCCCCGGAGTCCGCCTCGACGGAGTCCCCGCTGATTCCCCGGCCGGCGCGGGCCGAACCGGGGCAGCTGACGCCGCTGTAGGGCAAGGGCCCGGCGCCGCCCCCGCGGTCCAGCTCGGTGGAACCCACACCGACGCCCCGCCGAGCCGGAGCACCTCACGCCGCTGCGGGAAGGCCCCCGCGTGGATCAGCCGAACCCGCGTGCGTCCTGCTTGAGTGCCGTGTCGACGGTCAGGGCCGTGGCGACCACGAGGCTCAGGAGGGGCTCGGGGAGCTGGTAGTGGATCTGGAGGACGTAGTTGTCGGCGGTGGTGAACATCGTCTTGGCGAGGCCCTCCCAGGTCTTGGTGATGCGGGCGACCTCGTTGTCCGCGTGGTCGACGACGGCGAAGTTCCAGGCGCGCCAGTTCTCCGCCTTGATCGCGCCGACCTGCTGACCATCGGCGTTGATCGCGAAGTTGATCTTGCCGATGACGTTCTGCTGGACGATCTCGCCGATCTGCTGTCCGTCCGGCCGCGCCACGATCACCCGAGACTTGAGGAACTTCGCGGGCCGGGTGAGCACCAGCACGGGCCGGCCGTAGGCGTCGCGGATCTCCAGCTTGTGCGTCATGAACTGGTCGATGCTGGCGACGAAGCGGACGGCCTTCTTCAGCGCGCTCTGACCGACCTGGACCACCGAGCCGAGCTGATTGCCGTGCTGGTCCATGACCTTGTACTCGTTGGTCAGCTCGATCAGCTTGGCCTTCTGGTTCACCACCAGGACCGGCTCGGTGAACAGGGTGCCGCCGCCGGCGCCGCTGGGCGCGACGCCGGCCTGCTGCTGCACCTGGCGCTGGACCCGCGGGTCGGGCCCGGCCGGCTGCGCCGGCACCTGCGGCGCGGGCTGGGCCTGCTGGGCGGCCTGGATGTGCTGCGTCCACTGGGTGCCGTCCCAGTAGCGCATCGTCTGGGGCGCGCCGTGCGGATCCGGGTACCAGCCTGCAGGTGTGTTCGAATGCGTGGTCACCGGGGCACACTACCCCGACCCATCAGTTCCGGTAGACGTCGAGCCGTCCGCACATCCCGAACTTCCCACGGGCCGCCGGCTGTTCGGAGCGCACGACGGCATCGGCGAGGTGCGGGAACTCCCCCCGCTCCAGCGCGTCGAGCTGCACCGCGGTGGCCGCGGCGGCGGCCTCGGCGCCCTGCCGCCAGCGTTCGCGCCACTCGGCGATGCGCGGCCGTACGAGCGCGGCGGCGGCCCGGTGGAACGCCGCCAGGGCCTCGGGCCCCTCGGCCGCACACAACGCCCGGTAGCCCTCCAGGGCGAGGTCACGCCGGGCCCGGGCGACGCGCTCCTGTTCCTCCTCGAGCGCGTCGGCCGGGATGGCGGTGGCGCGTGCGTACGTCTCGGGATCGGTCAGGTATTGCGGGGGCAGCGTGAGGACGGCGTCCCCCGCTTCCGGCAGACCGCTGTTCTGCATGAGGACGGTGATCCGCAGATCGCTCTCATTGACCAGCCGGTGGATGGTGCCCGGGGTGAACCAGGCGACGGTACCGGCGCGAAGCGGAGTCACCTCGCACCCGGACGCGGTCAGCGTCTGCACGGCTCCGCGCCCGCCGGTGACGACGTAACCCTCTGAACACGCCAGATGCATATGAGGGGTGCCGCCGCACACCCCGTCGGCGGCGGGCCAGTCGTACACCGACAGATGCGAGACGGCGACGCCACCGGGCAGCCCGGTGTGGGTTGTGGTCATGTTCCGTCAGCACTCCGTTTCACAATGACAAGCGCTTTCCCTCTTCCAGAGTATGCGGCTTGGAAGGCGGGGTCCCGGGGAGCGCCAGGCGACCCTGCGTGAGGTGGCGCGGGCGGTGGGCGTCTCGCAGGCGACGGCGTCGCGCGTGCTCAACGGAGTGTCCGCAACGTCCGGCAGGCGAACGTGGACCGGGTGCTCGCCGCGGCCACGGAAGGCGTACGACTCCATGGTGAAACCCGCTGCCGGGACCGCGGGTCACACCGCCACGGCACCCGGCGGGCACGCCTACGGCTCCGTCTGCCCGGCCCGATCGCCGTACTGACCCCGCAGCTCGTCGGCGTGGAGAACGCGGCCTCGTTGCCCTTCACCTGGTCCGGGCGAGCCGGATCGCCCCAGACGTGCCCGAGGCACTGGGGCGGCTCGACCGGGTGACAGGGGTGCCCACATGCGGGTGTTACACCGGCGTTCATGAAGTCCCGGGACGTCACCCCCGGCGCATGGCGTGGAAGGCACGTCGACCTGTGCGGCTGCGGGCGCCCACCGGCTCGTGGGCGCCCGCAGTCGAAGGCTTCAGGGATGCACCGGGGGTGTGGCGCCAATCAGCCGACCGGCCTGAATGTCCACAGCAGGTTGGTGCTCTGCACCCACGTCCACTGCTTGGTCACGGCCCCTGCGGCGACCATACCGCCGCCGTCGATGACCAGTCCCGTGCTGCGGTTGGCGATCGAGTACTGGCCCTGGCCGCGGTGGGTGATCTGCCACTGCTGGTTGTTACTGCCGTCCCAGGCCCTCTGCCGGACCGGGTCACCGTTGCTGGTGGAGCCCCAGCCATCGGCGACCAGGCCGTTGGTGCGGTTGACGAGCCTGTAGTAGCCGTTGCCGAGTTCGATTGCCTGCCACTGGAGGTTGTTGTGGTCGATCGGCTCCCACTGCTTCAGGTTCGAGCCGCTGGTGAAATTGCCGCCGCTGTCCAGCGCCAGGCCGCTCGTCACGTTGCCCAGGCGGAAGTACGTCGCCGGGTTGAACGTCACCCTCAGCGAGGCGATGACGTCATTGTTGCCGGTCACCCGAAGGTCGGGGTTGTTCGAGGTGAACGTCCAGGCGGTGCCGGTGAAGTTGTCGCCGGAGTAGCCCGTCACCTGGAAGCCGTCGGGCACCAGGATGGACGAGGCCATGGCGGGCTCCAGGCCGGCGGCGGACAGCTGGGAGGAGGTGTAACTGCCCAGCGGCAGAACGGCGTGGGTGCCTTGATAGCCGACGTTCTGGAAGACCGTCGGTGAGACACTCATGGGCATGCCCTGGACCTCGACGCACACCACGGAGACGTTCGCGTTCGGGGCGGTGGCCGGCACAGTGACGTTGATCTGGTCGGTGACGGTGTAGGAGAGCGAGGCCGAGGGGTTGTTCAGCAGGTAGACGCGGCTGATCGTGTTGTCGATCCTCGGGATCCGCAGCCGGCCGTTGGTGGGCCAGGTGAAGACGTGGGCGAAGAGCTTGCCGTTCTTCTTGGTGACCTTCCCCCAGGAGGGTTCGGTGGTGAACGGGCTGCCGCTGGTGCCGTGAATGCTGTCGCTGTGCGTCGACATCCATGAGGCCAGGCCGTTGAGAACCGTCTGGGATCCGGCGGGGACCGAGCCATCGCCCTTGGGGCCGATGTTCAACAGGAGGTTGCCGTCCCGGGAGACCACCGTGACGAGTTCCTGGACGATGTCCTTGACGGATCGGTAGGTGTTCTCGGCCCAGTCGGTGTAGCCCCAGGCGCCGTTCATGGTGGCGCACCGCTCCCACGGTCGGCTCATCGGCGCGGAGGGGATGTCGAACTCCGCGACGGCGTAGTCGCCGAGACCGTGGTCCCGCTTGACCCGTTCGTTGACGATGAGGCCGGGCTTGCGGGCGATCAGCCAGTTGTAGAGGTCGACGCCGTCGGATTCCAGCCACCAGTCTTCCAGGGTGGGGCTGGAAGGGTTGCCGAACCAGTCACCGTCGAACCACAGCAGCGCCGGGTCGTAGCGGTCCAGCAGTTCCTGCAGCTGTGCCTTCATGTCGGCGATGTAGGCGGTGCGGGCGGCCTGCGAGGACATCGTCGTGAGCCCTCTGTAGTGACGGTCGGTCTGGGAAGGGTGGTTCCAGTCGAGGATCGAGTAGTACAGGCAGAACTTGATCCCGCGGCTCTCGCACTCCCTCTTCAGGTCCATGAGCGGGTCGGTCTGGATGCCGTTGTAGTCGCGCAGGTTGTACTGCTTGGTGCCGGTGGTGTCGGTGAAGCCGGCGACGTTGGAGTCCCACATCGCGTAGCCCTCGTGGTGCTTGGCGGTGATCACGAGGTACTTCATGCCGGCGTTCTTGGCCAGTTCGGCGATGGCGGCGGCGTTGAACGCGGTCGGGTTGAAGTTCTTGGTGACCTGGTTCTGGTAGTCGGCCTTGCTCCACCGCTGGTTGTCGAACGCCCACTCGCCCTGGCCGAGCTGCGAGTAGGACCCGAAGTGGATGAACATCCCGAACCGGCCCTGGTACCACCAGTCCATCTTCGAGGGGACGGTGTACGCCTCGGCGGTGGAGGGCCACAGGACCTGCGGCAGCCCGAAGGCCGCCACTCCCCCGGCGAGGGCGGCGGCCTTCATCAGAGAGCGTCTGCTGAGGGAGGCAGAGGACATGGTGCGGCTCCATTGGTCAGGGGGAGGGATGACAGGGCGCTGGGAGCGGAACGCCGACATGACCGTCGTGCTCCGCACCGCCCCCAACAAGACATCGGATGGATTTATAAGAGAACTACGGTGGCTGCGTCTATAGCTGTGGCGAGATTGACTCAAAGTACGAGATAAGTCAGGTTGCCTTTGCGGGAGCCGGAGCTCACACGTTCATTCACTCGCCGAGCAAAGCCCTATACATCGGATGTCCGGGGAGTGGGGGCGGCTCCCGGACGAGTGGAAGGCAAAATCGTGGCCGAACGGGCGCGCAGCACTGTGTAGGCGCGGCGGAACTCACGCGGGTCGCTGTAGCCGAGTTCGGCTGCGATGGCGGCGATCGACCTGCGTGTCTGCGTCAGCAGTACGTCGGCCTGCTGCCGCCGTACCCGGTCCTGGATCGCGCCGAAGCTGTACCCGGCCTTGGCGAGGTGGCGATGAAGGGTGCGGGGACTCGTGCCGAGCGCGTCAGCGACCTGCGTCGCCGTTCTTCGGGAGCGGAGGTCCTGGCGGAGTGTTCCTGCGACGGCTGGGACCAGAGCGTCGACCGGGTCGGAGTCCAGGATCGCGCGAGTGGCGTGCAGAGCGGCCTCGAACTGGGTGGCGTTCGCCGTGGGAACGCGCCGCTCTTCGAGGGCGATGGGCATCGTGAGGGTCGTGCGTTCGCAGTCGAAGGTGACCGGGCAGCGCCACAGCCGGGTGTACTCGGCAGCCCAGGGTGGCGGAGGGTAGGACAGTTCCGCGGCCGGCGGGCCGGATGACGGGCCGAACATGAGCCGAGTGAGGACCACGATCCCGGCGAACGCCTCTTCGCTGAGTCGAATGTGGCGGCGGTGGGTCCGCGCCGACCGGCGGCTGATTGGCTGGTAGGACTCACAGGATTCATTTCGCTTTCGACGTGGCTTGGTGCGAGGGCGGGACACTCCGGTGCCTTGTGGCCGCGCGCGGCCTACGACGGCCCCACCACCGCGTGCCGCGTCATCGTCGCGGTTCCGCCGGCCATGCGACGCCGGATCCGGTTCGTCCCCGACCTTCCCGCCGCGCACCATCGCCCGCGTCACACTCGGCAGCGAAATCCCCGCCCCGGGGCCGAGCTCACCCTCCTCGGAAACCCCCCTCCACCTGGGCATCTACCGCACAACCGACGCCCAGGCCATCGTCCACACACACGCGCCGTGGGCCACCGCCCTCGGCCTGGTGCGCGACGACCTACCCGCCGTCCACTACGCCATCCTCCGATCCGGTCCGGGTGACGACCAGCTCCCCGCGTCCGGCCCGTCAGTGACGCCACGGCGATTCGCAAGGGGAAGGGGTGCGGATCGCCGAGAAGGACAGCTCGTGCGGCACGTACCCGAGGGCCGTCGCGACCGCGTCTCCCCATGCCGACCGTGCTCGCCCCCGCCGGGGACGAAGGCCGCGGTGCGGCGTCGTGTCGGGAGCGGCCGCAGGCCATGACCAGGAGGGCCGAGACCAAGGCCCGCAGGCAGAACCTCGCGATCGTCGGCCGAGCCGGTGACCGCTGCGTTCGGCTCCGAAGAGCCTCCTCCAGGTGTGGCGTCCGCAGGGAAGGCGGGGTAGCGGCGGTGGCCGGTGGTGAGGAGTTGGGCCACGGTGGGGAACAGCCGAAGGCGCAGGCGGTGGGGCTCCCAGAGTGCCAGAAACCAGCGGTACAGCTAGCGCATGTTTCGGAGGAGCACAGGTCCTCAGGTCGCGCCGTCCGTGGGTACAGGTTCGGTGAACTGGTCGAACAGCATGACGGCAACCCTTGTCACGAGGGACCAGTCCGGGTCCCCGTGCGGGTCCGTCAGGTCCACGTAGCCGGCGATCCACCGCATGTGGAAACCGTCCAGCAGGGAGGCGATGCTGGTGGCGAGTTGATCGACCTGGTAGGGCGCACGCATGCGCAGTCCGTAGGTGTCGAGCAGGGCCTGGTACGCCTCGCAGGCCACCTTGGTGAACGACTCGCCGTAGTGTCCGAGGGCCTCACGGACACGCGGATTCGAGGCGCTGGCGTAGAAGCCGAGCATCACCCGGTAGATCGGGTCCACCCGGTGGTTGCGGTGGTTGTCGGTCAGTACGTCGTTGAGGGCTTCCTGCCAGGTGATGCCCTTCTCGACGGCTTCCCGGAAGCGGCGGATGCTGTCGGGCAGGCCGGGTACCAGTTCCGCCTGCCGGGAGGTGAGGTGGAACAGCAGCTCGGCCTGGAAGTCGGCCTGAGCCGGCCAGATCTGGTAGATCGATCCGGTGGTGACCGCCGGTGCCGCCTCGTCGCCCAGCCGGTCCCGGATGATGCGGGTGGCCTCTTCCGTCACCTGCTTGACCCGCACATGGGCCAGCGCCGCGGAGACCGCGGCCTCGCTGGTGTCGGCGGTTCCCGCACAGACGAGTTTGGTCGCCGCTTCCAGCATGAGCGCCCGGGTCTCCTCCAGTGAGCGCCGAGGCAGTCTGCGTCTTCCGGACTGTGCCGTCACACCGTCCCCCTTCCCCGCGTGATCGTTGAATCGAAGTGAACCGAGGCGTTGACAGGGGGTTAGCGTACACCTAGATTCCCGGTTCGTAAGAAAGTTACGAAAGCCCGGGGAGTCGCCTGAGCAGGCCCTTTCCGGGCCCCTCCGAGCCGCCCTCCGCGCTGGTCACCCCGTGCGCTCCAGGTCCCCGGCCGACCGCTGCTCGGCTCCCCGTTGCGCATGCCCTCGGCATGCCTCCCCCTCACTCCGCTCACGGAGGTCTCGTATGCCCACCCATCCGCGTGCCCGAAGACTGGGCCTCATCGCCTCCCTCCTGGCGCCCGTCATGGGCCTCACCGCCTGCAGTGGCTCGCAGAGCCCGGGCTCGGCCTCGACCGGTGCCGGCGCAGCGGACTCGTCAGCCGCCGCGGACACCCGCCCGTCGGCCGCCGTGGTGACCGACTATGCGAGTTACGTGGGAGGCAAGGCGGGCAGGGCCGACTCCGGCCTCTCCCCGGTCACGCTCGGCTGGGTGAACGTCGAGGGCGGCCCCGGCGGCAGCCCGGAGGCGACCCTGGGCGCCGAGGCAGCCGTTCGGTACGTCAACGAGAAGCTGGGCGGAATCGGTGGCCACCCGCTGCGGCTGAACGTCTGCACGGTGGTCTCCGCCGAGGAGGAGGGACAGAAGTGCGGCCAGCAACTGCTCGGCGACAAGGACGTCTCCGCCATCGCCCTCGGCAATCTGTACCTCGGCGACGCCTCCTTCAACTCCGTGGTGGCGGGCAGGAAGCCGGTCCTGGTCGGCGTGGCGACGGGGCCCACCCTGCCCACGGCGAAGAACACCTACAGCACCTTCGGCGACCTGCCGCACATCTTCGGCACCTGGGGCACGTACTCGCGTGACGTCCTCAAGGCGAAGACGGCGGCCGTCATCCACACGAACACCCCCGGCGACAAGATCGCCTCAAGCGCGGCGGTCAAGGGACTCAAGGCCGCCGGTCTCACCGTCAAGTCGGTCGGCCTCGACGCGCAGGCCACGGACCTGATCGGCCCGGTCACCGCGGCCGGCGCCAACTCCGCCGATGTCATCGTGCCCATCACGATCGGCTCCGGGTGCGTCGGAGTCGCCAAGGCACTCAAGCAGCTCGGCATCGACAAGCCCGTGGTGTCCACGCCCCTGTGCATGTCACCGGACGTGGCCAAGGGCCTGGGCGGTGATCTGCCCACATGGACCTACGGCGTCGCCCAGACGCTGCCGACCGACACCTCGGCCGCCGACTCCAAGGCGTTCCTGACGGCATCCGGCCAGGTGGGGCTGGACGAGGCCACCGCGTCCCAGGTCTTCGCCCCCCTGGGCTGGAGCACGATCCTGACGTACGCCAAGGCGCTCAACGCCGTGGGAGCGGACAAGATCACCCCGGCGGCCGTCTCCGCACAGCTGAAGAAGTTCACCGGGCCGGTCGTCATGGGTGCCGCCGAGGTCAAGTGCGCCAAGTACCCGGACGCCCCCGCGGTCTGCAACGACCAGGCGCGGTTCTACCAGTACAAGGGCAAGGGCGCCTTCCAGCCGCTGACCGACTGGCTCCGCCCGCCCCGGTGACCACCGTCCCTCCGTCCGCCCGGGTCGCGTCCGGCCCGCGACAGACCTTCCCGTGCCGTGTTCCCGAGGCCCGAAGGCTTCCCCACGCCCTCAGGAACACGGCGCTCCAGGAGTGAGAAATGGAACAGATCCTGCTCTTCGCCGTACTCGGCCTGGGCCAGGGGGCACTGATCGCCGGCATCGCCCTCGGCGTCGTGGCGACCTACCGGGGCTCGGGCATCATCAACCTGTCGACCGGCGCCGTCGCGATGGTCGCCGGTTATGTCTTCTGGGCTCTGAGCACCGGCTTCTTCGGCTTCTCGCTGCCGACCGCCGCCGCCTTGGCGGGGGCGCTCATGGCGGCGCTCGCGGTCGGTGTGGTCACCGAGGTCGCGGTGTTCAAGCCCTTGCGCGCGGTCTCCCCCCTGGCCAAGCTCGCGGCGTCGCTCGGCATTCTGCTCACCCTGCAGGCCACCGTGCTGCTGGTGTTCGGCACCCAGCCCCAGCAGGCCCCGAGCATCCTGCCCTCGGACGCCGTCACCGTCCTGGGCGTCACCACGCCCGTCGACCGTTTCCTCCTGACGGGGCTGGTGATCGCCGTCGCGCTCGCCCTCGGGGCCCTGTACCGGTGGACCCGGTTCGGGCTCGCCACCCGCGCCGCCTCGGAGAACGAACAGGCGGCGCTGCTGGCCGGTCTGTCACCCAACAGCGTCTCCCTCGCCAACACCCTGCTGTCCGCG
Source organism: Streptomyces sp. NPDC018693 (assembly GCF_044391385.1). Classification (NCBI taxonomy): domain Bacteria; kingdom Bacillati; phylum Actinomycetota; class Actinomycetes; order Kitasatosporales; family Streptomycetaceae; genus Streptomyces; species Streptomyces sp. NPDC018693. The sequence goes on along the minus strand of NZ_JBIRZZ010000017.1, from coordinate 123,957 downwards.
CTGATCGCGGGGCTGCTCGGTGTCCTGGCCGCACCCATCGTGCAGGTCGACTCCGTCACGCTCCCGCTGCAGGTGGTCCCGGCCCTCGCGGCGGCGCTCTTCGCCGGATTCACCTCACTGTGGATCGCCTGCTCCGCCGGCATCCTCATCGGCGTCCTGCAGTCGGTCGTCTACTACCTTTCGACCCAGAGCTGGTTCCCGACCGACAACGGCAACGCCATGCCGGGACTCCAGCAGCTGCTGATCTTCATCCTGATGATCATCGCGCTGTATGTGAAGGGGGCGGGCCTGCCCCGCCGTGGTGAAGTCGTCGAGCAGCGGCTGCCCGCCGTACCGCTGCCGGACCGACTGCTACGACCGGCTGTCCTGGCCACGGCCGCCGCAGCCCTCGCCCTGGTCGTGTTGCCGTTCGACTTCCGCCAGGCGCTGACGAACTCGCTGATCGGCGCGATCATCGTCCTCTCGTACGTCGTCATCACCGGCTACGTGGGACAGATCTCCGTGATGCAGCTCGCGCTCTCCGGCACCGCCGGTTTCGTCCTGTCCCACCTGGCGACCGGACTGCGCATCCCCTTCCCCTTCAGCGCGCTCGGCGCGACCCTGCTGGCCACCCTGCTCGGTGTGGCGGCCGGCATCTCCGCGCTGCGGGTCCGCGGCGTGAGCCTGGCCGTCGTCACACTGGCCGCCGCACTCGCGATGGAACAGGCCCTGTTCACCAACACCTCCTTCGGCGGCACCGCGGGAGTGACCGTGCCCCCTCCCCGCCTGTTCGGGGTGGACCTCGGTCCGGGCGCGGCCTTCCGCGGCCTGGACGGCAACGAACCCAGCCCCCTCTTCGGCTTCCTCGTCCTGTCCGTCGCCGTCGCCCTGGGGCTGTACGTGGCCAACCTCAGACGCACCGGGCTCGGGCGGCGCATGCTCGCCGTCCGCTCCAACGAGCGCGCCGCCGCGGCGGCGGGCGTCAACGTACGGGGCGTGAAGATCGCGGCCTTCGGCATCAGCTCCTTCATCGCCAGCGCCGCGGGGACCCTGTACGCCTACAACTTCGGCTCCGTCAGCGCGGCCCGGTTCACCGCACTGGCCGCACTCGGCCTCATCGGCTTCGCCTACATCGGCGGCATCACGATGGTCTCCGGAGCTGTCATCGCCGGCCTGATGTCCACCGAAGCATTCATCCCGCACGCCCTGGACAAGTGGTTCGGCATCAAGGGGACCTGGGCCCTGCTCTTCGCCGGTGTCTCCCTGATCGTGACGCTGATCGCGAATCCGGACGGCATCGCGGGCGCCAACCATCGCCGTAGGAAGGCCAGAACAGCCGCCCGTACGGCGAAAGCCGCCCAGGCCACCCTCGCCGTAGACGCCGCGCCGGACACCGCCGGGGCCACAACGGCGCCCGCCCCCGAGGAGGTCGCACGATGAGCATGTTCAAGGTCCGTTCGCTGGGCGTCAGTTACGGCGGCGTCCACGCACTCAGCGACGTCACCCTGGATGTCGCCGAAGGCCAACTGGTGGGACTGATCGGCCCCAACGGCGCGGGCAAGACCACCTTCGTGGACGCGGTCAGCGGACTGGTCGGTGCCCGGGGCCGGGTGGAACTGGACGGCGAGGACCTGACCGGCATGCCACCGCATGCCCGCGCCCGCCGAGGTCTCGCCCGCACCTTCCAGAGCAGCGAACTCTTCGAGGGCCTCACGGTGACGGAGAACCTGCGCGTGACGGCGGAACAACCGACCTGGCTCAGGGCGTTCGGCGAGACCCTCGGCCGCCGCACACCACCGCCCTCCGCCGTCGCCGACGCCCTCACCACCCTGGGCCTGCAGGATTTCGCCGACGCATCCCCGGCCGAGCTGTCCCAGGGACAGCGCAAACTCGTCGGCGTGGCCCGGGCCCTGGCCGCCCGCCCGCGCATCATCTGCCTCGACGAGCCCGCCGCCGGCCTGGACACCGCGGAGAGCGCCGAACTCGGCCGCCGCCTGCGCGCCGTCGCCGACGCCGGCACCGCACTGCTCCTCATCGACCACGACATGGGCCTGGTGATGGGCATCTGCGACCACCTGGTCGTCCTGGAGTTCGGCAAGGTGATCGCGGCGGGACCCCCGAGCCGGGTCCGCGACGACCCCGCCGTCATCACCGCCTATCTCGGCGCGTCCGCCGTCCGGCCCGCCGACGCACCCGTACCGGACGGCGGCACTCCCTCGCTCGCCACCGGTCGGCCAGGGGTTCCCAGCGCACCGGAGACATCTTGACTTCCTCCCCCTCCTAAAGGCGGGGGATTCCAGCGGTCGCCCGCTGGGTTTCCTGCTTCACCGACGACCGCCCCGTCCGGGAGGACTCCCGTTGAGGTCTTACACCGTCTCCACAGGCAGACGCCGCCAGCCCGGCGGCCAGGATGTTGCGTGCCGCGTTCACGTCGCGGTCATGCACGGTGCCGCAGTCGCACGTCCACTCGCGGACGTTCAGCGGCAGCTTCTCGCGGACCGTGCCACAGGTTCCGCACAGCTTCGAGCTGGGAAACCAGCGGTCGATCACGACGAGTTCGCGCCCGTACCAGGCGCACTTGTACTCCAGCATGGAGCGGAGCTCCGTCCACGACGCGTCGGAGATGGCGCGCGCGAGCCTGCCGTTCTTCAGCAGGTTGCGAACGGTGAGGTCCTCGATCACGACCGTTTGGTTCTCACGGACGAGCCGAGTCGACAGCTGGTGCAGGAAGTCGCGGCGCCGGTCGGCGATCCGCGCGTGGACCTTGGCGACGCGACGGCGGGCTTTCTCCCGGTTCGCCGAGCCCTTCGCCTTGCGCGACAGCTCACGCTGCGCGCGGGCCAGGCGGGCGCGGTCACGCCGTTCGTGCTTCGGGTTGGCAACCTTCTCACCGGTGGACAGGGTCACCAGGGAGGTGATCCCGGCGTCCAGGCCGATCGCCGCTGTGGTGGCGGGGGCCAGGGTGATGCTGTCCTCGCACAGCAGGGACACGAACCAGCGGCCGGCGCTGTCGCGGGACACGGTCACCGTCGTGGGCTGCGCACCTTCTGGCAGGGGACGCGACCAGCGGATGTCCAGGGGTTCCGCCATCTTGGCCAGAGTCAGTTGCCCGTCGCGCCACGTGAAGGCGCTGCGGGTGTACTCGGCAGACGCGCGGGACTTCTTCCGGTTCTTGTAGCGCGGGTACTTCGCGCGCTTGGCGAAGAAGTTCCCGAACGCCGTCTGGAGATGGCGGAGCGCCTGCTGGAGCGGGACGGAGGACACCTCCGTCAGGAAGGCCAGCTCCTCGGTCTTCTTCCACTCCGTGAGCGCGGCGGAGGACTGCACGTAGGAGATCCGGCGCTGCTCGCCGTACCAGGCCCGTGTGCGCTCCTCCAGCGCCTTGTTGTACACGAGGCGGACGCAGCCGAACGTGCGCGACAGCTCAGCTGCCTGCTCGTCCGTGGGGTAAAAGCGGTACCTGAACGCCCGCTTGACCTGCTGCATCATGCCTCACACTCTATCAACTCCCGTGTGAGCGGCGGGTTTCGGTCAGCGGGCGGTGGACGCCGGTCCGCCCTGACGGCGAACCGGCTCTTCCTGCCCTGCTCCGCAGGAGCTTCGTTTCCTCCCCTGCCGGAAGGCCGGGGTATCCACGAAGGAAGGCCCCGATGAACACACCCGTCCTGGAAGTGGCCGGACTCACCGCCGGCTACGACGGAGCCCCCGTCGTCCGCGACCTCGACATCACCGTCGGCGCCGGCGAGGTCGTCGCCCTGCTGGGCGCCAACGGCGCGGGCAAGACGACGACGCTCAAGGCCGTCTCCGGGCTGCTGCGTCCCTCCGCCGGCACCATCACCTTCACCGGAACACCCCTCGACCAGGTACCCGCGGCGGCCCGCGCGCGACGGGGCATCGCACACGTCCCGGAAGGCAGGGGCATCTTCTCCGGGCTGACCGTGGCGGAACACCTGCGCCTGGGACACCGGGGAGAACGGCTCGACGAGAAGGCGGCGTACGCCTACTTCCCGGTCCTGACCCGCCTGCGGGACCGCAAGGCCGGGCTCCTGTCCGGCGGAGAACAGCAGATGCTCGCTCTGGGACGGGCCCTGGCCCGTCGTCCCGAGCTGCTGCTGCTCGACGAACTCAGTCTGGGCCTGGCCCCGGTCATCGTCGAGGAACTGCTGCCCGTCGTCAGGCGCTTCGCCGACGACTCCGGCTGCGGGGTGCTGCTCGTCGAGCAGCACGTCGGCCTCGCCCTGGAAGTCGCCGACCGAGGCTGCGTCCTCTCCCACGGCGAACTCACCGTGCAGGCCACGGCCCGGGAACTGCGAGCGGACCGGTCCCGGATCGTGGCCGGTTACCTGGGCGAAGGTTCCTGACCACCCCACCGGCACGCACGGATCACGCCTCTCGACTCACCCATTCTCAGGAGAATCATGTTCACTTTCGACAGCGCCAGGGACGGCGTACGCATTCACGTGCACATGTGGCAGCCTGTGGGGCCACCGCGCGGAGTGGTGCAGATCGCGCACGGTATGGGCGAACACGCCGGCCGATACGCCGCGCTCGCCGAGGCGCTGACGTCCCGGGGCTTCGCCGTGTACGCCAACGACCACCGGGGACACGGGCTCAGCAGGCATGCCGCCCCGGGTCATCTCGGCGAGGGCGGCTGGAACGGACTCGTCGGCGATCTGGTGACGCTCTCCGAGACCATCCGGGAGCGGCACTCCGGTCTGCCCCTGGTGCTGCTCGGCCACAGTCTCGGCTCCTTCGCCGCGCAGCAGTACGTACTGCACCACGCCCACCTCGTCAACGCCCTGGCTCTGGCCGGCACCACCGCGGTCGACGCAATGCTCGCCAACCAGGCGGCCGACGCCGGGAACCCGCTCGCCGCCCTCAACAAGGACTTCGAACCCGCTCGGACGCTGTTCGACTGGCTCAGCCGTGACCCCGAAGCCGTCGACGCCTACCTCGCGGACCCGCTCTGCGGCTTCAGCCTCGATGCCGAGGGCATGCGGCAGGTCGCCGCCGCCTCGGCAGCACTCGCGCAGCCCCGGGGTATCCCGGCACACCTTCCTGTCCACGTCCTGGTCGGCGACCGGGACCCGCTCAACGCCGGGCTCGCGCTGAGTGACCTGCTCGTCGACCGCTACCGGCAGGCGGGCCTCACCGACATCACCTACCGCGTCTACCCCGAAGCGCGGCACGAACTGTTCAACGAGACCAACCGTACGGAAGTCGAGGACGACCTGCTGGCTTGGCTGGAGCGGGTACTCGCACACCACGAGAACGAGCGGGTGCTGCCGTGAGCTCGACCATGGCTGTGCCGGTGCGCCGGCCCGGGGCGCCGGCATCCCTGTCGCTGCGGGGTCAGTTCGTCACGCGGAAGGTGGCGTCGCTGCGGCCTGTCGCAGTGCTGATCGGGTCGAGGCGGAGTTGGTACGCGTAGTGCCGGATGTACCGTTCGGGATGGTTGTAGGACTGGAACGACGACCAGGTGGGGTCCGCGAGCCCGGCGACCTGCCGGAAGGTGGCGTCCGCGGCGAACTGGGCGGTGCCGTCGTTGCGGACCAGCTGGAAGTCGTAGTTGGAGTGGCGCAGGAAGTATCCGGGGTAGTTCACCGACTCGAAGGAGACGGTGCCGGAGCCCGCCAGGCCGGGCCGCCGCCGGAACTGGGCGTCGGGGCCGGTGATGTTCTGGTCGATGCGCACGTCGAAGTTGGCGTGCCGCACGTACCGGTCCTGGAAGTTGTACGACTGGAGCCGCTTGGCCGGGGTGCCGGCCCAGCGGGCGAGGACGCGGGTCTCCTCGGCGGCCGTGAGGTTCAGGATCGAGCCGTGGCGCTTCTTGGTGGTGCCCAGGTGGTAGCTGCCCGACGCCGGGAGCCGGTAGGTGCCGACGGCGGAGGGGTCGGTCGTCGTGACCGGCATGTACCCGCCGCGGGAGGCGTACTGGTCGAGGTAGAGGGTCCACTCGTCGCGGTCCCGGAACTTCATCCACATCGGACCCTCGACCTGGGCACCGGTCAGGCCGATGCCGGAGAGGTTGCCGAGGTTCGTCCACGTCCCGAGGATCGAGTTGCTGCCCTCGAGGGTGATCTGGCCGTCACCTGAGGCGCGTACGTAGCGGTAGTTGCCGACGCCGGCCGGCAGCTCGACGATCTGGGTGTCGATGAGTTCCTGGGTGCCGGGGCGGTCGATGTAGATCCGCGGGGTGGTGATGGTGCGGAAGTCGCTGGTGCGGGCGTAGAAGATGCGGTGCTTCGTCCTGCCGTCGAGAGGCACGTTCGTCGCCCAGTACAGGACGAAGTCGTTGGTCTCGGGGTCCCAGATCGCTTCCGGCGCCCAGGCGTTGCGGCCGTCGGGGATCGCGCCGGCGACGTCGAGCAGCCATGGCTCGGACCAGTTGATCAGGTCCGTCGACTCCCACACCACGATGCTGCGGCTGCCGTTGTTGATGGAGCCGTCCACGGTCGACCCGCAGCCCCAGCACAGGTCGGTTGCGATGATCCAGTACTTGCTGCCGTCGGGGGGTCTCACCAGTGCGGGGTCGCGCACCCCCTTCGTGCCGACTGTGGAGCGCAGGATCGACGCTCCGTCGTTGAGGTCGTTCCAGTGCAGGCCGTCCGTGCTGTGCGCGAGGTACATCTGCTGACCGGTCGACCCCTCCCCGGTGAAGTGCAGCATCAGGTAGCCCGGGTCGGCGGCGGCCGCCCGCTGAGGTGCGGCCAGGGATTGGGAGGTGAAGAAGAGACCGACGGCGGCCAATATCGCCGCGAGCCGGGTGAACAGCCTTTGCATGTGCGTGTCCTGTCTTTCTACGGGTGTCGGACGGGGTGAAAGCGGTCCTTTGGAAAGCCGGTGGCTGTGGCGGGCTCTGAGCTGGTGACAGCCGTCCGTCGCGCGTACGTACAGGAGACGCACAGGCGCGTCGCGCATAACGGAAAACACGGAACGGATGTAAATCCAGGGGCGGCGCCCGAGAAGCGCCCCCCGCGCATCCTCCGGTCTCGCTCCTGGCACACTGTCGCCCGCGGCACAGCAGGCACGGCGACGGGGCAGGTGGGGCGGGTGCGCTCTCAGGACAGGCAGGAACGGCCGGACGTCGCCGTCGTCATGGCGGCGCGGGCCGGGGACCGGCAGGCATCGGAACAGCTGATACAGGACTGTCTGCCGTTGGTCTACAACATCGTCGGGCGGGCGCTGGACGGGCACAGCGACGTCGACGACGTGGTCCAGGAGACGATGATGCGGGTCCTGGACGGGTTGCCCGGACTGGAGCAACCGGATCGGTTCCGGTCCTGGCTCGTCGCCATCACCGTGCGACAGATCCGTGACCGGTGGCGTACAGGGCGCACCTGGCTCACTGCGGAACCCCTGGAGGAGAACGGCGAGGACGCCGACCCGCAGGCCGACTTCTGCGACCTGGCGATTCTGCGGCTGGCGCTGTCGGGCCAGCGGCGTGAAGCGGTGGAGGCCACCCGTTGGCTGGGGGACGAGGAACGCGAGGTACTCGCACTGTGGTGGATGGAGAGTGCCGGTGAACTGACCCGCGGCGAGCTCTCGGCAGCCTGCGGCCTCACACCGCAGCACGCGGCGGTCCGGATCCAGCGGGTCAAGGAACGGCTGGAGACGGCGCGCACCGTCGTCCGAGCCGTGACCGCCTCGCCGCGCTGCCCGGACCTGACCGCCGTGCTCTCCTCGTGGGACGGGCGGCCGTCCGCACTGTGGCGCAAGCGGCTGGCACGCCATGTCCGGGACTGTCCGCGGTGCCTGTCGAGCTCGTCCGACCTGATACCGGCGGAGGGGCTGCTGGCCGGCCTCGCATTGGTGCCGGTGCCGGTCGGCCTGGCCGGCCTGATCCTGGCCAGGGTGCCCGGGGCCGACCCGGCCGGGTCGGCCGTCGGTGCGGGCACGCGTACGGCGAGCGGTTCGAGCCGTGCGGCTCGGACGATCGGCAGGCTGGCCGCCAAGCCCGCTGCGGCGGCAGCCGCAGGTGCCGTCACGCTGGCGGCTGCCGGAGTGGCCTGGTACGCCGCCACGGGATCGCACGAGCCGGCCACGCGACCCGCCGTAGCGGCCCCGTTGTCGCCCGCTGCCTCAACCATGCCGGCGCCCCTGAGAACGGCCGCCTCATCGCGACCGACTCCGACACCGACTCCGACACCGACTCCGACACCGACTCCGACACCGAAATCGACGCCCACGGCGTCGCCTGCTACGACGGCTGAGGGGCGGGTTTCGGGGCGTCATGCTCTGCGGTCGGTCGGCAACCCCGGCGACTACGTGAGCCAGTCCGGCCGGCTCGGCATCCTGGCCCCGGTCGGCGACACCAGTTCCGCGGCCACCCGGCAGGCGGCCACCTTCACCTTCGTCCCCGGCCTGGCCGACCCCCGCTGCTACTCGCTCAGGGACGCCACGGGCAGGTACCTGCGGCACTACGCCTTCCGCATCCGGCTGGACCCCGACGACCGATCCGCCATCTTCCGGAAGGACGCCACCTTCTGCCCCCGTTCCGGTTCCACGGCCGGTTCGGTCTCCCTGGAGTCGTACAACTACCCCGGCCGATACCTCCGCCATCGGGACAACCTCCAGCTGTGGCTCGACCCTTCGCAGAACACGGCCGCGTACCGGGCCAGCCGCTCCTTCGTCCTCGTGGCGCCCTGGACCTGACGCCGAATTGCCTTGCCACGGATCTCCGAGCGGTCCATGCCGGGGTGGGGCCCGCGAGTGCCGGCGTCCCACCCCGGCCGGGTGTCATCGGATGTGCTTCGCCGGCTTGGTGGCGGCGTTGAGCAGGTACTCCAGCGGGCCGCGGCGGAAGAAGCGGGACCAGATCGCGGCGAACAGGGTGGCCCCGAGCACGAACATGAGCAGCGGCACCCAGGACTGCTGCGTACCGGTCCCGGCGGGCACGGACAGCGCGGACTGCGCGACGAAGTGGCCGACGTAGGCGGTCAGGGACATGGTGCCCACGGCGATGACCGGTTTCGCCAGGCGACGCAGTCGAGGCAGGCGGTCCATCACCACCGACGCGCCCACGATCACGAGGATCGCGACTCCGACGCTGCCGATGATGTCGAACGTGGTGCCGCTGTGCGGCCCGGCCGTCAGGAGCAACGACGCCGGCATATCGGGGAACGACCCGCCGTCGGGAGGCATCGACCCGGAGCCGCCGGACGACGACCCGCCTTCCGCAAGGCTCTTCAACGCGCCCTTGCCGGCCAGCAGCAGGGACAGGCCGTAGGCGGTCACGGTGAGGGAGGCGCCGAGCGCGGCCAGGCGTCGCTGGACAGTGCCGGAGGACAGGTCGAGGCGGCCCAGCGCCATACCCGCGATCACGAACGACATCCAGGTGAGCGCCGGGTAGAAGCCGGTGAGCAGCAGATCCAGCACTCCCACGTCGCTGAGCCGGTGGAGCGGGTCGTGGGCGTTGATGCTCTGCTGGACCGACTCGCTCAGCAGCGAGTTCAGGGCGAAGGCCAGCTGTGGTGTGACGAGGGCGAACGCGGCCGCGGTGATCGCGAGTGTCCTGGCCGACAGGCGCACCAGGGGCAGGGCGAGCAGGAAGTAGACGCCGTAGAAGCCGAGGATGATCACTCCCCCGTATTCCATGGCCATCGCGGTGCCCAGCGCCAGCAGGACCACGGCGCGGATCGCGATGCGGGCCTTCGCCTGCCGGCCGGCCAGGCCGGTCTTCGGTTCGCGGCGGCCTGCGAGCAGCATCAGCGAGAACCCGGCGAGGGTGGCGAACAGGACCGACGAGTGACCGTCCGCCAGGTACCGGATCCAGCTGGCGACGCCGTCCGTGGCCGACAGCGGAGGGCCGATGTGCACGACGTACATGCCGAACACCGCCAGCGCGCGGGCCAGGTCCACCCCGACGAGGCGTCCCATCGAGGGGCCGGGCGAGGCCGGCACGGCGGACTCGGGGGAGGTTCGGGGCTGCGGAGGCGTTTTCTCCTGCGGAGCTGACGTCTCCTGCGGCGGCTGTGTCTGTGTCATACGGAAAATCTCGCGTGGACGTCGGGGGGCGGACCATCCGGCAGGCTTCGGGAATGGCCCCGCCGGTCGGCGGGTCCCGCCCTGCCGACCGGCGGAGTCCGGTCCGACCGGTTCGGTGCGCCCCGGCGCCCGGCGGCGGGCGCCCGCGCACGATCACACCCGCTTCTTCTGTCCCTGGGACAGTCCCCCTCTCGGGGCGATCACCGTTCTCGCTCTCCGCACAGGCGCGTCGGTGCGGGCGGCGATGTCCTGGGGAGTCACTCCCGGCCCGCATTCCACGAGAGCGAGGCCCTCGGGTGTGACGTCGAGGACGCCGAGGTCGGTGATGATGCGGTGGACACACCGTTCGCCGGTGAGTGGGAGGGTGCACTCCTTGAGGATCTTCGGCGAGCCGTCCTTGGCGGTGTGTTCCATGAGCACGATGATCCGTCGGGCGCCGTGGACGAGGTCCATCGCGCCGCCCATGCCCTTGACCATCTTCCCGGGGATCATCCAGTTGGCCAGGTCGCCCGCGGCGGAGACCTGCATCGCACCGAGCACGGCGGTGTCGATGTGCCCGCCGCGGATCATGCCGAAGGACAGGGCCGAGTCGAAGAAGGAGGCGCCGGGCAGGACGGTGACGGTCTCCTTGCCCGCGTTGATCAGGTCGGGGTCGACCTCGTCCTCGGTGGGAGAGGGTCCGGTGCCGAGGATGCCGTTCTCGGAGTGCAGGACCACCTGGACGTCCGGGGGGAGGTGGCCGGGGATGAGGGTGGGCAGGCCGATGCCGAGGTTGACGTAGGAGCCGTCGGCGAGTTCGGCGGCGGCGCGGGCGGCCATCTGTCGTCGGGTCCAGCCCAGCGGGGTACGGACAGGGGCGCTCATGCTCGTACGGTCCTCTTCTCTATCGGCTTGTCGGCGGCCTGAGCAGCGGTCAGTTCCACGATCCGCTGCACGAAAACGCCCGGCAGGTGGACCTCGTCCGGGCTCAGCGCGCCCGGCTCGACGAGTTCCTCCACCTCCGCGACAGTGACGCGGCCGGCCATCGCGGCCAGCGGGTTGAAGTTGGCGGCGGACTTACGGAAGACCAGGTTCCCGTGGCGGTCGCCGCGCCAGGCCCGTACGAGGGCGAAGTCGGTGGTGATGCCGTGCTCCAGGACGTAGGTGCGGCCGGCGAAGTCGCGCGTCTCTTTGGGAGGCGAGGCGACGGCGACGGTGCCGTCGGCCGCGTAGCGCCAGGGCAGTCCGCCATGGGCGACCTGGGTGCCCACCCCGGCCGGGGTGTAGAAGGCGGGGATACCCGCTCCCCCGGCACGCAGCCGTTCGGCCAGTGTGCCCTGCGGCACCAGCTCCACTTCCAGTTCGCCCGACAGGTACTGGTGGGCGAACTCCTTGTTCTCGCCCACGTAACTGCCGGTGACACGGGTGATCCGGCGATCGGTCAGCAGGACTCCCAGTCCGCGCCCGTCCACTCCGCAGTTGTTCGACACGACCTCCAGGCCGGTGGTGCCCTGGGCGTGGAGGGCCTGGATGAGCACGTCGGGGATGCCGCTGAGGCCGAAGCCGCCGACAGCCAGCGACGCGCCGTCGGAGATGTCGGCGACCGCCTCTTCAGCGCTCGCCCAGACCTTGTCCATGAGAAGAAGTGCCCTTCTTTGTCTTCGGGTTCAGGCGTCCTCACGCAGGGCGTCCGAGATCGGTCTGGCGCCGCCGTGCGCGGTCAGGCCGCCGTCGACGGGGATCTCCGCACCGGTGATGAAGGACGCGTCGTCAGAGAGGAGGAAGGTGACGAGCGGAGTGACGTCGTCGACGGTTCCGGTGCGGCCGAGGGGCGTCCCCCGGAGGTTCGCCTCGCGGAACGCGGGCGCGGCGGAGGCGGTCATCTCCGTCTCGACGAAGCCGGGGTGGACGGTGTTCACACGGATGCCGCGCGGCCCCAGTTCCATGGCGGCGGTCTTCGACAGTCCGCGCAGCGCCCACTTGCTGGCGGTGTACGCGACCGGGTAGTGGGCGGTCAGCGCCGCCGACGAACCGACGTTCACGATCGACGCGCCCGCGCGCATCAGCGGAACCAGGTGCTGGATGCCCAGGAGGGGACCGGTGACGTTGACGGCGTAGACGCGGGCCATGTCCTCGGGGCGTACGTCGTCGATGCGGGCGCGCCAGGTGACGCCCGCGTTGTTGACCAGGCCGTGCACCTGTCCGTAAGCCTCGCGCAGTTCGGCGGCGAGCCGCGCCCAGTCCTTCTCGCTGGTGACATCGAGGCGGCGGCAACCGGATGCCTCGGTCACGTCGGTGGCGATGACGCGGGCGCCCTCGCGGGTCAGCGTCTCGACCTCCGCGGCGCCCTGGCCACGGGCCGCGCCGGTGACGACCACGACCTTGCCGAGGAGTCGCTTGGATGGAAGGTCGCTCACGGCCGCTCCCGGGGGCGGCGCCGGGCGACCGGGACCGGCACGGGCTCAGGCCCTGTCACCACGATGTTGGAGACGGCGCCGAGGCCCTCGACGGTGAGTGTGACCGTGTCGCCCGGCTTGAGCGGCGGCGGGTCCTGCCGGCCTCGTACGCCCCACAGCTCGGCGAGGCAGCCGCCGTTGCCGCAGGTGCCCGAGCCGAGGACGTCGCCAGGACGCACCCACGTCCCCCGCGAGGCGTAGGCGACCATCTCCTCGAACGTCCAGCTCATGTTGGACAGGAGGTCCTTGCCGACCACCTCGCCGTTGATCTCGGCGGTCAGCGCCAGGCGCAGGAAGCCGTCCGCGTCGCGGTACTTCTCCAGTTCGTCGGCGGTGACCAGGTACGGGCCCAGGGTGGTGGCGGTGTCCTTGCCCTTGCACGGGCCGAGGCCGACCTTCATCTCGGCGGACTGCAGGTCACGGGCGGACCAGTCATTGAAGATCGTGTAGCCGACGATGTGGTCGCGGGCCTGCTCGGGGGTGAGGTCGCGGCCCTCCTGACCGATCACGGCGGCGACCTCCAGCTCGAAGTCGAGCACGCTCGACCCCGGCGGCAGGGGAACCTCGTCGTGCGGGCCGTACACGGCATAGGGGTTGCCGAAGTAGAACGTCGGGGCCGCGTACCACCGCTCCGGCACACCGGTGGCGCCGTCCACTGACCGTCGTACGCCCTCCACGTGTTCCTCGAAGGTGACGAAGTCCCGCACGGTGGGCGGCTGGAGAGGGGGCAGCATGCGTACGTCGGAGACATGGGGACCGGTCGGGGCGCCGAGAGCCGCGGCGCCCGCGGCGAGCAGGTGCGGCAGGCCGCCCCCCTCGGCGAGCAGTCCGGTCAGGGACTGGACACCGGGCAGCGGGCGCAGCGTCCCGTCCTCGGCGACGACAGCCACACGTCGTCGGTTCTGGTACTCGTACGAGGCGAAACGCATGGGGATGTTCCTGTCGGCGTGAGGGGCGGGCACGGAGGCCGGGGGCGCGGAGCGGGGAGTCAGGGCGGTTGACAGGGCCACCGCGCCCCCGGGGAGTGGGGCGCTCGCCGGTCAGACCGGCGGGGCGACGAAGCAGCCGCGGTCGGGGTCGTTGAACGACTCCTTGGCGACCAGCTCGTTCATCGGGTTGGCCGTGCCCCACTGGTCGGTGACCTCGGGCTGGGAGAAGTCGTAGACGTGCGGGTGCCAGGTGTCCTCGTCCAGCTCCTCCAGCTCGGTGGTGTACTCGACCGTGTTGCCGTGCGGGTCGAGGAAGTACGTGAAGGTGTTGTCGCCCGCCATGTGGCGGCCGGGACCCCACACCTTCCTGAATCCGGCACGCATGACCCGGCCGGAGCCGCGCATGTACTCGTCCAGGCCGCGCATCTCGAAGGAGACGTGGTGGAGTGCGGTGTGCGGGCCCTGCGCGATGGCCATCGAGTGGTGCTGGTTGCTGATCCGCATGAAGTGCATGACCTCGCCCATGTGCGGCGAGCTGAGCGTGTCGGAGAGGCGGAAGCCGAGGTGGTTCTCGTACCACTCCCTCGTCCTGTTCAGGTCGGGAGAGTTGAGGACCACGTGCGACAGGCGGACCGGGATCGACTCCTTCTCCTCGATCCTGCGGTGCTGCCGGGCCTCGACATCGGCGGAGACCTCGATCGTGCGGCCGTCGACGTCGAAGAAGCGGAAGCCGTAACCGCCGCCGGGAGTGTCGAGCTTCCCCGGCTGGGAGATCAACTGCACGCCGCCCGCGAGGAGTTGTTCGGCGAGCGTGTCGACGTCGGTCGCGCTCGCGGCACCGTAGGAAACGAGGTCGAGGCGCTTCTCCTCGGCCTGGCGCAGCCGTACGACGTACTGTTCGGGGCTGCCCTCGGCGGCCAGGAAGGAGATGCCGGAGTCCTCGGCGACCTCGGTCAGGCCCCAGACGCCGGCGTAGAAGTCGAGCTGCTTGTCGTGGTCGGGCACGGCGAGGTCGACGTGCCGGAGATGAGTGAGCAGGCGGGTGCTCATGGGGGCCTCCTCAGGCGAGGTTGAGCAGGGCGGCGGCGTTGCCGCCCCGCACCGCGTGAAAGTCCTGGTCGGGCAGATCGGCGGCGCGCAGCGCGCCCAACGGATCCTCGGTGCCCATGTCGAACGGGAAGTCGGAGCCGAGCAGCACCCGGTCGGCGCCGACGGTGCTGATCAGGGCTCGGAGTACGTGGGGGTCGTGAACAAGGGAGTCGAAGTACAGCTGCCGCAGGTAGCTGCTCGGCTTCCGTGAGCAGCCCCGGGCGTCGGGGCGGACCCGCCAGGCGTGGTCGGAGCGGCCGATGTGGGTGGGCAGGTAGCCGCCGCCGTGTGCCGCGATCAGCTTCAGCCCAGGATGGCGGTCCAGGACACCGGAGAAGATCAGGTGGGAGAGCGCGACGGCGTTCTCGGTGGGCTGGCCGACCGTGTTGGACAGGTACCACTGGTCCAGGCGCTCGTCGAGCGTGCAGCCGAACGGGTGCAGGAAGACCAGGGCGCCGGTCTCCTCCGCACGTGTCCAGAAGGGCCCGAGACGCCGGTCGGAGAGTTCCACCTCTCGCGTCCCCCCGGGCCCCGGAGCGTGCGAGGAGATCTCCACGCCCCTCAGTCCCTGATCCAGTGCGTGGTCGAGCAGAGCGACCGCGAGGTCGGGGTGCTGGAGCGGGACCAGGCCGAGGCCGTGCAACCGGTCGGGGGCCTTGGCGCAGTGCGCGGCGGTGCCCTCGTTGGCCAGCCCGCACACCCGCTCGGCCAGCCGGGGCTCGGCCCAGTAGTGGTAGTGGTTCGGCGAAGGGCTCACCAGTTGCAGGTCCACACCGGCCGCGTCCATGGCCGCCAGGCGCACCGCGACATCCGTCAGCCGTGGCACCCGCGCGCCGACCATGGGACCGCTGACCGCCAGGGCGGCGGGGCCGTTGCGGCGGGCGTCGAGGGTGCGGGCCTCCGCGAGGTCGGGATGACCGGCGACGGCCTCCTCGACGTCGGGGAGCAGGAGGTGGGCGTGGACGTCGATGGTGGGCACGGAGGACGCCGGCGCGGTCACGGGCGCTCCTTGAGGAGGTTCATGGTGCGGCCGATCAGTCCGGCCATGTCGGCGTCGCGCACGCCGTCCAGCTGCCACTGGCCGATCTGCACGGACGCGTCGACGACGGTGCGCACCCGGGGGGCGCGCCGGTCGTGGTAGGTCTGGAGCAGCTCGTCGTCCCAGTCACGGCCGCTGGTGAGCAGCTCGGCGAGCACGGAGGCGTCCTCCAGGGACATGGCCGCGCCCTGGGCGAGGGTGGGCGGGCAGCAGTGGGCGGCGTCGCCGATCAGCACGACCCGGCCCCGGTGCCAGGAGCCCTCGACCAGCAGGCGGTCGAACCAGGTGTAGTTGACCTTCTTCGGGTCGGTGATGTGCTCGGTGATCTGCGGCCAGACCCCGCCGTAGGCCAGCGTCAGGCGGCGCATCTCGTCGGCGTAGGTGGACGGGTCGATGGACGCGCGGTCGCGGCATGCTTCGACGACATAGGCGTAGATGGTGTTCTCGCTGGTGGGGCAGTAGCCGGCGATGTAGGCGGGGCCGCCGTAGGCGAGGTCGGTGCGCGTCACGGTCTCGGGCCGTGGGGCGGCGACGCGCCAGATCGCCATGCCGGTGGGCTCGGGTTTGTCGGTGATGCCGATCGCGGCGCGGGTGGCGGAGTTGAGACCGTCGGCGCCGATCACCAGGTCGTAGCGGCCCTCGCCGCCGTCGCTGAAGCGCACCGCGACGCCGTCGGCGTCCTGCTCCAGCGCCTCGACGGTGGTGCCGAGGCGAACGCCGGCACCGGAGACGCGGACCGCGTCGATGAGGATCTGCTGGAGCTGGGGGCGCTGCATGCCGAGGGTGGCGGGCAGGTCCTCGCCGCCGGTCCGGATGTCCTCGGCGACGAACAGGACGGTGCCGTCGGGGGCGGTGACACCCAGCGAGCCGAAGGGGTATCCGGAGGCTTCCACCTGTTCCCACACGCCCAGTTCGCGCAGGACCCGCAGGGCGTTGCCCTGGAGGGTGATGCCGGAGCCGGTGGTGGCGTTCCAGTCGGGCTTCGCCTCGATCAGGTCGACGGCGATGCCGGCGCGGCGCAGCAGGATGGTGACGGCGTTGCCGGAGGCGCCTCCGCCGATGACCAGGACGCTGGGGGTGCCCCCGGCCGGAGGCTGGGGGAGAGTGAGGCGGTCAGCCATGTCGGGGAACCTCCCGGGTTGGGCCGCGCGGCTTCGGGCGGCGGGGGTGCGGCTCGAGCCCGCTGGGAGCGCGGGCAGGGGGATCGGTGCGAGGTACGGGCCGGATGCGCTGTCGCTGTCCGGGGAGGAGCGCATCCGGTGGCTGAGAGAGCTACTTGACGGCGACGGGGTTGACGGGTGAGCCGACGGCCCCGGTGATGGGCAGGGGCGCGGCGGTGAGCCAGAACTCGTACACGCCGTCGTCGGCGCAGTCGGCGGCGAGGGCGTCGAGGTCCCACATCTCGCCGATCAGCAGGCCCATGTTGGGGATGACGACCTGGTGCAGCGGCTGGAAGGCGTTCTCGAACTCGTTGGGCCGTACCTCGAAGCCCCAGGTGTCGGTGGCGATCGCGGCGATCTGGGTGCCGTGCAGCCAGCCCGCGGTGGTGAAGGACAGGCCGGGCGCGGGGCCGCCCGCGTAGTCGCCCCAGCCCTCGCGCCGGACGCGGGCGAGCTGTCCGGTACGGACGAGGACGATGTCCCCGCGGCCCGTGGTCACTCCGTGCGCCTCGGCGGTCGCGGTCAGATGCTCCTCGGTGATGGCGAACCCGTCCGGCAGCTCGCCGTCCTCACCGACCACGCGGCCCACGTCCAGCAGGACGCCGCGCCCGGCGACGTGCGGCGCCATGTGCTCGATGCCGGTGACGAGATCGCCGTCGGAGGTGACGACCTGCTCGGCCTTGCGCCCGTTCCAGGCATTGCCGTGGTCGAAGATGTGCCCGAGCCCGTCCCACTGGGTCGAGCACTGCAACGGCATCGCGATCACGTCGTCCGCGCCGCCGATGCCGTGGGGGAAACCCTGGTTGCCCAGGGCGGCGTCGGTGCCCGTGTCCAGCATGGTGTGCACCGGGTTGGTGCGCCGGCGCCAACCCTTCTGCGGCCCGTTCATGTCGAACCGCTGCGAGAGGGAGAAGCTGATTCCGCGCCGGACGAGTGCCGCGCCCTCGCGCCGCTTGGCCTCGTCGAGGAAGTTGAGCGTGCCCAGCACGTCGTCCTCACCCCAGCGTCCCCAGTTGGAGTACGCCTTGGCGGCTTCGGCGATCGCGCCCTCGGGGTCGTGGCGGTCCAGGCTCATGCCTTCTCCTCCACGCAACGCGTGCGCTGCACGCCGAGACCGGTGATCGAGCCCTCCATGACGTCGCCGTCGCGCAGCAGCCGCCCCCAGTGGATGCCGTTGCCTGCCGGGGAACCCGTCAACACCAGGTCGCCGGGCAGGAGCCGGGCGGTCTGGGAGATGTACGACACCAGACGGGCGACCCCGAAGAGCATGTCCTTGGTGGACTCGTCCTGCATGGTCTCGCCGTTGACCTTGAGGGTGACCCGCAGGTCACCGGGGTCGGCGATGGACTCCGCCGGCACGATCCAGGGGCCGAGCGGCGTGAAGCCAGGGGCGTTCTTGCAGCGCAGCCAGTCGGTGCCGATGGCGGGCATGTCCCGCCGGAACACGGTCGCCCGGTCGGTGAGGTCGTTGGCGATCGTGTACCCGGCGACATGCTCCAGGGCCTCCTCCACGGAAACCCGGTAGGCGGGCTTGGCGATGACGGCCGCCAACTCCAGCTCCCAGTCCGGCTGGTGCGCCCAGGCGGGCAGTACGACGTCGTCGTACGGGCCCGCGATGGTGCTGGGCAGGCCGATGAACACGTACGGCAGGTCCTCCGCGGCCCGGCGGTCCATGACGGCGGCGATCTCCGCGCGCGCCTCCTCGACGGTGCGCGGGTCGTCGGGGGCGCGGTGGGCGACCTCCAGGTCGATCACGTGCTGGCGGTAGTTGGCGCCGGACTGGAAGATCTGGCGCGGCTCGACCGGGGCGTGCACCCGCAGGCCGTCCAAGGGGCGCCAGTCGAGGGCATCCTCGTTGGCGAGGGTGCGCAGCACCGGGAGGGCCTCCTCCCACCGCTCCAGTACGGCGCGTATGCCGGCCGGCTCCCAGGCCAGGGACTGGCTCAGGTCGAGGACCCGGCCCGTGGTCATCAGTCCGGGGAACGGCTCCCCGTCCGGGGCCGAGAACGTGCCGAGCGCGAACGGGCCGGCAGGTTGCGCGAGTGTCGCCATGAGATGTCCTCCCGCTGGGTTGCGGTCTACTCTGACCCCGATCAACGAATCACGGAAATCAATCCTGTGGATGCGGGTAATCCACACGATGGATACTTCGTCTGGCTGCTGGGTGGTGCTTGGTGAACCTGTCGCGACTCGACCTCAATCTGGTCGTCGCCCTGCGTGCGCTGCTGGAGGAACGCAACGTCACCCGGGCCGGGGAGCGCATCGGCCTGAGTCAGCCGGCGATGAGCGCGGCGCTGTCCCGGCTGCGCCGCCATTTCGACGACGAATTGCTCGCCCGGACCGGCAACTCCTATGAGCTGACGCCGCTCGGTGCCGCCCTGCGCGATCGCAGCGCGACCGCCTGCGACCTCCTGGAGCGAGTCTTCTCGAGTCAGGCGGACTTCGACCCGGGCGCCGAGACCCGCGAGTTCACGCTCCTCGCCTCCGACTACGGCGTGGCCGTGTTCGGCGCCGCGCTGGCCCGTGCCGTGCACCGCGAGGCGCCCGGGATCCGGTTCACCTTCCAGCATCCGACGCCCTCCGTCGTGGAGAACGCCGCGACGGTGCTGAGCACCGTCGACGGACTGCTGATGCCGCACGGCGTCATCAACGGCCTCCCCGCCGTCGAGCTCTTCAGCGACCGCTGGCTGTGTCTGGTCGCCGACGACAACCCCGAGATCGGCGACGAACTCACCCTGGGCCAGCTGTCGCGCCTTCCCTGGGCCGTCTACCAGCGCCCCTACGACGCACCGGTGGCGCGCCAGCTCAGCATGATCGGCGTCAGCCCTCGGGTGGAGGTCTCCGTGCAGACCTTCCAGTTGCTGCCGCACATGGTCGAGGGCACCCGCCGGGTCGCGATGATCCAGGAGCATCTGGCCCGGGCGGCGGTCAGCTCCGCCGCGGTGCGCGTCCTTCCCTGCCCCTTCGAGGCCGTTCCGGTCCGGGAAGCCCTGTGGTGGCACCCGGTACACACCCAGGACGCGGCCCACATCTGGCTGCGGCAGAAGGCCGCGGAGGTAGGCGCGACGCTGACGGACGGCGAGGCGGTGCCCTCCGCACCCGGTGCGGAGGGCACGTGACCGGGCGCCGGGGCGGGCCGGGCGGGGACACACTCTGCGGCTCTCCCCGACCGTCGGCCTTCCTCCCCTCAGGCCAACTGTTGCGGCAACGGCCGGGGGTCCGCGGCGCCTGCGCGACGGCGGGCCGCCAGCAGTCCCGCCGCGACGAGGCCGGCGGCCAGTCCGAGGAAACCCACCGCACGGGCAAGGCTGCCGACCTGTGACTCCACGGCGAGCAGCACCAGCGGGCAGACGAACTCACCGCCGAAGAAGGCCGCCGTCCACAGGCCGGTGCCCCGACCCCTGTCCTCGAACGCCAACCGGGACATGGCACTGGTCAGGAGGGCCGGCAGCAGCATGCCGGTGCCCAGGCAGTTGATCACCGCTCCGACGACCAGCAGTGGGGCGTTGCCCGCGAGGGACATCACGCCGAATCCGGCCGCGCAGACTGCGAAGACGGCGGGCAGCATCGGGTCCGGAGAGCGCTTCAGCCGGGCGAAGACGATCGCACCGGCCACCGTGGCAGCGCTCGCGGCAGCTGTGGCCATGCCGATCACGCCGGAGTTCTCCACCCCGACATTGTCGAGGAGGTACGCCATCTCCACTGGAACGGTGTAGAAGACCATTGCGCCGAAGAAGGTGAGGGCGCAGATGCCTGCCAGCCGCCGCCATGGGAATGCCCGGCGGGTCTCCGCCCGGGCCGGGGCATCGTCGGTGGCCGGGCCGGCCTCCGGGTCGGGCAGGGCGATGGCCATCAGCGGGGCGATCAGCAGGCTCACGGCGTAGATCCAGAAAGGCATGCGCCAGCCCGCCGAGCCGACGGCGCCGCCGAGCACGAAGAAGGCGGTGGCCGACGCCGAGGCGCACATGGTCTGCAGCGTCAGGTACTTCACCCGCTGCCGACCGCTGTAGTAGTCACCGATGAGGGTGGTGCAGCAGGTCATGATGGCGGCCTCGGCCACACCGACCAGGGCGCGACTCACGATGATCGCGCCCAGCGACTCCAGCCAGAGCGGTGCCGTGCCGAACACGGCGTACAGCACGGTCGCCACGATCAGCAGGCGTTTGCGGCCCAGCCGGTCCACGATGACCCCGGCGAATGGTGCCAGCAGTGCCAGTGACAGGGCCGGAACGGTCAGTGCCAGGGGAACGAGCGCCTTGGCCCCCGGGACCGACGCGAAGTGGTCCTCCATCTTCGGCAGCACCGGAGCGATCAGCACCGCCCCCAGGATGGGCAGACAGCTGCCCGCCATCAGCAGGATCACGCGCAGCTGATGGGCCGGGCCCGAGACGGTGACGGGCGAGGGAGCGGCGTCGTCGACCGCGGCAGGGGACGGCGAGGGGGCGGAACCGGGCATGGCGACTCCAGGGACGGTGTAAGGGAGCGGGCACGCCTTTCGCAGGCGCCGACGGCGCTCGGCATGCCGGCGGAGAGCCGCACGTGTCGGCTGATCCGGACAGCGGCGTGCGGGTAGGGACGACTATGAACAGTTCGGGGCCCTGTCGCCATCCTCTGCGCGATCGGGATCCCGTATCCGGGCCATCCATGCGGTGAATGGGCCCCCGGGCCCTGAGGCGTACGGGAGCCGGGGGCCGCCCCTTGCTGTGGGCCGCTGCCGCAGGGGTCCTCGGCACTTCTGCGCTTCTGTGCTTCCTCACTGCTTCTGCGCCGGGTGGATCCATTCCGCCAGACGGAAGCCGCCTTGCGTGGCCACCGCAGCCGTCAGGAACCTGTTCCCAACCACGGCACGCGGGGCGAGGGCGCCCCGCCGACAGGGACGGGAACCTTCATGCCGCACATGACCGCCTTCGCCAGGAACCAGTGGTACGTCGCCGCCTACGCCGAGGAGGTCGGGCGGGAGTTGCTCGGGCGGACGATCCTCGGTGAGCCGCTCGTCCTGTACCGGACCGAGGAGGAGGGCCGGCCCGTCGCGCTGCACGACCGGTGTGTGCACCGCCGGTATCCGCTGTCGGAGAGCGGGCTGGACGGTGACCGCATCGTGTGCGGGTATCACGGGTTCACGTACGACACGACCGGCGCGTGCGTGTATGTGCCGGGGCAGCGACGCATTCCGCGCACCGCCCGGGTCGCTTCGTATCCGGTGGTCGAGCGGGACTCGTTGATCTGGGTGTGGATCGGGGACCCCGCGCTCGCCGACCCGCAGACGATCCCCCGGGCCCGCCACCTCGACTCGCCCGGCTGGGTCACGGTCCGCGGCATGGAGCCGATCGACGCCGACTACGGGCTGCTGGTGGACAACCTGCTCGACCTGTCCCACGAGACGTATCTGCACGGCGGCTACATCGGCACCCCGGAGGTCGCCGAGACCCCGATCACCACGGAGGTCGACGAGGGCGCCGGCGTCGTACGGGTGAGCCGGCACATGGACGACGCCGAGTGTCCGCCGTTCTACGCCCGTTCGACCGGGATCGAGGGGCGGATCACCCGCTGGCAGGACATCGAGTACCACGCGCCCTGTCTGTATCTGCTGCACAGCCGGATCGCGCCGGTGGGCGTGGTGCCGGAGGCCGACGGCAGCGACCCGCACGGCTTCCACACCGAGATCACCTACGCCATCACGCCCTCGTGCGACGGCAAGGTGTACGACTTCTGGATGGTCTCCCGCGACTGGGCGACGGGCGACGCCGAGGTCACCGAGTTCCTGCGGGCCAACAACCACACGGTGGTGATGCAGGACGTCGACGCGCTGAACCTGCTGCAGCGCACCCTCGGCGGCGAGCGGGCCGGCTACCAGGAGCTGAGCATCAACATCGACACCGGTGGCCTGGCCGCCCGCCGCATCCTCGCCCGGCTGGTCGAGGAGGGCGAGAAGCCCGTGGAGCAGGTCCGGTGAACGCACCGATCCGTGAGATCTACCGCATCGACTGGCTGCCGGGCACCGATGTCCTGCACGGCACGTGTCACTGCGGTGCCGAGCACACCGCCGAGGATCCTGTGGAGATGTGGGAGTGGATGCTCGGGCATCCGGTGGGGCACGAGGGTTCGGGTGACGGCGGGTCACCCGCGCAGGCGCTGTCGGAGGTCGACGGATGACCGTGTACGAAGCCGAGCTGACCGTCGACTGCATACAGTCGGCCGCCGACGGGGTACGGTCGATCGTCCTCCGGCACCCGCTGGGTGAACACCTCCCCGCCTGGGAGCCGGGCGCCCACATCGACCTGCTCCTCGCTCCCGGCCTGGAACGGCAGTACTCGCTGTGCGGCGACCCGGCCGACCGCTCCTCCTGGCGCATCGCCGTGCTGCGCGAACCGGACGGGCGGGGCGGATCCACGTACGTGCACGAGCAGTTGGGCAGCGGTGAGAAGGTGCGCGTACGCGGCCCGCGCAACCACTTCCCGCTGCGGCCCGCCCCGCGCTACCGCTTCGTCGCGGGCGGCATCGGCATCACCCCGATCGTGCCCATGCTGGCGGCGGCCGAGGCGGCCGGCGCCGACTGGTCCCTGCTGTACGGCGGACGCACCCGCCGGTCGATGGCGTTCACGGGGGAACTGGCCCGCTACGGGGACCGGGTGACCCTGGCCCCGCAGGACGAGACCGGTCTGCTCGACCTGGACCGCGTCCTGGACGACCTGCCCGCCGGCACCCTCGTGTACTGCTGCGGCCCGGGCCCGCTCCTCGACGCGGTGGAGCGGCGCTGCCCGCCCGGGGCACTGCACATCGAACGCTTCCAGGCACGGCCCCAACAGCACGCTGCGGACGGCGAGTTCGAGGTCGAGCTGGCGCGCAGCGGTCGTACGCTGACCGTCGCGGCGGACGTGTCCGTGCTGGACGCGGTGCGGGAGGCGGGCGTCGAGGTGCTCTACTCCTGCGCCGAGGGCACGTGCGGCACCTGTGAGACGGACGTGCTGGACGGCACACCGGAGCACCGGGACTCGGTCCTCACCGCCGAGGAGCGGGCGGCCGGGGAGACGATGATGATCTGTGTGTCCCGGTGTGCGGGGAAGCGCCTTGTGCTGGATCTGTGAGCGCGGCACATGACGGCGTCGGCCCGGCACCGTCGGCGACCTGAACGCCGACGGTGCCCGGCCGGTCAGACCTCGGGCGCGGGGACCACGGTGAGATGACCGGCCGCGCGGCGCGGGCGGCGGGTGCGGCGCGGCGCGGGCGTGGAGCGGGTCTCGCGCAGCACCATCGTCAGCCGTGTGCAGTCCATGTCCGCGAGGCCCTTCGGGGTCTCGCGGACGATCCGGCACTCGGTGGCGCCCCGGCGCGGGTCGGGGTGGGCCAGGAGACGCACCGCCCCGTCGAGTTCGGCGGCCTGCGCGCCGACCGCGCGCAGCCAGTGCGGCAGGCCCTGCCGGTAGGCCGCCTCCATGATCGGGTCCTGGGCGATCTCCCGGCGGATCGCCTGGAGACCGTGGTCATGGCCGTGCCGCTCCAGGGCGGCCGAGAAGTGGGCCAGGGCGGGCAGGAACCAGCTCGCCTCGTGGTCGCCGAGGACCGAGGCCGCGTCCGGGTGGAACAGGACGAATCTGAGGAAGTTGTCGCCCGGCATCGCCGTCGGATGCGGGTCGACCTCCCGGAAGAGTGTCTCGAAAGCGGCGTTCGCCAGAACGACGTCCCAGCGGCGGTTCAGCACGACGGAGGGAAAGGGGACGGCTTCCAGAAGCGTGGCGTAGTCCCGTAGATACGCCTGGGTGTCGGGACTCTCGGGGACGGGCCGCGGTGCGGACCGCTGCCCTCCTGCCTGATATGCCATCGGGAGGTCACCCCTCTTGCCTGATGCGGCCTTCACGCGGCGCCCCGATCCTGCTGCCCGCAGACGATCGATGTCAACTATCGTGGCATTCCACGCTCGTTGACGGCTGAAATTGGCCACAGTTGTGGCGAGACCTGGATGTGAGTTCGAAACACCCGTTAGTCTCCCCGCAGTTCACGACGACCGTCTGTGCCGGTGAGAGGGCCCGGTGAGAGGGCAGTGAGAGACGTGGGAGACCTGTCGGTGACGGATGGCTTCGAGGTTACGGGCGCCGCGGCGACGGCTTCGCTGTCGGCCGTCGTCACCCGTGTCGCCGCGCTCGCCGACCGGCTCGGCGTGCCGCACGCGGAGGTCTTCGACACCGGGCGGCTGTCCGTCGCCTCCGGTGTCCCGGAGTCCGTGGTGAAGGCCCTGCTGAGCGGTCGCCCGGCCGGCGAACGGGATGTCCAGGCCCGCTTCCTGCAGCGCCTGGACCTGCTGCGCCGCACCCGACTGAAGCCCAACGGGCGCAAGTACACCCAGCAGGAGATCGCCGACGGCGCGGGGATGTCGAGGCAGCAGGCGGGCGCCCTCATCAACGGCGACCGCCGCCCCACGATGGAGCACTGCGACGCCCTGCAGCGCTTCTTCCACGTACACGCCGGGTTCCTCACGGCCGAGGACCCGGAGGCGCTCGCGGGCACCCTGCGCCACACCGAGCAGGAGCTGCTGCAGCGGCTCGCCGAGCGGGAGGCCGCCGCCGAGGACCCGCTGGAGCGCCTGCTGCAGGACCACGGGGTGCGCGGGATCGCCTGGCGGGCCGCCCAGCTGCCCACCGACCAGCACCGCGACAAGGTCGCCGAGTGGCTGGACATGCTCCTGGAGAGCGTGAAGCGACCCGAGACGTGAGCCGGGGGAGGACTGTGGGCATCGGTAGGGAAATGCGCCGTCTGTGCGGTGAGTTGGTCGCGGAGGTGACCCTCCCCGCCCCGGCGGTGCCGGCGGACCTGTACTCCGCGCTGTGCGCGGCGATGAGCAGACGCCGTGGCCGCCCCGTCCACTTCCGCACGGCCGCCTTCCCGGTGGGCACCGCCAGCGGGCTCTGGCTCGACATGGCAGACCAGGACCTCGTCGTCATCGAGGAACGCACCGCCCCCGACCACCAGTTGGTGATCCTCGGCCACGAGCTGTGGCACATGCAGGCCGGGCACTGCAGCCATCACGTCGAGGGCGCCGCGGTCGCCGCGCGCTTACTCACCGACGGCGCCGACCTCCAGGCGACCGTGCACAAGGTCGCCGCGCGCACCCGTTTCGACCTCTCCGACGAGCGGGACGCCGAGCGTTTCGGGCTCCTCCTCGCCAGCAGATGCCGCACCTGGCTGGCGGGTTCGTCGGGACGCGGACGCGGACAACGGGACCATCTGGCGGGGCGGATCGAGGCGTCGCTGGGCTATCTGGGGCCCCAGGGCTGAGCGCCTCATACGCGTTCGCGGTGCGGTTTCGCCTCCGCTGAGCGGGCGAACCCGGGCGCATCGAGGCCGGATTGTCAGTGGTGGGCGGCAAGCTGGGGAGTGCGCCGCCGTACGGCGGTGTCGCGCCCGCCCGGGCGCGTGGGAACCGACGCCGACACGGGGAGAGCCGACCGATGCCCACTGCCGTACTGACCGACCGCGAGCGCACCGCCGTCCAGGCATATCTGCGGCTCCTGCACACCGTACGGGCCGCGTTCGACGACACGGGCGCCGAGGACTCGGACCCGCCGCGCCATCCGCTGCCTCCGGTGATTCCGCCCGCGGTTCTCCAGGAGGCGGACGAGGCCCTGACCGGAGCGGGACTGGCGGGGAACGAGGAGGGGTTCTTCCGGTTGCTGCGGAGCTGGTGCCCCGAGCGCTGAGGGACGAACGGCCGGACGGTTCGACCGGGTTCAGGTGTACGGCACGGTGATCGCCTCAGGCGTACGGCACGGTGATCGCCGTGGCCACCAGGCCCTGGCGGACCGTCCAGCGGCCCTCGAACTGGGTGAGGCGCCGGCCGGCGACCACCGGGCCCGGGACGAGCAGACGGGCGCGCAGGGTGCCGTACGCGGCTCCGCCGGGCGCCGGCGTGAGGTCGATGTCGGCTTCGGAGAAGTCCAGCCACTCGCGGGTGAGCGGGAACCACGCCTTGTAGACGGACTCCTTGGCGCTGAACAGCAGCCGGTCCCCGTGCACCTCCGGACGGTCCACGGCCAGGCGGCGCAGCCGCTCCCGCTCGGCGGGCAGCGCCACCGCGTCCAGCACGCCCTCCGGCAGCCGGTCGTGGGGTTCGGCGTCGATGCCGACGGAGGCCAGGTCGGCGGCGCGGACCAGGGCGGCGGCGCAGTAGCCCTCGCAGTGCGTCATGCTGCCGGTCAGACCGTCCGGCCAGCTCGGCGCTCCGCGTTCACCGGGCAGCACGGGGTGCGGGGCCACGCCCAGCTTCTCCATGGCACGCCGGGCGCAGGAGCGTACGACGGCGAACTCCCGGCGCCGCTTGGGGACCGCCCGCGCCACCAGCGCCGCCTCCTGCGGGTACAGCGCGGCGACCGCGTTCGCGTCGGCGGCCTCGGCGCCGTACGCCTCCACGACGACCACCGGCTCCGGCAGCAGCTCCTCGATCACGCCTTCTCCCCCTCCGCCTGTCCCCCCGCGGTCCCGTCCGTCGTCCCCTCCATGGGCAGGATGCGGCGCAGCCGGCCTGGCGGTCCCGGGCGTTTGCGCCACTCGCGGGGATAGCCCACGGAGACCTCCTCGAAGCGGACGCCCTCGTGCCAGGTGGTGCGCGGGATGTGGAGATGGCCGTAGACCATGGCGGCGACCCGGAAGCGGCGGTGCCAGTCCGCGGTGAGCCGGGTGCCGCACCACATGGCGAACTCGGGGTACCACAGGACGTCCGTGGGGTGGCGGTCCAGCGGGTAGTGGTTGACGAGCACCGTGGGCAGGTCGCCGGGCAGCCCCGCGAGCCGGCGCTCGGTCTCGGCGACACGGGCGCGGCACCAGTCCTCGCGGGTCGGGTAGGGGTCCGGGTGCAGCAGGTACTCGTCGTTGCAGACGACGCCGGTGCCGTGGGCGTACTCCAGGCCCTGCGCCTTGGTCGTGCAGCCAGGCGGCAGGAACGAGTAGTCGTAGAGCAGGAACAGCGGCGCGACGGCCACCGGGCCGCCGGGGCCCTCCCAGACGGGGTACGGGTCCTCGGGCGTCGTGACGCCCAGGTCGCGGCAGAGGTCGACCAGGTGGGTGTAGCGCTCCACGCCGCGCAGGGTGACCGCGTCTCTGGGGTGGGTCCACAGCTCGTGGTTGCCGGGGGCCCAGACGACCTTGCGGAAGCGGCTCGCGAGGGTCTTCAGCACCCAGCGGATGTCCGCCACGGTCTCCGCGACGTCCCCCGCCACGATCAGCCAGTCGTGCTCCGACTCCGGCCGCATCTCCTCGACCAGTGCCCGGTTCTCGGCATACCCGACGTGCAGGTCGCTGATGGCCAGCAGCCGCCCCGTCTCCCCGCTCGTCACCATCGTCCCGGAACCCCCGCTCCCGACCACACGCGCCCCTCACGAGCACACCAACCGCACCACGACAGCACATTCGGGGGGCCGGGACAAGGGTGGATCAAGCCGGGCCCGCCCGGCCCGCCGGCGTACGGCGGCGCTCGTATCGGCGTGTGGTCTCGCCCGTCGCCCACTCCGTGCCGCAATGCGCCGTAAGCGCACCACCGGGCGCGCAGGGGGCGCGTACCAGCGGACCGCGGGACGGGAAACCGACGCTCGTCACCCGGCCGCGCGCACCGCGGCACACCCGCCGCACAACCCGCCGCACACTCCGTCGACCCGCGGGAACGTGATCGGAAATTCCGTAACACCGGCGTTGCACGCGTGGGCTTCCGGAAGCCGTATGATCGCCCCACACACCACCGCCATGAACGTCCCTTCACGCAGGGCGGTTCGGTGTCCCTCCAATCCCCCTTGCCCGGGCCGGGCCTGCTTCGCCCTGCCCGCGAACCATGAAAGGCGGCCTGCATGGTCTCTCGCGTACGCGTCTGGCTCAACCGCACGTACGCGGAGAACGTGTTCTTCATGGATCAGCTCCGCCGAAATCCGAGCGATCGCGCCGTCGAGATCCATGCCACGCACGCCGACGCCGACTCCCCGGTGCTGGCCGCCGCCGACACGGCGGAGCTGGAGCCGGAGGGCCTCTCCCCCGCCGCCTACGTCGAGTACGCGCTCGCCCAGTGCCGGCGCCGCGGCATCGACGTGTTCGTGCCCCGGCTGCACCAGTCCGCGATCGTCACCCACCGCGCCGACTTCGAGGCGGTCGGCACCGCGCTGCTGGCGCCGCTCCCGGAGGCCGTCGCCGTCTTCCAGGACAAGGTGATCGCCTACGAGGCCGTGCAGGCGATCGGCGTGCCCGTGCCGCCGTGGTGGCGGGTGCGTGACGCGGACGAACTCATCGCCGCCGTGGAGGAGTTGGAGGGCGCCGGGCACAAGGCGTGCTTCAAGCCGGCGTCCGGCGCGGGCGGCGTGGGCTTCCGCGTCGTCACCCGGGCCCCCTTCTCGCTGGTGCACCTCAACGGCTTCCCCAGCCCCTACGTCCACCTCGATCTGGTCGTGGACGCGCTGCGCCGCGCCGACCAGCCGGTGGACCTGCTGGTCATGCCGCGGCTGGAGCAGCCGGAGGTGTCGGTGGACTGCCTCACCGGCCCGGACAACGTCGTCCGGCTGGCCATCGGCCGCACCAAGAACGGTCGGCGGCGCGGTTTCACGCTGCACGAGCAGTGGCTGGAACCGGCCCGCCGGATCGCCGAGGGCTTCGGGCTGCACTATCTGTCCAACATCCAGTTCCGGATGTTCGGTGAGCGGCCGGTCCTCATGGACGTCAACACACGGCCCGCGGGCGGGCTTCACCAGCTGTCCCTGTGCGGGGTCAACGCCCCTTGGGCCGCCGTCCAGTTGGCGCTCGGCGAGGACCAGGGCGAGATCGTGCCGCCGTTCCTGGGGCAGGACTACACGGTGGTGTCGGGGCCGCGGCCGCTGCGGCCGGTGACGCTGCCTCAGCAGCGGGTCGAGGAGCCCGAGACGCTGCTGGCGGCGGTTCCCACGCCGGTCGACTCCGTCGGCTCGACCGAAGCGGCTCAGGCTCTGCCGATCTAGCCGGGCGGGTTGCCCGCTGCCGAACAGCGCGCTTCCTCCGGCTTTCCCCCCGCCTTTTCCCCGGTCTCCCGACCGGGGGGATTTTTTTCGTGGGGGGGTGTATCAGGCGGCGGTCCCGGTGCTCATAAGAGGGAAAGGCACAACGGGGGGACAACAGGGGGAACGTGGGGAAGCACCGGGGACCGCGGGGGTCTACGGGGAACGGGGGATCGGGCCGGCCGGCCGCTGTCACGGGGAGTGGCCGGCCGGCCCGAAGCGTTCACCTCGGCATCGCGCTCAGCCCGCGTCCGCCCGCCGCAGGCGGAGCGTGAGGATCTGGAAGGGCCGCAGCGTGACGGGGACGCCACGGTCGCCGTCGAGTTCCGCGTCCTCCAGGCGGCGCTCCAGCAGGTCGGTCACCTCGGCGCCGACCAGCGGGAAGCCGGTGCGCAGGGTGCCCCGGGCGCGGCCGCCGCGGGACTCGTAGAGGCGCACGACGACATCGCCGGAGCGGTCGTCGGCGAGCTTGACCGCCTCGATCGTCACGCCCTCGCCGTCCACCGAGACCACCGGCTCCGGGGCGCCCGCGGCGTCGGCCAGGCGCAGGGGGAGGTTGAGGGCGTAGCCCTCGGCGACCGCATCCTCGATGCTCGCACCGGGGAGCAGGGCGTAGGTGAAGCGGTGCCGGCCCTGGTCGGCCTCCGGGTCGGGGACGCGGGGGGCGCGGACCAGGCTCAGGCGGACGGTGGTGGTCGTGCCCCCGTCCTCACGGACCGTGCGGGAGACGTCATGGCCGTACGTCGAGTCGTTGAGGACGGCGAAGCCGTAGCCGGGTTCGCCGATGTGCACCCAGCGGTGGCCGGAGACCTCGAAACGGGCCGCCTCCCAGGTGGTGTTGGTGTGCGTGGGGCGCTGGACGTGGCCGAACTGGATCTCGGCCGAGGAGTGCGGCGCCCTGATGTCCACGGGGAAGGCCGCCTTGAGGATCTTCTCGGTCTCGTGCCAGTCGATGTCGGTCACGATGTCGACGCGGGGGCTGCCGGCGCGGACGGTGATCGTCTGGGTGATCCTCGACCCCTTGCCGAAGGCGCGCTCCACACGGATCGCGCCGATGAGGGGATCCTCCTCGACGACGGTGACCGACTCGGCGTCGAGGAGGTCCGTCCAGCGGTTCTTGTAGTGCTTGTCGATGTCCCAGGCGTCCCAGTTGTTGGGGAGGTCGGTGTGGAGACGGAGGAGGTTGCCGGGGTCGGCGAGGACTTCACGGTCCGCCCGTAGGTCGTATACAGACGACAGTGTGCCGTCGCCCGCCACCTGTATCCGCACCAGCCCGTTGTCCAGCACCCGCCCCTCGGTGACGATCACCGGCCGCGGCGGCTCGGCACCGCCCGCCAGCGGTGCGCTGCCGTTCGCGGGCACCTCCGTGTACACGGGGGCGCCCTCAGGGGTACGTACCACCTCGGCGCGGTCGTAGGGGCTGGTGTTGAACACCCGCGACCCGCCCGCCCCGCTCCCCGGGCCCAGCGCGGTGATCGCCTCGGCGGTCAGCGCCTCCAGCTCCTTGGCCACCCTGGCGTACTCGGCCTCCGCCTCGCGGTGCACCCAGGCGATCGAGGAGCCCGGCAGGATGTCGTGGAACTGGTGCAGCAGGACGGTCTTCCACAGGCGGTCCAGCTGTTCGTAGGGGTAGGTGTAGCCCGGCGCGTGCAGCGCGGCGGTGGTCGCCCACAACTCGGCCTCGCGCAGCAGGTGTTCGGAGCGGCGGTTGCCCTGCTTGGTACGCGCCTGCGAGGTGTAGGTGGCGCGGTGCAGCTCCAGATACAGCTCACCGACCCACACCGGGGCGTCGGGGTACTCCGCGCGCGCCTTGGCGAAGAACGCGTCGGGGTGTTCGATCTCGACCCGGGGCGAGCCCTCCAGGTTCCTCAGGCGCCGGGCCCGCTCCATGATCTCGCGGGTGGGGCCGCCCCCGCCGTCGCCCCAGCCGAAGGGGGCCAGGGAGCGGGTGGCTCCGCCCTTCTCCGCGTAGTTGCGCACGGCCCGGGACATCTCCGTGCCGCTGAAGCGGGCGTTGTAGGTGTCGATGGGCGGGAAGTGGGTGAAGACGCGGGTGCCGTCGATACCCTCCCACCAGAAGGTGTGGTGGGGGAACTTGTTGGTCTGGTTCCAGGAGATCTTCTGGGTGAGGAACCACTCGTTGCCGGCGAGCCTGGCGAGCTGCGGGTAGGCGGCGTTGTAGCCGAAGGAGTCCGGCAGCCAGACGCCCTTGGTCTCGATGCCGAAGTGCTCGATGAAGAACCGCTTGCCGTGGATCAGCTGGCGGGCGATGGCCTCGCCGCCGGGGAGGTTGCCGTCGGCCTCGACCCACATGCCGCCGACCGGCGCCCACTGGCCCTTCTTCACCGACTCCTGGATGCGGGCCCACACCTGCGGGTAGTGGTCGCGGACCCACTCGTACTGCTGGGCCTGCGAGCAGGCGAAGACGAACTCCTCGTACTCCTCCGCCAGGGCCGTGACGTTGGAGAAGGTGCGGGACGTCTTGCGCTTGGTCTCGCGGATCGGCCACAGCCAGGCGGAGTCGATGTGCGCGTGGCCGACGCCGGAGACGATGTGGGCGCTGGCGTTCGCGGGTTTGGCGAGCACCTCCCGCAGGGCGGCGCGGACGTCGGCCGCCGAGCCGGCGATGTCGTCCAGGTCGAGCAGGTCCATCGCCCGGTCGAGGGCGTGCATGATCTCGTGCCGGCGGGGGTCGTGCTCGCCCAGCTCGGCCATCAGTTCGCGCAGGACCTGGAGGTCGAGGTCGAGGTGGAAGATGGTCTCGTCGAGGACGGCGAGGTCGGCGCGGCGGAATGTATACAGTGGACGGTCGCCTGCCGTCAGTACATCGCCGAGTGTCGTCGGTTCGGCGAAGCCATGCGCCAGGATGTCCGGGTTCGACGCCGCCTCGACCAGGTAGTCGACGACTTCCCCGCCGACGGCCGGGTTGCCGACCGGCACGTACTGGTTGAGCGGGTTCACCGCCTTCAGCGGCGTCCCGTCGGTCAGGTGGACCAGGGCCTCGGCCTGGCCGCCCGGCCAGGCGTCGTGGAAGCCGAGGTCGATCACCGACTCGACGCGTCGGCCCGCCCACTCCACCGGGACCGTGCCCCGCATCCGGAACCAGGTGGTGCCCCACGGCGGACCCCACGGGGTGTCCATCGCGAAGGGCTCGAAGGCCGCGGTGGCGGCCTCCTCGAAGGGGACCGGCTCCCCCGGCGCCTGCCACGCCGCGACCTCGAAGGGGACGGTGGCGGCGTAGAGCGCGGGCCTGATGCGCTGGGTGTGGAGGCGCTCGACGCGCTCCTCGATCCGGCGGCGTTCGTCGTGCATGGGGTCTCTCCCGGGGACCAGTGGGGAAGCCGTCCGGCGGCAAGCCTGGCGGTAAGCGCTTGCCGTCGGCGCTCAGCCAAGATACGCCAGGCCCGGGTGGACGGCCCGATAGCCCTCCACCAGCCTGCGGGCCACGTTCACCGAGTCGACCAGCGGGTGCAGCGCGAACGCCTTCACCGCCGTCGCCCGGGAGCCCGACTCGGCGGCGGCCAGCACCTCGCGCTCGACCGCCTTCACCGCGCAGACGAGCCCGGTGGCATGGCCGGGCAGCGGGGCCACCGCGACCGGGTGGGCGCCGTTGGCGTCGACCAGGCAGGGGACCTCGATGACGGCGTCGGTGTCGAGGACGGAGAGGGTGCCGCGGTTGCGGACGTTGAGGATCAGGGTGGTGCGTTCGTCGCGGGCGATGGCCCGCATCAGGGCCAGGGCCACCTTCTCGTAGCCGCCGGACAGGTCGTCGGTGTCGCGCTCGCCGGCGCCGGCGGCCTCCCGGTTCTCGGACATGTAGGTGGCCTCGCGCTCGGCGCGGGTGCGGTCCCAGAGGTCCAGGGCGGAGACGTCGGCGCGCCGGGCCTCGGCGTAGAAGCGGGCCTGCTGGTCACGCAGGAAGGCGCCGCGGGTCTTCTCGGCCTCCTGGTAGGCGCGGACCGTCTCACGGTTGAAGTAGTAGTAGTGCAGGTATTCGTTGGGGATCGCGCCCAGCGACCGCAGCCAGTCGACGCCGAAGAGCTTGCCCTCCTCGAAGGAGCCGAGCAGGTCCGGGTCGGCGAGCAGGCGCGGGAGTTCGTCGCGTCCGGCGATGCGCAGGCCGCGGACCCAGCCGAGGTGGTTGAGGCCGACGTAGTCGATCCACGCCTCGCCCGGGTTCTTCGCGCCGAGGACGCGGGCGATACGGCGGCCGAGGCCGACCGGTGAGTCGCAGATGCCGATGACGCGGTCGCCGAGGTGGCGGGACATGGCCTCGGTGACCAGGCCGGCCGGGTTGGTGAAGTTGATGACCCAAGCGTCGGGGGCGAGGCGGGCGACCCGTCGGGCGATGTCGACGGCGACGGGAACGGTCCGCAGACCGTAGGCGATGCCGCCGGCGCCGACCGTCTCCTGACCGAGGACGCCCTCCGCCAGGGCGACCCGCTCGTCGTTCGCGCGGCCCTCCAGGCCGCCGACGCGGATGGCGGAGAAGACGAAGTCGGCGCCGCGCAGGGCCTCGTCGAGGTCGGTGGTGGCGGTCACGCGGGGGGCGTCGTCGACGGTCGACGCCTGTTCGGCCAGCACACGGGAGACTGCATACAGTCGACTGTCGTCCGGATCGTGCAGAACGACGTCCGTCACCCGTCCCTCGCCCCGGTCCCCCAGCAGCGCCCCGTACACCAGCGGCACCCGGAACCCGCCGCCGCCCAGAATCGTCAGCTTCACGCCTGCACCTCTCCCGCCACCGAGTCCGTGTCATCACTTCGCCGGCCCACCCCGACCCTACTCGTCCGCACCGACTCACTGGGGGCCCATCGAGTCCACCCCTTCACGGAGCAGACGTGTGCACTTCGCATGACCACGCCCCAGGCGGGCGCCGGCCGGCGGCCCGATCCCGACAGCCGCTGCTTCCCGCTCGCCGTCATGCGGACGCCCAGTGTCCCCGGCGACGGAAACCAGCACGGCGCGGGCCACCCGGGCGCCTCGGTCGAGCCGCACCACGGACCGGTCCACACGCACCCGGCGACGGCGATCCGTGGGCCGACACCTGGTTCTCCTCCCACCCGGTCTTCGTCCACGTGGCGGGCGTCCGGTGACGGCGCGGGACTGCCGGGCCCGGAGCGCGTACCTCCAGGTCACGCGCTGATCACCGAGGGCGTACGGTGGGCCGCGTGACCACGGAAGAGTCGCTGCGGCCCCAGTCCCTGATGCTCACCTTCCTGGGCGACCAGGTGCTCGGGCGCGATGTGTGCGTGTACTCGGGCAGCGTCATCGACGTCTTCGCGCGCGCCGGTGTCGGCGAACAGGC
Organism: Streptomyces sp. NPDC018693; assembly: GCF_044391385.1. NCBI lineage: Bacteria > Bacillati > Actinomycetota > Actinomycetes > Kitasatosporales > Streptomycetaceae > Streptomyces > Streptomyces sp. NPDC018693. Next base: position 89,036 of record NZ_JBIRZZ010000017.1, on the reverse strand, counting down.
GACGCGATCGACGCTGACCCGGATGGTCCACCGCGGGCTGCTGCGCCGCCAACGCGAGGGCCGCCGGATGTACTTCGGCCTGACCGAGCACTCCGAGGCGGTACTGCGCGACGGCGAACGCCGCATCTGGCAGACCGGTGCCGTCAACCGGGAGTGGGACGGCACCTGGACCCTGCTCGGCTTCTCCCTGCCCGAGTCCTGGCAGCGCCAGCGCCACGACCTGCGTTCCAAGCTGACCTGGAGCGGCTTCGGGCCGCTGTTCGGCGGCCTGTGGATCGCCCCGGGCGAGGTGGATGTGGCCGAGCTGGTCGCCGAGTTGGGGCTGGCCGCCCATGTGAAGGTGTTCCGCGCCCACGCCGACACCGGCACCGACATCGGCGCGATGATCGAGGAGACCTGGGAACTGTCCGAACTCGCCGACCGCTACGACGGTTTCGTACGGCGGTGGCAGCCGTGGGAGTCGGCGGAGCCGGAGGGCGACGACGCGCTCGCGCGGCGCCTGCTGCTGCAGACGGAGTGGCTGCGCATCGTCCGCCGCGACCCGCGGCTCCCGGTCGAGCACCTGCCCGCCGGCTGGCCGGCGGAGCGGGCAGAGACGACGTTCCGCACCGTGTACGACCGGCTCACCCCGTTCGCCGACGCCTCGGCGGAACGCCTCCTCGACCGCGTGCCCTCGCGCGCCGGCGCCGCTCAGGCGTAGAACCGGGACAGGCTCTGCAGCACCGCCGCCGGCTTGGCGCCGCCCTCGATCTCGATGGTGCCGTCGACGGTGATCTGGACCCCGCCCGGCACCTCCTCGACCTCGGCCAGCCTCCCCGCGAGCCGGATACGGGACCCGACCTTGACCGGCGCGGGGAAACGCACCTTGTTCAGGCCGTAGTTGACCTTCGTCGTGACGCCCTGCACGTCCAGCAGCTCGGTGAACAGGGGGATGAAGAGGGAGAGGGTGAGGTAGCCGTGGGCGATGGGGGCGCCGAAGGGGCCTTCCTTGGCGCGTTCGGGGTCCACATGGATCCACTGGTGGTCGCCGGTGGCGTCGGCGAAGGTGTCGATGCGCTCCTGGGTGACCTCGATCCACTCGCTGGTGCCGAGGTCGCTTCCGGCCAGCTTCTTCAGCTCGTCGAGACCGTTGACGGTGATGCTCATGTGGCGTCCTTCGCTTGGGGGTTGTTGCCGTACCGGGAGCGCACCCGGGACTTGAGGAGTTTTCCGGAGGCGGTGCGCGGGAGTTCGTCCGCCACCACCAGCGACTTGGGGATCTTGTACTTGGCGAGGCGGCCGGCCAGGGAGGCGAGCACCTCGTCGGGGTCGAGCGCGGCGCCCTCGCGGGGCACGACGACCGCTCGCGGCACCTCGCCCCACTTGTCGTCGGCGACGCCGATGACGGCGCACTCGTCGATGTCCGGGTGGGCGAGGAGGAGGTCCTCGATCTCGGCGGGGTAGACGTTCTCCCCGCCGGAGATGATCATGTCCTTCATGCGGTCGACGATGTACACGTAATCGTCTTCGTCGACGCGCGCCGCGTCGCCGCTGCGGAACCAGCCGTCGGTGAAGGAGGCGGCCGTCTCCTCGGGCAGTCCCCAATAGCCGGGCATGACGTGCGGACCGCGTACGACGATCTCGCCGGTCTCGCCGACGTCGACGGGGGTGAAGTCGGGCCGGACCACGCGGACGTCGCTGAAGAAGTGCGGCACGCCCGCCGAGCCCGCCTTGCTCACGGCGTGTTCGGCGTCCAGGAAGAGGGTGCCGGGGGCGGCCTCGGTCATGCCGTAGCCCTGGAGGAAGGTCAGGCCGCGTTCCTGGTAGGCGGCGATGAGCGGGGTGGGGACGGGGGAGCCGCCGCAGGTGAGGATGCGCAGGGAGGACAGGTCGGTGTCCGCCCAGCGCGGGTGGCGGGCCACCTGCTCGAACATCGTCGGTACCCCGAACATGAAGGTGATCCGGTGCTGTTCGATCAGGTCGAGGGTGGCCGCCGGGTCGAACGACTCGACCAGGACGCAGGTGCCGCCCTTGAGCAGCACCGGCAGGGTCAGCATGTTCAGGCCGGCGGTGTGGAACAACGGGGCGGAGACCAGGGCGCGTTCGTCGGCGATCAGATCGGTGTCGACGAGGACGTTGACGGCGTTCCAGATGAGGTTGCCGTGGGTGAGCATGGCGCCCTTGGGGCGGCCGGTGGTGCCCGAGGTGTACATGATGATGCAGGTGTCGTCGAGGCCGACCGGTTCGTCGATCGGCTCCTCGGACGCGGCCGCCAGCACCTGCTCGTACTCGGTGCCGACCTCGATGTAGGTACGGACGTCGGTGTGCCCCGGCAGTCCGGCGACGACCGCGGCGTGCGAGGGGGCGTGGACGAGGGCCTTGGCTCCTGAGTCGGTGAGCTGGTAGGCGATCTCCGGGCCGGCCAGTCGGGTGTTGAGCGGAACGAAGACCGCGCCGAGCGTGCCGGCCGCGAAGAGGGTCTCCAGGTAGGCGGGGTGGTTGGGGCCGAGGTAGGCGACGCGGTCGCCGCGGCGGATGCCCCGGGTACGCAGGGCGTGGGCCAGGCGAGTGACGCGTGTATGCAATGTGCGGTAGTCGGTGGACAGATCACCGGTGCTCGTCGACCGGCCACGGTATTCGGTGGACGGCCCACCGGCATTCGCCGACCGGCCACCGTACTCGGTGGACGGCCCACCGGCATTCGCCGACCGGCCACCGCACTCGGTGGACGGCCCACCGTCATCCGTCGACGGGCCACCGCGTGCGGCGGACAGTCCACCGTGGACCAGCGCCACCCGACGCGGTGTCTTCCGGGCCCGGCGTGCGGGCCATGACCCCAGTCCCTCGTTGCGCATCTACGGCCCCCTATGGCTTCGTCAGCCCGAGCAGGCGGGCGGCGTTCTCCTTGAGGATCTTCGGCCGGACCTCGTCCTTGACCGGCAGCTTCGCGAAGTCGGCGAGCCAGCGGTCGGGGGTGAGCACGGGGAAGTCCGAGCCGAAGAGGACCTTGTCCTTCAGCAGCGTGTTGGCGTACTGCACGAGCTGCGGCGGGAAGTACTTCGGCGACCAGCCGGACAGGTCGATGTGCACGCCCGGCTTGTGCGTGGCGACGGCGAGCGCCTCGTCCTGCCAGGGGAAGGACGGATGCGCCAGGATGATCTTCATATGGGGGAAGTCGGCCGCGACATCGTCCACGTGCAGCGGGTTGGAGTACTTCAGGCGGATGCCCCCGCCCCCGGGCACTCCGGCGCCGATCCCCGTCTGGCCGGTGTGGAAGAGGGCGATGCTGCCGGTCTCCTCGATCACCTCGTACAGGCCGTACGCCGCCGACCGGTCGTTGGGGAAGAAGCCCTGGATGCTGGGGTGGAACTTGAACCCCTTCACCCCGTACTCCTCGACCAGCCGCCGCGCCTGCCGTACGCCCGCCCGTCCCCGGAAGGGGTCGACGGAAGCGAACGGAATGAGGACGTCCGCGTTGGCGGCCGCGGCCTCGGCGACCTCCTCGTTGGGGACGGGCGCGGTGCCGGTCGCGGACTCGGCGTCCACCGTGAAGATCACGGCGGCCATGTTCCGCTCGCGGTAGTACGCGGCCGTCTCCTCCAGGGTGGGCTTGCGCTTGCCCTCGACCTTGAAGTAGGCGGAGGAGGCGTCGTGCAGGTCGTCGTCGAGGGAGGAGTGGCCCTTGGAGGACACCTCCGCGTGGGTGTGGACGTCGATCGCGACCAGGTTGTCGATGTCCATCAGACCTCCGGCAGCTGGGGCGCGGGAATACCGACCGTCTGCGGTTCCGCGCCGACCGAGGTGGGCCAGGCGTCGGCCAGGGCGTCGGGGGTCCAGCCGCCGTCGGCGTAGGCCGCCCTGATCTCCTGCGGATGGGACCAGAGTGCCACCCGGTCGCCACCGATGCCGATGCACTGACCGGTCACGCCCCGTGCCGCGTCGGAGGCGAGGAAGGGGATGAGTGCGGCGCAGTCCTCGGGGGTGCCGAAGCCTTCGCCCTTGCGCAGGAAGTCCGGAAGCGGCGCACCGTTCCTCATCGCCTCGATGTAGGGGGCGAAGGCGGGGATCGTCTCGGTCATCGCGGTCGCGGCGACCGGCACGATCGCGTTGACGGTGATGGCCGCGCGGGCCAGTTCCATCGACCAGGTGCGGGCCATCGCGGCGATGCCGGCCTTGGCGGCGGCGTAGTTGGTCTGGCCGAAGTTGCCGCGCTGGCCGGCCGGGGAGCCGACGAGGATCAGGCTGCCGCCCTCACCCTGTTCGCGCATGCGGACGGCGGCGGCGCGGGCACAGGTGAAGGTGCCCTTGAGGTGGGTGGTGATCACCGCGTCGAAGTCGTCGTCGGTCATCTTCCAGAGCACCTTGTCGCGCAGGATGCCCGCGTTGGTGACCAGGACGTCGAGCCGGCCGAACTCGTCCACCGCGCGGTCCACCAGCCGGTCGGCGGCCTCGGTGGTGCCGACGGGGACCACCTCGGCGACCGCGCTGCCGCCGGTCTCGGCGATGGACTTCACGGCCTGTTCCGCGACGGTCTCGTCGACGTCGTTGACGACCACGGACGCGCCGTGGGCGGCCAGGGCCCGGGCGTAGGCGAGGCCGAGGCCCCGGCCACTGCCGGTGACGACGGCGACCTTGCCGGTGAGATCGATGCTGGGCACGAGCGAGTCCCTTCACGTGATCGGCGCCGGGAGGGCTGCCGGGAGATCGAAGCCGAGATCGAAGCTAAGAGCAATAATTGTTGACGTCAATAGTTGTTGCCGTCCGCCGGAGTGCGCGACACTGGCCGAGTACACCGCACACGCCCCGCCGGGGCCTCGACCAGGGAGCCCGCCATCGCCCGCCAGCAGCACCTCCAGAACCCCGCCGCCCTCGACGCCGACGAGCCGTGGATGCGTGAACTGCACGCGGACACGGGCTATCTGCTGTACCGGCTGGGCCTGCGCTCGGGGCAGCTCTTCAACGCCTGCCTCCAGGAGTCGGGGCTGCGGCTGCGCCACTATGCGGTGCTGCGCTTCCTCGCCACCGCCGAGGGCGCCCTCCAGCGCGAACTGAGCCACCGGCTCGGTTACGACCCGAGCGCGATCGTCGGCCTGGTGGACGACCTGGAGAAGCTGGGCTTCGCCGAGCGCCGTCCGGCCCCGGAGGACCGGCGCAGCCGGATCGTCGTCCTGACCGATGCCGGCCGGGGCTTTCTGCGCGACACCGACGAGGCGGGGCTGCGAGTGACACAGGAACTGCTCGGCCCGCTCTCCCCCGCCGAGCGGGAGACCCTGCACGCCCTGCTGCTGCGTGTCGCGGAGGACGGACTCAACTGATGTTGTGCAACTGATTGACGGCCGGAGAGGAGCTGCCTAACTTCACGGAGCGACCGTGGCACCGTCGGCACCGTCCCCAGGAGCGCACTGTGCAGCCATCCCCTCCGCCCGACCGCCAACCGCCCGCCGATTCCACCCAGTTGCGCCGGGTCGCCCTGTCCGGGCTGCTCGGCACGGCGGTGGAGTTCTACGACTTCCTCGTCTACGGAACCGTCGCCGCGCTCGTCTTCGGCGATCTGTTCTTCCCCGAGGCCGACCCCGCCGTCGGCACCGTCGCGGCATTCGGCACCTTCGCCGCCGGCTATGTCGCCCGCCCGGTGGGCGGTCTGGTCTTCGGTCACTTCGGCGACCGGCTCGGCCGCAAGTCGATGATGCTGGTGACGATGACCCTGATGGGCGTCGGCAGCTTCCTGATCGGCCTGCTGCCCACCTATGACGCGATCGGCGTGTGGGCCCCCGTCCTGCTGGTCGCCCTGCGGGTCGTGCAGGGCATCGCGATCGGCGGCGAGTGGGGCGGGGCGACCCTGATGGTCGTCGAACACGCCGAGCGGGTACGGGGATCGAGGCGCGGCCTGTGGTCGAGTTTCACCCAGCTCGGCGCGCCGCTCGGCTCGGTGCTGTCGGCCGGGGTGGTCACGCTGGTCGCCGCTCTGCCGGACGAGCAGTTCCGGGCGTGGGGCTGGCGGGTGCCGTTCCTGCTGAGCGTGGCCCTGCTGGCGGTTGGGTTGTTCGTGCGGCTGCGGGTCGCGGAGAGCCCGCTGTTCCAGCCGGCCGAGCGGCACGACCGGCCGCCGGTGCTGGAGGTGCTGCGGCGGCCGAAGCCTGTGCTGCTCGCGGCGTGCGTCGGCATCGGGGCCTTCACGGCGCAGTCCTTGCTGACCGGATTCATGATTTCGTATGCGGTCGACCGTGGATACAGCCGCCCGCAGGTCCTCACCGCCGTGACCGTCGCCTCCTGTGTCGCGCTGCTGGTGCTGCCCGTCGCCTCCGCGCTGTCCGACCGGGTCGGCCGCCGTCCGGTCGTGCTGGCCGGGGCGGTCGCCTCGGCCGCGCTGGCCTTCCCGGTGCTCGCCCTCGTCGACTCCGGCTCTCACGGCCTGCTGATCCTGGCCCTCGTCCTGGGGCACGGTGTCGCGCAGTCCACGATGTACGGGCCGCTCGGCGCGCTGCTCACCGAGATGTTCGGCACCCGGGTGCGCTACACCGGCGCCTCCCTCGGCTACCAGGCGGCCACCCTGATCGGTGCGGGCTTCTCGCCGCTGATCGCGAGCAGTCTGCTGGCCGCCGACGGCGGCGGCAGCAGTACGCCGGTGTCCCTGCTGCTGTGCGGGGGTGCGGCGATCACCGCGCTCACGGTGTGGCGGATGCGCGAGACGCACACGGACGCCCTGGACGCACCGGCGCCCAGGGCCACTACCGCGGCCCGTGAGGGGGCGCCGGGATGAGCCGCCTCCCCGGCCGGGCGGCGCCCGGCAGCACGGCATCGCGCCCGGGAGACCTCCTGCCATGACGACCCGTTCCGCGCCCGACCGGCTGCTGTCCGTGCTCGCCGCGTTCGACCACGAGCATCCGGCGCTGACGCTGACCGACATCAGCCGGCGGGCCGGGCTGAGCCTGACCACCGCGCACCGGCTGGTGGGCGCCCTGACCGAGTGGGGCGCGCTGGAGCGCGACGCGTCCGGGGTGTACCACGTGGGGCTGCGGCTGTGGGAGGTCGCCGCCCTCGCGCCGCGCGGCCTGGCCCTGCGTCAGATCGCGCTGCCGTATCTGGAGGACCTGTACGAAGCCACGCATGAGAACGTGCAGTTGGCGGTCCGTGACGGCGGCGAGGTCGTCTACACCGAGTGGCTTTCGGGCCGTTCGGCGGTCGGCGTGCACATCCGGGTCGGCGCCCGCTGGCCCCTCCATGTCACGGGAGTCGGCCTGGTCCTCCTCGCTCACAGCCCGCCCGCGTTCCAGGAGTCCTACTGCGCCGGCCCGTTGGCCTCCTTCACCGCCCACACCGTCACCGATCCCGCCCGGTTGCGTCGCTCCCTCGCCGAGGTCCGCCGCATCGGAGTCGCCGTGAGCGACCGCCAAGTGACCGACGACGCCCTGTCCGTGGCCGCCCCGGTACACGCCCCCGACGGTACGGTGACCGCCGCCGTCTCAGTGGTCGTACCCGCGCAGGACAGCCAGGTCAGCATGCTCGTACCGGCCGTACGCCTCGCCGCCCTGGGGGTCTCCCGGGCACTGGGATGGCGCCCTGGGAGGGAAGGAAGCCCGGCCACCACGGCGGCACGTTCCCCGGGCACCGAGGATCCGGACAGCCGTCCATGATGCCGAGCCATGTCACCAGGAACCACGCGAACCACACACCGAGCCCACTCCTGCCGCGAGGGCGACAGCAGGCCAACGGCCACCGAGGGCACCGTGGACGACGAGCCAGTGCAGCGCCGCGGCCGGCCAGATGACCGGCACAAGGAAGAGGAGCGTGAGGGAGTTCGCGGATGCGTTGACGCCTGTGTCGCACGTCTCCCACACCTTGGCGATGACGACGGTCGACACCCAGCGATGTCAGGCCACCTGCGACGACGCCCCGCCGAAGTCCCGTCACCCACGGCTGCCGAGGCCGCCGCCCGAGCCGTTCCCCCACCGCCACTGCCTCTCCCCCGTTCACGGCGGCGAGACTACCGGCACCCCGACGAAGGTCCCCGCGCCGTGGGGCTCCGGCGCGGGGACGACCGGGGGATCAGCAGGTCGTGGACGAGGGGCTGCCCAGGAAGCGGGCGGCGAGCCAGGTGAGCGTGGGGTGGACGGCCATGGGGTCGGTGAGGAGGTGGTCGCCGGGGTAGGGCACCGACTGGGTGGGGATGCCGGCCGCGCAGTAGGCCCGGCGGGTGGCGGCCGCGGTCTCGGCCGGGATCACCTCGTCGAGGAGGCCGCGCTACTGCAGGACAGGGAAGCCCGATCTCGTCGGGGCCGGCCAGCACGTACATCTGGTCCAACGTCAGCCAGTCCTCGGTGAGTTGCTCGATGCGGGTGCCGACGAACTGGCTGACCGTGCCCACCGCGCACAGCGACTTGGTGTCGTGGACTCGCGGATCTTCTCGCGCTAGGTCTCCGCCATCGCCGCGAGGAACGCGAACAGCCTCTTGCCCCGGGCCGTTGGGGCCGGGCGGGCATCTCAGGAACCAGGCCGTGGCGGTGAGGTGGTCGGCGAACGCGGCGAGTTCGGCGGCGTCGCGGCCGGGCCGCTTCATCTCGTACACGGTGAAGATGACCCGGCAGTGCGGGGCGTGCGCCTTGATCTCGCGCCGTACGAAGAGCCTCCTCGAAGGCGGGCCGTCGCGGACGCGGGTGCTGATCCTCTCGCTGAAGATCTTGTCCCTCGGGATGCTGTGCTTGCTGAGCGCGTCGGGCTGGGAGCCGAGTTCCCGCCCGAGCGTCAAGCACCTCGCGTAGCCGATGCGGATGTCCGCGCTCGACAGGTCTGAGTCGACGGCGGCCGGGGTGAGCACCCGCAGCGCCTTCTTCAGCCGGGGCACCATGGCGAAGCGGCGGGTGTGGTAGACGGAGGCGACCGCGCCGCCGCGCGAGCGGCAGGGCGAGCCGGGCCGGGCGTCACACTTCTGACAGGCGTGCTGTTCGCAGAAGGGGGTCCGTCCTGCCTTTGAGTGAGAGCGGGTTCTGAGAACAGATCCATCGCATGGATCGGTGGTGCGGATTGCATGCGCAGTCCACACCGCCGAACGGTCCGTCTGTCAGCCCCGGGCGTTCCACACCAGTGGGGCTTGGCGGATCCAGGCGGCCTTCTCCACGGCGTCGATCAGGAAGCCGGCGAAGTCGGCGCGGCTGATCCGCATGGCCGGCTTGCCGGTGCCGCGTTCGGCAGCCTTCACCTGGCCGCTGGCCGGTTTGTCGCTGAGGGCGACGGCACGGGCCAGGGTCCAGTCGGCGTGCGAGGTGCGGACGGCCTGGTCGACTCCGTCGTGGTCGGCGAAGCCGGCCCTGAGGTTGGACGCCTTGATGAACGCCTTCATCATCGGGTTGAGGTGGGCCCAGTCGTCGCCGGCGCCCTGCGTGGAGGCCAGGACGATCCGATGGATGTCCTGCTCGTCCATCACGGTCAGGGTGTCCCGGGCGGCGGTGGTCATGAAGGCGGGCGGGCTGACGGGCTTGGCCCAGGGGTTGTCCGAGGCGCGGGCGTTGTTGAGCACGCTGATCACGGCCTCGGTGCCCTGGGCGGCCTTACGGAGATCGTCGATGTTCGCGGGCGTGCCCTGGACGAGTTCGACGCCGGCCGGGGCCCGGACCGCGTCGGGGTTGCGTACCAGGGCGCGGACGCGGTGGCCGCGGGCGGCGGCCTCCCGGAGTACGTGGATTCCGGTGCGGCCGCTGCCGCCGAGGACAAGCAGGTCAGTCATGGGGATCACCTGGAGAGAGTCAGGCGGCACGCGGTGCGCCGATGGCCGTGGCGAGGCGGCGGGCCTGGTCGTGGGCGGAGGCCATGGATGCTTCGTGCACGGGAAGGAGCGGGGCGAGGGCCGGGGCGATGGGGGCCATGGTCAGCTCGGGTATCACGGTGGTGACGTCCAGGCCGAGGAGGTCGTCGCGGCCCAGGACGGCTTCCAGGGTGGGCACTACGTAGTCGAGGCCCTCCTTCGGGGTGCCGGGGCCGTAGCCCCCGCCCTGGGCGGAGATCAGCACGGCCGGCCGGCCCGCCGCCGGGGAAGTGCCGGTGTGGCGCAGGGTGCGGTCCGTGACGATGATCTGGTCCAGCCACGCCTTGAACACCGAGGGCATCAACAGGTTGTACATCGGCACCGTGAACAGGTAGGCCGCGGCGCCGAGGAACTCCTCGATCAGCTCGTCCTGGACCGCGGCCGCCTTCGCCTGCTCGGGGGTGTGCTGCGCCGGGTCGGTGATGCGGGCCGTGATGCCCGCGGCGCTCAGGTGGGGCACCGGCGAGACGGCGAGGTCGCGGTGGACGACCGGGCCCTGCCACTGGTCGCGGAAGGACTGGGCGACCTGGCGGGAGACGGAGGCTTCGCCGAGCGAGGAGGAGTCGATGTGCAGCAGGTACGACATGGTGGTGGCGCCTTTCAGCGAGACGGGGGGAATGGGTGAGGGGTCAGGGGCGGGCGGGGACGGCGCAGCCGTCGGGGCCGCAGCCCGGGGCGTCGCCCGCGGGGGTGAGGGTGATGGGGTGGGTTTCGTCCCAGGCCGTTTGCAGCAGGTCGAGCAGGGTGTCGCTGTCCTGCGCGCCGGGGACGCCGTAGCGGCCGTCGACGACGATGAACGGGGCTCCGGTGGCGCCCAGGCGCTGCGCGCGGCGGGCGTCGTCCTTCACCTGGGTGCGGTAGCGGCGGTCGGTGAGGACCTGGCGCGTCAGGTCGCGGTCGAGGCCCAACTCGCCGGAGAGGAGAACTCGTGGGCCAGCTCGGTGTTGCCGACGACGTTGTCCAGCACCCGGTAGGGGCTCAGGCCCTCGGCGCCGGCGAGTGTCTCGATCTGCCGGGTCGCCGCCTCTGCCTGCGCGCCGCTGATGCCGTGCTTGCTCAGCAGGGCCTCGCGGACGCTGACCGTGCGGTCGGTGGGGAAGCCGCCACCCAGCGGGAAGGAGCGGTGGACGACGTCCACCTGATCGCTGTGCTCGAACCGCTCCACGGCTCGGTCCACACGGTGGCTGCCAAGCCCGCACCAAGGGCAGGTGACCTCTGCCCAGATCTCTACCCTCATAGCCCTGGCCTCCAATTCCTCTCATTTGTTCGTAACGCCATGATGCGCCAGTATGGAAGGCGGTACAAAAGGCACATCGGTGTGGGCGACAGAGAGGAACGGGCGCCATGCAGGACAGCGCAGGTATGGAGATGGCGGCCGCGGCGGGGCCGTGCGCGAGCATCCCCGCCGACCACATGGCCTTCATCCGGCAGGTCCTCGACCGGGTCGGCGACAAGTGGAGCATGCTGATCATCGCCGTCCTCCAGGACGGCCCCCGGCGCTACACCGACCTGCAACGCCAGATCCCCGGCATCTCCCAGCGCATGCTCACCCACACACTGCGCCAACTCCAGGACGACGGCCTGATCACGCGCACTGCCTACGCCGAGGTCCCGCCGCGCGTGGAGTACGCGCTCGCCCCGCTCGGCCGCGGCCTGCACGAGATCGTCATGCAGCTGATCGGCTGGGCCGCCGACCACCACGACGAGATCCGCGCCAACCGCGCCCAGTCCGGCAGCGTCCCCTCCTCCTCCCGTTCCTGAGCCGCGGCGCCCACCGGCATCCGGGGGTGCCGGCCGGACAGGGCGAGGGAGCTGTTCGGTCCGCTGCTACGAGTCGTCGTCCCCGTAGAGGTCGGCAGTTGCCGGGTCGCGACGAGGCCGCAGCCCCTCCCTTGGCAGGCGGGCGGCGAAGCCGTAGCGCCCAGGCGATTGAGGTTGGCGCGCTTGAGCGGGTCGGCGAGAGGCGGGCCACGCCCTCGTCCACGACGGCGTGCTTCCTCTCATGCACAGGCAGGCCCCGCAGGTGCTCGACGGCGGCGTCCGGGTAACGGGTCGTCCGCAGCGTATCCGGGGCGTGCCATCGGCGCGGGCACCAGCAGCATCGGAGCAGGCACTCGAAGTCGCCCGTGCTGGGCCGGCGGGCTTGGTGGGCGCCGGCGCCGCTGCGGCGGGGGCACGACCGGTCCGGGCTGCGGGAGGATGCGGAGCCGGCCCGCCCGACGGCCACGACGAGCGTGTGACCCCGACGCCGACGGGGTCATCGGGGGGCGGCAGGCGCGCTTTGGGGCCGTTTCGCCGCCTTCAGGGCGTGAACTCCCGCCCTCAATAGGGAGTTTCACTGCTTCAACCCTTGACGTCCGCAGTGACGGGGAGCACATTGTCGGCACCTTGAGAGCGCTCTCAAGCGCTGTCGAGGGCACCTGCGCACCCACACCCCGTACCCGAGAGGCAGCACCTTCGATGAGTGAAACCTCCGGCACACCCCACCGACGACGGCCCCGCCTGCGGCGGGCGCTCGTCGCCGTCCTGAGCACCCTCGGGCTGGCGGCGCTCGCCGCCACGGCCATCAGTCCCACCGCGAACGCCACCGCTCCCCCGCCCCCCTCGGGCTGGACCCAGGTCTTCCTGGACGACTTCAACGGCCCGGCGGGCAGCGGCGTCAACACCGCCAACTGGCAGTACGCCACCGGCACTTCGTATCCCGGCGGTCCCGCCAACTGGGGCACCGGCGAGATCGAGACGATGACGAACAGCACCAACAACGTCTCGCTCGACGGCAACGGCAATCTGCGCATCACCCCGCGCCGCGACGCGGCCGGCAACTGGACCTCCGGCCGTATCGAGACCAACCGCACCGACTTCCAGCCCCCGGCGGGCGGCATACTGCGTGTCGAATCCCGTATACAGGTGCCGAACGTCACCGGGGCCGCCGCCAGGGGCTACTGGCCGGCGTTCTGGATGCTGGGCGCGCCCTACCGGGGCGACTACTGGAACTGGCCCAGCGTCGGCGAGCTGGACATCATGGAGAACACCCAGGGCCAGAACACGGTGTTCGCGACGATGCACTGCGGCACCGCGCCGGGCGGCCCCTGCAACGAGCATGTCGGCATCGGCTCCTCCACCACCTGCCCGGGCACCACCTGCCAGGCCGGCTTCCACACCTACCGACTGGAGTGGGACCGCTCCACCAGCCCGGAGGAGATCCGCTTCTCCATCGACAACACCCACTTCCACACCGTGCGGGCCGACCAGGTCGACGCGACGACCTGGCGCAACGCCACCGACCACGGGTTCTTCATCATCCTCAACGTGGCGATGGGCGGCGCCTTCCCGGACGCCTTCGGCGGCGGCCCCGACGCCGCGACCCAGCCAGGGCATCCGATGGTCGTCGACTACGTCCAGGTGCTGTCGGCCGGTGGGAGCGGTACCACACCCCCGCCGACCGGCAACCGCGACGCCTACGGCACCATCCAGGCCGAGTCCTACGACGGCCAGTCCGGGCTGAACACCGAGACCACCTCCGACACCGGCGGCGGCCAGAACGTCGGCTGGGCCGCCAACGGCGACTGGGCGCTCTACCGGGGCGTCGACTTCGGCTCCCAGGCTGCCACCCAGTTCTCCGCGCGGGTCGCCAGCGGTGCGCCCGGCGGCGTCAGCGGACTGGTCGAGGTGCGCCTGGACAGCCGTACCAACGCGCCCGTCGGCAGTTTCGCGGTGGGCAACACGGGCGGCTGGCAGTCCTGGCGGACGATCCCGGCGAACATCACCGGGGTGACCGGCACGCACGACGTGTATCTCACGTTCACCAGCGGACAGCCGGCGGACTTCGTCAACGTCAACTGGTTCACCTTCGGCCGCTGAAGCCGTGGCGCGCGGCCGGGACACCGAGAGGCTGTCCCGGCCGTCGTCGTGTGCAACTCCTCGCTGGCGCAGCGCAGTTCGGCGCGGAACGCGGCCGGTGTCCGGTCCGTGTGCTGGTGGAAGAACTTGGAGAAGTTCGCCGGGTCGGGGAGGCCGACGGCGGCGCCGACCCGGCCGATCGGCAGGTCGGTGTGGACGAGGAGGCGCTTGGCCTCCAGGACGACGCGGCGGTCGATGAACGCCTTGGGCGTCAGTCCGGTTGCGGCGCGCACCGAGCGCACCAGGGTGCGGCGGGATTGACTTGCTCCTCTGACTGAAGCCCGACGATTCTGGCCTTCTCGACTTGTTGCTGTGCCGCTACGCGGCACGGGGTTCGGTCGGGAATCCGTGGCTTCCTGTTTCTTCGCACTGTGCCGGAATTACTCCTGGTCTTACCGGCGCTCCGCAGGCCGATACCGCCAGTCCGGCGGCCGTCTTCACGTTGATCGCGGCATTGGTATCCCGGTCGTGGACGGTGCCGCAGGCGGTACATGTCCCATTCCCGGACGTTTAGGGGTTTGGGTCCGTCCAGGGCGCCGCAGGTGGAGCAGATCTGGGAGGTCGGTGTGAACCGGCCGATCTTGACCAGTGTGCGGCCGTACCGTTGTGCTTTGTACTCCAGCATGCTGATGAACGATGACCATCCGGCGTCGTGCACGGACTTGGCCAGGTTCGTGCGGGCCAGTCCCGCCACCGACAGGTCCTCCACGGCGATCCCTTGGTTCTCGGAGATCAGCTTAGTGGAGAGCTGGTGGTGGAACTCACGGCGTGCGTCCGCGACCTTGGCGTGCGCGCGGGCGACCTTGAGACGGGCTTTGGCCCGGTTCTTTGATCCCTTCTGCTTGCGGGACAGTTCCTTTTGGGCCTTCTTCAGCTTCTTCTCCACGCGCCGCAAAAAGCGCGGGGAGTCGATCTTCGTGCCGTCGGAGAGGACGGCGAAGTGGGTGAGGCCGAGATCGATGCCGATGGTGTGGTCGGTCTCGGGCATCCGGGTCGCGTCGGCGGCGGGATCGGTGTCGATGACGAAGGAGGCGAAATACCTGCCGGCCGCGTCCTTGATGACGGTGACGGAGGTGGGGATGGCGGGCAGGGTGCGGGACCACTTCACCTTCACCGCGCCGATCTTCGGCAGGTTCAGACGGCCACCGCCAGTGACGTTCCAGCGGGCGTTGGCGGTGAACCGGATCGACTGCCGCGTGTCCTTGCGGGACTTGAACCGTGGTGCTCCCATCTTCGGTCCCTCGCGCGTGGCCTTGAGGGAGGCAAAGAAGTTGCGGTACGCCTTCTCGGCGTCCCGTAGGGACTGCTGGAGCACCACCGCGGACACCTCGCCGAGCCAGGACCGCTCGGCTGTCCGCTTCGCCTCGGTGATCAGCTTCCGGGACAGCTGACCGGCTGTCGGGAACGGCTGCTCGGCCTTTCGGGCGTCTTTCACGGGCGCGGACCGCGTCGTTGAACACCACCCGGGCGCACCCGAACGCCTTCGCCAACGCAGTCTGCTGACCGGTGTCCGGGTACAGGCGGAAGCTGTACCTGAGCTGCATGACCGGCACCCTACATACGTGGGTTATGGGTGAGATGCAGGAGATCAGAACTGGTCGCCACTGTGCTTTCGTGATGTATGTGCACGTGGTCTTCGCGGCCAGGTTCTGGCACCAGGTGTTCACCAATGCACACTTGAGGTGGATGGAGGAGATCATGCTTCGGTGTGTACGGACTTCGAGCGCAACCTGGTGGAGTTCAAGGGCGAGGGCCACCATGTCTACCTGCTGGTGAACTTGCCGCCCAAGTCGCCGTGACCAAGCTGGTCAACCCCCTCAAGGGCGTCTGCTCCCGCCGCCTGCGCCAGGAGATTCCCGACCTGGTGCGCCACTACTGGCGGACCAATAAGCTCTGGTCCGGGTCCTATTTCGCCGGAACCATCGGCGGCGCCCCGCTTCCCGTGGCCAGGCAGTACATCGAACAGCAGAACCGGCCGGTGTGAGCAACGTTCGGCTCCGCTGGGAGCAGCCCTCGCGACGAACCGCGGTGTCCGGCGGCGCCGGACATGAGTCTGCGAGACGCTCCGCGTCGCCACTGTCCGATAGCCGAGGGCGTAGCGCTGACGCTGTGGTTGACGGCGAAGTCCGGGGTTGATACTGGTGGGCTCGCGTATGCAACTGTCGCCAGTTCTCGGGGGAGGCGAGGGCGATCTGACGGTGTGTAGCCGCAAGTGACTCGGTGGCCCAATGTCTTGCCCAGGCCGACGTGGGCCGTGCCGCCGAGTGTGCTCGGCGGCTTCCCTACTTGTTGCTCAGTCGTGAGTCAACGCCGGGGTGTTGAACGAGATCCAGACGTCAGGAGGCGAGTCGGGCCGACCTGGTATCGATCTGCGTTCCTCTGTCCATGCGTCGTCGATCTCCGTGGCGACGCGACGCCAGAAGTGCACAGCGGAAATGTTGGCCTCCTGAAACGCGACTTCCCACGAGCCTGGGTGCCTGGCCCCGATCTCCTGAACAGCGTGCAGCCCGATCCCTGTCCGCCGTACGCCGCGCACCACGAAAAAGCTGTTCAGCACGCGCGTAGGGGCGCTCAAACTGCGGACGAAAGCGAACCCAGCCGGGCTGTCACCGCTTGTGAGGAGGTATGGCGCCCAGTCGGGCTCAGAGAATGCCATGTGGAGCCGGTCACTGCGGAAGGTTCCGTCAGCGTTGGGCAGCAGACCGTCGAACTCCGACATGTCATGGCGGAACATCAGCCACAGCCGCTCCACTATGGGGCGGTCGGCAATGCCTGCGAGGCGAATGGATACGTCTGGCACGAGACTCCTTTGCAGAGGTGGTCAACCGGCGAGCGCCGCATACCCGGTTCGGGAGCGCCAGGTCTCGGTCTCGACGGCGGAGGGCACCCGTATGATCAGCGCTGGGCCCCGTAAGCGGGCCCCGGGGCATGAAAAAAGCCTCCCTGGTGGATGCTGTATCCGGGCCAGGAAGGCTCACTGCTGACGGGGATTCTAGCAGGTGAATGCGGGCCTGCCGTTCACTTGCCCAGGGGTACAGGACCGGGCGGCACAGGTCTGGGCATGTGCATTGTCACCGTGTGTGGTCGCCTTCGGCGTAACGGCTCCATGTCCCGCCGGTCTCCTTGAGGAGCGGGTGGTGGTCTTGTCGTGGTAGCCGAGGGCTTCCGCGACGACGGGGGCAGGCAGTTCGAGGAGTTGCTGCCGGATGGCGGCACCGCGGGCGGCGGTGGCCGGGACCCCGACCTCGTTCAGAAGCGCGGACAGGTGGTCGGGGCGGAACGGCTGACCCGCCCGGCGGCCGGGGAAGAGCCAACCGGATGCCGGGTTGGTGGCAGTGTTCCGGGTCGGGGCGCAGCAGGGGCGGCAGGTCGTAGCGGTGCGGGCCGGTGGCCTCGACCGTGGCGCGGGGCAGGAAGCCGGGCTGCATGGCGAGGACGGTGCCGCGGTACTCGCAGTCACGCGAGAGGCGGTGCACCTGCCCGGGGCGGATCCACAGCAGGTCACCGGCCGCCGCCTCCTACTCGGCGAAGTCGACCATGTACCGGACGGGCCCCTCGGCGAAGAGCATCACCACATGGAAGTCGATCCGGTGGACACGGTCCAGCGGCGCGTCGGCGTGCCAGCCCCCCTCGGTGTCCATCGGGCCGACCTGGATACCCACACCACCGACGCTGCGGTCGACCGGGAAGGGAAACGTTCTGATCTCGCGGCCGTCGGCCGGGTTGTCTCTGTCCGCCATGTCCTACTCGCGCCGCTCTTCTGTCGCTCGCCCCGCTCAAGGTGCTTCGCCCTGGCCCGCGGGTGTCCCACTTTCACCACAGGCTGACACACCCCGCCCTTCCGCCATAAAAGTCAGACTTTTAAGGTCGAACGCGGTTGACCAGCAGGAGCCGGTAATCGATGACCTCTTGAACTCATGAAGGGATCGCTTTCGGATGAGCGCCCGCCGCGTGCAAGCTCTTTCAGAAGGTGACGCAGCCCGATCCCGTGGAACCCGAGTGGACCGGCCGCGCCCGCTTCGCCCTCTCCCCCGGCGTCGTCCGCCCGGCGGACGCCGACGAGACCGCGCCGGCCTGGGCCGAGACCCTGAAGAGGCACGCCACCCATCCGGCCCCGCCCGGGACCTGCTGGACGCGGTCGCCAAGTCGCTGGACAGCAAGGGAGTTGACGCGGAATGACCAGCTCCGTGGGGACGACCCCCGTGTGGACCAACCCGCTGCGGGACGAGCGCGACCGGCGCCTGCCGCGGATCGCCGGCCCGTCCGGGCTGGTGATCTTCGGAGTCACCGGTGACCTGTCCCGCAAGAAGCTGATGCCGGCCGTGTACGACCTGGCCAACCGCGGTCTGCTGCCGCCGGGCTTCTCGCTCGTCGGCTTCGCCCGCCGCGACTGGGAGGACCAGGACTTCGCACAGGTCGTGCACGACGCGGTGAGTGAACACGCCCGCACCCCCTTCCGTGAGGAGGTCTGGCAGCAGCTCGCCGAGGGCATGCGGTTCATCCCCGGCGACTTCGACGACGACACGGCGTTCAAGCAGCTGCGCCAGACGGTGGACGACCTGGACGCGGCCCGCGGTACCAGCGGCAACTACGCCTTCTACCTCTCCGTACCGCCGAGGTTCTTCCCGAAGGTCGTCCAGCAGCTGAAGAAGCACGGGCTGGCGGACGCCCCGGAGGGATCCTGGCGGCGGGCGGTCATCGAGAAGCCGTTCGGGCACGACCTGGCCAGCGCGCGCGAGCTGAACGGAATCGTGCACGAGGTGTTCGACCCGGAGCAGGTCTTCCGGATCGACCACTACCTGGGCAAGGAGACCGTCCAGAACATCCTGGCGCTGCGCTTCGCCAACCAGATGTTCGAGCCGATCTGGAACCGGTCGTACGTCGACCACATCCAGATCACCATGGCCGAGGACATCGGCATCGGCGGCCGCGCCGGCTACTACGACGGCATCGGCTCCGCCCGTGACGTCATCCAGAACCACCTGCTCCAGCTCATGGCGCTCACCGCCATGGAGGAGCCGGCCTCCTTCGACGCGTCCTCGCTGCTCACCGAGAAGCTCAAGGTGCTCAAGGCGGTCAGGCTGCCGCAGGACCTGGGCGCGCACACCGTGCGCGGACAGTACGCGCCCGGCTGGCAGGGCGGCGCCCAGGTGCCCGGCTACCTCCAGGAGGAGGGCATCGACCCGGCCTCGACGACGGACACGTACGCGGCCATCAAGCTGAACGTGGACAACCGGCGCTGGGCGGGCGTCCCCTTCTACCTGCGCACCGGCAAACGGCTCGGGCGTCGGGTCACGGAGATCGCGGTCGTCTTCCAGCGGGCCCCGCACTCCCCCTTCGACTCCACCGCCACCGAGGAACTCGGCGCCAACGCGATCGTCATCCGCGTCCAGCCGGACGAGGGCATGACGGTCCGCTTCGGCTCCAAGGTGCCGGGCACCTCGATGGAGATCCGGGACGTCACGATGGACTTCGCCTACGGCGAGTCCTTCACCGAGTCCAGCCCGGAGGCGTACGAGCGCCTCATCCTGGACGTGCTGCTCGGCGATGCCAACCTGTTCCCGCGTCACCAGGAAGTGGAGGAGTCCTGGAAGATCCTCGACCCGATCGAGGAGTACTGGGCGGCACACGGCCGGCCGGCCCAGTACGCGTCGGGCAGCTGGGGACCCGAGGAGGCCGACGAGATGCTCGCACGAGACGGACGGAGCTGGCGCAGGCCATGAAGATCGACCTGACGGACACCACGGCAAGCAAGATCAACAAGGCGTTGGTGCAGGGCCGCCGCGCCCTCGGCACGCCCGCCGTGGGCATGGTCCTGACGATGGTGATCGTCACCGACGAGGAGAACGCCTACGACGCGATCAAGGCGGCCGAGGACGCCTCCCACGAGCACCCCTCACGCACCCTGGTCGTCATCAAGCGGCACGCCCGCACCCCGCGCGACCGCACCCACTCCCACCTCGACGCCGAGGTCCGCATCGGCTCCGACGCCGGCACCGGCGAGACGGTGCTGCTGCGGATGTACGGCGAGGTGTCCGAACACGCCGACTCCGTGGTCCTGCCGCTGCTGCTGCCGGACGCGCCGGTCGTGGTGTGGTGGCCGGTGGACGCCCCGGACAACCCGTCCAAGGACCCGCTGGGCGCGCTGGCACAGCGCAGGATCACCGACATGTACGCCGTCGAGCACCCGCTGCGGGCCCTGGAGACCCGGGTCACGTCCTACGCGCCCGGCGACACCGACCTCGCCTGGACCCGGCTCACCCCATGGCGCTCGATGCTGGCGGCGGCCCTCGACCAGGCCCGGATGCGGGTGACCTCGGCGGCCGTCGAGAGCGAGGCCGAGAACCCCAGCGCCGAGCTGCTGGCGCGCTGGCTGCACGCCCGGCTGGACGTGCCGGTCGAGCGGGTGGTCACCCCGGGCCCGGTCGTCACGGCCGTCCGCCTCGGCACCGCCGACGGCGAGATCGTCATCGACCGCCCCGAGGGCCCCCTGGCCACCCTCTCCCTGCCCGGCCAGCCCTCCCGCACCCTCGCCCTGAAGGTGCGCCCCACCTCCGAACTCATCGCCGAGGAGCTCAGGCGCCTCGACGCGGACGAGATGTACGCCGTCGCCCTGCGGGGCGAGGCCACCAAGGAGACTCCCGCACATGTCTGACACCCCTGTGCCCACCGTGTCCCCTGCGCTCACCCGGCGGCCGGAGTGGGCCGCGCTGGCGGATCACCGTGCCCAATGGCATGCCCATCTGCGTGAGCTGTTCGCGAACGACCCCGGGCGCGCGGAGGGGTACGTGGTGCGCGTCGGTGATCTGCGCATCGACTACTCCAAGCACCTGGTCGACGACGAGACGCTGACCCTGCTGCAGGAGCTGGCCGCCGCCACCGACGTCTTCGGGCTGCGGGACGCCATGTTCCGCGGCGAGAAGATCAACATCACCGAGGACCGGGCAGTGCTGCACACCGCGCTGCGCGCGCCCCGGGACGCGGTCATCGAGGTCGACGGGGAGAACGTCGTCCCGGCCGTGCACGCCGTCCTCGACAAGATGGCCGCCTTCGCCGACCAGGTCCGCTCCGGCGCCTGGACCGGCCACACCGGCAAGCGCATCAAGAACGTCGTCAACATCGGCATCGGCGGCTCCGACCTCGGACCGGCCATGGCGTACGAGACACTGCGCGCCTTCACGGCACGGGAGTTGACGTTCCGTTTCGTCTCCAACGTCGACGGCGCGGACCTGCACGAGGCGGTGCGCGACCTGGACCCGGCGGAGACCCTGTTCATCGTCGCGTCGAAGACGTTCACCACCATCGAGACGATCACGAACGCGACCTCGGCCCGCAAGTGGCTGCTGGACGGCCTCGGGGGCGACGAGAAGGCGGTCGCCCGGCACTTCGTCGCCCTGTCGACGAACGCCGAGAGGGTCGCGGACTTCGGCATCGACACGGCCAACATTTTCGAGTTCTGGGACTGGGTCGGCGGCCGCTACTCCTACGACTCCGCCATCGGCCTCTCCCTGATGATCGCCATCGGCCCGGACCGCTTCCAGGAGATGCTCGACGGCTTCCGCATCGTCGACGAGCACTTCCGCAACGCCGCCGCCGAGTCCAACGCCCCGCTGATCCTCGGGTTGTTGGGCATCTGGTACGGCAACTTCTTCGACGCGCAGTCGCACGCCGTCCTGCCGTACAGCCACTACCTGTCCAAGTTCACCGCGTATCTCCAGCAGCTCGACATGGAGTCCAACGGCAAGTCGGTGGACCGCGAGGGCCGACCGGTGGAGTGGCAGACCGGTCCGGTGGTGTGGGGCACACCCGGCACCAACGGGCAGCACGCCTACTATCAGTTGATCCACCAGGGCACCAAGGTGATCCCGGCCGATCTGCTCGGCTTCGCCCGCCCGGTCGACGAACTGAGCGACGAACTCAAGGCGCAGCACGACCTGTTGATGGCCAACCTGTTCGCACAGGGCCAGGCGCTCGCCTTCGGCAGGACCGCCGACGAGGTCCGCGCGGATGGGGTGCCCGAGGAGCAGGTCGCGCACCGCACCTTCAAGGGCAACCACCCGACGACGACCATCCTCGCCCGGGAACTGACACCGTCGGTCCTCGGCCAGCTCATCGCCCTCTACGAGCACAAGGTGTTCGTCCAGGGCGCGATCTGGAACATCGACTCCTTCGACCAGTGGGGCGTGGAGCTGGGCAAGGTCCTCGCCAAGCGCGTCGAACCCGCGCTGACCGAGGGCGCCGACGTGCCCGGTCTCGACCCCTCCACCGCCGCCCTCGTGGCCGCGTACCGCGATCTCGGAAAGTGAGCAGGACCATGCAGCTCGGACTCATCGGCCTCGGCAAGATGGGCGGCAACATGCGTGAGCGGATCCGCCGCGCCGGCCACACCGTCGTCGGCTACGACCGCAACCCCGAACTCTCCGACGTGGCGAGCCTCGCCGAGCTCGTCGACCGGCTCGAAGCGCCGCGGACCGTCTGGGTGATGGTGCCGGCCGGCGCCCCCACCCAGTCCGTCATCGACGAGCTGGGCGATCTCCTCCAGGCCGGGGACACGGTCGTCGACGGCGGCAACTCCCGCTGGACGGACGACGAGAAGCACGCCGCCGAACTCGGCGCCAACGGCGTCGGGTTCGTCGACGCGGGCGTCTCCGGCGGAGTGTGGGGCCTGGAGAACGGCTACGCCCTGATGGTGGGCGGCGAGCGGGAGCACGTGGACCGGCTCCGGCCGATCTTCGACGCGCTCAAGCCGGAGGGCCCGTACGGCTATGTCCACGCGGGCAAGGTCGGCGCCGGGCACTTCTCCAAGATGGTCCACAACGGCATCGAGTACGCGATGATGCAGGCGTACGCCGAGGGCTGGGAGCTGCTGGAGAAGGTCGACTCGGTGACCGACGTCCGGGAGGTCTTCCGGTCCTGGCAGGAGGGCACCGTCATCCGCTCCTGGCTGCTGGACCTCGCCGTGAACGCCCTCGACGAGGACGAGCACCTGGACAAGCTGCGCGGCTACGCGGAGGACTCCGGCGAGGGCCGGTGGACGGTCGAGGCCGCCATCGACAACGCCGTGCCGCTGCCCGCCATCACGGCCTCCCTCTTCGCGCGGTTCGCCTCCCGTCAGGACGACTCCCCGCAGATGAAGATGATCGCCGCGCTGCGCAACCAGTTCGGCGGTCACGCCGTCGAGTCGAAGAAGTAGGCCGAGCCGTGGGGGATCTCCTGCTGGTCCGCCACGGGGAGACGGAGTGGAGCGCGTCGGAACGGCACACCAGCCGGACCGATCTGCCGCTCACCGCACGCGGCGACGACCAGGCCAGGTCCCTCGCTCCGCTCCTCTCCGGCCGGACCCTCTCTCTCGCACTCACCAGCCCGCTGCGGCGCGCCGTCCGCACCGCCGAACTCGCGGGCATCCACGGGGTCGTGACCGACCCCGACCTGCACGAGTGGGACTACGGCGGTTACGAGGGCATCACCACCGCCGAGGTGCACCGCACCCGCCCCGACTGGTGCCTGTGGACGGACGGGGTACCGCCCGGACGGGACGGTCACCCCGGCGAGTCCCCGGCCGAAGTGGGCCTGCGCGCCGACCGCGTGCTGTCCCGGGTGGACGCGGCGCTCGCCGACGGTGACGTCGTCCTCGTCGCCCACGCCCACTTCCTGCGAGTCCTCACGGCCCGGCGGCTGGGCCTGCCGCCCTCCGGTGGCCGGCTGTTCCAGCTGGCCACCGGCACGATGAGCCGGCTGTCGACCGAGCACGGGTGGCCCGTCGTCGCGGAGTGGAACAGCCGACCGTAGTCGGTTGACAGCGGGTTGAGCGCCCGTCAGAGTCGCGGCTGATGGAGATCGACGATCTGACACCAGCTGAACAGCGCGTCTGGCGGGCCTTTTCCACGGGCGCGACGGTGGACCTCCGCGAGGAGGGCGAGCAGGCCGTACGCGCCGCCGTGTTGCGGGGCCTGCTCCTCAACGGCCCGCACGAGCCCGGCGAGATAGCGGCCCTCAAGGTCATAGGAGCGCGGATCACCGGCGTACTGGACCTGCGGTACGCGAGAGTCGACCATGTCGTACGCCTCAGTCACTGCCGTTTCGACGAGGTCCCGGATCTCTCCGGCTCCCAGGTGAGCTACCTCAATCTCAGCGACTCCGAACTGCCGGGGCTGTCCGGGGCACGCACCCGGGTGGACGGCAGCCTGCGGCTGAGCCGGTGCCGGTTCCGCGGCCCGGTCCACCTCGGTGGGGCGCAGATCTGCGGGACGTTGTTCCTGGAGCGGGCCGAACTGACCGCACCGGCCGGCTCGGCGGAGCCGGTGCTCCAACTCAGCCAGGTGACCGTCGAGGACGAGCTGTGCGCGCCCGGGCTGCGCACGCACGGCGAGGCGCGGCTCAACGGCGCGACCGTGGCCGGGTCGATCAATCTGGAGGACGCCGACCTGCGGCACCCTGGCGGAAATGTCATCGACGCCGAAGCCCTCGACGTGGGTGCCAACGTCCTGGGCCGGCGACTGCGTGCGCAGGGCCGGATCGATCTGCGCGGCGCCCGCGTCCCCGGGCGGGTCGACCTGCTGCGCACGGCCCTGTCCAACCCCGGCGGCACGGTCCTGCGGGCCAGTAGCTGCGTCATCGGCGAACTGTGGCTGCGCGGCGGCCCCCCGGTCGTCGGCAGACTCAATCTGCGCCGCTCCCAGATCGAACAACTCGACCTGGAACCGGAGATGCTGCCGGACGAGGTCAGGCTGCTCGACCTCACCTACACCTTCCTCACCCCGCACGAACCCGTCGAGCGCCGGCTGCCGATGCTGGAGCGCGACGGCGGCACCTTCGACCCGCACGGCTACGAGCAGCTGACGGCCGCGTACCGCCGGATCGGCGACGACCGGGCCGCCCGGCTGGTGCAGCTCGCCAAGCAGCGCCGGCACCGCCGGACGCTCCCCTGGTACGGCCGGGCGTGGGGCCGCCTCCAGGACGCCGCCGTCGGCTACGGCTTCCGGCCGCTGCGTGCGCTGGGCTGGCTGCTGTCGCTGCTCGCCGTCGGCTCCGTCGCCTTCGCGGTGCACCACCCCGCGCCCCTCAAGCCGGGTGAGGCACCACCGTTCAACCCGGTCTTCTACACCCTCGACCTGCTGCTGCCGGTGATCTCCTTCGGGCAGGAGGGCGCGTTCGCGCCGCGGGGCTGGTACCAGACACTGTCGTACGTCCTCGTCGTCACCGGCTGGATCCTGGCCACGACGGTCGTCGCGGGCGTGACCCGGACGGTCAGCCGCCAGTGATTCGGCTATCGTGGCCCGCTCACGAACGGTGAGAAGGCCAGGCGGGAGGCGGTGCGGGGTGACCGGGGCGGGGTGGATACGGGTGCCCGTGGGGGACGACGCGGCGCGGTGGGCGACCCGGGGGCGCACCCGCAAGGTGCTGTTCGTCGTCCACAACGTGACCTCGGCGACCCGGCTGCTGGACGTCCTGCCGCTGTTCCACGACGACTTCAGGGTGCAGACGCTGGTGACGTGCACCGGGTCGTCCGCCTTCCAGGCGGGGGTGGCGGATCTGCTGTCGGACATGGGTCTGCCGGTGGTGCCGTGGGAGCAGGCCGTCGAGACGGAGGTGTCGCTGGCGGTCTCGTCAAGTTTTGGTGGTCAAATCGAGCGATTCTCAGGGAAGTTGGCCATCCTGTCACACGGTGTCGGATACACTAAAAGGCTGGCGACACCCAACACCCAACACCCAACACCCAACACCCGGCAGCCTGGTGGCGGAAGTCGGGCCGGGGGCGCCGGTGTTCGGGATGTCTCCGGAGTGGTTGCTCTGCGCGGACGGGACGCCCGTCGCCGACGCGCTCGTGCTGTCGCACCCCGAGCAGTACGAGCGGCTGCGCACGGTCTGTCCCGAGGCCGCGCACACGGCCGCCCTCGCCGGGGACCCGTGCTGGGACCGCGTGCTGGCGGCCCGGCCGTACCGTGACCGGTATCGCCGCGCCCTCGGGGTGGGCCGCCGGCAGCGGCTGGTGCTGCTCAACTCCACCTGGAACCCCGAGTCGCTGTTCGGCGACGGCGGCGACGACCTGCTGCCCTCCCTGCTGCCCCGGCTGACCTCGGAGCTCCCTGCCGACGAGTACCGACTCGCGGCCGTGCTGCACCCCAACGCCTGGCACGGCCACGGCCCCGGCCAGATCCGCGCCTGGCTGGACCGCGCCCGCCGCGCCGGAATGGTCCTGGTCGACCCGCTGCACGGCTGGCGTCAGGCCCTGCTGGCCGCCGACGCCGTCATCGGCGACCACGGCTCCGTCACCTACTACGCGGCCGCGCTCGGCACACCCGTCCTGCTCGGCGCCGCCCCGCTCGACGGTCTCGACCCCGACGCCCCGGTCCACGCCTTCGTGCGCACCGCTCCCCGGCTGGACGCCGCCATGCCCCTGCGTCCCCAGCTCGACAGCCTCGTCACACGCCACCAACCCCGCGAAGAGGCACGGGAGTTCATCACCTCCGTGCCCGGCGAGTCGGCCGCCCGGCTGCGCCGGCTCTTCTACGGCATGCTCGACCTGCCCGAACCGGAGGAGTCGGCCCGGCTCGAACCACTCCCGCTGCCGCCGTACGAACCGGCCCCGCTCACCGTGCCGTTGCAGGTGGAGACCCGGCTGCTGGGCTCGGGGGAGGTCGCGGTCAGCCGGTACGCGGGCCCGCATCCGGCACCGTGCGTGATGACGGGCGAGGCGCATCTCGCCGTGCATGAGGACACCCGGGAGAGCGACCAACTCGCCAGCGCCGACGTGGTGTTCCGACAGGGCGCCGCCGACGACCCGCGCCTCGGCCCGCCTGCCGACTGGACGGCCGAGACGCTCCGCCGGTTCCCGCACAGCGCGCTCGCCGCCTGGGTCACCGGGCCGGGCTCCTGTGTGGTGCGCGTCCGCTCCGGGGAGCTGTTCCACCTCACCACCGGGGTGGGCGCGGACCTCGACCCCGCCGTCGGCGCCTCCGCCCTGCACGCCTGGCTGGCGGCCGGGAAGAGCGCGGATGACCTGGTCTCCCACGGGCTGACGGTCCGCACGGGCGAGGCCGTCCACGCGGTCGTCGTGCGCGCCGGCGACGTCACTCCTCGGTGAGGCAGCGCTCCCGCAGCGTGCGCAGATACGCCACGTGATGGCTCGCGTTCTCCCGCGAGAGCGCCGACAGCGCCTCCTCGACCAGCGGCAGCGCGGCCTCCGGCGCGCCGCCGTCCAGGTGGGTCTCGGCGAGGTCGGTGAGAGTGCGGGCGGTGTTGTACGCCTCGCCCCGGGCGCGGAAGAAGCCGAGGGCGCGCTCCAGGCGGTCCAGCGCCTCCGCGCGGCGGCCGAGTCCGCGCAGGGCGCGGCCCCGGTGGCGTTCGAGCAGGGCGCGGGCGCGCGGCAGGTCGGCGGCGCCCTCGTCGTCGGGGCCGATGCGGTCGAGGATCTGGCCGGCCTCGTCGAAGCACTCGTACGCCTCCTCGAACCGCCACTGTCGCAGGCGCAGCAGCCCGAGGAACTCCACCGCGGAGGCGTGGCCGCGTACATGCCCGGCGGCCCGCTCCGCCCGCGCCGCGGCGAGGGCCTCGGGCTCGGCCTCGTCCCAGCGCCGCAACTCGGTCAAGGTATGGGCGAGTTGGGCGTGCAGGGCGCCGGCGGCACGGGTGCCGGGAGCGTGCTGGTCGGCGGTGCGGGCGCCGGTGCGCAGGGCGGGCAGCAGCACATCGTGGTGGCCGGCCTTGAGCTGGAGCGGCCACAGCGCCTGGCACAGCAGCAGGACGGTGTCGTGGTCGTCGAAGGCGTCGGCCGCCCGAACGGCCTGCACCAGGTTGGGTGCCTCGGCGGCGAGTGCGGCGACCGCGGTGCCCCGGTCGGGGAAGGGGACGGGCGAGGCGGCGGAGGGGACGCGCCAGCTCTCCGGCAGGGCGGCGCGGGCGGCGCCGACCGCGAGGTCGCGGTGGTGGCCGATCACGCGGGTGACGGCGGCCGAGCAGGCGGCGATGCCGTCGACGGCCGCTGCTGTGCGCTCGGCGTGGGCGCGTACGGCGGGCCGGTAGCGGTAGCGGCCGGTGTCGGTGCGCTCGACGAGCAGCGCGTCGGCCAGCTCCTCCAACAGCGCCTCGGCGGCGGACGGTTCGATGTCCGCGGCGCGGGCGGCCGCGGGTGCGTCCAGGGCGGGCCACTCCTGCACTCCGGCCAGCCGGTACAGACGGGCCGCGGCGGGGCCGAGCAGGCGGTAGGAGTCCTCGGCGGCCGCGCTCACCGGGTCCTCGGCGACCGTCGGGGCGGGGGCGGTCGCGGCGGGTGCCGTCAGCCGGGGCGCGGCGGCACGCAGGGCGTAGGGCGAGCCGGCGCAGCGGTCGAGGACCCCGGGCAGGGCGGCGCGGGCGGCGCCGATCGCCGGCTTGCCGACGAGGTCGGTGAGCAGCCGCACGGCGTCCTTGCGGGCGAGCGGTCCGACGGGGACACGGACGGCGTCGACGCCGACGAGCGGCTGCCGGGCGACGACGATCGTGAACACGCCGGGCGCGGGTACCAGCAGGGGCCGTAGCTGCGCGGCGGAGCGGACGTGGTCGAGCACGACGAGCAGCCGCAGGTCGGCCGCGCAGCGCCGGAACAGGGTGGCGCGGTCCTCGGCGGACGGGGGGATCTCCTCGTCGGTCAGGCCGAGTTCGCGCAGCAGGGTACCGAGGGCCGCCTCGGGGGCGAGGGCGCGCAGATCGGCGTAGAGCTGGCCGTGCGGGTAGCGGGCGGTGTGGCGCCAGCCCCAGTGGAGGGCGAGGGTGCTGGTGCCGATGCCGTCGGGACCGTGCAGCAGGGCGAGCCGGGGGCGCCCCGCGAAGGCGCGGGCGGCCTCCTTGTCCAGGACTTTCAGGGCCTGCTGGCGGTCCGTGAAGAAGCTCGGCGCGGCGGGCAGGGTCGGGCGCCGGGGGCTGCGCGGACCACCGGGGACGCTCACCTCGCGGGCGAACAGCGTCCAGGCGCGGGCGAGTTGCGGGTCCCGCCGGACTCCGTCGTGCACCAGCCGGGCCACCTCGTCGAGCTCTCCGGCGGTGGTGGGGGCGGGCACCTCCCGCCCGGCGACACGGCGGACCAGCCCGCCGGCCGTCTCCCAGGCCCAGCGGCCCGCCTCGTTCGCCATGCCCGACCCGACGGCTCCGAGGACCGCGCCGATGGCTCCCATGGACACCGGATCCAGCATGCGGTGTGCTCCCCCACTCCCCGTGCTCCGACAAGTGGATCAACCCTAGCGGGTTACACGGAAGATGACGTGGGATCAGCCATGCAACACCCTCGTCGCGCTGTCCTGCCGACTCGTATGAGGCTGTTCGCCGTCGGGCTCGCCTTCGTCGGCGAGCGCGTGTGGCGTGTGGCGTGTCCGGTGGCAGGGGGCGATGTGGTCGTGGTGCCGGCGGTGCGGGCCGCGCTCGGTGTGCTGGTGGCCGTGTCGGCGGCGCCGGACGGCGCGCTGCTCGCCTCGTGCTGCCGGGGTCCAGGCAACCGCGCACGCGCCGCTCGCCGCGACGCGGCGCACACCGGACTCGGGGCCGAACGGGTCCGTCCCGGCGTTCTCTGCGCCACGATGAGGTCTGAGGTGATCCAGATGGGGTACGCCCCTTCCGACCTCGACGAACGCACCTAAGGAGAGCGATGGCACAGCTGCGACAAGAGGTCGACCCGAGGGAGGTCGGGCTGGACGCGCAAGCGCTGGACCGTCTGGACCGGTATGCGGCCCGTCTGGTCGACGAGGGCCGGCTGCCCGGCTTCCTCGTGTCGGTGGCGCGCGGGGGCCGGATCGCCCACCTGACCACTTACGGCCACCGCGATGTCGCAGCCGGGCTGCCCGTCGAGTCCGACACGCTCTGGCGGATCTACTCGATGACCAAGCCGGTCACCACGGTCGCCGCGCTGACGCTGGTGGAGGAGGGCCGGCTGTCGCTGGACGACCCGGTCTTCGACCACCTGCCGGCCTTTGCCGGGCCGCGCGTCTACGTGAGCGGCTCGGGCGCGGATCTCGTCACGCGTCCGGCGCGGGGGCCGGTCCGGATCCGTCATCTGCTCACCCACACCGCCGGGTTGACCTTCGCCTTCTACCACGCGCATCCCGTCGACGCGCTGTACCGGGAGGCCGGTCTGGAGTCGGCGGTGAAGCCGGGTACGGACCTGGCCGGCACGGTCGACGTGTACGCCTCGCTGCCGCTGCAGTTCGAGCCGGGCACACAGTGGAACTACTCGGTCGCCACCAATGTGCTCGGCCGGGTCCTGGAGGTGGTGGCGGGCCGGTCCCTGGACGAGGTGCTCGCCGAGCGCGTCCTCCGCCCGCTGGGCATGTCCGACGCCGGGTTCTGGGTGAGCGACGCGCAGGCCGGGCGGCTGGCGGAGCTGTACGGGGAGACCGAGGACGGCGGCATCCGGCCCGTCCCGGGGCTGCCGCTGCGCGGCGGTCGGCCCCGGTTCTTGTCGGGCAGCGGCGGCCTGGCGGCGACTGCATACGATATGCACCGCTTCATGGAGATGCTGCGACGGCGCGGCGAGCTGGACGGGGTGCGGCTGCTGGCTCCCGAGACGGTCGACCTGATGACCCGCAACCATCTGCCGGGCGGCGCCGACCTGCGCTCCTTCGGCAGCCGTCCGGCCCATGACGAGCCCAACAACGAGGGCGTCGGTTTCGGGCTCGGCGTGTCGGTGGTGATCGACCCGCACCGCACCCGTGCGCCGGCCGGGCTCGGCACCTACGGCTGGAGCGGGGTGGCCACCACGACCTTCTGGGTGGACCCGGGACGTGATCTGACCGTCCAGTTCATGACGCAGGTGCGGCCCAGGTCGTCACGCCCCCTGTACCAGGACCTGAAGCGGCTGGTGCACGAGGCGGTCACCGACTGAGCCGTCACATGGTGTGAACGGTGAAGTGCACACCCTCCTCGGCCAGTTCGGCCAGCCACTCCTCCGACCGGGCCGCCGTCCCGGCGGCTCGGTTCAGTCCCGCCGGGAGGTCGCCGTCGAGGATGTGGCGGACGCCGAGGGCGAGCGGGCGGGAGACGCAGCGGGCCATCGCGCTCTCCTCCTCGTCGCCGATCAGGTCGAGGGAGTAACCGCCCTCCCACGCCTCGCCGTTGTCGGCCCGTACGGCCAGCGAGACCGCCAGTACGACGCGGTCGCGGTCGGCGTCCGTGGTCGGGTGGGCCGCCGCCAGCTCCCCGGCGAGGGCGGCGATCCGGACGTCGTCGCCCGTCCTCAGCTCGTCGAACACGGGCTGCCAGGCGCGCAGCCAGCCGTCCAGGCGCAGGGTGCCGCGCACGAAGTCGACCGGCCGCCAGGCGTCCGGCAGCTCGTACTGCTCGATGAAGGGGACGCTGTCGCGGTTGGGGTACGCCTCGAAGCGCTCGCCGTCGACGAGGTGCTCGCGGGTGGCCTCCCAGGGCCGCTCGGCGGTCGTCTCGGAGCCGCCTTCGAGGTAACGGGCGGGCGACCGCAGGGCGTTGAGGACGCCGAGGGGTGCCCAGCTGAAGCGGTAGCGGAAGTCGTTGGGGACGGCCGGGACGCCCCCGCAGTAGGAGGTGAGGCGGTACGCCGCCGAGGTGGTGTCCCCGATCGCCGTCCGGGCGCGGGCCACCAGGCTGTGCGCGAAGAGGTGGTCGATGCCGGGGTCCAGGCCGGCCTCGGTGAGCACCACCAGGCCGGCCTTCTCGGCCTCGGGCACCTGCTCCAGCACCGCTTCGGAGACATAGCTGGAGCAGGCGAAGTGGGCCTGCCGTGCGACACAGGCCGCCAGCAGTGCGGGGTGCTCCGGCGCGGGCAACATCGACACCACGACATCGCCGGGGGCCAGTGCGGCGGTGAGCGCGTTACGCGTGTACGGGCGCGGCTCGGCGCGGCCGGTCAGTCCGAGCCGCTCCAGGGCTCCGGCGGCCCGCTCCTCGGTGCGGTGCCACAGCAGGACCCGCTCGGCGCGGGCGCACAGCGCCGCCAGGCCACTGCCGGTGGACAGCCCGGCGCCGACCCAGTGGACGGTGCCGTTCGCCGCGACTCGCTCAGTCATGGTCCGACTCCCTTTCTGCGATGCCGAGTTCACGGCACGCCTGGTGGTACCGGTCGACGCAGCGGCCCCAGGCGCCGCTCACCTGGAAGGCGAGCAGCTGCGGCAGCAGGGCCGCCGAGAAGTCGGTGCTGGACTCGCGGGGCAGCAGCGACGGCAGGTTGTCGATGGCGATCAGGTCGAGCGGGGGCTCCTTGTGCAGCCGCCGTACGGGCTCGGTCCACTCGGTCGTACGGTCGTACACCGGAAGGACGTTGAGGGGTGAGCCCACGTCGCAGGTGACGTCGGAGACGGTGCGCAGGCGGCGGGCCGGGGCGTCGAGGTCCTCCTCGCGGAGGAAGGGCGGGACGGGGCTGGTGGCGAGGACGCAGTTGACCAGCACGTCGTGGTCGAGCAGGGCGCGGCGGTCCAGGGCGCGGGTCTCCGCGAGGTCCCAGCAGGTGGGTTCGGCGCCCGCCGTGCCGAGTGCGACGCGGGCGCCCCGGCCGCTGCGGCCCAGGGCGCCGACGACGAGGGCGGTGAAGTCCGCGTCGCCGGGGGCGGGCAGCAGCAGTTCGTCCAGCTCTCCCTTGTCGGTGGGCCGCAGGGGGGCGGTCAGCCGGCCCCGGTGCTGGAGCACCGCCAAGGCGGCGCCCAGGTAGCCCGCCCAGAAGCCGAAGGCGGCGAGTCTGCGGCCCTGGTCGTCCACCAGGTACTCCAGGTCCAGGAGCGTGCCCCCGCCGACGGTGAACCGGCGCAGCAGATCGGCCGCGCCCGGCTGCCGCTTGTAGGCGTGCCCGAAGTAGATGTGCCGGTGGATCAACTCCCCGGGCTCGTCGGGGAGTTCTTTCAGACCGAGGACGACCGTGTCGGGCGGGGCCGACAGCCAGGAGCCCGCGGGGGCGACGCCGGCGCCCACGGCCTCGTACTCCTCGACGGGGAAGATCCGCTGCGGGGACTCCTCGACGGTCAGCCGGACGCCCTGCTCGACGAGCCGGCGGGCGTCGCCGGGCACGATCGGGGTGCGCCGTTCGGTGGCGCGGACTTCGTGGCGCAGCCACAGGTGAAGGTGCGTCATACGCGGTTGGCCTCCGGACGCGGGGCGTCGGCCGCGAACCGGCCGGCGCTCAGGGGCGTGACGTCCACGAAGGGTACGCGGCCCAGGTACAGGTCGCGGACCACCTCGCCGACGGCCGGTGACTGCAGGAAGCCATGCCCGGAGAAGCCGGTCGCATACAGAAAACGGGATACCGAAGTCGCCTCGCCGATCAGGGCGTTGTGGTCGGGGGTGACCTCGTACAGGCCGGCCCAGCCGCCGGTGCGGGGCAGGTCGAGCAGGGCGGGGGCGCGGCGCGCCATGGCCTCGGCGAGGCGGGGGATCCAGCGGTCGTGGGGGTCGGTGGCGAAGCCGGGGCGTTCGTCGGGGTCGGAGAGGCCGACGAGGAGTCCGGGGCCCTCGGCGTGGAAGTAGAAGGTGCTGGTGAAGTCGATGGTCATGGGCAGGTGGGGCGGCAGGCCGGGGACGGGCCCGGTGACCGCGATCTGGCGGCGCAGCGGCTGCACCGGCAGGTCGACGCCGGCCATCGCGCCGACGGCGCGGGACCAGGCGCCGGCCGCGCAGATCACCGTGTCGGTGGCGATGCGGCCGCGGGTGGTGTGGACGGCGGTGACGGTGTCGCCGTGCAGTTCGATGCCGGTGACCTCGGTGTGGCGCAGGATGCGCGCGCCGTGGCGGCGGGCGGCGGCCGCGTAGCCGTGGACGACCGCCTCCGGGGTGCAGTGGCCGTCGTCGGGCGAGAAGGCGGCCGCCAGCAGCCCGTCGGTGGTGATCAGCGGGGAGAGCCGGGCGGCCTCCTCGGGGCCGATCATGCGGCTCGGCACCCCGAGGGAGTTCTGCAGGGCGACGCCCGCTTCGAAGGAGGCGACCTCCTCGGGCGTGGACAGCAGGAAGAGATAGCCGACCCGGTGCAGTCCGATGTCGTGGCCGGTCTCCTCGCGGAAGCGGGCGAACGCCTCCAGGCTGCGCGCCCCGAGCCGGATGTTGACCTCGTCGGAGAACTGGGCGCGCACCCCGCCCGCGGCCTTGGAGCTGGATCCGGCGCCCAACTGGTCCCGCTCCACCAGCAGGACGTCGCGCACGCCCGCGGCGGCGAGGTGGTGGGCGATGCTGGTGCCGACCACTCCGCCGCCGATGACGACGACCGAGGCATGTGTGTTCATGCCTGATCCCTACCCCTGGTGACGGGAGGGGCACTCAGGACCAGTGGGCCACGGCGTCCAGGTGGGGCAGATGGTGGTCCATGCGCTCCCGCTTCGTCCGCAGATAGGTGATGTTGTTCTCACACGGCGGTATGAGCAGCGGGACCGTCTCGGCGACGTCGATGCCGTTGTCGGTGAGCGCCTCCCGCTTGCGCGGGTTGTTCGACATCAGCCGGACCGAGCGGACGCCGAGGTCGCGCAGGATCTCGGCGGCCACCCCGTAGTCGCGGGCGTCCACCGGCAGGCCGAGCGCCAGGTTCGCCTCGACGGTGTCCAGGCCCTCCGCCTGGAGGGCCATCGCGCGCAGCTTGGCGAGCAGTCCGATGCCGCGGCCCTCGTGTCCGCGCAGGTACACCACGATGCCGCGGCCCTCGGCGGCCACCGCCCGCAGCGCGGACGCGAGTTGGTCGCCGCACTCGCAGTGCTGGGAGCCGAAGGCGTCGCCGGTGAGGCATTCGGAGTGCAGCCGGGTGAGGACGTTCTCGGTGCCGATGTCGCCGTGGACCAGGGCCACTTGCTCGTCGCCGCGGTCGTGGTCCAGGTAGCCGATCGCCTGGAATTTCCCGTACACGGTCGGCAGCGGCGCATTCACCACGCGTTCCACACCGGTACGCGGTGCTGCCTTCTTGCCGAGTACGCCAATCTTCTCTGTCATGATCTGGTTCCTAAGTTTCAGACGAAAGGCCGGGAAAAGATGAGTGGTTCGGACATACGGTCGGCCGCATACGGAATACTGCCGACGGACACCACGGAGGATGTACGCAGGCGGGGCGCGGCCGTCTCGACGCGGGTGGCGGTCCTTCCGGTCGGCAGCTTCGAACAGCACGGGCCGTACCTTCCGCTGGCCACCGACACGCTCGTCGCCTGCGCCGTCGCGCGGGAGATCGCGGCCGCGTACCCGGTGCATCTCCTCCCTCCGGTGACCGTCGGCTGCTCGCACGAGCACGTG
Organism: Streptomyces sp. NPDC018693; assembly: GCF_044391385.1. Lineage (NCBI taxonomy): Bacteria > Bacillati > Actinomycetota > Actinomycetes > Kitasatosporales > Streptomycetaceae > Streptomyces > Streptomyces sp. NPDC018693. The sequence continues at coordinate 54,169 of NZ_JBIRZZ010000017.1, read as the reverse complement.
GCCTGGCCGGGGACCGTCAGCATCTCCTCCGTGACCCTTCACTCGGTGGTACGGGACATCGCGGACTCGTTGCGCCGCTCCGGCGTCGAGGCCCTGGTGGTGGTCAACGGGCACGGCGGGAACTACGTGCTCGGCAACGTCGTCCAGGAGGCGTCCGCGCGCGGGGAGCGGATGGCGCTGTTCCCTGCCCCGGAGGACTGGGAGGCGGCCCGTGAGCGGGCCGGGGTGGTGACCTCGCTGCTCACCGACATGCACGCCGGGGAGATCGAGACCTCGATCCTGCTGCACTCCGACCCGGAGGTGGTCCGTCCCGGATTCGAGTCCGCGGACTTCGTCGCGGACGACCGCCGTCATCTGCTCACCACGGGAATGTCCGCCTATACCGATTCGGGCGTCATCGGCCGTCCTTCCCTGGGGTCCGCGGAAAAGGGCAAGGAACTGCTGGCGAGCCTCACGGATTCCTTCGCGCCGTATTTCTCGCTGCTGACCTCGGCCTCGGGGAACGCGGATTCCGCGGGGGGCGAGCGCGGGTAGCGCCCGTCCGGCGCGTGCCCGGGGCCGGGGCGGCCCGCGCCTGTGGAGCGGCGGGCGACCAGGACGACGGCGCCGGGCAGCGCGGCCACGAGGCTCAGCACCCCGTAGACGACGGCCACGGCGAGCCCCGTCTGCGCGCCCAGGCCGGCCGCGCCGAACGCCCAGGCGGTGACGCCCTCGCGCGGGCCCCAGCCGCCGACGTTCAGCGGCAGGCTCATCGCGAGCAGGGCGAGCACGGCCAGCGGCAGCAGAACGAGCACACCTGCCGCGGAGCCCGCGACACGCGCCGCCACGACGAACATCGCCACATGTCCGGCGAGCACGACCAGCGACGAGAGCGCCACCCCCGGCCCGTTGCGGCGCGACAGCAGGCTCTCGTGTGCCTCCGCGAGCAGCGCCCGCGCGCGGCGCCCCCGGCGGGCGGCGGCGGACGGGGCGCGGTTCATGCGCAGCGCCAGGCCGACGGCGAGCGCGCCGACGGCGGCCAGAGCGGCGAGTGGCACGACCTGCCGTACGTCCGCCCTGACCGGCGACGGCGCGACCAGCAGGACCGTTACGCCTACGACGGCCAGCGCGATCTGTCCCGCCGCGCGCTCCAGCACCACCGCGCGCACGCCCCGTCCGACGTCTCCCTCGCTCTTCCCGTGCCGCACCGCCCGGTGCACATCGCCCAGCACACCGCCGGGCAGCGCCGCGTTCAGGAACAGGGCGCGGTAGTAGTCGGCGACGGCCGGCCCGAGCGGCAGCCGGATCCGCAGCCCCCGGGCCACCAGCGCCCACCTCCACGCACTGAACACGGTCGTGCCCGCCCCGATCCCCAGCGCCACGACCAGCGCCGGTACGTCGATCCGCCGCAGCCCGTCCAACAGGGAGCCGGTGCCCATGCGCCACAGCAGGACACCGAGGATCAGGACACCGGCGAGGGTACCGAGGTGGGGGCGCAGGGCCACGAGCGCGGCGCGCGCCCGGGGGCGGGGGACGTCGGTTCCGGCGCGGGGGGCGGTCACGATGACGCCGATGCGGGAGGGGGCCACCGCGGGGGACGCGGCGGCCGGTCCAACGGCGACGCGGCCCGGCGCGACCGACGGTTGGGCGGGGGACGTTACCGCCGGCCGGGGGGCCAGGTCACCGATGGTCCCGGGAAGCGCCGCCACGACAGCGGTCCTGCCGCCCATGGGAGCCGGTGGGGTGCCGTGGCACACGGGTGACAGGGACTCGGAACCGGACACGGGCGGTACGTCGGCGTCGTGGCGCACGGCTGACGAGAGCCGCGCGCCGGACGCGGGCGATGCCGCGGCGGCGTCACGCGAGGGCGGCAGAGGGCGCCTCGACCGCCGTACGAGCGTCCACGCGGTCTTCCCCCGTACCGCCTGGGCAGCCGACGTCCGCGCACACTCGCCCCGCACCACAGCAGCCGCCGGCACCCGCGTGTCCTCGCCGCACACGGCCGGACCCATCGGCGTCCTCGCGCCCTCGCCCCGCACCATCGGCGCCATCGGCGCTCGCGTGCTCTCGCCACGCACCGCCTGAGCAGCCGACGTCCGCACGCCCTCGCCCCGCACCACGAGAGCAGCCGGCGTCCGCGTGTCCTCGCCGCGCACCGCGGGGGCCGGCGGCGTCGTCGGCCGCACGCGCGCGCCCGCCGTCTCCGCGCTCATCGCGCGCCGCCGGTCGGACGGGCCAGTGCCAGGAGGTCGTTGTGGTGGACGGTGACGTGCAGGTCGCCTGCCGCGCAGGCGGCCAGGCGGGCGGCCAGGTACGGCTCGGCGCGGGCGGCGAGTTCCGGGCGCTGTTCCACCGCCGCGCCGACCCAGCCGCGCAGCCACTGGGCGGTCAGCGCGGCCTCGGCCGGGCCGAGCCGCCAGGGGCTCGGATGCACCTTCACCGTCGCGTCGTGCCGGGCGAACGCCTCCGCGGCGACGGTGACCGCGTCGGGGCCGAGCAGTCCGTCACGCCGCTGGTGGGCGTTGAAGGCGGCGGCGATCTCCGCGTCCAGCGGGTCCTCGGGGGTGAGTTCGACCCGGCCCGCCACGGAGAGCGTCAGCAGCGCCGGGCATCCCGCGCCCGCGCAGGCCGCGGCGAGGGCGTCGACCTCCTCGCGGGTGAGGACGTCGAGCAGCGCGGAGGCGGTGACCAGCGAGGCGCCGGCGAAGGCGTCCGGGGTCAGCCGGGCGACGTCTCCGCGCCGCGTCTCCACGGTGACGCCGCTGCCGTCGGCGGCGGCCCGCGGGGAGGCGACGGCGGCGAAGTGCAGGAGGTAAGGGTCGCGGTCGTGCAGGACCCAGTGCTGGGCGCCGTCGAGGCGGGGGGCGAGCCAGCGGCCCATCGAGCCGGTGCCGCACCCCACGTCGTGCACGACGAGCCCACCGGAGCGCCCCGGCAGGTTGGCGAGCCGGATCCGCAGCGGGTCGAGCAGGTCCAGTGCACGCGCGGCCGCGTCGGCCCCCTCCCGCAACTGCAGCCACTCCGGCGCGTAGCGAGGCGGGTCCTCGGGCCCGGCGTCGCGCAACCGTACGGTGGCCCGCTCACCGGATCGCACGACCGGCCCGGCCCCGGGGACGACCCCCTCCACCCCGACACCGCCGCCCGCGTCGGAGGCGGACGCTCCCGCGACCGCGCCGGGGCCGGCCACTCCCGTGACCGCACCAGAGCCAGCCGCCTCCGTGACCGCACCGCGGTCGGCCACCTCCATCACCACGCCGGAGCCGACCGCCTCGGCCACCACGCCGGACCCAGCCACCTCCGCCACCGCACGCGGGCCAGCCGCCTCGGCGACTCCACCCGGGAGGATCACCCCCGCCACCGCAGCGGACCCACCAGAGCCCACGCCCGCGCCTGCGCGTCCGGTACCCGCGGCCGCGGCGGCGACGGCGCCGTTCTCAGGCAGGTGTGCCTCTGCCGTGCCCAGGCCGTCGTCGCCCTCCGACGCAGCACCTCCCGGAGCCCCAACGGCTCCTTCCCGTGGCCCGGGTTGGGCCGGGATCTGGCTCGCTCGCCGGGCGAGGTCCGCCGGTGTCGGTGTCGCCGTGGTTTTCCTCATGCTGCCCTCCGGGGTTCGTCGGGGAGCCGGAGCAGTACGCCGGCCACGCTCCGGGCGGTGGTGGCCCAGCCGTTCAGGGCGGCTCGGCGGCCGCGCGCGGCGGCCTTCAGCCGGCGTCGTACGTCGGCCTCGCCGAACCAGCCGCGCAGTTCGGCGGCGAGGGCGGCCGGATCCTCCGGCGGGACGAGGATGCCGGGCACGCCCCCGTCGGGAGCGCGGCCGACCGCCTCGGGGAGCCCGCCGACGTCCGTGGCCAGCACCGGTATGCCGCGCGCCAGCGCCTCGGTGACCGCCATGCCGTACGTCTCCGCGTACGAGGTGAGCACCATCAGGTCGGCCGTCGCGTAGCTCGCGTCGAGTTCGGCCCCGGCCTGCGGGCCCGCGAGGTGCAGGCGGTCCTGCAGCCCGTACTGGCGGATGAGGCCCCGCAGATGGGCGACGTACTCGGGGTCCTGCTCCAGCCCGCCCACGCACACGCAGCTCCATGGCAGGTCGGTGACCGCGGCGAGCGCCTCGACCAGCCGGTGCTGGCCCTTGCGCGGGGTCACGGTGGCCACGCACAGCAGCCGGGAGACACCGTCGGTGCCGGAGGCGAGGGGGGCGATGTCGGCGCCGGGGGCGGCGACATGGACCCGGTCGGGGGCGAGCCCGTGGTGGGAGACCAGGCGGCGGACCGCCCACTCGCTGGTGGCGATCACCGCCGGGACGGCCCGCAGCACCGTCCGCTCCTTGGCGTCGAGTTCGGCGGCCACCTCCGCCGCGAGCCCCGTCTCGTCGCCCAGGGGAAGGTGGACGAGGACGGCCAGGCGCAGCCGCGCGGCCTCCGGGACGACGATCTCCGGGACCCCGCAGGCGACCAGCCCGTCGAGCAGTACGACCGTGCCGTCCGGCAACTCCCGCAGGGTGCGGGCGAGCTCCGTACGGGCCGCCGCCCCCGGTGAGGGCCAGGCACCGTCCACCAGGTGTCGGCGCACCGACCAGCCGAAGCCGGGCAGGTCCAGGCAGATCCGCCGGTCGTAGGCGTTGCCGCCGCTCGGCCGGGCCGGGTCGTCGACGCCGCCCGGCATCACGAAGTGCACGGTGTTCAGGGACATGGGGATGAGGTCGCCGTTCCTGAAGGCGGGCGCCGGGGTCTGCGCGGGCACGTAGTCCAGCCGCCGGTCCCGCTCGATGGTCGTCTCGGTCACAGCGCACGCTCGTAACTCGCCCACGCGACATGCGACTCGTGGAGCGTGACGGAGATCTGCGCGATGCCCTTGGCGCCCTCGCCGAGCGCGCCCTTGTGGATGCGCTCGGCGAGCCGGTCCGCGACGACCTTGGCGAGGAACTCCGTCGAGGTGTTGATCCCGGCGAAATCGGGCTCGTTGTCGAGGTTGCGGTAGTTCAGCTCGCTGACGACGGCACCGAGTTCCTGGGTGGCCAGTCCGATGTCGACGACGATGTTGTCGTCGTCCAGCTGCTCCCGGCGGAACGTGGCGTCCACGAGGAACGTCGCTCCGTGCAGGCGCTGTGCGGGCCCGAAGACCTCGCCACGGAAGCTGTGGGCGATCATGATGTGATCGCGGACGGTGACACTGAACAACGGACGACCCTCCAGGTGCGGTGCGTCGAGGTCCTCCGGCCCCTTGCTGCCGGTGGATGCCGAGTAGTACGGCTCTTCGCTTCCCCGTGTTCAGCCGCCGCTCACTCTTTTCCGTCGCAGGTCAGGTGCCGTCGCCGTACCGCACGCGGTGGCAGAGCGCGGGAATCGCGCCGGAGGCCAGTTTCGGCATGACGTCCGGCAGTTCCTCGAAGGCGCTCTCCCCGGTGACGAGCGCGTCCAGGGCGGGATCGGCGAGCAGTTCGAGCGCGAGGGCCAGCCGGTCGCCGTAGGTGCGGCTGGCGCGGCGGGCCGGGGAGACGGTGCCGACCTGGCTGCTGCGGACGGTGAGCCGCCGGGAGTGGAACGCCTCGCCGAGCGGCAGGCTCACCCGCCGGTCGCCGTACCAGCTCAGTTCGACGACCGTGCCCTCGGCGGCGAGGAGTTCCAGCGCGCGGGCGAGGCCGGCCTCGGTGGCGCTGGCGTGCACGACGAGGTCGCAGTCCCCGAGGGCCCGTTCGGGCGGCGCGAAGTCGACGCCGAGCGCCTGAGCCGTCGCGGCCCGCCCCGGATCGGCGTCCACCAACTGCACCCGTACGCCCGGGAAGCGGGCCAGCAGCGCGGCCACGGAGCAGCCGACCATGCCTCCGCCGACCACCGCGATCCGGTCGCCGACCAGCGGCGCGGCGTCCCACAGCGCGTTGACGGCGGTCTCCACGGTCCCGGCGAGGACGGCCCGTTCGGCGGGCACGGACTCCGGTACGACGGTGACGGCGGCGGCCGGGACGACGTACCGCGTCTGGTGCGGGTACAGGCAGAAGACCGTACGGCCGAGCAGGTCCGCCGGTCCCTGCTCCACCACGCCGACGCTGAGGTAGCCGTACTTCACGGGCGCCGGGAAGTCGCCCTCCTGGAACGGTGCCCGCATGGCGGTGTGCTGGCTCGCGGGCACTCCGCCGCGGAAGACGAGGGTCTCGGTGCCGCGGCTGACACCGGAGTACAGGGCGCGCACCAGCACCTCGCCCTCCCTCGGGTCCGGCAGCGGGGCCTCGCGTATCTCGCCCTCACCCGGCCGACCCACCCAGAACGCACGTGCGGTGCGCTTCATCCGCGTCCTCCCTGAACGATCGGGAACCTGTTCACGTACCGAGGTGTGCACAGGCCGCGCACAGTACGCGGCGTTGATCGACTCTGTCACACGGCCGGAGGGTGTGCGGTGGCCCTGAACAACACGTACGACGCGAGGCTCGTCCAGCAGGAGACGGCGGTGGGAGCGGGTGTGCAGATCCTGCTGCTCGCACTGCTCGGCTCGGCGATCGGCATGGGCCCCGCGGGCTGGCTGACCGGCCTGGCCTTCGCCCTCGCGACCTGGGCGGTGCTCTCCCGCGCCCTGCACCGCACCCGGCCGCGCTCCTTCGGTCCGGCGAACCGGGTCACCCTCGGGCGGACCATCCTGGTCGGCGGGGTGACCGCGCTGGTCGCGGACTCCTTCGCGAGCGCGCCGCCGGTGGCCCTGCTCGTGGCCCTCACCGCGGTCGCGCTGATCCTCGACGGCGTCGACGGCAAGGTCGCCCGCCGCACCGGTACGTCGACCGCGCTGGGCGCGCGCTTCGACATGGAGGTCGACGCGTTCCTGATCCTGGTGCTGAGCGTGTACGTCTCGACGCAGCTGGGCCCGTGGGTGTTGCTGATCGGCGGTATGCGGTATGCGTTCGTCGCCGCCGCGCGCGTCGCGCCCTGGCTCAACGCCCCGCTGCCGCCGTCGATGGCCCGCAAGACGGTCGCCGCGCTGCAGGGCGTCGCACTGCTGCTCGCCGGCGCCGAACTCCTGCCGCACGCGGTGAACTTCGCGGTGGCACTGGTCGCGCTGGGCTCGCTGGTGTGGTCGTTCGGGCGGGATGTGCTGTGGCTGTGGCGGACCTCCCGGGTGACGGCGGGGGCGGCGGGTACCGCGGGGCGGAGCAAGGAGCTGGCACTGGCCGCCCGTTGACAGCACCGGCTGCACGTGGACACCGTCGGCCGCCCGTGCCACCGCCTGCCGCCCACTGCCGGCGTCGGCCGCCCGTTGCCACCACCTGCCGCCCGCTGCCGGCGCCGGACGCCCGTGGTCGGCGCCAGCCACCCATGGACACCGCTGTCCCCCTCTTGCCACCGCCGGTCACCCGCTGCCGGCGACAGCCGTCCGCTGACCGCCCCGCGGGATCACCGTCGGCGCGGCAGCAGTGCGATCGCCGCGGCCGGTACGGCGGCCAGCAACAGCCAGGGCACCGGCGCGGGCAGCTCCGCGTCGAGGAGGGTGCCGGTGGCGGCACTGCCGACCAGGACGATCAGCCCCGACACGGAGGACACCGTCCCCGTGTACAGGCCGAGACGGCCGTCCGCGGCGAGGTCGGGGACCCAGGCCCGGGTGGCCGGGGCGACGAGCATCTGGCCGAGGGTGAGCAGGACGACGAAGGCGGCCGCGGGCAGCAGTCCGGCCGTCCCGGTGCGGGCGGCGGGCAGGGCGGCGGCCACCACCGCGAACCCGGCGGCGATCAGCGCCAGCCCGGCCGCCATGGACCGGCGCGCGCTGAGCCGCTCCCCCACCCACCGGGTGACGGGCAGTTGCGCGGTCACCACCAGCAGCGAGGACAGGGCGAACAGCCAGGCCAGCGCCGCCTGCGAGCCGGTCGCACGCTCCACCTCGGCGGGCAGGGCGAGATAGAGCTGGTTGTAGGCGAGCAGGTAGGCCCCGTACGCGCCGCACAGGGCGAGGAAGCGCCGGTTGCGCAGCAGCGGCCCGATGCCGCCGCGGACCGGCACGCGGACGCGGCCGGGGATGTGCTGCGGCAGCAGCGCCGCGTGGCCGGCGAGGACGAGGACGAAGATCCCGGCCCCGGCCAGGCACACCGTCCGGAAGTCGACCGACAGCAGCAGCGCGCCGAGCAGCGGTCCGACGAAGGCGCCCGCCTGACCGGCGACGGTGAACAGGGCGAGGACCCGGGTGCGGGCCCCGCCTCCGGCCTCCTCCCAGACCACGGCCTGGCGGGCCACCTCGGACTCGACGGCCGGCGAGAACAGCGCGGCGGCGAACCCGATCAGCAGCACCGCGCCGACCACCGCCCAGGTCCGCCCGGCGAATCCGAGCCAGACGAACCCGGCGATCCGCAGGGCACAACCGGCGAGCACGACCGGCCGGACGCCGTACCGGTCGGCGAGTGCGCCGCCCACCACGAACAGCCCCTGCTGGCTGAAGGTGCGCAGTCCGAGCACGAAGCCGACCAGCCAGCCCGCCATGCCGATCGCCCCGCCGAGGTGGTCGGCGAGGAAGGGCAGGACGGCGAAGAAGCCGATGTTGAAGGCTAGTTGAGTGAGGATCAGGAGGCGCAGGAGGGAGGGGAGTCGTCGCAGGCGAGGGCGGGTGGGGGCTGTGGTCATCGGTCTGCCCGGCGTGATGTGCGTGCGGGGGTACGGCCGCGCACGCCGCCCGCGGCCGTCACCGCGAGCGCGCCGAGCAGGGCGAGAAGGGCGGCGGGGGCGGGGCGTGTTCGGCGTAGGGCTGGTTCTCGGCGAGGAGGAGGCCCCCACTCGAGCAGCAGGGACACGCCGAGGGCCTGCAGGACGGCGGGGGTGACCTCGGCGCCGGAGATCAAGGAGCGGCCGGCGTCACCGTGCGGCAGCCCGCCCAACCACTGCGCCAGGAGGCGCAACGGGCTGTCGCTGAGGCCGCGTTGGGCGCGGATGTCGGCGAGGACGGCCGGGTCGGGGGTGCGTTCGGGCGAGCGGGCGCGCAGCACGGTGAGGGCGCGCGGACGCGGACGACGAGGGGAGGGCATGGTCACCGGCTTGTCGTGAGGGAGTGGGGGGTGGGGGGTGGGAGGGCGAAGGGGCCGTCAGGGCGGGGGCTAGTGGGGCGGGGCCGAGGAGAGCTGAGGGGTGGCCGGCCTGTGGGCTTCGAGGGGGATGTCGAAGTGGACGATGCCCTGGCCGCCGGCCTGGTCGGCGCGCTCGTCGTGGACGACCGTGCCGAGGGAGCGCCAGAAGGGCTCCGCGCCGGTCACGGCCGGGTCGGTGTGCAGATACACGGCGCGGTATCCGCCGTCCGCCGCCGCGAACGCGAGCAACTCGGCGACCAGCAGCCGGGCGAGACCGCGCCTGCGGTCCTCGGGGCGGACGTAGACGCGGCGCAGCTGGGCAGTGGTGCCGGACGGGTAGCGGGCGGCGACATGCGCGGGGTTCGGCGGGTGCGCGGGGCCACGTGAGTCGAGCGCCCCGGTGGCCACGACCGTGCCGCCCCCGTCGACGGCGACCAGCAGCGTGTGCCGGACCGGCGTCAGATAGGCGGCCGCCGGGTCGACGATGTCACCGTGCCAGTGCGGCACATACCCGGTGCCGAAGTCGCGGTAGACGGTGTCGAGCATGACGGCCCGGGCCCCGTCGAGGTCGTCGGGGCCGGCGGTCCTGATGCGGTACGCCCCGCTATGGCTCATCTCATGCACCTGCACATCATATGCATTAAGGAGGAGGTGAAGATCACCACCAGGTCGCCGCCGGTCGCCGCCGGTCGCCGACAGCCCACATCGGCGATCGGTGCGGGGTCGGCGGGCTGGGCGAGCCAAGGGGCGTCCGCCTCGAAGAACTGGTCGCACTCGTCCAGACGACCCGCCGCACGGCCCCACCCGTGGCGGACCTTCGGCCCATCGTCGGAGCCGGTGCGATCGTGCCAGCCTGTGGGTGGCGCGCGCGAAGGACAGACGCGGCGGCGCGGCGTAGGGCGAGGAAGGGAGCAGTGGTCGGCATGGCGGCGTCACGGGTCGTACGGCGCTGGCTGCCGCAGCAGCACGGGGCCTGGGCGATGCTCGTCGTACCGTTCCTGGCGGGGATGTTCCTGGGGACGCCGTCCCCTTGGCACGTCCTGCTCCTCCTGGCCTGGCTGCTCGCGTATCTCGCCACCTATCACCTCCAGCAGTGGCTGCGGCTGCGCCGCGTGTCGCGCAACCCGAAGGCGCCGGCCCGCCATGTCCGGCCGCTCGTCGTCTTCGGCGCCGCCCTGGCGCCGCCCGGCCTGGCCCTCGTCGTGCACGCGCCGTGGCTGCTGCTCGCCGCCCTCGCCGCGCTGCCGTTCCTGGCGGTGAACTGCTGGTACGCGGCGCGCAACCGGGAGCGGGCCACGCTCAACGGGCTCGTCGCGGTGGTCCCGGCGTGCGGCATGCTGCCGGTCGCCCTGCATCTCGGGGGCGGCGGCTTCGGCCGGGCGGCGACGCTGACCTGTCTGCTGTACTTCGCGGGCACGGTCCTCTACGTCAAGACCATGATCCGCGAGCGGGGCAGCGCCGCGTACCGCTGGGCGTCGGGCGCCTACCACGCCGTGGCGCTGGCCGTCGGGGTCGTGCTCAGCCCGTGGGTCGGGGTGTTCTTCGCCGTCTGCCTCGGCCGTGCGCTGCTCATGCCGACGCTCGGGCGGGTGCGGGTCGGCGTGGTGGGGGCGGTGGAGGTGGTGCTCTCGGTGGCGCTGCTGGGGGTTCTTGTCTCGGTGTACGGCTGAGCAGTGGTCGTTCCACGGCGGAGCAGTGGTCACTGTTCTTACGGCTGCGCAGTGGCCGCTGTTCTTACGACTGGGCAGTGGCCGTCCTACAGCTGAGCAGGGGCCGTTGCTCTCACGGCTGGGCAGGCGGGGCGGGCACGCCCCACGGCCGTGGTGGGTCCGTGGGGCGTGCCGGCCCCGGCGATCGGCCCGCTACGGCGCCGGCACCGCCGTCCGCGCCGGGGCGTAACCCGTGGGCCGGGCCGTGAAGGTGCCGCGGCCCTGGGTGCGGCCGCGCAGCCGGGTGGCGTAGCCGAACAGCTCCGCCAGCGGCACCGTGGCCGTGACCACCGCCGACCCGCCGCGCACCGCCGAGCCGGCCACCCGGCCACGCCGGGCCGCGAGATCACCGAGGACGGCGCCGACGGCGTCCTGGGGCACGGTGACCGTGACCTCGGCGACCGGCTCCAGCAGCACCATCTCGCAGGCGCGCAGGGCCTGTTGGAGCGCGAACCGCCCGGCCGTACGGAAGGCCGCCTCCGAGGAGTCCTTCACATGGGTCGCCCCGTCGGTCAGGGTGACCCGCAGCCCGGTCACCCGGTGACCGCCGAGCGGCCCCTCGGCGAGCGCGTCCCGGCAGCCGGCCTCCACCGCGCGCGCGTACTCCTGCGGCACCCGGCCCCCGACGACGGCCGACCGGAAGGCGAACTCCTCCTCCAGCGGCTCCACATCGAGCACGACGTGCGCGAACTGCCCGGCGCCGCCGTCCTGTTTGACGTGCCGGTACACCACACCGGTCACGCCCCGCCCGACGGTTTCCCGGTACGTCACCCCGGGCCGCCCGACGGCGACCTCGATGCCGAGGCTGCGGCGGATCTTCTCCACCGCGACCTCCAGATGCAGCTCGCCCATGCCGGACAGCAGCGTCTGACCGGTCTCCGGGTCGGTCCGGACCACCAGCGACGGATCCTCCTCGGCGATGCGGGCCAGCGCGGAGGCCAGCCGGTCGCCGTCGGCACCGCGGCGCGCCTCGACGGCCACGGAGACGACCGGCTCGGCCGCGCCCGGCGGTTCCAGGAGCAGCGGGGCGTCCGGCGCGCACAGGGTCGCGCCCGCGCGGGCCGACTTCAGCCCGATCACAGCCACGATGTCCCCGGCGAGTGCCCGCTCCAGCGGGGCGTGCCGGTCCGCCTGGACGCGCAGAATACGTCCGATGCGCTCGGCACGCCGGGCACCCGAGTCCCACACGGTGTCTCCCTTCTCGATGGTTCCCGAGTACACGCGCAGGTAGGTCAGGCGGCCCGTGGGGGTGGCGTTCACCTTGAAGACGAGGGCGGCGAAGGGCGCGGCTGGGTCGGCTGGGCGGATACCGCATACAGCGGGCACATCGAGCGGCGACGGCAGATACGCCACCACCGCGTCCAGCAGCGGCTCGATCCCGCGGTTGCGGTAGGCGGAGCCGCACAGCACGACCAGCCCGTCGCCGCTGTGGGTCAGGTCCCGCAAGGCGCCGGTGAGGGTGTGCGCCGAGAGCGTGTCCCGCTCGCAGAACTCCTCCAGTGCCGCCGGGTGGCGCTCCGCGACGGCCTCCTCCAGGAGCCGGCGCCTGCGCAGCGCCTCCTCCCTCAGGTCGTCCGGTACGGCACCCTCGACGGCGGTGTCGGCGCCGTCGGCCCAGACCAGGGAGCGCAGCCGGACCAGGTCCACGACGCCGGTGAAGGCGTCCTCCGCGCCGATCGGCAGCTGGACCACCAGCGGGGCCGGGTGCAGCCGGTCGCGCAGGGAGGCGACGGCGGTGTCGAGGTCGGCGCCCGCGCGGTCCATCTTGTTGACGAAGGCGATCCTCGGCACACCGTGCCGGTCGGCCTGCCGCCACACGGACTCGCTCTGCGGCTCCACCCCGGCGACGGCGTCGAACACCGCGACCGCGCCGTCGAGCACTCGCAGCGCACGCTCGACCTCGTCGGCGAAGTCGACATGGCCCGGGGTGTCGATCAGGTTGACGCGGTGTCCGTCCCAGTCGCAGCTGACGGCCGCCGCGAAGATGGTGATGCCGCGGTCGCGCTCCTGAGGGTCGAAGTCGGTGACGGTGGTGCCGTCGTGGACCTCGCCGCGTTTGTGTGTGGTGCCGGTCGCATACAGGATCCGTTCGGTGACGGTGGTCTTGCCCGCGTCGACATGGGCGAGGATGCCCAGGTTGCGTACGGCGGAGAGGTGTGAGGTGCGCATGGCCCTCGGCCTTTCGGGGTGATCCGGAGAACGGGCAGCGCGATGTTCCCGGCGAAGCCGACGTGAGGCACCGACCGACCTTGAGAGCGGGGTCGGTCAGCGTCTACAGGGCGGGTTCGTCAGGTCATCCGGTGCCGGCCGCGCAGCGAGCACCGGACGAACGAGGACACGAGGATCACCTCGGTACGGAAGGAGGGAGCGATGACGGCGCTGTGGGCACACATGGCCGGGCTCCCTTCGTCGTCTCGTTCGTCACGGTGATGCGCGGCCACCGGTCGTGGGCGGCACACGTGGGGGTGAGTGTAGAGAGGAACAGCCGTGCGGGGCGCGCGATTTAATAGAAGTGCCGGCGCACGCGGCGCAGCCACGCGTCGGCGGCCCGCTCGTCCGGGCGCTCCGGCAGCACGCTGCGCGTCTCCGCGAAGGCCGTCTCGAAGCGGTTCAGCAGGGGCCGGGCGGCCTCGGGGTCGGCGGCGACCCGCTCGCCGAACCGGTGGTAGCTCTCGGGGTCCTCGACCCGGATGGTCAGCCGTCCGGTCGCGTACAGCTCGTACCCCTGGTGGCAGAGCCGCTTGAGGTGCCGGGCGTGTTTGGCCGTGCGCCTGCGGGTGTCGGCCGAGAAGGAGCCGTCGCCACGGCTCTGCAGCTTCCTGAACTGCTGGGTGGCATAGCCGAGATAGGCGTCGCGGACCCGGGCGGCGCTCAGCAACGAGGCGCGGATGCCGATCAGTTCCTCGCCGAGCGGGGTGCGCACCTCGTACAGGTCCTCCGGCAGCCAGACCAGCTCCATGACGGTCGGATTGCCGCCGAGGGCGAGCCGGCACCACTTGGCGGCCTCGTGCAGGGTGCGGTCGGGAGCCGTGCTGACATGCGACTCCTTCGGCGGGTGCAGGCCGTGCAGTTCCTCGGTGGGCGCGGCGAACAGGCCGAGCCGGTCCACGTCGGATCCCGCGTGCGCCAGCCCGTACGCCGTCGAGCCGACGACGCCGGACAGCAGGATGTTGTCGACGGTCGTCGTAGTCATTCCGTCCCCCATGTCCCCGCTGGTGTTGGCCCTGCATCGTGCCGTGCCGGGCGACTCGCTCACCTCACATTTTTCCGGTGTGTTCCGGCCGAGGGCGCCATGTGACATATTACTGCTGTGACCAAGCGACCGAGTTGCGATGTCGTGGTCGTCGGCGCCGGCATGATCGGTGCCGCCTGTGCGCTGTACGCGGCCCGCGCCGGGCTCGACGTCGTCGTGGTGGACCGTGGTCCGGTCGCCGGCGGGACGACCGGCGCGGGCGAGGGAAATCTGCTCGTGTCCGACAAGGAGCCGGGACCGGAACTGGAACTCGCCCTGCTGTCCGTGCGGTTGTGGCGTGAGCTGGCTGAGGAGTTCGGCCGGTCCGTCGAGTACGAGACCAAGGGCGGCCTCGTCGTCGCGTCCACCCCGGACAGCGTTGCCGCGCTCACCGAGCTGTCGGCCGGTCAGAAAGCTGCCGGGGTCGAGGCAGTGGCCGTCGCGTCCGACGAACTGCGGGCCCTTGAACCCTACTTGGCCCCGGGACTCGCGGGCGGCATGCTCTACCCGCAGGACGCCCAGGTCATGCCGGCCCTGGCCGCCGCCCACCTGCTGCGCGCCTCGGGCGCCCGGGTGGAGACCGGCCGCACGGTGACCGAGGTGCTGCGCGGCGCCGACGGCACCGTGCGCGGCGTACGCACCGACCGCGGCGACGTGCACGCGCCCGCGGTGGTGAACGCGGCCGGGGCCTGGGGCGGCGAGGTGGCCGCGCTCGCCGGACTGCGGCTGCCGGTCCTCCCCCGCCGCGGCTTCGTGCTGGTCACCGAGCCGCTGCCGCGCCGGGTACGGCACAAGGTGTACGCCGCCGACTATGTGGCCGACGTGGCCAGCGATTCGGCGGCGCTGCAGACCTCGCCGGTCGTCGAGGGCACGGCGGCCGGGCCCGTCCTGATCGGCGCCAGTCGCGAACGCGTCGGCTTCGACCGCTCCTTCTCGCTGCCTGCCGTACGGGCCCTGGCGGCCGGGGCGGTGCACCTGTTCCCGTTCCTTGAGCAGGTGCGGGCGATGCGTACGTACCTGGGCTTCCGTCCCTACCTGCCGGACCATCTGCCGGCCATCGGCCGCGACCCGCGCCTGCCCGGGCTGTTCCACGCCTGCGGGCACGAGGGCGCCGGCATCGGGCTGGCGACCGGCACCGGCCGGCTCGTCGCCCAGGAGCTGGCCGGTGAACGGCCCGCACTCGACCTCGACCCGTTCCGCCCCGACCGGTTCGCCGAGGAGGCCACCGAGTGAATCCGCCCCAGCCACGCCGGGCCCCGGGCCCGCTGGAACTCGCCCGGGCCCGCCCCGGCACCCCGTTCACCCTCACCTTCGACGGCCGGGAGATCGAGGCGCTGCCCGGGCAGACGGTCGCCGCGGCGCTCTGGTCGGCCGGCGTCACCGCCTGGCGCACCACGCGCGGGGCCGCCCGGCCGCGCGGGGTCTTCTGCGGGATCGGCGTCTGCTTCGACTGCCTGGTGACGGTAGACGGCCACCCCAACCAGCGGGCCTGCCTGGTACCGGCCACACCCGGCGCGGACATCCGCACCCAGGAAGGGACAGGCCACGCGGACACCAGCACCCAGGAAGGGTCGGGCCACGATGACTGAGCCGCCGCTGCTCGCGGTGATCGGCGCCGGGCCCGCCGGGCTCGCCGCCGCGCTGGCCGCCGCCGCACGAGGGGTCCGGGTCGCCCTGCTGGACTCCGCCGCCGAGCCGGGCGGCCAGTTCTACCGGCAGCCCGCGCCCGCCCTCGGCGCGCGCCGCCCGCAGGCCCTGCACCACCAGTGGCGCACCTGGGAACGGCTGCGCACCGGCCTCGACACCCACATCGCCGCCGGACGGATCAGCCACATGGCGGGCCATCACATCTGGTCCGTGGAACGCCAGTCGGGTACCGCCCTCACAGTCCACGCGCTCCTCGGCCCGGAGCAGCGGGACCCCGTCACCGTCCGCGCGTCCGGGGTCGTCCTGGCGACCGGCGGATACGAGAAGGTGCTGCCCTTCCCCGGCTGGACCCTGCCCGGCGTGGTCACGGCGGGCGGTGCCCAGGCCATGCTGAAGGGCGGCCTCGTCCTGCCGGGGCGCACCGCTGTCGTGGCAGGTACCGGGCCGCTGCTGCTGCCCGTCGCGACCGGGCTCGCGGCGGCGGGCGCCCGGGTCGCCGCGCTCGTCGACTCCGCCGACCCGAAGGGCTTTCCACGACGGGCCCGCGCCCTGACCGCACAGCCCGCCAAGCTGATCGAGGGCGCGGTGTTCGCCGCCGAACTCCTGCGTCATCGCGTGCCGGTGATGATGCGTCACACCGTGCTGGAGGCGCACGGCGAGGAACGCCTGGAGGCCGTGACAGTCGCCGCGCTCGACGCCGAGGGACGGCCCGTACGGGGCACGGAGCGGCGCCTCGTCTGCGACACGCTCGCCGTCGGCCACGGCATGCTGCCGCACACCGACCTCGCCGAGGGACTCGGTTGCCGGCTCGACGGCCCGGCCGTCCGGGTCGACGACGAACAGCGCACCGATGTGCCCGGCGTGTGGGCGGCCGGGGAGACCACCGGCATCGGCGGCGCGGTCCTCGCCCTCGCCGAGGGCCATATCGCCGGCCGCTCCGCCGCCGCCCGCCTGCACGGCACCGCGCCCGACCCGCACGGCTGGACGGCGGCCGCCCGGACCCGTACCCGGCTGCGGGCCTTCTTCGCGGCGCTCGACGACGTCTACGTCCCGCCCGCGCGCTGGGCGGACCAGGTCACCGACGAGACGGTCGTGTGCCGTTGCGAGGAGGTGACCGCGGGCTCCGTCCGCGAGGCCGTCGACACGCTGGGCGCGGGCGATCTGCGCACGGTGAAGCTGCTGACGCGGGCGGGGATGGGCTGGTGCCAGGGCCGGATCTGCGAGCCGGGAGTCGCCGGTGTCGCGGGCTGTGCGCCCACCCCCGCGCGCCGCTTCCTGGCCCGGCCGGTTCCGCTGGGCGCCCTGGCCGCCGTACCGCCGTCCGAAGACCCTGATCGCACCACGCCACCGTGCCTCCCACCGGCCCTCGGAAAGGGGACCCGCCCATGACGAACACCCTCGATCAGCGCCCCTGGCGGGGCGTCCTCGTCGCCACCGCGCTGCCCTTGCACGACGACCTCTCGATCGACTACGACCGCTACGCCGAGCACTGTGCCTGGCTGGTGGAGAGCGGCTGCGACGGGGTCGTGCCGAACGGTTCGCTGGGCGAGTACCAGGCACTCACGCCCGAGGAGCGGGCGCGGGTCGTGGAGACCGCCGTGGCCGCGGTCGGCGGCGCGCGGGTGATGCCCGGGGTCGCCGCGTACGGTTCGGCGGAGGCCCGCCGCTGGGCCGAGCAGGCGAGCGAGGCGGGCTGCGGTGCCGTGATGCTGCTGCCGCCCAACGCCTATCGCGCCGACCGGCGTTCGGTGGTCGCGCACTACGCGGAGGTCGCGAAGGCGGGCCTGCCGGTCGTGGCGTACAACAACCCGATCGACACCAAGGTCGACCTCGTGCCGGAGCTGCTCGCCGAACTGCACGCCGAAGGGCTGGTGCACGGCGTCAAGGAGTTCTCGGGAGACGTCCGCCGCGCCTACCGCATCGCCGAACTCGCCCCGGAGCTCGATCTGTTGATCGGTGCGGACGATGTGCTGCTGGAGCTGGCGGTGGCGGGCGCCAAGGGCTGGGTCGCCGGGTATCCGAACGCCCTGCCGCGCGCCTGCGTCGAGCTGTACCGTGCCGCCCTGGCCGGTGACCTCACCACCGCGCTGCCGCTGTACCGCGCGCTGCACCCGCTGCTGCGCTGGGACTCACGCGTGGAGTTCGTGCAGTCGATCAAGCTGTCCATGGACGTCGTCGGGCGGTACGGCGGGCCCTGCCGGCCGCCCCGGGTCCCGTTGCTGCCCGAGCAGGACGCGGCGGTCCGCGCGGCCACCGAGAAGGCCGCCGCCGCGGGGCTGGCGTAGGGCAGGGCGACGGGAAGGAGACACGACATGCGCAGCAAGCTCGTCCTGCACGCCGTCGACTCGCACACCGAGGGCATGCCCACCCGCGTGATCACCGGCGGGATCGGCACCATCCCGGGCGCGACGATGAACGAGCGGCGGCTGTGGTTCCGTGAACACCGCGACGACATCAAGCAGTTGCTGATGAACGAGCCGCGCGGCCACGCCGCGATGAGTGGCGCGATCCTCCAGCCGCCGACCCGGCCGGACTGCGACTGGGGCGTCGTCTACATCGAGGTCTCCGGTTGTCTGCCGATGTGCGGGCACGGCACGATCGGGGTGGCGACGGTCCTCGTCGAGACGGGCATGGTCGAGGTCGTCGAGCCGGTCACCACCATCCGGCTGGACACCCCGGCCGGCCCGGTGGTCGCCGAGGTCGCGGTGGAGGACGGCGCGGCGAAGGCGGTCACCCTGCGGAACGTGCCGTCGTACTCCGTCGGCCTGGACCGCGAGATCACCCTCGCGGACGGGCGGACGGTGACCTACGACCTCGCGTACGGCGGCAACTTCTACGCCATTCTGCCGCTGGAGGAGTTCGGGCTGCCCTTCGACCGCGCCCACAAGGACGACATCCTGCGGGCGGGGCTGTCCCTGATGGAGGCGATCAACTCCGAGGCGGAGCCGGTGCATCCCGAGGACCCGTCCATCCGCGGCTGCCACCACGTCCATCTGTACGCGCCCGGTGCGACGGCCCGTCACTCGCGGCACGCGATGGCGATCCACCCGGGCTGGTTCGACCGCTCACCCTGCGGGACGGGGACGAGCGCGCGCATGGCGCAGCTGCACGCGCGCGGCGAACTCCCGCTGCACACCGAGTTCGTGAACGAGTCCTTCATCGGTACGCGCTTCACCGGTCGTCTCCTCGGCACCACCGAGGTCGCCGGTCTCCCGGCCGTGCTGCCCAGCTTCACCGGCCGCGCCTGGATCACGGGCACGGCCCAGTACCTGCTGGACCCGACGGATCCCTTCCCGGCGGGGTTCGTCCTGTGACGTAGATACTGGTGGTGCGTGACATAGCACCCGCGGGTCGCACCCGCCGGACCCCGAGGAGACCTCCATGACCGCCCAGCGCAGCAGCCCCCCGTCTGCCGCACCCGCGCTCCCCCGGCTGGGCGGCCGCCGCAGCAGCTACCGCGAGAAGGTCGCCGACGCGCTGCGCGCCGCGCTGATCGCGGGCGAACTGCGGCCGGGCGAGGTGTACTCGGCGCCCACGCTCGCCGCCCGCTTCGGGGTGTCCGCGACCCCGGTGCGTGAGGCGATGCTCGACCTGGCGAAGGAGGGCC
The DNA here is from genome assembly GCF_044391385.1 of Streptomyces sp. NPDC018693. Taxonomy (NCBI): domain Bacteria; kingdom Bacillati; phylum Actinomycetota; class Actinomycetes; order Kitasatosporales; family Streptomycetaceae; genus Streptomyces; species Streptomyces sp. NPDC018693. Next base: position 34,967 of record NZ_JBIRZZ010000017.1, on the reverse strand, counting down.
TGGTCGACGCGGTGCCCAACAAGGGCTTCCGGGTGACGGACGTCTCCGACCGGCAGCTCGACGAGTACACCCATGTCCGTGCGCTGATCGAGATCCCGACGGTGGTCGCGCTGGCCGCCGGCGCCGACCCGGTGTCGCTGGAGGCGCTGCGGCCCGCCGCCCGGGAGATCGTCAGCGCGGCCGCCGCCGGCGACCTCATCGCGTACGTCGAGGCGGACACCCGCTTCCACCTCGGGCTGCTCGCCCTCGCCGGCAACGCCCATCTCGTGGAGGTGGTCCGCGATCTGCGCGGCCGCGCCCGCCTCTACGGTCTGACCGCGCTCTCCGCCTCGGGCCGGCTGCTCGCCTCCGCCGAGGAGCATCTGGAGCTCCTCGACGCCCTGTTGGCGCGTGACGAGCACGCCGTGCGCGAGGTGATGACCCGTCACCTCGGGCATGTGCGGGGTCTGTGGGCCGCGGACGGCGACTGACGGGTCATCAGCCACCGTCGAAGGGACGAAACCCCCGGTCAGAGCCGTCCTTCACACCCCCGGCCCCGGCGCAAGAGCGCCCTGCTGTGATCCTTGTCGCTGGTGTGAGAAGAGTGCCGGTTGGGCAGTCAATGCCCGTGCGCGAAAGGATGGTGTCGTTCCTGTGAGGGAAGCCGTGCGTGTGTGCCTCATCGGTGCAGGTCTGTCGGGGCTGGCGACGGCCCGAGCCCTCAAGGCCCGGGGCGTCGACTTCGTCTGCCTCGAAAAGGCTCCCGGTGTGGGCGGTATCTGGCGCCAGCCGGACGCCGGCGAGCGCGGGCCGGGTTATCTGTCCCTCCACCTCAACTCGACCAAGCAGCTGACGGGGTTCGCCGACTTCCCGATGCCGGCGTCCTATCCGGTGTATCCCAGCCACAGCGACATGGCCGCCTATCTGCGCGCGTACGCCGAGTGGGCCGGGGTCCTGGACCACATCGAGCTGGAGACCGCGGTGGAGTCCGTGCGGCAGCGGCCCGACGGCACCTGGACGGTGGTCAGCCGGGACGCCGCGGGGACGGCCCGCACCCGCACCTTCACCCAGGTCGTGGTCGCCTCGGGACACAACACCGAGCCCGTCATGCCGGCCCTGCCGCCGGGGCACGAGACGTTCGAGGGAACGATTCTCCACGCCTTCGACTACCGCGACGGCGGCGACTACGACGGACAGCGCGTCGTCGTCGTGGGCCTGGGCGCCTCGGCGGTGGACATCGCCGCCGACCTCTCCCGGCACGCCGAGCGGACCCTGCTCTCGGTGCGCCGGGGGCTGCACATCCTGCCCAAGCAGATCTTCGGCATGCCCCTGGACGAGATCGCCGAGGCCCCCTGGTGGACCGCGATGTCGCTGGAGGAACAGCGCAGGTTCCTCGAACAGGCCCTGCTGGTCGCGCGGGGCAAGCTCGCCGACTACGGGCTGCCCGAGCCCGACCACCCGGTCTTCGCCTCGGCCGTGACACTCTCGGACGAGATACTCAGCCGTATCCGCCACGGCGGAGTGATCCCCAGACCCGCGATCGACCGCGTCGAGGGTGACCGCGTGCTGTTCACCGACGGCACCGCCGAACGCGCCGACGCCATCGTCTACTGCACCGGCTACCGCATGAGCTACCCCTTCCTGCCCGAGGGCTGCCCCGTCGGAGCGGGCGGCTCGGTCGAGCTGTACAAGCGCGTGGTGGCGCCCGACCACGCGGGGCTGTCCTTCATCGGCCTGGTCCGCCCGCACGGGTCGATCACCCGCCTCGTGGAGGCGCAGGCCCGCTGGATGGCCCGCCTCGCCGCCGGCGAGGCGGTGCTCCCTGCGCCCGAGGTCATGCGCAAGGAGATCAGTACCCACCTCAGCGCCATCGCCGGCCAGTACGGCGACCGCGAGGGCACCTCGATCCAGGTCAACGTCGCACCGTACCTGCAGGAGCTGCGGGCGGAGTAGGAAGGTGTCGTGCCACCGCGCCCCGAAGGGGCGCGGGGCGGTATCACTGTGCGGCTTGGCCGCAGGGGCGCGACCAGCCACAACGGACACACGGACGAAACGTCACCGCACGGCCACAGACCCACCCTGTGCGACCGGCGGACGCACACGGTACGCCTCCGACGAGAGATACGCCGTCACGCGCGGCGGACGCCCCAACTGGTGAGCGACGGACACATAGGCGACAAGCCCCACCCCGTCCTCCAACCTCCGCTCGGACACGGCGGCGACAGCCGAGCGCAGCGACCCCGCATCCATGCCGTACCGCTCCAGCAGCGCCGTGGCGCGCTCCAGCGCCTCGCCGTCATGCGCGGCGTAGTCCCGGACCGGGACGTACAGCGTGAAGCCGCTGGGCAGCCCGGTCGCCGTCTCGGTGAACGCGTGGCAGGACTGGACCGGCCTGCGGCCCAGACGTCCGTCCGGCCCTGAGTCACCGTCGAGCCCGCCCGCCATGCGAAAGAACGATTCTGTGTCCGCCGCGTCGGGCCCGCCCGGCATGCGGGACAGCCCGCCGGCCTCCGGGGCCGACAGGTCATGGTGGGCGAGGTAGACCTTCACCCGGGGTTCGTCCCAGTCGCCGAGGTCCAGGGCGAAGAAGAGATGGCGGTCCCCCTCGGGCAGGGCGTCGAACGCCTCCCGGTGGCCGAGCCGCTCCAGCGCCTCACGCACCGTGTCGGCGGCCCGCTCCGGCCCGGACGCCGCCGGGTTCAGATACACCTTGACCTTGGGCACCCCGCCGGGCCGCAGCTCCAGCGCCAGCCAGAGCGCCAGGGGCCCCTCGGGTGCGTCGGGGAAGAAGAGGTCCTCCAGCTCGTCGAGCCGGTCCGTGGCGAAGTCCCAGCGCTGTGCCGCCTCGCGGAGGAACGCCAGTCCCGCACGACCGTTCTGGGCCAGGGTGCCTGCGCCGCACCCCGGCTCCAGCAGCACCCGCAGGGTCGGGGCGGCGTTCGGCACACAGGACAGCGAGAACTCCACCGGCGTGTGGTCGTCGGACAGGAAGCTGGCGGTGGCGGGCGGCAGGTCCAGCGGGCGCTCGGCCACCGGGCCCAGCGCCCCGAGGAGTATGCGCGCGTAGACGGAGGCGTCGCCGCCGCCCAGACCCGCGACCTCGCACAGCCGCAGCAGCTGGCGTGTGGTGTGACCGCCGAGGGTGTCCGCGTCGGGAACGGCCGGTGCGCCGTGACGGAAGGACATCACCGCGCCTCCCACCACTGGCCGGAGGCGACAAAGCCGGAGCGGACAAGAAGATACCCGCCGTTCTCGGCGGGTATCAGGGGACGCATGACGCTGGGGCGTTGTAGGTGAGCGGCGTCGGGGAATATGAGGTCCACGACACCTCCTTCGAATCGTGAGTAACGCGGATTGACGCGTTCCTCACTACCCCAGAGGTTGAATTGTCATGCAGCTGTGGAGAGTTGTCGGGTGTTGTGTGAATCACCTCGTCAGCCAGTTGAGGAACTGGCTCCACATGCCGGCGCGTTCGGTCTTGCGGCCTGACGCCGACTCGTGCTGCGCCGGTGCCTCGGTGCGCACCTGCGGAGCGGTCCGCCGTACGGCCTCCACCGGGGTGAACCGGGCGGGCAGCGTGACCAGACCACGGTTGAACGGGCCGGGGCGCCAGGTCAGGCTGTCGGAGGGGACGGCGAGTTCGACGTCGGGGAGCCTGTTGAGCAGGTTCTCGATGGCGGTGACCGTGATCTGCCGGGCGGGCTCCTTGGAGGGGCAGGCGTGCGGGCCCGCGCTCCACGCCAGGTGCGCCCGGTTGCTGCCGGCCTGCCGGGCGGCGGACAGCGCAGGGCCGGTGTTGGCGGCGGCGAAGCTGACCAGCACCAGGTCGCCGGCCTGCAGGTGCTGCCCGGCGAACTCCATGTCGGCGACCGGGTAGTGGGGTGCCAGGTTCGCCATGGGCGGGTTCTCCCACAGCGTGTCGTCGATCGCCTCGTCGATGAGTCCGCCCTGGTTGGCGTACGCGTCGTGGGTGAGGAGCCGGTGCAGGGTGTTGCCGATGAGGTTGCGCAGCGGTTCGTTGCCGCCGACCATCAGCAGAGCCAGCTGGTGGACCATCTCCTCGTCGGTCAGCCTGGCCTGATGCTGCATCAGCCAGGTGGTGACGTCCTCGCCGGGCCTGGACCGCTTGAGCGCGACCAGCTCACCGGCGGCCTGGAACAGCACCCCCATCGCCTTCTCGGCGTTGACACCGTCGAACATGTTGGTGATGCCGAACACCACGCGGTCGCCGATGTCCGCGGGGCAGCCGAACAGTTCGTTGAACACGAACAGCGGCAGCTGCTTGGCGTAGTCGTTCAGCAGGTCGACCGAACCGCGCGCGCTGAACTGGGAGATGAGGAAGTCGGAGACGCGCTCGGTGGACTGGCTCACCCGGCGGCCGTCCACCTTGGCCATGCTGTCCGCGATGGCCTGACGCAGCCTCAGATGCTCCGCGCCATCACTGAACATGGCGTTCGGCCGGTAGGCCAGCACCGGTGCGACCGGGCTGTCGGGGGCCACCTTGCCCTCATTGAGGGCACGCCAGCGCCGAGCGTCCTTGCGGAACGAGGCGGAGTCCTGGAGGAGTTGCAGGGCCGCGCCGTAGTCCGTGACGAGGGTGGCCTCCACGCCGGGAGCGAGCTCGACGGGAGCGGTGGCGCCGTAGTGACGCAGGTAGGCGTAGTACGCCTGCGGGTCGGCGGCGAACTCCGGGCCGTACAGCGGTACTCGGGCGCCGGTGTGGTGTGCGGGACACCCGGGCGGGGGCACGGGGGTTGACTGGGCGTCCATGGTTGCTCCTAGTGGGCACGTTCCTGCAGATGGCGGACGAGGGTGATGAGCGCGTCGGCCGAGGACCTCTCGTCTCGCGCGTCGCAGGTGACGACGGGGGTGTCGTCGAGGAGGTCGAGCGCCTCGCGCAGGGCGGACTCGTCGCGCAGCGGGGCGCCGTCGAAGTGGTTGACGGCGATGGCGTAGTCGAGTCCGTACTGCTCGATGAGGTCGATCACGGCGAAGGAGTCGGCGAGCCGCTCGGGGTCGACGAGCACCAGCGCGCCGAGCGCGCCGCGGGCCATGTCCTCCCACATCTGCACGAAGCGCTGCTGTCCGGGCGTGCCGAACAGGTACAGCACCACGCGGTCGCTGATGGTGAGCCGGCCGAAGTCCATGGCGACCGTGGTGGTGGTCTTGCCCTGGACGCCCTTGAGGTCGTCGACCGCCTCCGCGGCCCGGGTCATCGTCTCCTCGGTGGACAGCGGCTCGATCTCCGAGATCGCCCCGATGAACGTGGTCTTGCCCACCGCGAAGTGGCCCACCACGAGGATCTTCACGGCGGTCTGGCTCTCGCCGGCCCGCACATACGCCGCCTCATCCAAACTTGGCCCTGAGACCATTCAGCACCTCCTCCAGGATCTCCCTGTCGGCGAGGGGAGCCCGCTGCACCGGCGGGCGGGTGATGAGGTAGCCGCCCTCGGTGAGGGCGGCGAGGAGGATCTTGACCACGCCGAGCGGCAGGTGGGTGTGTCCGGCGATCTCGGCCACCGACAGGTAGCCGGCCGAGCACAGCTCCAACAGGTTCTGTTCCTCCGGTGACAGGCGGGTCGGCCGTTGCTGGGTGTCGGCCGCCGCGGTGACCAGGGTGATCAGGGAGAGCTGCTCCTCGTCGGGCAGCCCGCGTCCCTTGGTGATGACGTACGGTCGCACTAACTCCGGCGTCTGCGGCTCCAGTTCGTCGAACCCGGTCATGAGCGCGCGCCGAGGTTCTCGCGCGGCGGCGTGGTGAGCGCCTTGCCGAGCTGGGCGACGAGCTGCTGCATACGGAAGGTGATGTCCTGCATATCGACGTCCGGGGTGGCCGACACGCCGAGGTAGGCACCCTCCCCCGCGGAGATCAGGAACACCCAGCCGCCGTCGAACTCGACGAGGGTCTGCCGCCAGCGGTGGCCGGGGTCCTCGCAGAAGAAGCCGAGGGAGCGGCTGAGTGACTGCACCCCGCTCATCGCGGCGGCCACCCGGTCGGCGTTGTCCTTGTCGAAGTCCTTCGTCCGGGCCATCAACAGGCCGTCGGCGGAGATCAGGACCGCGTGCAGGGCCCCGGGAATCTCCAGGGCGCTGTCAAGCATCCATGACAGATCGTCGTTCACGAGACCTCATGCCCTTCACTGCTCGCACCACGTGTGCTGCTCGTCTGGTCCGCCGCGCCGCCCTGTGTGGCCCGGCCCGACTGCGTGCCGCGCTGGAAGGCGCCCATGATCGCCGCCGATTCCGCGCCGGTGCGCCGGGACGCGGTGGCCGGGGCGGCCGGGGCGGGTGCGGGTGCGGGTGCGGGTGCGGCGGTGGGGGTGTTCGGCACGACCGCCATGGGCCGCTTGCGGCGCCGCTTGGGCAGGCCGTCGGCGGTGGTGGTGGCGCCGGCCAGCGCGGGCTCGGGGCCGCCGTTGACCGAGGCGGCGGCGACGGTGGGGAGGACCGGCGCGGGCTCCCTCTGCTCGGGCGCGCTGGTGAGCAGGTCGTGCGGCAACAGGAGGACGGCGCGGACACCGCCGTAGGGGGAGGTGGAGTCGACGGACACCTCGAAGCCGAAGCGCTCGGCGAGCACACCGATCACGGCGAAGCCGAACTGCGGCGGGTTACCGAGGCCGGAGACCCCGGAGACTCGTTCGCTGGAGAGGAGTTTCTCCGCGCGGGCGCGCTCCTCGTCGTTCATGCCGACACCGGCGTCGTCGACGACGATGCAAATACCCTTGGGCACGGTGCGGATATTGATTTCGACGACCGTGTCGGGGCTGGAATAGCTGGTGGCGTTGTCGAGCAGTTCGGCGAGCGCCAGTGCCACGGGCTCGACGGCGCGGCTGGTGATGCCGAAGTCCACCTGGGAGAGAATCTCCACCCGCCGGAAATGGCGGATCCTGCCCTGGGCGCTGCGCACCACGTCGTACACGGAGGCCACGTCGCGCTGGCGGCCGAGCCAGCCGTCGCACAGGACGGCGATGGACTGGGCGCGGCGGCCGAACTGGGAGTTGGTGTGGTCGATCTCCAGCAGGTCCTGGAGGATGACCGACTCGCCGTACTTGGTCTGCAGCCGGGAGACGATCAACTGCTGTTCGGCGGCGAGACCCTGCAGGGTGCGCATCGCCGACTTCAGCACCGTCTTCGTCGCCTCCTCGGCGCGCTCCTGGGCGGCCGCGACGGACTGCGTGTACTCGTTCTCCAGCTCGGAGTAGTGAGTCCTGAGCCCTGAGACCTCCTGCCTTAACGTGCGCGCCACCCTGCGCTGACGAACGATCAGGGCGACGGCGGCGATGACGGCGACAAAGAGAACCCAGGCCACAGGGTCCGGTATGTAATGCGTCATAAGACTCTCTTCAGGCGACTGACGGACAGTTGCTGAATTCCCGTCAACGCGGGTGGACCGGCGGACCGCCCGCACCGGGGTCAACCGCCCGGACCGTCCCCGCAGTCGGGGATGTCGTCCTGCACCCATCCGCCCGCTCTACAAGCGAGCGTGATCGTATCATCGCAGGAACCAGTCACTGACCGTCAGTTAGCCGCGATGCTTGAACATTGACGACCGGTCAGTTGACGGTTTGGTGCCACCGCGACAAGACAACCGATAAACGGGCTTCCGCCCCATCGGACGCCAATCCAGACGTACGACTCTCAGCGCAGGGCTTCGAGGTCGAGGTCCTTGCCGACGACGAGGGTCACCACTCCGGCGGCCGCCTGCGCGTCCTGCGCCGTGGTGGCCTTGGGCAGCCAGGTGGACAGGACCCGCGCCTGCCCCTCCAGGCCGGCCGGATGACTGACCGTCGTACTGGCGGCGTTCTGCGGGGCGTTGCCGGTGCCGACGACGGTGAAGCCGGCGGCGGTCAGCTTCGCGGCGACATCGGCGGCCCGCCCGCCGATGCCGGTGCCGTTGAGGACCTGGACGCGCACATTGGAGGCGTAGACCAGATTCTTCGTCTGGGCCGTCAACTGCTCCTTGGTCACCTCCTTGTCGTGGGCGAGGGAGGTGAACAGGTCGGCGGCCTGCGGGAATTGCCAGACCACGTTGGCCTTGTCACTGGGCTTGTCGGCCTCACGCGGGTAGTTGGGCACGGTCAGGAAGGTGAGCCGGTCGCTCGGGATGCCCTTGAGCTCGTTGGCGAGACCGGTCAGCGGCTTGATGCCGGCCAGAGGGGGGTCGGTGGTCAGGGACTTGGTGGCCGCCTGCAGGAAGCTGTACATCGCCTGGGCGTCGGTCAGTTTGGACTTCGCCTTCTTGGCCAGGGCGTCCATGAACTCCTGCTGGCGTCCGATGCGCCCGATGTCGGAGTTGTCGCCGACGCCGTAACGGACCCGGACGTAGCCCAGCGCCTTCTCGCCGCTCACGGTCTGGCAGCCGGGCTCGATGTCCAGCTTCGCGGCCTTGTTGTGGATGGCCTGTTCCGGACAGACCTCGATGCCGTCGAGGGCGTCCACCATCCCCTTGAAGCCCTGGAAGTCGACCGCCATGAAGTGGTCCATGCGCAGCCCGGTGTTGGCCTCCACGGTCTTGATGGTGCAGGCGGCGGCCGAGGCGGGATCGCCGGTGCTGCCACCGAGCGCGAACGCCTCGTTGATCTTGAAGTGGTGCGGGTCGGAGGTGCTGCCGTCGCCCTTCTCGCACGCCGGTATCCGCACCCAGGAGTCGCGCGGGAAGGACACCACGGTGGCCCACTCCCGGTTCGCGGGGATGTGCAGCACCATCAGCGTGTCCGACTGCATGGTGTCCAGGTTCTTCCCGTACTTGGCGTTGGCGCCTTTGCGGGTGTCGGAGCCGACGACCAGGATGTTCTTGGAGCCGGGGCTGAGGTTCTCGGGGCGGTCCTCGCCGAGCTTGTCGTCGACCTTGGCCGACGTGATGTTGTCGTTGAGGTCCTGGTAGATCCAGGCACCCACCCCGACCACACCGAGGACGACCACGCCGGTCACGCCCGCGCCCCACACCAGGATCCGGCCCCGCCGCGTGAGCCTGCCGCCACCTGTGCCGGACTTCGTCGCCCTGCGCCTGCCCGTTCCGCCCACCCTCGCTCGCCCCTCCGCCCGGCCGTCGCCGCCGTCGTGCGCCGCGCCCGATCGCTCCGGCGCGGGTTCTCGCCGGACGGCCGAACTCTGCATCCCTGTTGACATACGTACGGAAGACCCGGACGTCTCACCTTGCTCAGACCACCGACGAGCCCCATCGGTTGCCCCCAGTCGCACGAATACACGATTTTGCTTGTGCTTGACGCGGTGGGAAGGACTCCGGAAGAAGGGGGGAACGCACGAAAAACACCGTGTGCGGGTCGAGGTTTCCCTCGACCCGCACACGGTGGATCAACGATGTGTCCGAGGGGGGACTTGAACCCCCACGCCCGATAAAGGGCACTAGCACCTCAAGCTAGCGCGTCTGCCATTCCGCCACCCGGACGAGGTGTCTGCCGTTCGCGGAGTGTTCCCCGCGGCGACATGGACAACCATACCAAGGTTTCGCAGTGCCTTTCACCTGCGTATCCGCAGGCAGGGCCCCCTGCGGGCGCCGGCCGGCCGGTGATTGTCGATCATCACTGCGGGTGATCCCTCGATCACCCGTCGGTGGGCTCCTCCGCGGCAAGACCACCTCCGGCTGCGGCAACGGCTCACACCCGGCGGCCCCGGCCGACCGGCACCCGCCGGGTGCGGATCGCCACGGGAGCGCGCCGTGCCGTGCCCGACCTTGAACGCGCGGATCTGCGGGGCGAGCCGCTCGTACGTCGTACGGTCGTCCGTGGACAGCGTGGCGAGCAGCGCGCCGTTGTGTCTCGGCGATCGTCGGCCTCGGCGACGAGTGGGACCTGGACGAGGACGACCTGCTGACCTGGTTCGGCGAGGACCCGCACACCGAGTGCATCGCGACGCACCTGGAGGACCTCAAGGACGGGCGCGCCTTCGTCGAGGCCCCGCGGGCGACCGTACCGAAGAAGCCGGTCGTCGTCCGGGGACAACCTCGTGATCATCACGGGGGCCGGCGGCAGCGGCGTCCTGCTGTCCGACGCCGTCACCGACAACGGCGCTGACTCTGAGGGCCTCTCCGGGTATCGGGGAGGCCCTCCTCATGTGGTGCGGTCAGCACTTCTCCCGCAGCGAGCGCAGATGGGCGCTGGAGCGCCGGGCGAAGGTGAACGACTCGGCGGGCTGGTCGTGTTCGGCCTGCCAGTGGTGGGCGAAACGCTCACCGGGCAGCCGGGTCACGGCCGAGATGAACCGCCGGTAGTCGATGTCGCCGTCGCCGACGTCGACCATGCGGTACCCGAACTGGTTGTCCGGGTCGCTGACTCCGTCCTTCACATGGAACAGCGGGTAGCGGTGCGGCTGCTTCCGTACGTAGTCCAGCGGGTCGAAGGGGGCGGGCGTGCCGTCGGGCCGCCGCGAGAAACGGAACTGGCCGGCGTACGCCCAGAAGATGTCCATCTCCAGGAACACCAGGTCGGGGTCGGTCTCGGCGAGCAGGACGTCGTAGAGACGGACCGTCGGGTCGTCGCTCGCGAAGCCGAACTCGTCGGAGTGGTTGTGCTGGTAGAACTTCATGCCGCGCGCCCGGGCCGCCGCGCCGTAGGTGTTGAAGTCCTCGGCGGCCCGCTTCCACGCGTCGATGGTGTCGCCGTAGCGGAACGGTCCGGCGGCGGTGCCGATGTGTCTGAGGCCGAGGGCCTCGGCGTCGTCGAGGACCTTGGTGAGGTTCTGGGCGAAGGTGTAGGCGTTGGGGTCGCTGGAGTAGTAGCCGACGTGGCTGCCGATCGGGTTCAGGCCGTGGTTCCTGGCCAGCCGTCTGAGCTGGGCGAGGGTGATCGGGCCGGCCGAGCCCTGGGTGTAGCCGGCGAACTCGACCTCGTCGTAGCCGTATTTCTCCAGCTCGGCGAAGACGGGGGCGAAGCCGAGGGTGGAGACCTTGTCGCGCAGGCTGTACAGCTGGATGCCGAGGCGGCCCGGCGGCAGGACGGGGCGACCGCGGCCTACGGCCGTCTCGGCGGCGCGGGTCGCGGCAGCGGCGGGGATCGCGGCGGCGCCCAGCAGGGCGGCGGTGGTGGCGCCGGTGGCCACGCCGAGCATGCCTCGTCTGGTGAGGCGGTGGGTGAGTTCGAGGTCGGGCTGAATGCGGCTCATGCCTGGAGCTCCTCGGGTTCGGAGGGCGTTGTCAGTGGTGAGTGCTTCACTGGTGAGCGGTCGGGTCGGAGGGAGAGGCGGAGCAGGTGGGACCGGTGGCGTGAGGCGTGCTCATGGCCGATACGGGGGCAGCTCGTCCAGGACGGGCACACAGCGCGGGTCGTTCGCCTCCTTGGGGTTGAGGGCGAGCGTGCAGTGGTGGGCGATGCCGTACTGCGCGGCACGGAAGGCTTCCCGGCCGAGGAGGGAGTCGAAGTGGTCGAGGAAGGAGGCGGGGGAGGTGCGGGGCTGGCCGAGCCAGAAGGAGGGTTCGACCAGGGCGGATCCCGGCGGCGCGCATCGCCTCGTAGTCGTCGGTGGTGCGGGAGGTCATATGGATGTGGGGGTCGAAGAGGCGCATCAGGACTCCTTGCCGTGGGGGTGGTGGTCCGTGTCGCGGGGCGGGAGGAGATCGGTGGGGGTGGTCGCGCTCCCGGCTTCGGCGGTGTCGGTCAGGGCCAGGACGCGGTACAGGTCCTGGGGGACGGGGCGGTCGGCGGCGGTGCGTTCGGCCGCGTGGTCGGCGAGCATGCGGGCGAGTTCGGCGTCCCCGCGGGCGCGGTCCGCCAGATCGGCCACCACGTCCACGGGCACCCCCGTGAACAGGCACTTCAGTACGGCGTGCCGCCAGGCGTGGGCGTCCAGGTGCCGGGCGGCGTAGGGGCCGACGGCGGCGGAGAGGAGGCGGGTGTCGTTGGTGCGCAGGGCGTCCTCGACCAGCGGGAGGGCCTCGGGGCCGGGCACGAGGTGGGGCAGTGCGTGCAGGACGGCGCGGCGCTCGTCCGCGGTGCCCTGGAAGTAGACGCGGGTGACGGCGTCCGCGTCGGCGCGGGCCGCGTGCAGGATCAGCACGCGCACGGCGTCGGCGTAGCGGCGGCCGCAGCGGCGGCCTGCCTCGGCCAGGCGCAGCTCCCACACCGAGATGGGGCCGTGGGTGCCGGGATGCGCGGCCGCCTCGTCCAGGGCCCGGGCGAGCCAGGCGCGGGCCGGGGCGGGCAGGTGCGCGTCCAGGTGGCGGCGCAGGGTCTCGGGGGAGGCCGGGGTGCGGGCACCCTCGGTGCCCGCACCCGGGATGCCCGGGCCGGTGCGGGGCTGGGTCATGGGGCACTCCCTTCCGGGGCGGCGGTGGGCTCGACGGGTGGGGCGGGGCAAGCGGGGGCGGTCGCGGCGCGGCGGAGGAAGGGAAGGGAGAGCTCGGCGAAGTGCGGGCCGGCGTGGGAGTGGCGGGGCAGCTCGACGACGGTCAGTCCCTGGTAGCCGGTCGCCGCGAGCGCGGCGAGGACGGGCGGGAAGGCGATCTCGCCGTCGCCGAACGGCAGATGGTCGTGGACGCCGCGGCGCATGTCGTCGATCTGGACGTGCCGCAGCCAGGGCGCGGCGGCACGGATGCAGTCGGCGGGAGGGAGGGGCTCCAGGCACTGGCAGTGGCCGATGTCGAGGGTGAGACCGAGGGACGCCGGGTCGCCGAGGGCGCGGCGCAGCACGTGGAAGTCGGCGAGGGTGGCGAGGAGGTGACCGGGTTCGGGTTCGACGGCGAGGGGGAGGCCGGCGGTGGCGGCGGCGTCCAGGACGGGGGTGAGGGAGGCGGCGAGGCGTTCCCAGGCGGTGGCGCGGTCCGTCGTGGGCGGGACGGTGCCGCTGAAGCAGTGCACGGCGTGGGCGCCGAGATCGGCGGCGACACGGACGGCGCGCAGCAGCAGGTCGACGCGTCGGGCCCGGGCGTCCGGGTCCGGGTCGAGCAGGGAGGGACCGTGTTTGCGGCGGGCGTCGAGGACGTAGCGGGCGCCGGTCTCCACGGTGACGGAGAGTCCCAGCTCGGCCAGGCGGTGCGCGACGCGCCCGGTGCGGGCGGCGAGACCGGGGGCGAGCGGGTCGAGGTGCATGTGGTCCAGGGTCAGACCGACACCGTCGTAGCCGAGGTCGGCGAGCAGGACGAGGGCGTCGTCGAGGCGGAGGTCGGCGAGGCCGTTGGTGCCGTAGCCGAAGCGGAGCGGGGTGGTGGTGCCGGACGGGAGGGGGCTCATGTGACGCTCACCCGCCGCGCGGGCCGACGGGCGAACGGGGCCGGCGCGGCCGTGCCCGGGGCGCCGGCCATGGCTCCGGAGCGGGCGGCGAGGGCAGGCGGCCGGCCCTCGGTGTGGGGCGCGGCGGCTACGGCTTGCGTGGCTGCGCGTTTCACGGCGGCGGCTGACTCGGCGGCTGCGGCTTGCGTGGCAGCGCCGTCCACGGCGGCTTCTGTTGCGGCTGCGCGCTCCCCCCGTATGGCTCCCCCGCTCATCCCCGCTCCCCTCCCCTCGAGGGGGCCGCGGTTCCCTTGGGGCTGCCCGCGGTGTGCTCCTGCTCCCGCAGCCGTCGCGCGAACTCCGTCAGCGACGTGTACTGCTCGGCCAGCCCCGCCGGTGCCTGCCCCACCGGGTCCTTGAAGAAGAACGCCAGCTCGCCCAGCGGGCCGGTCAGCCCCCTCTTGTGGGCGCGGGCGACGAGCCGGGCGAGGTCCAGCACCAGGGGGGCCGCGAGGGCCGAGTCGCAGCCCTGCCAGATGGTCTGCAGGACCATGCGGGTGCCGAGGAAGCCGTCGAAGGCGATGTGGTCCCAGGCGGTCTTCCAGTCGCCGAGGGCGGGGACGTCGTCGATGTGGACCTCGCCCTCGGGCGTGGTGCCGAGGGTTTCGGCGAGGACGCGTTCCTTGCCCGCGTTCTTCGCCGCGGCGGCGGCCGGGTCGGCCAGGGCGGCACCGTCCCCGCCGCCGAGGAGGTTGGTGCCGGACCAGGCCCGCACGTCCAGCGCCCGCCGCGTGAACATCGGCCCCAGCACGGACCGCAGGAGGGTCTGGCCGGTCTTGCCGTCGCGGCCGGCGTACGGCAGCCCGCTCGACGCGGCGAACGGGGCGAGCCGCGGGTGGTGCAGCCCCGTGGAGGGGGTGAAGTTGACGTACGGGCACCCGGCGCGCAGGGCGGCGGCCGCGTACAGGGAGCTCGGCGGGAGGCCGGGCCCGGTCGGGGCGGGTTCCGTGGAGGCCACGTTCACCACCACCGCGCGGTCCAGCTCCCGCCGTCGTAGGAAGTCCCGTAGGTCCGCGGTGAACGCGGCGATCAGCTGCTCCTCGCCGCGGGTGTCGCCGGGCAGGGGGCCGCCGGTTCTGATCTCGCGGTCCGCCGCGGTGAGGTCGGCGGTGACGGCGGCGGGAAGGCCGGGCGGGAGGACGCCGCCGGCGGCGAGGTGTTCGGCGCGCTTGGGCAGGGGGCAGTCCGTGGTGTCGTGGCCGCCGAAGACGAGGGCCGACAGCGGGGCGAGATCGCTCCCGGCGAAGTCCGGGGTCTCGGTGACCAGGCCGGTCGGTGGGCGCAGGCCCGCGGTCAGGGCGGCGCAGCCCGCCACGACGGTGGTCGCGACGGAGCCGCGGGCCCCGATCAGCCAGACGCCGACGCGCGCGGGACGGGAGCGGGGCGCGGACATGGGCAGCCTCCTTGTCGTGCGCGAACTGCGGTGTGCGTGAACTGCCTTGGGAGGGACGCGGGTTCGGGACGGCGGGCGGGAGTCCGGCGTCTCCCGCCCGCCGCCGTCTCAGTGGCCCTTGGCGGGCAGTTCCTTGATCCGGACGTTGCGGAAGGACACCTGGTCGTCGGCTCCGTGGTTCTGCAGGCCGATGTGTCCGTCGCGCAGGCTCCGGGCCGGGTCGGTGTTGGTGAAGTCGTTGATCTTCACACCGTTGAGCCAGATCCGAAGGCGTTCGCCCTCGACCCGGATCTCGTACGTGTTCCACTCGCCCGGCGGGTTCAGCGCGCGGTCGCGCTTCCTCAGATCGGCGGAGCGGAAGCCGTAGACGGATCCCGTGGTCCTCGCGGGTACGTCGGTGGCGTCGATCTGGACCTCATAGCCCTGGTGCACGGCCGACCACGGGTCGTCCGAGGGCGGGAAGCCCACGAACACACCGGAGTTGTCGTCGCCGGCCACCTTCCAGTCGAGCTTCAGGGAGTACGACCGGAAGCTTCGGTCGGCGTACCAGAGCAGGCCCATGCCGCCCGACGACGTCAGGGTGCCGTCGTCGGAGAGGGTGAAGGAGCCGGGGCCGGCCTGGCGCCAGCCGTCGAGCGAGGTGCCGTCGAACAGAGTGGTGTATGCAATCTCCGGTCGACAGTCGGCCTGTACATCGCCGATCGCATACCGTATCCCGCCGAGCAGATGCCGCCGGAACAAAGGATCCGCGAACGACTCCTTGGTGTGCCCTCCCCCGGTGTAGAAGGCGCGGCCGCCCTGGTAGGTCTGACACCAGGCGATGGGGTGGTCGCCGCCCATGGTGCCGCCGGTGTACGACGACTCGTCGAGCGAGGCGAGGACATGGGCCCGTTCCCGGGGGTTGGAGCGGTAGTTGTACCACTCGTCGGTCCGCTCCCAGGCGCCCGGCAGATGCGAGGTCGCCGGGTGGGCGTGGTCCTCGACGTTCACCACCGCCGGCTGGATCGCCGGGTGCGACGCGAAGTAGGCGCCGGCGAGGCCGCCGTAGAACGCCCAGTCGTACTCGGTGTCGGCGGCCGCGTGGACGCCGACGTAGGCGCCGCCCCGGTGGATGTAGTCCTCGAACGCCCGCTGCTGGGCGGCGTCGAGGACGTCGCCGGTGGTGGAGAGGAACACGACGGCGTCGTAGCGCCGCAGGTTGGACGGGGTGAAGGCCGCCGCGTCCTCGGTGGCGTCGACCGAGAAGCCGCCCGTCGCCCCCAGCTCGCGGACGGCGGCGATGCCGTCGGGAATGGAGTCGTGGCGGAAGCCGGCCGTCTTGGAAAAGACCAACACCCGTTTACCGTCGACCACTTGGTGCGAGGCGGCCGGTACGGCCGACACACCGCCGAGGAGCAGTGCCGCCCCGGCGAGGGCACTCACTGTGCGCATGCGGTTCTCCTCTCATCCCGTCGTGAAGGTGAAGTCGTCCACGTCGAACAGGGCGCCGCTGCCACCCCTGAAGACCAGGTACAGCGTGGTGGTGCCGCGCGGTGCGCGGGACAGGGCCGCGGCGACGTCCTGGAAGGTCTCCCAGCCGCCGGTCACCGGCACGGTCGCCCGGCCCAGCACGGTGCCGCTCGGCGAGCCCGCCCGGACCTCCAGGGTGCCGCCCGCGCCGGCGGAGGCGACGCGGGCGGTGATGCTCCTGGCGTCGCTCAGGGCGTAGGGGGTGAAGGAGATCCAGTCACCGTCGTGGATGTCGCCGACGACCTTGCCGCCGTGTGCGGTGGTCTTGGCGAGCACCGAGACGCCGGAGCCGGTGTCGAAGTGCTCGGCCTGACGGTGGCGGGGCTGCAGGACGTTCTGGTCGTGCGAGGTGAGCGGGGCCTGGCCGCCGCCTCCGCCGTCGGTGTACTCGGCGTCGAGCACGCCGAAGACGTTGGCGTTCTCGTCATGGCCGCCGTCGGCGCTGGTCCGGATCGTGCCGGTGCAGCCGTTGGCCGAGGTGAGCGGGTGACCGTGGGTGTCGTGGCCGAGGACGAAGGTGACCTTCACCTTGGCGCAGTCGACGGCCCGTCCGTCCTCGGGGTCGGTGACCTTCACCCTGAAGGGGATCGGGTCGCCGAAGCTGAACAGCTTGCCGTCCTTCGGGGTCTCCAGCACCACGATGGGGGCGGTGTTGCCGACGACGATCTGCACGCTGGCGCTGCCGGTACGGCCGGAGGGGTCCTCAGCGGTGACGGTCGCCGTGTAGGTGCCGTTCTTGCGGTACGTGTGCCGCGGACTGGCGTCGGTCGACTGCATACCGTCGCCGAAGTCCCAGCGGTAGGTCAGCGCGTCGCCGTCCTGGTCGGTCGTGCCCGCGGAGGAGAACCGGACCATCAGCGGGGCATGGCCCGAGGTGCGGCTCGCCGACGCCTGGGCGACCGGGGAGTGCCCGTCGGTCGCGTTCTCGATGCGGTACAGGGCCGAGTGCTCGTCGCCGCCGAACCAGGAGACGCCGTAGTCGAGGACGTAGAGCGCCCCGTCGGGCCCGAAGGCCATGTCCATCACCTGCGTGCCGGTCCAGGGGATGTCTCCGATGGAGCGCACGGTCCCGTCGGCGTCGCTTGAGATCCGCTTGATCCAGCGGCGGCCGAACTCCCCGGCGAAGAAGTCCCCGTCGTACGCCTCGGGGAACTTCACCGGCGAGTCGAGGTCGGGGTCGTAGTGGTAGACCGGGCCGCCCATCGGGGACTCCGAGCCGTCGCCGAAGTCGGGCAGGGACGGGCCGTCGTACGGGATCCAGGCGGGCTGGGCCGGCGGCAGCTCGGTCAGGCCGGTGTTGTGCGGCGAGGTGTTCCTTGGGGCGGCGCAGTCGAAGGCGGCGCCGGAGCCGCCGGTGGCGAAGTCGTAGTCGACGTAGGCGTCGTTGGCGCCGACGCAGTAAGGCCAGCCGAAGTTGCCGGGGCCGGTGACCCGGGCGAACTCGACCTGGCCTGCGGGCCCTCGGGCCGGGTCGGCGGTGCCGGCGTCGGGGCCGTAGTCACCGACGTAGAGGATGCCGGTCTCCTGGTCGACGCTGAAGCGGAACGGGTTGCGGAAGCCCATGGCGTAGATCTCGGGCCGGGTGTTCGCGGTGCCGGGTGCGAAGAGGTTGCCGTCGGGGACCGTGTACGAGCCGTCGGCGTTCACCTTGATGCGCAGGATCTTGCCGCGCAGGTCGTTGGTGTTGGCGGAGGTGCGCTGGGCGTCGAACCCGGGGTTGCGGTCGGCGCGTTCGTCGATCGGGGTGTAGCCGTCCGACTGGAACGGGTTGGTGTCGTCGCCCGTCGACAGATACAGGTTGCCGGCCGCGTCGAAGTCGATGTCGCCGCCGACGTGGCAGCACAGGCCGCGGGTGGCGGGGACGTCGAGGATCTTCGTCTCGCCGGCGGTGTCGAGGGTGCCGTCGTCCTTCAGGGCGAAGCGGGAGAGGCGGTTGACGCCGTCGAAGGGGGCGAAGTCGGCGGCGGTGCCGGTCTCCGGGGCGTCGCCCGCCGGCGTGTCCAACGGGGGTGCGTAGTAGAGGTAGATGAACCGGTTGGTGGTGAAGTCCGGGTCGACACCGATGCCTTGGAGGCCCTCCTCGTCGTGGGTGTACACGTCGAGCTTGCCGATGAGGCGGGTGTTGCCGGCGGCGTCGGTGCGGCGCAGCTCGCCGTCGCGGGAGGTGTGCAGGACGGAGCGGTCCGGGAGGACGGCGAGCGACATGGGCTCGCCGACCTCCGGCTCGCCCTTGGCGAGGGTGACCTGCTGGAAGTCCTCGGCCGCAGTGGTGTCCCGGTCGGTGACGGCTGCGCCGACCGGGTGAGCGGTGAGGGTGAGGGACGCGCCGGCCAGCAGGGCCCCGGTGAGCAGGGCCACCGCCTTGCGGAGGAACGGGCGTCGTCTGCGCGTCTCGTTCCCGTCGGTGCGGGTTGTGCGGTCGTTCCCGTGCACGGATGCCTCCATAATGGGGCGAGTTGTACAGGCGGGTGCGGTACGCCGGGATGCGCCGTCATCCCGGAACTCACTGATGCGGCCTAGTCGTTGCCGCCGAACGCCGCGTCGAACGATGCCGACGGCGGCTCGAAGTCGTACGCCCTGAGACGGGCCAGTGCCTCGGGGGCACCCTGCAGCCGGTCCATGCCGGCGTCCTCCCACTCGACCGAGATGGGGCCCTGGTAGTCGATGGAGCGCAGCATGCGGAAGACGTCCTCCCAGGGGACGTCGCCGTGGCCGGCGGAGACGAAGTCCCAGCCGCGCCGCGGGTCGCCCCAGGGCAGGTGGGAGCCGAGGCGGCCGTTGCGGCCGTCGAGACGTGTGCGGGCCTCCTTGCAGTCCACGTGGTAGATACGGTCGCGGAAGTCCCACAGGAAGCCGACCGGGTCGAGGTCCTGCCAGACGAAGTGGGAGGGGTCGAAGTTGAGGCCGAACGACGGTCGACGGTCGACCGCGTCCAGGGTGCGTACGGTCGTCCAGTAGTCGTATGCGATCTCGCTCGGGTGGACCTCGTGCGCGAACCGCACCCCCTGCGCGTCGAAAACGTCGAGGATCGGGTTCCAACGCTCGGCGAAGTCGGTGTAGCCGCGCTCGATCATCGTCGCGGGCGCGGGCGGGAACATCGCCACGAGGTGCCAGATGGCCGAGCCGGTGAAGCCGATGACGGTGTCCACGCCGAGGGCGGCCGCGGCGCGCGCGGTGTCCTTCATCCGGTCCGCCGCGCGCCGCCGCACCCCCTCCGGATCGCCGTCGCCCCACACCTCGTTCGGCAGGATCGCCCGATGGCGCTCGTCGATGATCGCGTCGCAGACGGCTTGTCCGACGAGGTGGTTGGAGATCGCCCAGCACTTCAGGCCGTACTTGTCGAGGAGTTGGTGGCGGGAGGTGACGTACGCGGGGTCGGCGAGTGCCTTGTCGATCTCGAAGTGGTCGCCCCAGCAGGCGAGTTCGAGACCGTCGTAGCCGAAGTCGCGGGCGAGACGGCAGACGTCCTCCAGGGGCAGGTCGGCCCACTGTCCGGTGAAGAGGGTGAACGGGCGCGGCATGGACGGCCTCCTCAGTGCGCGATCGGGGTGTAGACGGAGTTCTTCTCGGCGCTCTCCTCCACCGCCGCGAGGACGCGCTGGACCTGCAGTCCGTCGGCGAAGGAGGGTTCGGGGCGGCGGCCCTCGGCGACGGCGTGGACGAGGTCGCGGGCCTGGTGGACGAAGGTGTGCTCGTAGCCGAGGCCGTGGCCCGGCGGCCACCAGGCGTCCAGGTAGGGGTGGTCGGGTTCGGTGACGAGGATGCGGCGGAAGCCGGCCTCGGCACCCGGTTCGGTGCCGTCGTGGAACCAGAGTTCGTTGAGCCGCTCCAGGTCGAAGGCCAACGAGCCGCGCTCGCCGTTGAGTTCGAGGCGCAGGGCGTTCTTGCGGCCGGTGGCGTACCGGGTGGCCTCGAAGGAGGCGAGGGCGCCGGAGGCGAAGCGGCCGGTGAACAGGGCGGCGTCGTCGACGGTGACCGAGCCGGTGCCGGCGGCCGACACCGGCTCGGTCAGGCCCCGGCCGGCGCCCGCGGGCAGCGGACGCTGCCGTACGAAGGTCTCGGTGAGCGCGGACACGCCGGCCAGCCGCTCCCCCGCGACGTACTGGGCGAGGTCGACGATGTGCGCGCCGAGGTCGCCGAGGGAGCCGGAGCCGGCCAGTTCCCTGCGCAGCCGCCAGGTCAGCGGGAAGTCCGGGTCGACCAGCCAGTCCTGAAGGTACGTCACTCGCACGTGGCGCAGGGCGCCGAGTCTGCCGTCGGCGACCATGCGGCGGGCGAGCGCGGTGGCCGGCACCCGGCGGTAGTTGAAGCCGACCATCGCCAACTGACCGTGTTGCTCGGCCTCTTCGGCGGCGCGGGTCATGGCCTGAGCCTCCTCGACGGTGTTCGCGAGGGGCTTCTCGCACAGGACGTGCTTGCCGGCCGCCAGCGCGGCGATCGCGATCTCGGCGTGGCTGTCGCCGGGGGTGCAGATGTCGACGAGGTCGACGTCGTCCCGGGCGATCAGCGCCCGCCAGTCCGTCTCGGCGGCCGCCCAGCCGTGCCGTTCGGCCGCCGCGCGCACGGCGTCGGCGTCCCGCCCGCAGATCACGGCCAGAACCGGCTGCCGGGGCAGCTCGAACACCCGGCCGGCGGTCCGCCAGCCCTGGGAGTGAGCGGCACCCATGAACGCGTACCCGACCATCCCGACCCGCAGCGGCGGCCGCCCGACCGCGCCGCCGGACACCTCCCACCCGACACCGGCCACCCGCTCGCCACCGCCGAACCCGCCCGATCCCGCGCCCTCGGTGCGGCCGACCGCGACGGACACCTCCGATCCGGCACCCGCCGACCGCTCGTCCGCAGCGAACCCCCCTGCCTCGGTGCCCGCGGGGCGGCCGGCCGCGACAGGCCCCGCCGACCGCTCCTCGGCGGCTCGCCCGTCCGGTCCCGCCCCTACTGGCCCCGCAGCACCAACAGACCGACCTGGCCCAGCATCTGCAGCGCGGCCGACGGCGACGGCGACATCCGACCCGACAACCGCCCACCGCTCGTCGGCAGCAGACCCGACCGCCGACGCCCCCACCGGGCGGCCGGTCGCAGCAGGGCCGTGCGACCCGCTCTGCGGCAGCCCGTCGGTCGCGGCCCTCGCCTGCGGTCCGGCGGGTGTCTCCGGGGCAGAGGTCGGCGGACCGGCCGTCTTCGAGCCGGTGGCCCCGGGACCGGCGGGCGTCTGCGGTCCGGAGGGTGACTCCGGTCCCGATGACTGCTGCGGCTGTTCCATGCGGTGGTCCTCCTCTTCGTCGTGGCGCGCGGTGGGGGGGGCTGACGGCGGGCGCCTCACCGGAAGCCGGTGGACATGTACTGATCGACGTTGTCCTTGTCGACGACGGCCGAGTAGAGCGTGATCGACGCGGGGATCTCGAACTCGGCGAGGCCCCCGACGCCCTTGCCCTGGCCGAGGGCGCGGGCGAGGTCGATGGCGGAGGCGGCCATGGTGGGCGGGTAGAGGACGGTCGCCTTCAGCACGCCGTTGTCCTGCTTGATGGCCTGGAACGCGGCGAGCGCGCCCGCCCCGCCGACCATCAGGAAGTCGTCCCGCCCGGCCTGCTCGATGGCGCGCAGCGCGCCCACGCCCTGGTCGTCGTCGTGGTTCCACAGGGCGTCGAATTTGGACTGGGCCTGCAGGAGTTGGGCCATCTTGGCCTGCCCCGACTCGACCGTGAACTCGGCCGCCTGGCGGGCCACCTTGCGGATGTTGGGGTAGTTCTTCAGCGCGTCGTCGAAGCCCTGGGTGCGCTGCTGGGTCAGTTCGAGGTTGTCGAGTCCGGCCAGCTCGATGACGCGGGCGTCGGACTTGTCCTTGAGCTTCTCGCCGATGTAGTGCCCGGCGTTGAGACCCATGCCGTAGTTGTCGCCGCCGATCCAACAGCGGTATGCCTGAGGAGAGTTGAAGATCCGGTCGAGGTTGACCACTGGGATCCCGGCACGCATCGCCTTCAGTCCGACCTGGGTGAGGGCCTTGCCGTCGGCGGGCAGCACGACCAGGACGTCGACCTTCTTGTTGATGAGGGTCTCGATCTGCCCGATCTGCTGCGCGGTGTCGTTGAAGCCCTCGGTGATCTCCAGGGTGACGTCGGAGTACTTCTTCGCCCGGTTCTTGGCGTTGTCGTTGATGGCGTTGAGCCAGCCGTGGTCGGCCTGAGGGCCGGCGAAGCCGATGGTGACCGGCTTGCCGGGCTGGTCGTCGGCGGCGGGCTGGGTGTCTCCGGCCGTCGACGAGTCGTCCTTGGTGTCGTTGCTGGTGCAGCCCACGAGAAGTGAGCCGGCGGACACGGCGGCGGTCCCGAAGAGCAGTCCTCTGCGGCTGGTGAGCTGTGTCATGGCGGTGAACCCTTTCCTCAGGTCGAGCTCGCGGTACGGCGCTGGACCAGCACGGCGGCGACGATGATCGCGCCCTTGGCGATCTGCTGGACGTCGCTCTGCAGGTTGTTCAGGGCGAAGATGTTGGTGATCGTGGTGAAGATCAGGACGCCGAGCACCGAGCCGGTGATGGTGCCGCGCCCCCCGCTGAGCAGGGTTCCGCCGATGATCGCGGCGGCGATGGCGTCGAGTTCGTACAGGTTGCCGTTGGTGTTCTGGCCGGAGCCGGACAGGATGATCAGCAGGAAGGCGGCGATGCCGCAGCACAGTCCGGACAGCAGGTAGAGGTAGAGCCGCTGGCGGCGTACGTCGATACCGGCGAGCCGGGCGGCCTCGGCGTTGCCGCCGACGGCGACGGTGCGGCGGCCGAAGGTGGTCCGGTTGAGCACCAGCCAGCCGACGATCGTCACGAGTGCGAAGACCAGTACCAGGGGCGGGATGCCCAGCACGTAGGAGTCCCGTTCGCCGAGTTCGAGGATGCCGTCCACCGTGACGATCTGGGTCCGGCCGTCGGTGATCTGGAGTGCGAGTCCGCGCGCCGAGGCGAGCATGGCGAGGGTGGCGATGAACGGGACCATCCCGCCGTACGCGATGAGCAGCCCGTTGACCAGACCGCAGCCGACACCGACGACCACGGCGGTGAAGAGGATGCCGGCGAAGCCGTACTCCTGGGTGGCGACGGTGGTCGCCCACACGGAGGCCAGCGCGACGATCGCGCCGACGGACAGGTCGATGCCCCCGGAGGTGATGACGAAGGTCATGCCGACGGTGACGACACCGATCACCGACGCCTGGGTGAGCACGAGTTGGAGGTTGCGGGTGTCGAGGAACTCGTCCGGCTTGGTGACGCCGCCGATGACGACGAGCGCGGCGAGGACGCCGAGGAGCGAGAGGGTGCGGACGTCGGCGCGGGCCAGCAGGCCGCGCCAGGCGGGGAGTTGACCGGCCGACGGTGTCTTGTCGGCAGTGTCCCGGGGCGGGGAGACGGGCTGCGTCATGACGCCGGGCTTCCTTCCATGACGAGGTCGAGGACGCGGTGTTCGTCGAGTTCACGGGCGGGCGCGGTGTGGACGACGCGCCCCTCGCGCAGCACCAGCACACGGTCGGCGAGACCGAGGACCTCGGGGACCTCGCTGGAGACGAGGAGGACGGCGAGACCTTCGTTCGCCAGTCGACGGACGACTGCATACAGTTCGGCGCGGGCGCCGACGTCGACGCCGCGGGTCGGTTCATCGAGCAGCAACACCCGGCAGCCGCGCAGCAGCCAGCGGGCCAGAACGGCTTTCTGCTGGTTGCCGCCGGAGAGGGTGCGTACCGGCACGGCCGGGTTGTCGGGCCGCAACGACAGCTCGCGGGTCGCGGACCGGGCGGCGCCGCGCTCGGCACCGCGATCGATCCAGCCGCCACGCGAGAAGCGGGAGAGCGAGGAGACGGAGACGTTGCGGGTGACGGACTCCAGCATCAGCAAGGCTTGGGCCTTGCGCTCCTCGGGGGCGAGGCCGAGGCCGGCGCGGACGGCCGCCCGTACACTGCCGACACGCAACGGTCGACCGCCGACGATCACCTGCCCGGCGGTGGGCTTCCGCGCACCGTATACCGTCTCCAGTATTTCGGACCGCCCCGACCCGACCAGCCCCGCGAGCCCGACGATCTCCCCCGCGCGCACCTGAAGATCCAGCGGCGCGAACTCGCCCTCCCGGGTCAGCCCCCGCACCTGCAGCACCGGCGCACCGGCAGGCGGCGACGCCGGGCGCTCGGGGAAGACGTACTCGACGTTCCGCCCGGTCATCAGCGCCACGACCTCTCGCGTCGGGGTGGTCTTCGCCGGAAGTCCACCCGCCACCGCGCGCCCGTCCTTGAGTACGGTCACCCGGTCGCCGATGCGCCGGATCTCCTCCAGGCGGTGCGAGATGTAGACGACGGCGACGCCGCCCGCGGTCAGGTCACCGACGATCCGGAAGAGGTTGTCGACCTCGTCGGGATCGAGGGCGGCGGACGGCTCGTCCATCACGATGAGGCGGACGTCGTGGGACAGCGCCCGCGCCATGGACACGATCTGCTGCTGCGCCGCCGACAACTCCCCCACCAGGCAGGCCGGATCGATCTCGGAGTGTCCAAGCCGCTTGAGCAACAGGGCTGTTGATCGCCTGGCTGCCTTTCCCCGTACGACGAACCCGGCGGCCGTGGGCTCATGGCCGAGGTGGACGTTCTCGGCCACCGACAGGTGCTCCACCAGGTCGAGTTCCTGGTAGATGGTGGCGATGCCCAGGCGCATGGCGGCGATCGGCGAGCGCAGGGTGACCGGTTCGCCCCGCCAGCGGATGGTGCCGCCGTCCGGCTGGTGCGCACCGGCGAGGACCTTGATGAGGGTGGACTTCCCGGCGCCGTTCTGGCCGAGCAGACAGTGCACTTCACCGGCCTGGACGTCGAGGTCGACGCCGTCCAGGGCGCGGACGCCGGGGAACGACTTGGTGATGCCGGACATGCTGAGCAGCGGTGGTTCTGGTGCCATGGCGGTTCCCCTCGGCGGGCGTGCGGGCCGGTTTCAGGGCAGGGCAGAGCAGGGCGCTGTACGGGCGGGTCTTGTACGGTCGCTGGTTGCCGTACAAGAGCTGGGTGTCGTACGGGAGTTGCCTACGCGGGTGAGAACAGGTGGTCGCTGATCAGCCGGGCCGCGCCGGTCACGCCGGCGGTCGGTCCCAACTCCCCTAGGACGATGGGCAGGTTGCCGGTCGCCAGGGGCAGCGACTGGCGGTATACCTGGGTGCGGATCGCGGCGAGCAGGGTGTGGCCGAGGCCGGTCACCCCGCCGCCGATCACCACCAGGCCGGGGTTGAAGAAGGAGACGAGGCCGGCGATGACCTGGCCCGTGCGGTTGCCGCCCTCGCGGATCAGGTCGAGGGAGGTGGCGTCGCCCGCGGCGGCCGCGGCGGCGACATCGGCCGCGCTGAGCGTGCCGCCCGCCTCCAGCCGGGTCGCGAGTTCGGCCGACCGGCCCTGCTGGGCCGCCTCCACCGCGTCGCGGGCCAGGGCCGCGCCGCTGAAGTGGGCTTCCAGGCAGCCCCGGTTGCCGCAGGCGCAGGGTCGCCCGTCGGGGACGGCCTGGATGTGTCCGATGTCGCCCGCGCTGCCCGTCGTACCGCGGTAGACCTGGCCGCCGACGACGATGCCGCAGCCGATACCGGTGCCGATCTTGACGCAGAGGAAGTCGGCGACGGTCCGGGCGACTCCGGCGTGCTGCTCCCCCATCGCCATGAGGTTCACGTCGTTGTCGACCATGACCGGGCAGCCGAGTTCCTGGCTGAGCGCCTCCCGCACGGGGAAGCCGTCCCAACCGGGCATGATCGGCGGTGCGACCGGCACGCCCTCGGGGAAGCGGACCGGTCCGGGGACGCCGATGCCCGCGCCGTCGAACCCCTCGGCCAGCCCGGTCGCCTTCAACTTGGCGGCCATGGAGAGGACTTGCTCGAAGACCGCGACGGGTCCCTCGCGTACGTCCAGGGGCTGGTTGAGGTGGCCGAGGATCTCGAGTTCGGCGTTGGTGACGGCGACGTCGACCGAGGTCGCGCCGATGTCGACGCCGAGGAAGCGCAGGTGCGGATTGAGCCGGACGTTGTGGGAGCGGCGGCCGCCGCGGGAGGCGGCGAGTCCGTCGGCCACCACCAGGCCCGTCTCCAGCAGCCGGTCCACCTCCACGGCGAGTTTCGACCGGGACAGGTCGACCTGATCGCCCAGCTGGGCGCGGGAGTTGGGGCCGCCGTCCCGCAGCAGCTTGAGCAGGCGGGCCTGGTGCGCGTTCGCCGGTCGAGCCGTCATGCGTCTCACGAGCCCCTCCCCGCCTGGTTTCGGCCACCACTGCCGGGCTTTCGAAGGGAACGTAGCAGCGGCTGCCGGGCCTGGGAAGAAGTCGCGCATGGATTGCCCCAGACTTTCTCCACTCGCAGGACAAAGGAGGGGTGGCAGCCCTACACGCGAGGGCTCCCGGCGGATGCCGGGAGCCCTCAGGGAGCCGAACGAACAGGCGAGTTACTTCGGCCGCGCGTGGTACGAGCGCCGGGTGTGCTCGGTGTGTTCACGCATCAGCCGCGTGGCCTCCTGCTCGTCCCGGTTGAGGATGGCGGTGATCAACTGCTGGTGCTCGATCCACGACTGCTGTCCGCGCTGCCGGGCCACGGGCGTGTAGTACCAGCGCACCCGCCGGTCGACCTGGGCGGCGAGTTCGGCCAGGACCGCGTTCCCGGCCAGCTCCATGATCTTGGCGTGGAAGCGGGCGTTGAGGGCGACCGCGGCCTCCACGTCGTCGTCGAGGACGGCCGACAAGCCCTGCTCGACGATCCTGTCGAGGTCCCCGATACTCTCCTCGTCCGCGTTGACGGCCGCGAGCCGGGCGGCCTCCGCCTCCAACAGCGCACGGACAGTGAGGAGTTGGTCGGCCTCCTCCTCCGTCGGCTCGTGCACGAAGGCGCCCTGGGCGGGCCGCAGGTCCACCCACCCCTCGGTGTTCAGCCGCTGCAGCGCCTCGCGCACCGGCTGGCGGGAGACACCGAGGTGATGGGCGAGTTCGCTCTCGACGAGGTGCTGGCCCGGCTGCAGGGCACGGGTGGTGATGAGTTCGAGCAGCGCCTCGTAGACGCGGTCGCGCAGCGGGCCCGGCCGTTCCAGCCTGGGCACCGAACCCTGCGGCAGTCCTGTCGACAACATCGCGGTCCCCCTCCTGGGTTGCGCCACGGACTTGCGGTCCCGAGTCAACCGAAAGCTGGCAACGACCCAGTATTTGTCTTTCGTCTACAGTCCACGGGCCACAGTAGCCAGAGCCGAGCGCCGTTGGGCTCGTCACATCCACGCCCGCACACCGCTCACTGGTCACGCACACCCGTTCACGGGCACCGTACGACCTGTCCGGCGTACGACAGATTGCCGCCGAACCCGAACAGCAGCACCGGATCACCGCCGGTGACCGCACCCCGCTCCACCAGCTTGGACAGGGCGAGCGGGATACTGGCCGCGGAGGTGTTACCCGAATCGGTGACGTCGCGCGCGACCACCGCGTTGACGGCGCCCAGCTTCTCCGCGAGCGGCTCGATGATGCGCAGGTTCGCCTGGTGCAGCACCACGGCGGCGAGGTCCTCCGGGGCGAGTCCGGCCCGCTCGCACGCCTGCCGGGCGAGCGGCGGCAGCTGCGTGGTCGCCCACCGGTACACGCTCTGCCCCTCCTGAGCGAAGCGCGCCGGCTGCCCCTCGATGCGGACCGCGTGCCCCATCTCGGGCACCGACCCCCACAGCACCGGCCCGATGCCCGGCTCGACGCCGTCCGGGCACGCCTCGACGACGGCGGCCCCCGCCCCGTCACCGACGAGCACACAGGTGGTGCGGTCGCTCCAGTCGGTGACCTCGGACATCTTGTCGGCTCCGATGACCAGGGCACGGGTCGCGGCGCCCGCGCGCAGCGTGTGGTCGGCGGTGGCCAGCGCGTGGGTGAACCCGGCGCACACCACGTTGACGTCCATCGCCGCCGGCCTCGGGACGCCCAGCCGCGCGGCGACCCGGGCGGCCATGTTCGGCGACCGGTCGACGGCCGTCGAGGTCGCCACCAGCACCAGGTCGATGTCACCGGGGGTGAGCCCGGCCGCGGCGAGCGCCTTGGCGGCGGCGTGCGCGGCCAGCTCGTCGACGGGTTCGTCAGGTCCCGCGATGTGCCGGGTACGGATGCCCACCCGCGACCTGATCCACTCGTCGCTGGTGTCGACCATGCTCGCCAGGTCCTCGTTGGTGAGCACCTTGGCGGGCTGGTAGTGGCCGACGGCGGCGATGCGCGAGCCGTTCATAGGAGTGGTCCCCCTTGTTGCCTGGGTCTGCGGGATCCACCAGTCTGATCAGTGACTCACGGGTACGAGGGCAGGTGAAGCGACAGGAAACGCGCGCCGGGGTTGTCGGCTTCTTTCAGACCCCTGACCGCCCGGGTCGGCTCCATACTGTAGACAATATTTCGTCGACAGCCTTCGCTCTCTGGGATCGGATCCCGGCCTCCCGGATCTCCTGACCTCCCGCCCCCACCTCCGCGGTATCCCTCAATCCGAACGGACTGCTCCCGGTGGAAGTCGCAGTTCTCGGTTCCAAGTGCTCAGCCCGCGCAGGGACTTCACTGCCCGCGCACACACCACTGACGACCCGACCGACTCGGCGTGCGTGTACTGCGGAGTGGGCTGCAACCTCACGCTCCCTGTGCAGGACAATGAGGTCGTGGAGGTCACCTCGCCGCACGACAACCCGGTGACCCACGGCAACCTCCGCATCAAGGGCCGTTTCGGCTACCAGCACGTACAGAACCGGGGCTGATCAGAACATGGGACGTGTCACGGAACGTCGCAAGGTGATCCGGATCCGCGACGGCGTGGTCTCCACTCGCCCGGACACCCTCGTCGCCGAGGAACCGCTGGAGATACGGCTCAACGGCAAGCCGCTCGCGATCACCATGCGGACGCCGGGGGACGACTTCGCGCTGGCCGCCGGTTTCCTGGTGAGCGAGGGCGCGCTGTCGACCGCATCCGATCTGCTGAACATCGTCTACTGTGCCGGGGCGACTGCAGAAGGTTCGAACACCTACAACGTCGTCGACGTGAAGACCGCCCCCGGCGTGACGCTCCCCGACTTCACCCTGGAGCGCAACGTCTACACCACCTCCTCCTGCGGCCTGTGCGGCAAGGCCAGCCTGGACGCGGTGCGTACGACAGCCCGCTGGCCCCTCGCCGAAACTCCCCCGGTCCGGCTCGACCCCGAGCTGCTCGCCGGCCTCCCCGACCGGCTGCGCGCGGCACAGCGGGTCTTCGACCGGACCGGAGGTCTGCACGCGGCGGCCCTGTTCGCCGAGGACGGCGAGCTGCTGGACGTCCGCGAGGACGTGGGCCGGCACAACGCGGTCGACAAGCTGGTCGGCCGCGCCCTGCAGAGCGGAAACCTGCCCCTGTCCCGCACGATCCTGCTGGTGTCCGGCCGGGCCTCCTTCGAGCTGGCGCAGAAGGCCGTGATGGCGGGCATCCCGGTGCTGGCGGCGGTCTCGGCCCCCTCCTCGCTGGCCGTGGACCTGGCGGCGGAGACGGAACTGACGCTGGTGGGTTTCCTGCGGGGCAGTTCCATGAACGTGTACGCGGGCGAACACCGGCTGGACCTGCGGACGGCGGCTGCCCGGGGCTGACAGGTTCACGCGGCACGACGGCGGGGCCCCGTCCCGGCGGGGAGCGCCCCCTGCGCCGCCGGGGCCCCGCCGTACTCCACGTCCCGCACGCTCACGCCCTCGCGAACGTCACCTGGCCCGCCTTCACCACCGACCCCAGCCGCGGGAAGTCCAGCGTCACCGACGCCCGGTGTTCGGCCTCGGTGAACGCCGCCATGGCGTCCTCGACGAAGACGAGGTCGTAGCCGAGGTCGCCGGCGGCACGGGCGGTGGACTCCACGCCGAGGTTGGTGGCGATGCCGCCGAACACGAGGGTGGTGATGCCGAATCGGCGCAGCCGCTCGTCAAGTCCGGTGCCCTGGAAGGCGCCGACGGTCCGCTTCACGACCTCGAGGTCACCGTCCTGAAGCAGCCCCCGGACCAGCCCGCTGCCCGGCGGCTGTTCGGGGACACCGGGGCGCTCGACACGGACGAGGACGACGAGGGCACCGGCCGCGCGGAACACGGCCGCCAACTCCTCGGCGGTGTCGAGCACTTCGGTGCCCTTGCGAGGTTCCAGGGGCAATGCGACGATCCGGTCCATCAGATCGACGAGGACGAGAGCGGTGTGCGCGGGATCCAGCGCATGAGGTGCGGTCATGACGGAACGTTATCCGTCATCAGCCCTCCGTACCGGAAATCCGGATCAACAACCCCGTGAACTGATCGCGTTCGGCGGCGTCGAGCGGGACGAGCAGGTCGTCGTTGGCGGCGTCGAGGGTGCCGACGACGGCCTCCTGATGGCGCTGATCGCCCGTGAACAGCCGCAACGGTCGCGCTCGTTCCGTAGGGCCGCGCGCCCCGGCCTACGGGATCAGCTCGAACCAGGCGCCCTCGTGTCGACCGCGGCCCGTGACGCCGCTCCCGACGGCGGCGAACCGCCCGGCCCCCGCCGCCCGGACGTCGCGCCGTCCGCGGCCGCGTGACCGTCCGGCTCGGGCAGCGGGTCGCGGGAGCGCCGCCTGGCGATGACCGCGCACACCATCAGCTGCATCTGGTGGAAGAGCATCAGCGGCAGCACGGCCAGCGACGCCTGCGCGCCGAACAGCACGCTCGCCATGGGCAGTCCGGCGGCGAGGGACTTCTTCGAGCCCGCGAACTGGATGGCGATGCGGTCCTCCCGGCCGAAGCGCAGCGCCTTCGCCCCGTACCAGGTCAGGGCCAGCATCACCGCGAGCAGCACCGCCTCCACGGCGAGCAGCCCGCCGAGCCGCGCCGCGCTGACCTGGCTCCAGACGCCCTGCACCATGCCCTCGCTGAACGCCGCGTAGACGACGAGGAGGATCGAGCCGCGGTCGACGTACCCGAGCACCTTCCGGTGCCGTGCGACGAAGGTGCCGATCCACCGCCGTAGCACCTGCCCCGCCAGGAACGGCACCAGCAGCTTCAGCACGATCTCGATGAGCGAGTCGGCGGAGAACCCGCCGCTGCTGCCGAGCAAGGAGGCCGCCAGCAGCGGGGTCAGGACGATACCGACGAGGGAGGAGAAGGAGCCGGCGCAGATCGCGGCGGGAACGTTCCCACGGGCGATGGAGGTGAAGGCGATCGACGACTGGACGGTCGACGGGACGAGGGTGAGGAAGAGCAGGCCCTCGAAGAGCGGACGGGTCAGCAGGACCGGCACGAGTCCGCGGGCGGCCAGGCCCAGCAGCGGGAACACGACGAACGTGCATGCCAGCACGGTGACATGCAGCCGCCAGTGCCGCAGGCCGTCCAGCGCCTCGCGGGTGGACAGCCGGGCGCCGTAGAGGAAGAAGAGGAAGGCGATCGCGGCCGTCGAGGCGCCGGACGCCACGTCGGCGCCGGTGCCGCGCGCCGGGAGGAGCGCCGCGATCCCGACCGTGCCCAGCAACAGCAGGATGTACGGGTCGATCGGCAGCCAACTCGGCCATTGCAGGCGTTTCACTGTGCTCCACTTGCTCGGACGTGCGCGTATCGCGGGTAGGGAATCCCCTCTCCATCGTCCTCGCCTGACCCGTGATCGGGAATCCGTCATACCGCTCTGACTGCCATCGCTGTATGCAATGACCGAGATACCGTAGACAGTGTGTACGACCCTTCTCACCTGCGCACGTTCCTCACGGTGGCACAGACGCTGAGTTTCACGCAGGCCGCGCGCCGACTCGGGCTGCGTCAGTCGACGGTCAGCCAGCACGTACGGCGGCTGGAGGACGCCACCGGGCGGACGCTGTTCAGCCGGGACACGCACTCCGTGGAACTCACGGAGGACGGCGAGGCGATGCTCGGCTTCGCCCGGCGGATCCTGGAGGTGCACGAGCAGGCCACGGCGTTCTTCACGGGTACACGCGTACGGGGCCGGCTGCGCTTCGGCGCCTCGGAGGACTTCGTCCTGACCCGGCTCCCGGAGATCCTGGAGGGCTTCCGCTACGACCATCCAGAGGTCGATCTCGAACTGACCGTGGAGCTCTCCGGCACACTGCACGAGCGGCTGGCGGCCGGAAAGCTGGACCTGGTGCTGGCCAAGCGGCGCCCCGAGGACTCGCGCGGCGAGCTTGTCCGGCACGACGAGCTGGTGTGGATCGGTGCGGACCGGCTGCGGCTCGACCCGGACCGACCGGTACCGCTGATCGTCTTCCCGCCGCCGGGCATCACCCGGGCGCTCGCGCTGGAGGCGCTGGAGCGGCAGGGCCGTCCGTGGCGGATCGTCTGCACCAGCGGCAGCCTCAACGGGCTGATCGCCGCGGCCCGCGCCGGCCTCGGTGTGATGGCCCACTCACGCGGCCTGATCCCCCCGGGCCTGGTCCGCGTGCCCGACCGGGCCGGCCTGCCGGAGCTGGGCCGGGTCGACTTCGTCCTGGTGCACGGCCGACGACGTACGGCGGCCCAGGGCGCCGCGGACGCGCTGGCGGCGGCGATCCTGGGAGGCGGCGACCGGCTGCACCGGCGTTAGGGGACCGTCGACAGGCGATGGGCGACGGTAGGCGACAGATGGTCGACAGCCGGCAACCGATCGCAGACAGTCCGTAGTCGATGGTCGACGATCGACGGTCGACCGCCGGTAGCCGACCGTCGCCCCCGGACCCAGGAGTGACGCCACCGTCCGTCGGTACGCTGACAAAAGTGACGGCCGCTCGGCCGGCCGGGGCTGAGGGCCGCCCCGTGAGCACAGCGAGCAGATTCGGTGGAGATCATGACGCCGATACTTACTGAACCGTCAGTTCCGCGTCCGACACCTCCGCTTATGGGCGCAAATCCCCTCCCCTGACGTGCGCGAACGAGAGCCCTGCTCGCCGTGGCGCCCCCTCCCGCCCCCTGTCGGGGTGGGGTAGCTTTCACCGCGCTGCGGCCAGAGAGCGGGGAGCCGGGTTTGCGTGAGTTCGCCAATCCTGCGTCGGCGTTGGCACCGCCGGTGGGCGGCCTGGCCGACGTCGTCTTCGAACACGCCCGCCAGGACCCGCTCCGCATCGCCCTGGGCCGCAAGGACGAGACGGACCGATGGCGCGACGTGACGGCCGGCGAGTTCCGCGACGAGGTGCTGGCGCTGGCCAAAGGGCTGCTGGCACAGGGGGTGCGGTTCGGCGACCGGGTCGCGATCATGTCGCGGACCCGCTACGAGTGGACACTGTTCGACTTCGCGCTGTGGACGATCGGCGCGCAGGTGGTGCCGGTCTACCCGACGTCGTCGGCTGAGCAGTGCCACTGGATGCTGCACGACGCCGAGGTCACCGCCGCGGTGGTGGAGCACGAGGACCACGCGATGACCATCGCCACGGTCATCGACCGACTGCCACGGCTGCGCCGGCTGTGGCAGTTGGACACAGGCGCGGTGCAGGAGTTGTACGACGCCGGCGCCCACCTGGAGGACGAGCTGGTGCACCGGCACCGCGAGGCGGTCACCGCCGACTCGGTCGCCACGGTCATCTACACCTCCGGCACCACCGGCCGCCCCAAGGGCTGTCTCCTCACCCACGGCAACTTCATGCACGAGGCGGACACCGTCATCCAGCGGTGGGAGCCGGTGTTCCGGTCCCGGAAGGGCGACGAGGCGGCGACCCTGCTGTTCCTGCCGCTCGCCCATGTCTTCGGCCGGATGGTGCAGGTCGCCGCGATCCGCGGCCGGGTCCGCTTCGGCCACCAGCCGCAGCTCAACGCGGCGGCGCTACTGCCCGACCTGGCCGCGTTCCGGCCGACGTTCTTCCTGGCCGTGCCGTACATCTTCGAGAAGGTGTACGACGCGGCCCGCCGCAAGGCGGACCAGGAGGGCAGGACCGGGGCCTTCGAGAAGGCCGTCGAGGTCGCCGTGGACTACGCGGACGCGGTGGAGGCGAAGGCGTGGGGCATCGGTCAGGGCCCCTCGGCGGGCCTGCGGATGCAGCACCAGTTCTTCGACAAGCTCGTCTACTCCAAGGTGCGCGCGGCCATGGGCGGCCGGGTGCGCCAGGCGATGTCGGGCGGCTCGGCCATGGACCGCAGGCTGGGCCTGTTCTTCGCCGGCGCGGGCGTCCAGATCTACGAGGGCTACGGGCTCACCGAGTCGACGGCGGCCGCCACCGCCAACCCGCCCGGCCGCACCCGCTACGGCACCGTCGGCCAGCCCATCCCCGGAATGACCGTCCACATCGCGGACGACGGGGAGATCTGGCTGCGCGGGGCCACCGTCTTCCAGGGCTACCTCAACAACGCCGCCGCCACCGACGAGACCCTGCGCGACGGCTGGCTGGCCACCGGCGACCTCGGCAGCCTCGACGAGGACGGCTTCCTCACCATCACCGGCCGCAAGAAGGAGATCCTCGTCACCTCCAGCGGCAAGAGCGTCTCGCCGGGCCTGCTGGAGCAGCGGGTGCGCGACCATCCGCTGGTCCACCAGTGCGTCGTCGTCGGCAACGACCGGCCGTTCGTCGCCGCGCTGATCACCCTCGACCAGGAGGCCGTGGAGCACTGGCTGCGCATGCGCGGCACACCCCGGATGACCCCGGCCGAACTGGTGCGCGACACTGATCTGGAGGCCGAGGTGCGCCGGGCCGTGGTCGCCGCCAACACCCAGGTCTCGCAGGCGGAGTCGGTCCGCACGTTCCGTATCCTCGCCCACCCCTTCACCGAGGAACAGGGGCTGCTGACGCCGTCCCTGAAACTGAAACGCAAGGCCATCGAGAAGGCATACGCCGACGAGGTGGACGCCCTGTACCGCGCCTAGGTGTATTGCCCTGTGAGGTTCGGAACGCGGCTGGCGGGTGGCTGGCCCTTGAGCGCGGTGTGTCCGCGGTGGTGATTGTAGGTGTGCAGCCAGTCG
>NZ_JBIRZZ010000016.1:0-157430 GCF_044391385.1 Streptomyces sp. NPDC018693 | reverse complement strand
GCCTCGACGTTCCGGGCTCCTCCACGGCCGACGGCACACAGCTCGTGCTGTGGGACTGCCACGGCGGCTCCAACCAGAAGTGGACCACTCTGACCGCCGGATGACCCCCCACTCCCGGGTTCCGAGCCCTCTCCGGGCTCGGAACCGGGAGGACACCGGTGCCGGGTCCCGCTGGGGACGGCACCGGCTGCGATCAGCTCATACATGGCAGGACAGGAAGAAGGCCCGCCAACTGGTGGCGCCGGGCGCCTTCAAGGCCGAGGTCGCGCATCAGCCGGGCGACGGTGCACCGGCCACCGGTATGCCTTCGCGATGCAGTAGAGACACCTGGCAGCTGTGGTCACGACTCGCCCTCACCTTCAGGGCGTGAAGACGGTGGGACGGGGCGCGGTGGGCATGGTGGCGCCGATGAAGAAGCTGGGGTGCGGGGGCTGGTTGTAGGCGGTGTTCTGCCAGGCCAGCGCGGTGCGGTACATCGTGTCGTGGAGCAGTGTGGTGAAAAGAGCGGTGGCGGCGGCGAGACCGCCGATCAGTCGGGGACGCCGGAGCAGGTCGGTCACGATTGACCTCCACTGTGGGGGCGGTGGGGGTGTGGGAGCGCTCCCAGGGAAGGTGAGCGTAGGAAGGCCCTGATACTTCGTCAAGGTTTCTGTCCAAGCCGGGGTTCGACCTTGTTCGGATCCGTGTATTCGGGTACCGCGTCGAAATCGCCCGGCTCGTCGCCGGTCGACCTGACACTCTCCGCGTTCCTCCCCGCCGCCCCACCGCGCTCCCGGGTTAGCTTTCCCGGGACCGGTGCTCGGGCGCCGCGCGACACGGACACGGGCATGACAGCCGTGGGTCGTCGCGGGTCCGGGCGGTGGCTGCCGAGCGACGGGGGAGTGCGGTGGTGGTCCTGGGGTGGAGGTTCCGTGCCCTCGTCGCCGCGCACGCGGTGTCGGCGTACGGCACCTTTCTGAACCTGATCGCCCTGAGCCTGTTCTCCTACGAGGTCACCGGCACCGCCCTCGGCGTCGCCGCGTTGATGGCCACCCGGCTGCTCTGCGGAGTCGGCGCCGGTCTCGTCGCCGGGCGACTGCTGACCAGGGTCACGCGCCGCACCGTGCTGATCGGCACGGACCTCGCCCAGGCCGCCGCCATGACCGTGCTGGCCCTGTGCGCCGCGCACCCCCCGCTCCGGCTGCTCCTCGCCGTGACGGTGGTCATGGGCGCGGGCAACACGCTCTTCAACGTCGCCCTGCGCAGCGCGGTGCCCGTGATGGTGGGCGCGCGGGGCCGGGTCCGGGCGAACGGCGTCCTGGTCAGCGCACGGTCCGTCGCCACGGTGCTCGGCTTCGCCTCGGCGGCACCCGTCATCGGACACAGCGGCTACGCCGGGGCGTTCGCCGTCAACGCCGCGAGCTTCGTCGTGTCCGCCGCGGCGGTCATCGCGCTGCGGCCCCGCACGGACGAGGCGCCGAGCCACGCCCCGACGGCGAGCGCGCCCCGGCCGCGCCGCCGCACGGCGGGCCTCGGCGGGCTGCTGCTCGGCATGGTCCTGCTGCGGGGCGTCGACGCCCTGGCGTCCTCCTCGCACAACATCGCCCTGCCCGTCGTCGCGCACACCGGCGCGCCGTCCGACCCCGCCGGGTTCATGACCCGGTTCTGGGCGGCCTGGGCGGTGGGCACCTTCCTCGCCCACCAGGTGCTCAAGCGCCGCCGGCACGACACGGCCTGGAGCGAGCGCGCCTTCGCCGTCGGCACCTGCGTGATGTCGCTGTCGTTCACCGCCGCGTTCACCGGGCTGCCCGCCTGGGGACTGGTGGCGGCGGCCGCGGCGGCGGGGTTCGCGGACGGCAGCACCGAGATCGTCTACACCTCACGCCTTCAGACCGCCCCCGACCAGGAGCGCAGCCGGCTGTTCGGCCTGTCCGCCATGGCCGAGACGACCGGTTTCGCGCTGGGCACCGTGGCCGCGGGCGCGGCACTGGAGGCTCTGCCCGCCCCGGCCGTCGTGGCCGTCTTCCACGCCATCGCCGTATGCGGAGCGGTCGCGTTGTTCACCGCCGCCGGCAGCGGCACGGGCGGGTGCCCGCCGTCATCCAGCGCACAGGAGAGAGAGGACACGCATGGAACGCGTACGGGGGCAGGCTCTGCTCACGGGTCCTGAGCCGGAGTACACCGACGACGATCCGCGCGACGCCGTCCAGGCGCTGCTGCGGACCGCGGACACCGCCACCGGGGCCGGGGTCGTCACCCTGCACCCGGACGGCGCCACCACCTCACGGCCCTATCCGGAACTGCTGGCACGGGCCCGGCGACTGCTCACCGGACTGCGGGAGCACGGCGTGCGCACCGGCGACACGGTCGTGCTGTGCGGGCTGCCGCTCGCCGAGTTCTTCCCCGCCTTCTGGGCCTGCGTCCTCGGCGGCGCCCGCCCCGCGTCCCTCGCGGAACGCCCCGCACCGGGCTCTCCCGCGCTGGAACGCCTGCGCCACGCCTGTACGGCACTGGAACCGGCGCTGGTGCTCGCCGACACGGCCGACACCGCGACAGCCGCACAGGCCGCCGACGCCGCGCGCGTCGTCGCCGTCCAGGACTGCCTCGCCGACACGCCCGCGGACGAGCTGACCGAGCCGGACCCGGCCGACACCGCCCTGCTGATGCTGTCCTCCGGCAGCACGGGCGCCCCCAAGGCGGCACGGCTGACCCACGCCGGACTGGCGGACTTCGCCGCGAGCACCCGGCGGATCCTGGACGTCCGCCCGGACGACACCATGGTCAACTGGCTGCCCGTCGACCACAGCGGGGCGTTCCTGCTGTACCACGTGCTCGCCGTCTTCACCGGGAGCGCCAACGTCCACGCGCCGACCGAGCTGGTGCTGGCCGAACCCCTGCGCTGGCTCGACCTCCTCCACGAGCACCGGGCGCAGCACAGCTGGGCGCCGACCTTCGCCTACCAGCTCGTCGCGGAGGAACTCGCCGCACAGCCGGCCTCGCACCGGGACCTCGGCGGTCTGAAGTCCCTGCTGTGCGGCGGCGAACAGATCGCGCTGCCGGTGCTGCGCCGCTTCCTCGACGCCACCGCCGGGTACGGCGTCCGCGAGGAGCACATCGTGCCGGCCTGGGGCATGGCCGAGACCGTCACCGCTGTCACCCACGGCAGGCTGGACCGCCCGGGCACCGTGCACCGCCTGATCGAGAGCGGCCCGGGCGGCGATGTCGTACCCGCCGACGACGACACGCCCGGGGACCGGTGCGTGACCTTCGTCGCGGCCGGCTCGCCGGCGCACGGGGTCACCCTGCGGATCGTGGACGACCACGGCGAGGTGGTGCCCGAGGGCAGGGTCGGCCGCCTCCAGGTGCACTCGGCGACCCGCCTCACCGCCGGGTACGTCAACGACCCGGAGGCGGACACGGCCGCCTTCCCCGCCGGACGGGACTGGCTGGAGACCGGCGATCTCGCCTTCCTCGACGGCGGCCAGGTCGTCATCACCGGCCGCCGCAAGGACCTGATCGTCCTCAACGGGCACAACGTGCACAGCCACGAGGTCGAGGAGGCCGCCACCGCCGTCTCCGGTGTCCGGCAGGGAGAGGTGGCCGCCTGCGGCGTCCCGGCACCGGACAGCGGCACGGAGGAACTGGCCGTGTTCTTCGTGAGCCGCGGCGCCGAGGAGGACGCACGCATCACCCGGGAGGTGAAGGCCGCCCTGTTCGCGCGGCTGCACCTCACGGCCACCCATGTACTGCCCGTACCGGAGGCGGAGTTCCCGAGAACACCGGCCGGCAAGGTGCGCCGCGCCGCGCTGCGGGAGCGGCTGACCGGCGGCACACCGTCCACCGGGGCCGACGTACTGCGGACGGTGGGCGAGGAGACCGCCGCGGTGCTGGGACGCCCGGCCGACACGGACGTCCCCTTCTACGAACTGGGCCTGACCTCCGTGCACCTCACCCGGCTGCGCGCACGCCTGGCCCGGCGACTGGGCACACCGATCCCCCAGACGGCGCTCTTCGAACACCCCACGGTCGCCGCCCTCGCCGCCCATCTGTCCACCCGGGCACCGGACGGGACGGACCACGCCGGCCCGCCTGCGGGAGACACGGCGGCGGATCACCGCATCGCCGTCGTCGGGATGTCCCTGCGCTTCCCGGGCGCCGACTCGGTGGAGCGGTTCTGGACCAACCTGCGCGACGGCGTGGTCAGCGTCCGGGCCCTCGGCGAGGACGAACTCGCGGCCGCGGGCCTGTCCCCGCAGCAGCGGCGGGCCCCCGACCTGGTGCCCGTCGCCGGGGCCCTCGACGGCGCCGAGGACTTCGACGCGGAGTTCTTCGGCATGAGCCCCAAGGAGGCGCACCTCACCCACCCCGCGCACCGGCTGTTCCTGGAGTGCTGCCACCAGGCCCTGGAGGACGCCGGCTACGCGGCCACCGGACCGGACACCAGGATCGGGGTCTTCGCGGGCTCGGGCATGAACCTCTACGACCACCAGCAGGAGCGGGTGCACGGCGGGACGGACGACCTCGTCACCGGCATGCAGAGCACCATCGGCCGGCAGCCGGACTTCCTGGCCACCCGCGTGGCCTACCGGCTCGGGCTCACCGGCCCCGCCATCGGCGTCCAGACGGCCTGCTCCACCTCCCTGGTCGCCGTACACCTCGCGATCCAGGCGCTGCTGACCGGCGAGACGGACCTGGCCCTCGCGGGCGCCGCGGCCGTACACCTGCCCCAGGGGACCGGCTACCGCAGCCACCCCGGTTCGATCCTGTCGCCCACCGGACGCTGCCGCGCCTTCGACGCGGACGCCGACGGCACCGTGGGCGGCAACGGTGTGGCGGCCGTGCTGCTCAAACGGCTCGACCGGGCACTCGCCGACGGCGACACGGTGCACGCGGTGATCCTCGGCTCCGCGATCAACAACGACGGCGCGGACAAGGTCGGTTTCAGCGCCCCCGGCCTCGCCGGCCAGGTCGACGTCGTACGCCGGGCGCTGCGCAGGGCGGACGTCCCCGCGGAGACCGTCTCGTACGTGGAAGCGCACGGGACCGGCACCCGGCTGGGCGACCCGGTGGAGTTCGAGGCGCTCGCCCGGGCGCTGGGCGAGGACACGACCCGCACCGGGTTCTGCGCGGTCGGCTCGGTGAAGCCGAACATCGGGCATCTCGACAGCTGCGCCGGAATGGCCGGACTGATCAAGACGGTGCTCATGCTGCGCCACCGCACCCTGGTCCCCACCCCCCACCTGACCCGCCCCAACCCCGAACTCCGCCTCGACGCCGGCCCTTTGACGCTGAGCACGGAACTACGGCCCTGGACGGCACCGGGCGGCTCGCCGCTGCGGGCCGGAGTGAGCGCCCTGGGCGTGGGCGGCACCAACGCCCACGTGGTCCTCCAGGAAGCCCCGCCGCGCCCCTCGGCTCCGACGGCGCAACGGCCCGTCCTGGTACCGGTGTCGGCCCGCGACGAGGAAGCGCTGGCCGAGCTCACCACGGCGCTCGCGGACCGGCTGCGGCAGCGGCCGGACCTCTCGGCCGCCGACGTGGCGGCCACCCTGGCGCTGGGCCGACCGCACCGCGCCGCACGGACGACGGCCGTCGGCCGCACGGCCGGGGAACTCGCCCACGCCCTGGAGAACACTCCGCTCCCGAAGGCGGAACCGCCGCTCGGTCCGCTCGCGTTCGCCTTCCCCGGACAGGGCAGCGCCCGCCTCGGCATGGCGAGCGGCATCCACGCCACGCTCCCGGCCGCCCGGCAGGTGCTCGACCGGTGCGAGGAGGTCTACGCGGCCGAGTTCGGCGGCAGCCTGCTGGCGCTGCTGCTGAAGGAGCCGGACGCGCCGGACGCGCCGGACGCCGTGTGGCCGACCGAGACCGCCCAGGCCGCCCTGTTCGCCCACCAGGCGGCACTCGCCGAGGTCTGGCACGACCTGGGCGTCCGCCCCGCGCTGCTGCTCGGCCACAGCATCGGCGAGTACGCGGCCCTGTACGCCGCGGGCGCCGTCACCCTCGACGACGGTCTGCGCCTGACCGCATGGCGCGGGCGGCTGATGCACACCCTGTGCCCGCCGGGCGGCATGCTCGCGGTCAGCGCCGACCCCGACACCGTCCGCCGTATCGCCCGGGCCGCCGGAGCCGAACCGGCCGCCGCCAACGGACCCCGCGCCCAGGTGATCTCCGGCCCGCCGCAGGCCCTGCGGGAGGCGGCACGGCTGCTCGGAGAGGAGGGGCTGCGCGGACGGGCGCTGCCCGTGGACCGGGCGTTCCACTCCGCCGCCGTGGAGCCGGCCCTGCACGAGTTCCGTGCCGTGGCCGGGCGGGTGACGTACCGTCCGACCCGTGTCCCGTTGGTGACCACGGCCGACGGCGCGGCGCGCCCCGCCGGGTGGACCGTCGACGCCGACCACCTCTGCCGCCATGCGCGGCAGCCGGTCCGCTTCGACCTGGCCATGGCCACCGCGGTCGCCCAGGGCTGCGCGGACTTCCTGGAGCTGGGCGCCGGGGACACCCTCACCGGCCTCGGCCGGCACTGCGCTCCCGCGAGCCGCTGGCTGCGCGGACAGGGCGGGGGCACCCAGGGCACCGACCAGGCGCACGGACTGCTGACCACGCTGGGCCGGCTCTACGGCAGGGGAGCCGAGCCGCGCTGGCACGCGGTCAACGGCGGCGGGGGGCGGGTGCCGCTGCCGGGCCACCCGCTGCGGAGGCGTCCGCTGCCGTTCGACGACGGACGGTCCGGTCCGTCTGTACCGTCGGCCGCGCCCGACGACGGACGGTCTCGTCCGCCCGTATCGCCGGCCGCGTCCGACGACATACGGTCCCGCGCGTCGGTACCGCCTGCCGATGCCAGTGATCTCCTCGGCGTCGTACGGGAGTTGACAGCCCGGAAGCTGGGCTGCGACGCCTCGGAGGTCACACCCGACGGCTCCTTCTT
This sequence comes from Streptomyces sp. NPDC018693, assembly GCF_044391385.1. Taxonomy (NCBI): domain Bacteria; kingdom Bacillati; phylum Actinomycetota; class Actinomycetes; order Kitasatosporales; family Streptomycetaceae; genus Streptomyces; species Streptomyces sp. NPDC018693. Next base: position 150,523 of record NZ_JBIRZZ010000016.1, on the reverse strand, counting down.
CGAGCTGGGGGCGGACTCCCTCTCCCTGATGGGCATGACGACGGACCTCCAGCAGCGTTTCGGCGTCCGTGTCCCGGTCCGGGAACTCTTCGACTCGGCCGACACGCCCCGCAAGCTGGCCGAGCACCTGGCGGGCCTGCGCGGGGGCCGGCCCGAACCCACGGAACCGGCACCAGCACCGGCACCGGTACCCACGGAGACGGCACCAGCACCGACACCGGTACTCACGGAGACGGGACAACCCGAACTGCACGACCTGTTCGCACAGCAGCTGAAGCTCGCCCAGCACCTCGTCGACCAGGTGACCGACGTCATCTCCCGCCAACTGGACGCCCTGACCCCGCCCACCGCACCGCCGCCGGACCGCACTGAGCCGGTGCCCACTCAACCGCAGCAGGAGCCGGAGCCCACCACCGGCCCCGACTTCAGCCTCTACTTCTTCGGCGACTACCCCCAGGACAACAACAGCGGCGACAAATACGCGCTGATCATGGAGGCGTCCGAGTTCGCCGACCGGAGCGGCTTCCACGCCCTGTGGTTCCCGGAGCGCCACTTCAACTCCTTCGGCGCCCTGTTCCCCAACCCCTCCGTGCTCGCCGCCGCGCTCGCCGCCAGGACCAGCCGCATCCGGCTGCACGCGGGCTCCGTGGTCCTGCCCCTGCACCATCCCGTCCGTGTCGCCGAGGAGTGGTCGGTCGTCGACAACATCTCCGGCGGCCGGGCCGGTCTGTGCGTCGCGAGCGGCTGGCACGCCACCGACTTCGCGCTCGCCCCGCACCACTTCGGCCGGCACCGCGAGGTGATGTACGAACAGCTGGACACCGTACGCCGGCTCTGGTCGGGGCAGCCGGTCACGGTGACCGCGGGCGACGGCGAGACCACGGAGGTACGCCTGCACCCGCACCCCGTGCAGCCGAGCATCCCCCTGTACGCGGCCGTCGTCGGCAACCCCGACAGTTACCGCCGGGCGGCCGCCGCCGACCTCGGCGTGGTCACCAACCTGATGACGCAGACCGTCGAGCAGCTCGCGGAGAACATCGCGCTGTACCGCCGCACCCGGGCCGAGCACGGACTCGACCCCGCGGCGGGCCGGGTCGTGGTCCTGGTCCACACCTACCTGGGCGACGACGCGGCACGCGCCCGTGCCGAGGCGTACCGGCCCTTCGTGTCGTACCTGCGCTCCTCGCTGTCCCTCTTCGACCAGGTCACCAACAGCCTCGGATTCGACGTCGACCTGGACAACACCCCCGAGGAGGACGTGGAGTTCCTGCTCGGCCGGGCCTACGAGCGCTACTGCGCGTCACGCGCCCTCATCGGCGACGAGCGCACGGCCGCCGAGACGGTGCGCCGTCTGACGGCGGCCGGGGCGGACGAGATCGCCTGCTTCGTCGACTTCGGCGTGGACCGGGACCGGGTCCTCGCGGCGCTGCCGGTGCTGGACCGGGTGCGGCGCGGCGCGCGGGACGACACCATGGCCCCGGCGGGGCCGGACCGGCCGCGGCGGGCGCCGCTCACGCCCGCGCAGCGCCGCATCTGGTTCCTGGAGCAGTTGCATCCGGGAACCCGCATGTACCACGAGCCCAAGGCGATCCGCCTCGACGGCCCGCTGGACGTCCCCGCCCTGCGAGGCGCGCTGCAACGGGTCGCGGACCGGCATCCGGCGCTGCGCACGGTCTTCGGCGACGAGGCCGGAGTCCCGTACCAGGAGATCCGCCCCTACGTCCGGCTCGACTGCCCGGTCGACGACCACACCGGGGCCACGGAGGAGGAGGCGCTGCGCGCCACCCTCGCGGACGAGCGGCACCGGCTCCTCGACCTGACCACCGGGCCCCTGGTCACGGCCCGGCTGCTACGGCTGTCCGAGGAGCGGCACCTGCTCTTCCTGATGGCCCACCACATCGTGTTCGACTCACCGTCGACGACCGTGCTCATCCGCGATCTCGCCGCGCTCTACCGCGCCCGACCGGACGGCGACCCCCAGCTGCCGCCCCTGCCCGAGCCGGTGCCGGAGCCGTTGCCGGACCCCGCCTCCCTCGACTTCTGGCGCCGCGAACTGCAGGGCGCACCTGACCTCGACCTGCCCACCGACCGGCCCCGCCCGCCGGTCAGATCGGGAGCCGGCGCCGGCCTCACCCATGGGCTCGACGCCGAACTCGTCGGACGACTCAGGGCGTTCGCCGCCGAGCACCGCGTCACCCTGTTCATGGTGCTGACCGGTGCCGTCGGCGCGGTGCTGGGCCGCTTCGCGGACCGGCGGGACGTGGTGCTCGGCACCGCTGTCGCCACCCGCCCCGCCGGCGCCGAGGGGCACATCGGCCTCTACCTCGACACCGTGCCCCTGCGGATGGACCTCAGCGGCGATCCCGACTTCCCCGCCCTGCTCCACCGGGTACGGGCCGCCACTACCGCGGCCCTCGAACACCGGGGCGTCCCCTTCGACGAACTGGTCGGCGCGCTGAACCCGCGCCGCGACCCCGGCCGCAACCCGCTGTTCCAGGTGATGGTGGAGTACGAGAACGAGGGCGAGGCCGACTTCGACCCGCCCCGGCTGACGGCCACCCTGCTCGACACGCCGAGCGCACGCGCCCCGTTCGACCTCAGCGTCTACTTCACGCACCACCGGGACGGCGTGCGGTTCATGGTCGAGTACGACACCGCCCTCTTCGACGAGAGCACCGTACGCCGCTTCGTGGACTACGTGGAGCACACCCTGCGCCGCGCCCTCGACAGGCCCGGCGCGCCGCTCGGTGACCTGACCGCCGTGACGGACGCGGACCGCTGTGCTCTGGCCCGGATGGGGCACCTGGACGAGCCGTCGGCCCACGACACGGACCGCGTCGCCCTGGCCCGGACGGGGGAGTCGGACGAGCCGTCGGCTCCCGGCGCGCCGGGCATCCTGCACGGCCTGTTCGAGGCGCAGGCGCGCCGGACGCCGGACGCCGTCGCCCTGATCAGCGGTCGGCAGCACCTCACCTACGGGGAGTTGGAGGCAGGCGCCAACCGGCTGGCCCGGCAGCTCCGGCGGCGCGGCGCGGCTCGCGGCGAACGCGTGGCGGTGCTGCTGCCGCGCGGCCCGGAACTGATCACCGCCCTGCTGGCCGTACTCAAGAGCGGGGCAGCCTATCTGCCCCTCGACCCCACCCTGCCCACCCGCCGGCTCGCCACGCTCCTGGACGACGGCGCCCCCGTCCTCCTGCTGACCTGCGAGTCCGCACGCGCACGGCATCCGGAACTCGGGGCACGCGTGCCCGTGCAGCGGACGGACGAGGTCGACGCCGGCCTCCCGGACGGGCCGGTGCCGGACGGGGTACGCCCCGAGGACCCCGCTTACTGCATCCACACCTCCGGCTCGACCGGCCATCCGAAGGGCGTCGTCGTACCCCACCGGGGCCCGGCCAACCTCGTCCAGGCACACCTGCGGGAGCATCCCGCGCTGCGCACCCTGCAGTGGACCTCGCCCGCCTTCGACGTCAGCGTGCAGGAGATCTTCACGACGCTGGCCTCCGGAGCCGCGCTCGTCCTGATCGACGACGAGGTACGGCACGATCCCGCGGCCGTGGCCCAGGCGGTACGCGACCACGGGGTGCAGCGCCTGTTCATGCCCTGCACCCCGCTGAAGTACCTGATCGAGACCGGCCCCGAGCTGCCCACCCTGCGCGAGCTGTTCTCTGCCGGCGAGGCCCTGCAACTGACGGACGCGTTCCGTCGCTTCCTCGCTGCCCACCCCCGGTGCGTGCTGCACAACCAGTACGGACCCACCGAGACGTCGATCATCGTCACCTCGCACCGGGTCGACCCCGAGGGCGAGGAATGGCCACCGATCGGTGCCCCGGTCCCCGGCGCCCGCGTCCGTCTGCTGGACGCGTCCGGGCGGGCGGTCCCCGTGGGGGCAGTCGGTGAGATCCACGTGGGCGGCGTCCCCGTCGCGTCCGGCTACCTGGCGCGGCCCGAGGAGACGGCGGCCGCCTTCCTCCCGGACGGCACCGGTGAGGTGTGGTACCGGACCGGGGACCTGGCGCGCTGGCGCACGGACGGCACCCTGCAGTACCAGGGCCGCGCCGACGACCAGGTCAAGATCCGTGGCCGACGGGTCGAACCCGCCGAGGTCCGGACCGCGCTCACCGCGCTGCCCGGGGTGCGCGACGCGGCCGTGGTGTCCCGGCGCGACCGGCACGGCGAGGCGGAACTCGTCGCGTATGTGGTTCCGGCCGTACCGGACGCCGAACTGCGCCGACTGCGCGCCGCCCTCGCCGCCGAACTCCCCGACCACCTGGTGCCGCGCCACTGGGCGAGCCTGGACCGGCTCCCCGTGAACACCTCCGGCAAGCTCGACCGGCATCGGCTGCCCGCCCCCTTGCCCGGCGCCGGCGGCGAGGACCTGGAGTCGGAGGAACTCCCCGCCACCCGGCTGGAGAAGATCCTGCACGAACTGTGGTGCGACGAACTCGGCGCCCAGCAGGTCCCGGTGACCCGCTCGTTCTTCGAGCTCGGCGGACACTCGCTGAGCGCGATCCGCCTGCTGCACCAGATGACGGACGAGCTCGACACCGAGCTGACCATGGCGGAGTTCTTCCTCGAACCGACCATCCGCGGCGTGGCGGCACGCTGCGAACGCGCCGCGGCCGCGGACCGGGTGGTGGACACCGCGCCGATGACCGCCGCCCAGCGCCGTCTGTGGCGCCGCCACCACGAGCGCACCGACCCGAGCGTCTACAACATCGCCCACCGCGTCGACGTACGGGGCGAGCTGGACCCGCCACTCCTCACCCGGGCCCTGCGGGACCTGGTGGCGCGCCATGACGCCCTGCGCGGCAGGACGGTACGGCGCGACGGGCAGTACCTGGTCGAGATCCTGGCCGAGGTACCGGTGGACCTCCCGGTCACCGATCTGTCGGCCCACGCCGACGACGCCGCGTTCGTCGAGCGGTGGTGCCAGGAGCAGGCGTCCGAGGCGTTCGCGATGGACCGCGCGCCGCTGTTCCGCTTCCGCCTGGCGCGACTCGGCCAGGACCGGTGGGTGCTGGTGACCGTCTTCCACCACGCGGTGTCCGACGGCTGGTCCATGGGCATCGTCTGGCGGGAGCTGGGCGAGCTCTACGACGCCCTGCGGCGCGGCGAGGACACCGCGCTGCCCGCGCCCGCCGTACGGTTCACCGACTGCGCCCGCGCGGAACACTCGCTCGGCGGTGAACGCCGGGCCCGGCTGGAGCGGTTCTGGCGCGCCGAACTCGACGGCGTACCCCTGCGCCCGGCGCTGCCCTGCGACCGGCCCCGGCCCGAGCGGCTGTCCGGCCGGGGGGCCCTGCACCGGTGGGTCATCGGCGGTGACACACCCCAGCGGGTCGCGGACACCGCGGCCCGGCTCGGCACCACCCCCTACGCCGTGCTGGCCGCGGCGTTCGCGACCTGGCTGGGGAGGGTGTGCCCGGACGATCCCGCCGACCTGGTGCTGGCCGCGTCCAGTGCGAACCGCACCCGTCCGGAACGGGCCGATGTGGTGGGCCTGCTGGGTGACGCGGTGCTGCTGCGGGCCCGGCTCGGCGCGGCGCCCACCTTCGCCGACCTGGTGACCCAGCTGGGCAGCACGCTCTTCACCGTGCTCGACCACCAGGAGCTGCCGCTCAACGACGTGGTCGAACTCGTCGCGCCCGGAACCGGGGACACGCTCTTCCCCACCGTGCTGTTCACCGTGGTCACCACACCACCGCCCGCCCTCGACCTGCGGCCGGCGGCGGCCACGGTCCGCGCCCTGCCCACCTCGGGAGTGGCCCGCAACGAGCTGTACGTCGTGCTGGAACCCCGGGGCGACATCATCACCGCCACCTTCGAGTACTCCACGGACCTGTTCACGCCCGCCACCGTCGATGCATGGGCGGCGGGGCTCACCCGGACCCTGGAGGAGGTCACGAGGGACCCGCACGGGCCCCGCGACGGTGTGCGGGGGTGACGAGCGGAGGAGCCTGACAGCCCGCCGGCCCGGGCCTGGTTCAGTCGGCGGGCAGGGCGAACCACCGCAGATGGACCGGCCGGGCGCCGGGCGGGGCCTCCTCCGGGCCGCGGGAGAAACGGGCGAGGAGTTCCAGATAGGCGTCGTGGAAGGCGTCGACCTCCTCGGCGGTGAGGTGGCTCAGGCTCCGCGAGCCCCGCAACCACGCCTGCGCGTCGGCCTGTTCGGCGGTGAACCGCCGTACGAGCTCCATGTCCTCCTCGGCCCGCATCCGGTCGAGGGTGGTCGCGACGGCCCGCTCGCTCTCGGTCATCCCCTCCTGCGGCGGCCGCCGTACGTCCCGTCCGCGCACCGCCCGCCACCAGCGCTCGCGGCCGCTGGGGCGGTCCGGGGCGTCCTCGATGAACCCGCCGCGCTCCAGCTGGCGCAGGTGGTAGCTGAGGGTGCCCGTGTTCTCGCCGAGGGCCGCGGCGAGGGTCGTCGAGGTCGCCGGTCCGTGGATGCCGAGATGGCGCAGGATCTTCAGCCGCAGCGGATGGGCCAGGGCCTTGAGGGCCGCGGGGTCGCTGACGGTCCGGCTCTCGGGCTGCTGTTGCCGCTCCTGTTCGCTCACAGAGGAATACTACAGGTGATTCTCTGCAGAGCTTTCTCTGCAGAGAATTCTCTGTAATGCTGGGTCGCAGAGCGACAGCACTCCTAGTGACCGATGTGATCTGCGACCCGGAGGACGCCATGTCTCACCCCACCCGTACGGCCGCCGCCGTCCCCGCGCGCCGGGCCCGACGCCTCGCCCTGACGGCGGCCGCGCTGGCCGTGCTGAGCGCGGGCGCGACGGCGGCTCCCGCCCACGCCGGCACGGCCGGGGCGGACTTCGACTTCGCCGCCTGCCCGGCCCTCACCGCGCTGCCCGAGGGTGCGGATCCTGCTGCCTGGCGCTGCGAGGCCATGACGGCCGACGCCCGCCTCACCCTCGGCCGCATCGACCAACCGCTCGCCGACGCCATGACGATCACCTTCGCCGAGGGCACGGACAACGGCGAGTACCGCCAGGTCTTCGGCGCGATGACGGCCGGACCGACCCGCGTCCGGGGCACCGCCCTGACGATCACGCCCGAGTACGGCGGCCGGTCCGACTTCCACTCCGACGACGAGCGCCGGGGAGAACTGGACCTCACCTTCCGCCTCGGGGGCCCCGGGGTGCCGCCGGGCTGCTCCATAGGCACCGACGCCGAGCCCGTGCGGCTCGTCCTCAAGGAGACGGTCCCGCCCCGTGTCGTCACCCGGGAGCCCCTGGTCGTCGGCTTCGGTGTCGCCGACCACGCCTTCACGGCCCCGCGCACCTCGGGCTGCGGTCTCCTCGGTCCGGTGCTCGACGCGGTGCTCGGCCTTCCGTCCCCGGCCGGCGCCAACTTCCTCGACCTGGAGGCGAGGGTGGCCTTCCGGGCCTACGGAGAGACCGCCGCGGGCTCCTGAGCGACCGCGCCCGGCGGTGTGTACCCGGCTCACGCGCCGTGCCATCGTGGTCGAACGGGCGTACGCGGAGGTGGACCGTATGAGCGAGGCCGACCCGGGGCTGTTCACCCCGTCCTCGGTGACCTGGCAGCTGCACGCGGATCCGATGATGTGGATAGCCGGGGTCCGGGCGCTCTACCTTCAGGCCCTGCACCCCCGCGCGGTGCGCGGTGTCCTGCAGAACTCCGACTTCCGGCGTGACGCCTGGGGCCGGCTGATGCGCACGGCGAACTTCGTCGGCACCACGACATACGGCACCACCGAGGCCGCCGAGCGGGCCGGCGCCAGGGTGCGGAAGATCCACCGCATGATCTCGGCGACCGACCCGGACACGGGGGAGCGGTACGGCGTCGACGAACCCGGGCTGCTGCTGTGGGTGCACTGCGCCGAGATCGACTCCTATCTGCACGTCGCGCGCCGCTCCGGATATCCCCTGAGCGACGCCGCAGCCGACCGCTATCTCGCCGAACATCGTGTCAGCGCCCGCCTGGTGGGCCTCGACCCCGACACCGTGCCCGCGACCAGGGCGGAAATGGAGGCGTATTTCGAGAAGGTGCGGCCCGAACTCGCCGCCGGAGAGGAGGCGCACATCGTCGACGACTTCCTGCTCCGTCCGCCGACGCACCCCCTGCTCGTCCCGGCGCGCGACGTGCTGTGGCGGCGCGTGGCGAGGCTGGCGTACGCCTCCCTGCCTCCGTACGCCCATGAGCTGTACGGCAGACCGGCCCCCGAACCCGCCGTCGTGACCCGCCGGTTGCGTGCCACGGGTGCCCTGCTGCGCCGCGTTCCCGCACGTCTGCGCTGGCAGCTGCCACCGAAACACATCCTGCGGGCCATGGCCCGGCTCGGTCCACAGGCCCGTCCGGCCCCGTACAAAGTGGGGCGAGTGCTCGCCATACTGGACGAGCCAGCGGAGGGCCGGGCGAACGGGGGCGACGGCACGCCATGGGGGACAGCAGGCTGATCCAGGGCCGCTACCGACTGCTCGAAACGGTGGGGCGCGGCGGCATGGGCGAAGTGTGGCGGGCGCGGGACGAGTCGCTCGGCCGGCAGGTCGCCGTGAAGTGCCTCAAACCGCCCGGCCCGCAGCACGACGCCGCCTTCACCCGGGTGCTGCGTGAGCGGTTCCGCCGGGAGGCACGGGTGGCCGCCTCGCTGCAGCACTGCGGGGTGACGGTCGTCCATGACTTCGGTGAGAGCGAGGGCGTGCTGTTCCTCGTCATGGAGCTGCTCGACGGGCGCGACCTGTGCCAGCGGCTGGAGGACGGCGGGCAGCGGCCGCTGCCTGTGGCCGACGTGGTGGAGATCGCCGACCAGGTCGCCGCCGCGCTCGCCTACACGCACCGGCAGGGCGTCGTGCACCGTGATCTCAAGCCCGCCAACATCGTGTGGCTGGCCGACCGCACGGTGAAGATCTGTGACTTCGGCATCGCCCGACTCGGCCACGACATCGGGCTGACGTCCCGGCTGACCGGCACCGGTGTCGCCATCGGCACCCCGCACTACATGTCCCCGGAGCAGATCGGCGGCACCGAGGTGGACCAGCGCAGTGACCTGTACTCGCTGGGCTGTGTGCTGTACGAGATCGCCACCGGGGCGCCGCCGTTCGACCTCGACGACCCGTGGGCGATCCTCGTCGGCCACCGGGACACCGTGCCCCGGCCGCCCCGCGAGCTCCGCTCCGAGCTGCCCGACTACCTGGAGCGGATCATCCTGGACCTGCTGGCCAAGCGGCCCGAGCAACGCCCGCACGACGCACGGGAACTGGCCCGGCGCATCGACCTGGGCCGCACCACCCCGGTTTATGTCCCGACGCTGGTGACATCCCGACCCGACCTCCGCCCACCCCACCCACACGCCCCCGACCTCCGGCCGTTTGACCCACATGCCCCCGGCGTCCAGCCGTCCGACCCGCGTCCGTCCGACCCGCGTCCGTCCGACCCGCGCTCGCCCGACCCCTGCCCTTCCGCTTTGCAGTCGCCCCACCCACGCGCCGCCCCCGGCCTGCGCCCTCCCGACCCGCGCCCTGCCCACCCGAGCTTTCTCGACCTGCGGACCGTCGACCCGGCCGCCGACGCACCGCCGTTGCCGTCGTGGACCCGGGGTATGACCACCGGCCACAAGGCCACCGGTCCCGGACCGCATGGCACACCGCCCGACGCGGGCGCCGGGCTGACCGGCACCTGGACACCCCGGTCGGCCCCGACGGCCGTCAAGGCGGCGCCCGCCCCGAAGGAGCCGCCCGCCGAGGTGCTCGCCGAGCTGGCGGGACGTCACCGCACCGGCCTCAGCCTGGCGCGGCTCGGACGCTGGGCGGAGGCCGGGCAGGTGCACCGTTCGGTCGCCGCGGAACGGGCCCGGCTGCTGGGCCCCGATCACCCCGACACCCTGGCCAGCCGCTACGAGGTCGCCTTCGCTCTCAGCCGCACCGGCCGCGCCGCCGACGCCCTGCGCGAATACCGGCAGGTGACCGCGGTCCGTACCCGGGTGCTCGGCGCCGACCACCCGGACACGCTCGCCGCCCGCCAGGAGATGGCGTATGTGCTGGGCCAGTCGGGACGGCCGGCCGAGGCGCATCAGGTGTACACCTCGGTCCTGGCCGCCCGGCTGCGCACCGCGGGCCCCGACCATCCCGACACCCTGCGCTGCCGCCACAACCTCGCCTTCAACCTCGGCCGGCTCGGCCGCACCGAGGAGTCGTACCGCATGGCCTGCGAGGTCGCCGGCGCCCGCGCCCGGGTGCTGGGCCCCGAGCACCCCGACACGCTCGTCACCCGCTACGAAGTGGCCTACGCCCTCGGCCGGTCGGGGCGCTGGGCGGACGCGCTGCGGACCTACCGGGAGGTGGCCGCCGCCCGCGCCCGCGCCCTCGGCCCCGACCACCCGGACACCCTCGCCGCCCGCTACGAGACCGGCATCAGCCTGGGCCGCCTCGGCCGCAGCGAGGAGGCGCTGCGGCTGTACCGCGAGCTGATCGACGACCGCGCCCGGGTGCACGGCCCGGCCCACCCGGAGACATTGCGCGCCCGCCACGGCCTCGGGGTGAACCTCGGCCGCCTCGGCCGCTGGGAGGCGGCCCTCGCCGAGGCTCGCGACGTGTGCGCGATCCGCGGCCGCGTCCTCGGCCCGGACCACCCCGACACCCTGGTCAGCCACCGCGAGGTCGCCGTCGCCCTGGGCTGGCTGGGCCGCTGGGCCGACGCCCTCACCGAGTACCGGAGGGTCGCCGCCGTTCGCGAGCGCGTCCTGGGCTCCGACCACCCCGACACCCTGGCGGCCCGCGACGACGAGGCGCACTGCCTGGAGCGGCTCGGCAGGAGGGCGCAGGCCGCCGGACTCCACCGCAGGGCGGCGGTGCTGCGGCGGCGCCGGCAGGCGGGCGGGGCGTGAGACCGGCACGGCGGGCAGCGGACCCGAGCCGTCCGGGGCGGGCCGGTCGCGGGCACCGCCGTCCGCCCGCGCCTGTCTGGCCGATGTGGATCACCGCGTGTTACCAAGGACCATGTCCGCACACGAGGGAACCCGCAGCTACGACGCCGTGATCGTGGGCGGCGGTCACAACGGCCTGGTCGCCGCCGCCTACCTGGCCCGGGCCGGACGGTCCGTGCTGGTGCTGGAGCGGCTGGACCACACCGGGGGCGCCGCCGTCTCCACCCGTCCCTTCGCCGGCGTGGACGCCCGCCTGTCGCGCTACTCCTACCTGGTCAGCCTGCTGCCGAAGAAGATCGTGCGCGACCTCGCCCTGGACTTCCGCGTCCGGGCCCGCGACATCTCCTCGTACACCCCCGTGGAGCGCGGCGGACGACCCACCGGCCTGCTGGTGGGCGGCGGGGAGCGGCGCACCCGGGAGGCGTTCGCGCGGCTGACCGGCGGCGAGCGCGAGTTCGCGGCGTGGCAGCGCTTCTACGGCATGACCGGGCAGGTCGCCGAGAAGGTCTTCCCGACGCTCACCGAACCGCTGCCCACCCGGGACGAGCTGCGCCACCGGATCGACGACGAGGACGCCTGGCGCACCCTCTTCGAGGAGCCGATCGGCGCCGCCATCGAGGACCGCTTCGCCGACGACCTGGTGCGGGGCGTGGTGCTCACCGACGCGCTCATCGGCACCTTCGCCGACGCCCACGACCCCTCCCTCGCCCAGAACCGCTGCTTCCTGTACCACGTGATCGGCGGCGGCACCGGCGCCTGGGACGTGCCCGTCGGCGGCATGGGCGCCCTCACCGACGCCCTCGCCGCGGCGGCCCGCGACGCCGGTGCGGTGCTCGCCACCGGCCACGAGGCCGTGCGTATCGACACCGACGGGCGCACCGCCGAAGTCACCTACCGCACGGCCGACGGCGAAGGCGTCGTCGCCGCCCGGCACGTCCTGGTCGGCGCCTCCCCGCAGGCGCTCGCCGCCCTCACCGGCGACACCCCGCCGGAACCCGCCGAGGGCGCCCAGCTCAAGGTGAACATGCTGCTGAAGCGGCTGCCGAGGCTCCGCGACACCTCCGTCGACCCGCGCCAGGCGTTCTCCGGCACCTTCCACATCGCCGAGGGCTACGACCAGCTCGCCACCGCCCACGCCCAGGCCGCCGCCGGACAGCTGCCCGCCGCGCCGCCCTCCGAGATCTACTGCCACTCGCTGACCGACCCCACGATCCTCGCCCCCGCCCTGGTCGACCAGGGCTACCAGACCCTCACCCTCTTCGGCCTGCACACGCCCGCCCGGCTCTTCGCACGGGACAACGACGCCGTACGCGAGGAACTGCTGAAGCTCACCCTGGCCCAGCTGGACGCCCACCTCGCCGAGCCGCTCGCCGACTGCCTGGCCACCGATGCCGACGGCCGCCCCTGCGTCGAGGCGCGCACCCCGCTCGACCTGGAACGCGACCTCGGCCTGCCCGGCGGCAACATCTTCCACCGCGCGCTGTCCTGGCCGTACGCCCAGGAGGGCACCGGCCGCTGGGGAGTGGAGACCCGGCACGCCAACGTGCTGCTGTGCGGGGCGGGCGCGGTGCGCGGGGGCGGGGTGAGCGGGGTGCCCGGCCACAACGCGGCGATGGCCGTCCTGGAGCGGGGCGGGGACTGATCCGCGGCGAATCGCATGCACCACGTAGGGCGGGGTACTGGGCAAAGCCGGATGAAACGGACCTCATCGGGAGGCTCTCATGGCGGACCTCAGCCCCACCGACGTGCAGAAGGCCCTCAAGGGCATGGAGTACCCGGCCGAGAAGAAGGACCTCGTCGAACGCGCCCGCCGCAACCACGCCGACCGCGAGGTCGTCAGTCGGCTCGACGGGCTGAAGGAGGACCACTTCGACGGGCCGAACGAAGTGCAGAAGGCGGTGTTCAACCGATAGTCACCGCGCTCCACGGCCCCGGCCGGACCGGGCGGTGCCTCAGAAGATCTGACGGTGCATCAGAAAACCTCTTCCGTCCTTGGGGGGTCTGGGGCATCCTGCGCCCATGCAGACGGAGCTGAGCAAGAAACTGGGAGTCGAGCACGCCCTCTTCGGCTTCACGCCGTTCCCCGCCGTCGCCGCGGCGATCAGCCGGGCGGGCGGTCTCGGGGTGCTCGGCGCGGTCCGCTACACCGCACCCGACGACCTCAAGCGCGACCTCGACTGGCTCGACGCGCACACCGACGGCCGACCCTACGGCCTGGACGTCGTCATGCCGGCGAAGAAGGTCGAGGGGGTGACCGAGGCCGACGTCGAGGCGATGATCCCCGAGGGGCACCGCGCGTTCGTCCGCGACACCCTCGCCCGGTACGGCGTGCCCGAACTGCCCCAGGGCGAGGCGTCGGGCTGGCGCATCACCGGATGGATGGAGCAGGTCGCCCGCAGTCAGCTCGACGTGGCCTTCGACCATCCGATCCGACTGCTCGCCAACGCCCTCGGCTCCCCGCCCGCCGATGTGATCGCCCGCGCCCACGAACAGGGCGTCCTGGTCGCCGCGCTCGCGGGCAGCGCCCGGCACGCCCAGAAGCACCGGGAGGCGGGCATCGACATCGTCGTCGCCCAGGGCTACGAGGCCGGAGGCCACACCGGCGACATCGCCTCCATGGTGCTCACCCCCGAGGTCGTCGACGCCGTCGCCCCGCTGCCCGTCCTGGCCGCCGGCGGCATCGGCACCGGACGCCAGGTCGCCGCCGCACTCGCCCTCGGCGCCCAGGGCGTCTGGCTCGGCTCCCTCTGGCTGACCACCGCCGAGGCCGAACTCAGCTCGCCCGCCCTGACCCGCAAACTGCTCGCCGCAGGCTCCGGCGACACCGTCCGCTCCCGCGCCCTGACCGGCAAACCCGCCCGCCAGCTGCGCACCGAGTGGACCGACGCCTGGGACGACCCGACCGGCCCCGGCACCCTGCCGATGCCCCTCCAGGGGCTGCTGGTCGCCGAGGCCGTCTCCCGCATCCAGAAGTACGAGGTCGACCCGCTCCTCGGCACGCCCGTCGGCCAGATCGTCGGCCGGATGAACGAGGTCCGCGGCGTCCAGGCCGTCGTCGACGACCTCACCCGCGGCTTCGAACAGGCCGTCGCCCGGCTCGACCGCATCGCCGGAAGGAGCGGCCAGTGACGAACACCCCCGGCCCGGACACACCGGACACACCCACGGCCGCCACCCCGACCGCACTCCCCGCCGGGTTCTGGGCCCAGGCCACCGCCGATCCCGACCGCACCGTGCTGATCGCCCCCGACGGCGAGGAATGGACCGCCGGCCGGCTGCACGCGGACGTCAACCGTCTCGTCCACGGTCTGCGCGCGGCCGGTCTCGAGCGCGGCGACGCCTTCGCCGTCGTCCTGCCCAACGGCCCCGAGTTCCTCACCGCCTACCTCGCCGCCACCCAGGCCGGCTTCTATCTCGTCCCCGTCAACCACCACCTCGTGGCCCCCGAGATCGCCTGGATCGTCTCCGACTCCGGCGCCAAGGTCCTCCTCACCCACGCCCGCTACGGCGACGCGGCCCGCCGGGCCGCCGACGAGGCCGGCCTGCCCGCCACTCACCGGTACACGGTCGGCGAGACCGAGGGCTTCAGACCGTACGCCGAACTCCTCGACGGACAACCGGCGTCGCCGCCCGCCGACCGCACCCTCGGCTGGGTCATGAACTACACCTCCGGTACGACGGGCCGCCCGCGCGGCATCCGGCGCCCTCTGCCCGGCAAGCTCCCCGAGGAGGCGTACCTCGGCGGCTTCCTCGGCATCTTCGGCATCCGGCCCTTCGACGACAACGTCCACCTGGTCTGCTCGCCGCTCTACCACACGGCCGTGCTGCAGTTCGCGGGCGCGTCCCTGCACATCGGCCACCGTCTGGTCCTCATGGACAAGTGGACACCGCGGGAGATGCTCCGCCTCATCGACACCCACCGGTGCACCCACACCCACATGGTCCCGACCCAGTTCCACCGCCTGCTCGCCCTGCCCGAGCCCGTCAGACGGTCCTACGACGTCTCGTCGATGCGGCACGCCATCCACGGCGCCGCGCCCTGCCCCGACCACGTCAAGCGGGCCATGATCGACTGGTGGGGGAGCTGTGTGGAGGAGTACTACGCGGCCAGCGAGGGCGGCGGCGCCTTCGCGACCGCCGAGGACTGGCTGAAGAAGCCGGGCACCGTCGGCCGGGCCTGGCCGATCAGCGAACTCGCCGTCTTCGACGACGACGGCAACCGGCTGCCGCCCGGCGAACTCGGCACCGTCTACATGAAGATGAGCACCGGCGGCTTCGCCTACCACAAGGACGAGCACAAGACCCGGAAGAACCGCATCGGCGACTTCTTCACCGTCGGCGACCTCGGCCACCTCGACGAGGACGGCTACCTCTTCCTGCGCGACCGCAAGATCGACATGATCATCTCCGGTGGCGTCAACATCTACCCCGCCGAGATCGAGTCCGTGCTGCTCGCCCACCCCGCCGTCGCCGACGCCGCCGCCTTCGGCATCCCGCACGACGACTGGGGCGAGGAGGTCAAGGCCGTCGTGGAACCGGCCCCCGGCCAGGAACCCGGCCCCGCCCTCGCCGCCGCCCTCCTCGCCCACTGCGCCGACCGCCTGGCCGGCTACAAACGCCCGAAGAGCATCGACTTCGTCACCGAGATGCCCCGCGACCCCAACGGCAAGCTGTACAAGCGGCGGCTCCGGGACCCGTACTGGGAGGGCCGTACCCGCCCGGTCTGATCCGGCGCCTTCGGCTCAGCCGCCGTACGGCAGGACGTAGGCGGCCCGTGACCGCAGCACGTCCTCCGCCTGCGCCACCACCCGCCGCACGATCTCCCCGGCCGGTGCGATGTCGTGGACCAGGCCCGCGGACTGCCCGGCGAGCGGGACGTACTCGTGCGCCCGCCCCTCCCGGGCCGCCTGGAGCAGCCGCGGCCCGGTCGTCGCCGGTGCGAACCGCTCGGGGTGGTCGGCCAGCTCGTCCAGGAAGGGCGTGCGCAGCGAGCGCGGCACGCTGCGGCAGCCCGGGCGGGAGAACGGGGGCAGGATCCGCTCGTGCCGCACGATCTTGACGGCGTCCCCGGCGTCGGCGTCGACGATCCGCCGCTTCCACGCGTCGGCGACCGCCATCTCCGTCGACGCCAGCAGCCGGGTGCCCAGCACGGCCCCCTGGGCGCCCAGCGCCAGCGCCGCCGCCAGCCCGCGCCCGTCGGCGATGCCGCCCGCGGCGACCACCGGGATCCCGCCGGCGACATCCACGACCTGCGGCACCAGAACCATCGTGGCCACCTCACCGCCGTGCCCGCCCGCCTCGCCACCCTGCGCGACGATCACATCGACACCGGCGGCGACGGCCTGCTCGGCCTCCGCGAGATCCTGCACCTGCTGGATCCACGGCACGCCCGCGTCACGGGCCCGGGCCACCAGGTCGGCGTGCACACCGATGTGGAACGACACGGCGGCGGGCCGCGCCCGAAGCGTCGCCCGGAACGCCTCCTCGTCGAACGGCCGCATGGTGTGGTTGATCGCGAACGGGCGGTCCGTCAGCCGCCGCAGCCGCGCCCACTGCTCCCGCAGACCGTCCACCGGACGCCCTCCGGTCCCCACACTGCCGAGCCCGCCCGCCGCGCACACGGCCGCCGCCAGATCGACCTCCTCCAACGGGCCGAAGGGCGCCCCGATCACCGGCACCTCGATACCGAGCAGGTCACACAGAGGGGTGCGGAGCATCCGTGCCTCCCAGCGCTCCGGGGTCCGGTCCCCACAGCCTGCCCCGCCGCCGAGGGCCGGGCACGGGGAGCGGACGGCCGTAGCCCGAGTGGCCCAGCCCCGTTCGGCCGTGAGAGGCGGTCGGGTGTGAGGCGTGTGACGGTCGTGGAAGGCATGGCCGACGTACGGGCAGCCGACGGCGCGAGGAGGCGGGATGACGATCGACGAGGCACGGGCCGGGACGGTGGCCGGCGACGGCTTCCGGCGCCTGCGCGCGGTCGCCGACGCCGTCCTCTACGAGGGCTACCTCCTCTACCCGTACCGCCGGTCCTCGCCCAAGAACCGGGTGCGCTGGCAGTTCGGCGTCCTCACCCCGCGCGCGTGGGCCGAGCGCGACGGCCCCGTCCCGCCGGGCCTGTCCGGCTCGGTGGACTCCTGGTACCAGCAGACGGAGTGCCTGCTGCGGGCCGCTCCCACGGCCGTGATCCGGCTCAGGGTCCGCTATCTGCAACTCCAGCACAAGCAGGTCGAACAGCGGACGCCCGACGGCCGGCACCGGCCGGTGGAGTCGCTCACGGCCGGGGACGCCGTCCATCTCACCTTCGACGAGGCGGTGCCCCGCGAGGTGGACATCACCGTCCCGCTCGACCGTCTGCTCGCGGGCGACCACCGCGTGCCGGTCGGATCCCCGGGCGGTGAAAAGACCGAGCCGCTCCCCGAGGGCACCGGCCGGGTCGTCCGCCGACGCCGGTCCTGCCAGGCGGTCACCACCCTGCGGGCGGAACGGCTGGAAGAGGGCGGCCCGATCCCGCTCCACCGGCTCCGCGTGCGCACCGAGAACACCGGCCCCTCACCCGGCGCCGACACCCCCCGCGCCGAGGCCCTGCGCCACGCCCTCCTGGCCACCCACACCCTCATCGGCGGCGACAGCACCGAGTTCCTGTCCCTGACCGACCCGCCGCCCTCGCACACCTGCCGCAACATCCACACCTTCCCCGTACTGGGAGGCGAGGCCGGCACCATGCTGTCCGCGCCGATCCTCCTGCCCGACCACCCTCAGGTGGCCCCCGAGAGCCCCGGCGACCTGCACGACGCCGCGGAGATCGACGAGATCCTCTCGCTGCGCACCCTGCTGCTCACCGACGAGGAGAAACGGGAGGCCCGGGGCACCGACCCGCGCGCCGCCGACATCCTCGACCGCGTGGAGACCATGCCGCCGGAGATCTTCGCCCGGCTGCACGGGGCGATCCGCTCCCTCGAACCCGCCGCGCCCACCACCCGCGTCCCCTGGTGGCAGGAGGGCGGCGACGACGGGCTCTCCCCGACCACCGACAGCGTGCTCGTCGACGGTGTGCCGGTCGCCGCAGGCAGCGCCGTACGGCTGTGCCCGGCCGGGCGGGGCGCCGACGCGCAGGACATGTTCCTCGCCGGCCGCACCGCCACGGTGGCCGCCGTACTCCACGACGTGGACGGCAGCGTGCACCTCGCCGTCACGCTCGACGACGACCCGGCGGCGGAACTCAACGGCTGGTACGGCCGCTTCCACCACTTCCGCCCCCACGAGGTCACCCCCCTCATGCCCCTGACCCCCACTGACGAGGGAGGGCGCGATGGACGCCCTTGAGGTACTGGTCCGCGACCACCGCATGGTGGAGCAACTGTTCCGCAACTACCACGCCGCCGCCTCCGACAAGCAGCGCCGAGCCGTCGTCGAGCTGATCGTGCGGGAGCTGTCCAAGCACGCGGCCCTCGAGGAGATGCTGATCTACCCCCTCGCCAGGAAGACGCTCCCGGACGGCGCCCGCGAGGTCGACCGGCACCTCGGCGAGCACATGGCCGTCAAGAAGACCCTGCTCGCCCTCGACCGGCTGTCCGAGGGCGACGAACGCACCGACGGCCTCGTCGACGAGCTGCGCGCCGAGGTCGAGGAGCATGTCCGCGAGGAGGAAGCGGAGTTCCTGCCCCGGCTGCGCGCGGCCGTACCCCAGGAACAGCTGGACCGCCTCGGGGAGGCGCTGGCCAGGGCCAAGTACGGCGCGCCCACCCGGCCCCACCCGCACGCCCCGGACCGTCCGCCCGCCCTGACCCTGGCCGCGCCGGTGGCCGCCGCGTACGACCGGGCCCGGGACCGACTGCAACGGAGGCCGAGGACATGACCGTCGAGAGCGGCACCACCGAGGTCAGTCAGGAGCCCGAGCGCGGCGAGCGGCGCGAGGGCTTCGACGAGATCCACATCCTCTGGATCTCCGAGGGCATGAGCTGCGACGGCGACACCGTCTCGCTCACCGCCGCCGGACAGCCGTCGATCGAGGACCTCGTCGCCGGACTGGTGCCCGGCCTGCCCAAGGTGCACCTGTACAACAAGGTGCTCTCGCCCAGCCAGGGCGGCGAGGACTTCCTCGCCCCCTACCGGGCCGCGGCCCGCGGCGACCTCGCGCCCTTCATCCTCGTCATCGAGGGCTCGATCCCCAACCAGAACATCATCGAGGGCGACGGCTACTGGACGTCCTTCGGCAACGACCCGGAGACCGGCGAACCCCTCACCCTCAACTGGTGGATCGACCGGCTCGCCCCCAGGGCCTGGGCGATCGTCGCCGCCGGCACCTGCGCCGCCTACGGCGGCATCCACGCGATGTCGGGCAACCCGACCGGCAGCATGGGCCTGTCCGACTACCTGGGCTGGGACTACAGGACGCAGGGCGCGCTGCCCGTCGTCAACGTCCCCGGCTGCCCCATCCAGCCGGAGAACTTCATGGAAACCCTGGTCTGGGTGCTGTACCACGCGGCCGGCGCCGCCCCGCCGCCCCCGCTGGATCACATGCTGCGCCCCACCTGGCTGTTCGGGAAGACCGTCCACGAGGGCTGCGACCGCGCCGCCTACTACGAGCAGGCCGACTTCGCCAAGGACTACAACGCGCCCAAGTGCCAGGTGAAGGTGGGCTGCTGGGGCCCGGTGGTCAACTGCAACGTGCCCAAGCGCGGCTGGATGTCGGGCATCGGCGGCTGCCCCAACGTCGGCGGCATCTGCATCGGCTGCACCATGCCGGGCTTCCCCGACGCCTTCATGCCGTTCATGGACGAGCCCACCGGCGGCGCCCTGTCGACCATCCTCATCAAGCCCTACGGCGCCTTCATCCGCCGGATGCGCGGCATCACCAGCATGGCTGTGAACCGCGAAGCCAGGTGGCACCACAACGAACCGGCGCTGACCAGCGGTTACGACCCGTACTGGCGCCCCTGAGAAACCGCCGCGGACTCCGAGCAAACAGGAAGTGAC
The DNA here is from genome assembly GCF_044391385.1 of Streptomyces sp. NPDC018693. Taxonomy (NCBI): domain Bacteria; kingdom Bacillati; phylum Actinomycetota; class Actinomycetes; order Kitasatosporales; family Streptomycetaceae; genus Streptomyces; species Streptomyces sp. NPDC018693. The sequence goes on along the minus strand of NZ_JBIRZZ010000016.1, from coordinate 130,662 downwards.
ATGACACAGACCGAGGACCGGGCCGGGACCCGCGAGCGCAGGCCCGCGCAGCTGGTGGACATGTCCTGGGACCCGATCACCCGGATCATCGGCAACCTGGGCATCTACACGAAGATCGACTTCGCCAACCGGGAAGTGGCCGAGTGCCACAGCACCTCGTCCCTCTTCCGCGGCTACTCGGTGTTCATGAAGGGCAAGGACCCGCGCGACGCCGGCTTCATCACCTCACGCATCTGCGGCATCTGCGGCGACAACCACACCACGTGCTCCGACTACGCCCAGCAGATGGCCTACGGCATCAAACCGCCGGAGCTCGCCGAACACATCGTCAACCTCGGCGAGGCCGCCGAGTACATGTTCGACCACACCATCTTCCAGGACAACATGGTGTTCGTCGACTTCTGCGAGGCGATGGTCAAGGCCACCAACCCGGGCGTCCTGGCCCGCGCCGAACGCACCCCGGCACCCCGCGGCGACCTCCACGGCCACCGGACGATCGCCGACATCATGCGCTCCTTCAACCCCTTCGAGGGAGAGATGTACAAGGAGGCGCTCAAGGTCAGCCGGGTCACCCGCGAGATGTTCTGCAAGATGGAGGGCCGCCACGTCCACCCGTCGACGATGTACCCCGGCGGCGTCGGCACCATGGCCACCCCCACCACCTTCACCGACTACCTCTCCCGGCTGATGAAGACCCTCGACTTCGTCAAGAAGTCCGTCGCCATGAACGACGACGTCTTCGACTTCTTCTACGAGGCCCTGCCCGGCTACGAGGAGGTCGGCCGCCGCCGCATCCTGCTCGGCTGCTGGGGCGCCTTCCAGAACGCCGAGGTCTGCGACTACCGCTACGAGACGATGAGCGACTGGGGGCGGGCCATGTACGTCACCCCCGGCATCATCGTCGACGGCGACCTCGTCACCAACGACCTCGTCGACATCAACCTCGGCCTGCGCGTCCTGCTCGGCAGTTCCTTCTACGAGGACTGGACCGCCGAGGAGCCCTTCGTCACCCACGACCCGCTCGGCAACCCCGTCGACATGCGCCACCCCTGGAACCAGACGACCGTCCCGGTGCCGCAGAAACGCGACTTCGACGGCAACTACAGCTGGGTGATGAGCCCCCGCTGGTACCACCGGGAGACCGACCGCCACCTCGCCCTCGACACCGGCGGCGGCCCCCTCGCCCGGCTGTGGTCCACCGCCCTCAACGGCCTCGTCGACACCCCGTACGTCAAGGCCACCGGGCACAGCGTGCGCATCACACTGCCCAGGAGCGAGAAGCTGCCCGAGCAGACACTGGAGTGGGAGATCCCCCGGTGGAGCAACACCATCGAACGCGACCGCGCCCGCCCCTACTTCGTCGCCTACGCGGCCGCGATGGCCTTCGAGTTCCTGGAGAAGGCGATGGCCCTGGTGCGGGCCGGCGAGATCAAGGTCTTCGAGAACTTCGAGGTCCCCGACGAGGCCATCGGCTGCGGTTTCCACGAGGCCGTGCGCGGCGTCCTCTCCCACCACCTCGTCATCAAGGACAAGAAGATCGCCAACTACCACCCGTACCCGCCCACCCCGTGGAACGCCAGCCCCCGCGACAGCCACGGCACCCCCGGCCCCTACGAGGACGCCGTCCAGGGCCAGCCGATCTTCGAGGAGAACGGGCCCGACGACTTCAAGGGCGTCGACATCATGCGCACCGTACGCAGCTTCGACCCGTGCCTGCCCTGCGGAGTCCACATGTACCTCGGCAAGGGCAACACGCTCACCACCGTCCACTCACCCACGTACGGAGCCGGCCATGGCTGAGCCGGCCCGGCTCGACGACACCGCGGTCTCGGCCCGGCTGGCCCGCGTCGACGAGCTGCTCGACCGCCTGGAGAACACCCCCGGACCGACCGCCCGGGACGCCCTGGCGGCGGTCCGCGCCCTGACGGAGATCTACGGCGAGGCGCTGGCCCGCGTCCTGGACCGCACCGACGCGTCCCTGGCGGCCGCGTTCGCGGACGACGAACTCCTCGGCCATCTGATGGTGCTGCACGACGTCCACCCCGAGCATGTGCTGCCCCGCCTGGACCGCGCCGTCGAGCGGCTGCGCGGTCCCCTGCGCGAACGCGGCGGCGACCTCCACCTGGTCGGTGTCGACGACGGAGTGGCCCGGATCCGCCTCACGGCCCCGGGCTGCGGCTCGACCGCCGCCGGCGTGCTGGACGCGGTCCGCCAGTCGCTCCTCGCCGTCGCCCCCGAGCTGCGCGGCGTCGAGCGGGCCCCGGAACCCGGCGGCACCTCCGCCTTCGTACCGCTGGACACGGTCACGACCCGGAGGCTGCCGTGACCACCGCCGGCGGCCCGCTCGCCCGCGTCATCCGCTCCGGCACCGACCGGCGCACCGCCGCCGAGGAGCGCTGCGACCTGTGCGCGGCACCCGTGCCCGGCGAGCACCGCCATCTGTACGACGGCGAGCGGCAGGAGGTGCTGTGCGCCTGCCGCCCCTGCTCCCTGCTGTTCGCGCGCGGCGAGGCGAGCGAGGGCCACTACCGGCTGATCCCCGAACGCCGCCTGCGGCTGCCCCCGCTGGACACCGCGCCCCTGGGCGTCCCCGTCGGCCTGGCCTTCTTCGTCCCGCACCCCGACGGCACCGTCGTCGCCCACTGTCCGGGACCCGCGGGCGCCGTCCGCTGGCAGGTCGAGGCCGCCGCGTGGCGGACGGTGGCCGCCGGGTGTCCACTGGTGGAGAGCGTGGCACCCGACGTCGAGGCCCTGCTGACGAACACCGCGCGGGGCGCCCGCCACCACTGGATCGTGCCGGTCGACGACTGCTTCCGTCTGGTCGCCCTCGTACGACGGGAATGGCGCGGCCTGTCGGGCGGCACCTGCGTGTGGCCCGCGGTCGAGGCGTTCCTCGCAGATCTGACCCCCACCTCAGGGAGCACATGATGGGCAGAATCCGGGTCGGGAAACCGGCCGTGAAACCGGACACCCCCACCCATGTCCCGGGCCTCCACCAGGGCAACCAGGGCCCCTACGGACATCAGGCCGGACACCACAGGGACGGCACCGCCGACGCGCGCCGGTCCACCGGCGTCCACTGGAAGAAGCACAACGCGATCCTGAAGGTCATGCCGAACATCCCCCCGGGATGAGACGAGGAGCGAGAACGGATGCCACAGCTGACGGCCCGGCGCGTGCTGACCGCGCAGGCGGTGCTGGTCTCGGGCGCGGCCCTGGCCCTGCTGATCAGGGAGATCCCCGGTCTCGTCCGCGAGGTCAGGATCTGGCGGATGGCCGGCTTCCCCTCCGGCTCCCACCACCCGAGGTGACCGCCGTGCACGAACTGTCGATCGCCACCGCGATCGTCGAGCAGGCCGGCGAGACCGCCCGCGCGCACGGCACCGGCCCGGTGTCCGCGGTGAACGTGCGCGTCGGCGAACTGTCGGGCGTGGTCCCGGCGGCCCTCACCTTCGCCTTCGAGGTGGCCCGGGACGGCACCGCGCTGGCCGCCGCCGACCTGGTCGTCGAGGAGGTCACCGCCGTCGCCCACTGCGGGCCCTGCGACGAGGAGTTCGCGGTGGGCGTCCCCCCGTTCCTCTGGTGCCCGCGCTGCGACCGGCCCTCCGACGGGCTGCGCAGCGGACGCGAACTGGAGATCACCGGCATCGAGTTCGCCGAGGCCGCCGGGCCCCGATGAACACACGCCACATCTTCGGAACGGTCTTCGCCGTCGAGTCCGTCATCGCCACCGTCGTCTTCGTCGTCGTCCTGGCACTGCTGCTGCTCGCCGTGGTCCGCCGCCGGGCGGGCAGCGGGCGGCCGCCGTCGCAGCGCCTGGAACGGATGGGCCTGGAGAAGGTCTACGTCGTCGCCCTGACCGCCGTCGCCGCCTTCCTCGTCGGCTACACCGCCTGGCAGAACCACGAGGAGCACCGCGCCCCGCGACAGCGGCCGGTCCGGATCGACGTGACGTCCTTCCAGTGGTGCTGGACCTTCACCCATCGCCGGCCCCGCGACCCGGTCCGGGTGACCGGCACCTGCCGCGACGGCGACCTGCCCACGCTGGTGGTCCCCGCCGGCCGCCCCGTCACCCTGCACCTCACCTCACGGGACGTCATCCACTCCCTGTGGGTGCCCCGGCTCCGCTACAAGATGGACGCCTTCCCCCACCACGAGAACACCTTCACCGTCACCGTGGACCGCGCGGGCCGCTGGATCGGCCGCTGCGCCGAGTTCTGCGGAGACCGCCACTACGTCATGGACTTCTGGCTGAAGGCGGTGGAGCCCGAGGAGTACGACACCTGGCTGGCCGAGCAGCACCGGAACGGCACGCCCGCGTGACCGCCGCCCCCGAGACCGACACCGGCCGCGCACCCGGCGCCGACGTCACGCCCGGCGGCTGGCTCGGCTGGATGACCACGACCGACCACAAACGCATCGGCGTCCTCACCCTCGCGACCTCCCTCGCCCTGCTGCTGCTCATGGGCGTCCTCGCCCTTCTCATGCGCAGCCAACTCGCCCGGCCCGACCAGGAGTTCTTCACCCCGCACACCTACGACCAGCTCTTCACCATCCACGGCTCCGGCATGATCTACCTGGTGATGACGCCGTTCGCGCTCGGCCTCGGCGTCTACCTGGTGCCCCTCCAGGTCGGTGCCCCGGCCATCGCCGCGCCCCGCACCACCCTCCTCGGGTACTGGCTCTACGCGCTCGGCGCCGTCGTCGTCCTCGCCGGCTTCGCCACGCCCCGGGGCGCCCACGCGGCCGGCTGGTTCTCCTACCCGCCCCTGGCAGACGGCGTCTACTCGCCCGGCTCCGGTGCCGACCTGTGGATCGTCGGCGTCCTGGTGTCCACCACCGGGATGATCCTGATGGGCGGCGCGGTGCTGTGGACCGCGCTGCGCAAACGCGCCCACGGCATGACCATGCTGCGGATGCCGGTCTTCTCCTGGTCCATGGTCGCCACCTGCCTGATGGTGATCGGCGCGTTCCCCGCCCTGCTCGCCGCCCTCGCCCTGCTGGCCGTCGGCCGCGCCGACCCGGCCGTGTTCGAGTCCAACGTGTGGAACATCGGCTACCAGCACCTGTTCTGGTTCTACGGCCACCCCGTGGTCTATGTGATGTTCTTCCCGTACCTGGGGGCGGTCGCCGAGGTCCTGGCCGTGTTCTCCGGCCGGGCCTTCTTCGGCTACCAGGGCACCGTGCTGTCCCTGCTGGTCTTCGCGGGCCTGTCGATGAGCGTGTGGGGCCACCACATGTTCGCCACCGGCCAGGCCGCCAACGACTACTACTCGCTGACCTCCATCGCCCTGCTCGTCCCGGCGGGCGTCGAGTACTTCGCGATGATCGGCACGATCCTGGGCGGCCGGCTCGTCTTCCGCACGCCGATGCTGTTCGCTCTCGCGTTCATCCCGCAGTTCCTGATCGGCGGCCTCAGCGGCATCATGGTCGCCACCCCGGTCATCGACTACCACGCCACCGACAGCTACTTCATCGTCGCCCATCTGCACTACGTCCTCTTCGCGGGCAGCGCCTTCGGGCTCTTCGCCGCGGTCTACTTCTGGTTCCCGAAGGTGACGGGCGTGCGGCTGAGCGAGCGCCTGGGCCGAATCCACTTCTGGCTGCTGGTCGCGGGCGCCAACCTCACCTTCCTGCCGATGTTCGCCCTCGGCCACGAGGGCATGCCCCGCCGCGTCGCCACCTACGCCGACTTCGACGGGTTCGGCCCGCTCAACCTGCTGTCCAGCTGCGGCGCCGGCCTCCTGGCGCTCGGCATGACCGCCTTCGCCGTCAACGTCCTGTGGGCACTGCGCACACGCTCCCTGCGCCGCCACCCCCCGGCCGCCGCCGACCCGTGGCACGCCCACACCCTCGAATGGGCGACCTCCTCACCCCCGCCGCCGCTGAACTTCACCCCCGACCACCCCCTGCCCCGGATCACCAGCCACGCCCCGCTGCTGGACGCCCGGAAGGGAAGCGGCCCGTGACCCGCCACCCCGCCTTCCTCGTCGTCGCGGGCTGGGCGCTGTTCAACGGCCTCCTCCTCGCCGTCCTGGCGATCTACGGCGAGGACCACCTCGCGTACTGGCTGTACGGCGGTGTCGTCGCCCTCCTCGGGGCCGTCGCCCTGCTCGTCCTGCTCGCGTCGCGCACCGAGCCCGAGCGGCACGTGCGCTACCGGCTCAGGCGCGGCGGCGGACCGGCCGCGCTGCCCGGCGCCGCCGGCGTCACCCTCGCCGTGCTCTCCCTGGTCCACGGCTCCTGGATGCTGGTCCTCGCCCTGCCCGCGCTGGTCGTGGCGGTGGTCCTGCTGGTGCGCCGTACACCGACGGCGGGGGAGGGCTGAGCCACGCAACCCCATGAGCCGCTCGCCCATCTGGAGCGCATGGCGGCGACCGGCCTGCTCGTGTCGCTGGTCGTCCCGGGCCTGATCCACGCCACCCGGCGCAGTCCGCTCTGGCGCGTGCTGGCCCTGCCCTGGGGGATGGCCCTGCCGGGTTTCGTGCTGCTGCACGCGGCGGCCGTCCTGGCCGGTCCCGGGGGTGCCGAGGCAGCGGTCGTGCTCGCCGCCGTGTGGTTCTGGCTGCCGGTGCTGGGCACCCGCCACCGGCTCACGGACGCCGGCCGGTGCGTGTACCTGTTCCTCGCCGTGCCCCTGCTCGACCTGCCCGCGGTGCTGGTCGTGGCGACGGGCGACAGCGCCGGCGGCCTGGCGATGATCGTGGCGATGCTGCCGATCGGCGCGCTGGCGGCGGCCGTGACCTGGCGGTGGATCACCGCGGAGGAACGCCGGGCCGCGTGCCCCGACTGACCGTCAGGAGCGCGCCGCCTCCTCCGCCTCCTCGGGGTCCGCCACCACTGCCCGCACGGCCTCGGCCTGCTCCGGGGTGGCGGGCAGCTCGACCCGGTCGCGGAAGTACCAGGCGCTGAGCCGGTTCCGGACGCGGTGCCGGTGGAACAGCCGCCACGCCTCGGTGCCGCGCGCCCGGGGCAGCGGCGTGTCCCGCACCAGGATCCCGTACGTCTCCTCGCCGGGCGGCGCGACGCGGCCCTCCCGGTAGCCGCCGGCCCCGGTCATCCGCACGTCCCCCGTGCCGGCCCCCTCCCGCAGCCGCCGCCGGTCGGCGGCCTGCAACGCCAGACACAGCCGCCGCGCCAGCCAGTACGCGAGGACCGGCCCGACGAACAGCAGGGTGCGGAAGGTGTACGTCAGCCACTCCACCGGCACGTCGAGGACGAACCCCAGCACGTCCTGCGCCCCGGCCAGCAGCAGCACGGCGTAGAACGTCACCCCCGCCACCCCGAGCCCCGTACGGGTCGGCTGGTTGCGCGGCCGGTCGCACACATGCCGCTCGCGGTTCGGGAAGGTCAGCCACCGTTCGAAGAGCGGATACCCGTAGAGCACACCGAACAGCACCGCCGGCAGCACCACCCCCGGCAGGAGCACGTCCCAGGCCACGGTGTGCCCGGCGAAGTCCGTCTCCCAGGCGGGCATCAGCCGCAGCGCCCCCTCCAGATAACCGACGTACCAGTCGGGTTGGGAGTCGAGGGACACCTGGTCGGCCCGGTACGGCCCGAACTCCCACACGGGGTTGATCTGGAACAGCGCGGACAGCAGCGCCAGGACGCCGGCCACCGTGAGCGCGAGCCCCGTGGACTTGGCCGCGTACTGCGGGAACATCGGCTTGCCGACCACATTGCGGTTGCTGCGGCCCGGCCGCGCCCACTGGGTGTGCTTCAAACGCACCACCAGCCCGATGTGCAGCCGCACCAGCACCAGCAGCAGCCCCGGCACCAGCAGGACGTGCGCCAGGTACAGCCGGGGGATGATGTCGTGCCCCGGATACTCGCCGCCGAAGAGGAAGAAGCTCAGGTAGGTGCCGACGATCGGGATCGACAGCACGATGCCCTGCGAGGTCCGCAGCCCGGTGCCGGAGAGCAGGTCGTCGGGGAGCGAGTAGCCGGAGAACCCCTCAAGCAGCGCCAGCAGGAACATCGTGACGCCGATCGTCCAGTTGGCCTCCCGGGGCCGGCGGAAGGCACCCGTGAAGAAGATCCGCAGCAGATGACAGCCGATGGCCGCCACGAACACCAGCGCGCCCCAGTGGTGGATCTGGCGCACCATCAGCCCGCCGCGCACCTCGAAGCTGAGGTGCATCACCGACGCGTACGCCTCCGAGACCAGCACCCCCCGCAAGGGCACGTACGAGCCGGTGTACGGCCGCTCGGTCATGTCGGGATGGAAGAACAGCGCCAGATAGACCCCGGTCACCACCAGCACCAGCAGGCTGTACAGGGCGATCTCGCCGAGCAGGAACGACCAGTGGTCCGGGAACGACTTGCGCAGATACTCCCTGGCCAGCTCCCGGACGGGCAGCCGCCGGTCGAGCACGGACACCAGACGCTCACCGCGCCGCTCCGCGCGGCCGGCCCGGTCCTTCTCGTCCTTCCCGGACACCACCACCCGCTCGCCCTCCGCCACAGGCCCGACTCCCCTCAGCCGTGACCGGCCTCCCGGCCGGCGAAACGCCCGCTGGGCCGTACGGGTGCGCGCACCACCCCTCTGCCCGCCCGGCGCGGGCACGCCGTGCGCCCGTCTGCGTCAATGGGCGCAGGGCCCGCCCGAGTCATGTCATGTGGAGGGAACCACGATGCCCCTGGTGGCGGAGGTCGTACGGCAGCGCCTGCTGGCCTGGGAGATCGAGCGCGTGTTCGGCCGCCCCGGTGAGGGCGCCGATCCGCTCGTCGAGGCGCTGCGGCGTGGCGGCGATCGCCCCGAACTGGTGCAGCCCCGGCACGGGGAGGCGGCCGCCTTCATGGCCGGCGCCCACGCGGAGTTCACCGGCGGCATCGGCTGCTGTCTGGCCCCCTCCGGGCCGGGCGCCGTCCAGCTGCTGAGCGGCCTGTACGACGCCCGGCTCGACCGGCGGCCCGTCCTCGCCCTGGTGGGCGGCGCGCCGTCGACGCAGCGGGTCTTCCTGGACGCCGCCGAGCACTGCGAGGTCCTCACCCGGCCCGACCAGGCGGCGCGGGTCGTCGACCGGGCGCTGTGGGCCGCCCGGTCCCGGCGCGGGGTCGCGGTCGTCGTCCTGCCCACCGACCTCCAGGACATGGACACCGCCGAGGCCCCCGGCGCCGTCCCCGCAGTCATGAGGCACCGCCTCGGCCCGCCCGCCGACGCCGACGAACTGCGCCGCGCGGCCCGGCTGCTGAACGAGGCGGACAGAGTCGCCCTGGTGGTCGGCCCGGATGCCCGGGACGCCCGCGAAGAGGTCGTCCGGGCGGCGGAACTGCTGGGTGCCGGTGTCGCCAAGACCCTGCCCGGCCGCGATGTCGTCGCCGACGACATGCCGTTCGTCACCGGCTGCCTCGGCCGGTACGCCACCCCGGCCGCCGAGCGGCTGCTGCACACCTGCGACGCCGCGCTCGTCGTCGGCGCGGGCGTCACACGGGACGTCTGGCTGCCGGCGGGCGCACGCCCCCGCTGCGTGGAGATCGCCGAGGACAGCGCGGAACTCCCCGAGGGCGAGTACCTGTTCGGCGACGCCCGCGCCACCCTGCGTCAGCTGCTGCCGCACCTGACCCACAAAGCGGACCGCGCCTGGCGCGCGGACGTGGAGACACGGGTGAGTGCCTGGCACGAGGAGCGACGCGGTGAGGCACGCCAGCACTTCGGCCATCTCATCAACCCCGCCGCCGTCGCCGTGGAACTCGACGAACGACTGCCGGAGCGCGCCGTGCTGACCGCCGACGCGGGCACGAGCACCGTCTGGTGGGCGCGCGGCCTGCGGCTGCGCCACGGCATGCGGGCCCTGGTGTCCGGCACGTACGCCGCCATGGGCACGGCCGTCCCGTACGCCCTGGCCGCCCGGCTGGCCCACCCGGACCGGCCCGTCATCGCCTTCGTCGGCGACGGCGCCCTCCAGATGAGCGGCCTCGCCGAGCTGGTCACCGTCAAGGACCTGCTGCCCCGGCTGGCCGGAGGACCCCCGCTGGTGTTCTGCGTCTTCCACAACCAGGACCTCAACCAGGCCACCTGGGACCGCCGCGCCGCCACCGGCAACCCGCGCCTGCCCAGCGCCGCGTCCGTGCCCGCCGTGCCCTACGCCGAGTACGCCCGGCTGCTCGGCCTGGAGGGCATCCGCTGTGAACGCCCTGGGAAGATCGGCGAGTCCTGGGACGCCGCCCTGGCAGCCGACCGCCCGGTCGTCCTGGAGTTCCTGGTCGACGCCGAGATCCAGCCGCCGGCCGCCGAACCGCGCCCCGGGAAGGGGCTGTTCGGGGGCCGGCGGCGCTGAGATCAGCAGATCCGGGGCAGCTGCTCCCCGAGCGGCAGATCCACCACCCGGGTGCCGCCCAGCCCGGTCGACGCCACCACCATCCCCGGGTGCTCGGCGACGCACTCACCGATGAGCGCCGCACCCGCCCCCTGCGGATGCGCACGCATCGCCGCCAGCACCGCCTCGGCGTGCTCGGGCGGCACGAACGCCACCAGCCGCCCCTCGTTGGCGACGTACAGCGGATCCAGGCCCAGGAACCCGCACGCGTTCGCCACCGCCTCCGGCACCGGGATCGCCCGTTCGGTCAGCCGTACGCCGGTGCCCGAGGCGCGGGCGATCTCGTTGAGGGAGGCCGCGAGACCGCCCCGGGTCGGGTCGCGCAGCACATGCAGATCGGGCGTGACCGCCAGCATCGCCGCCACCAGACCGGCCAGCGGCGCGGTGTCGCTGGCGACGTCGGCACCGAACTCGATGCCCTCACGCACACTCAGGACGGCCACGCCGTGCAGCCCGATCGGCCCGCTGACGAGCACGGCGTCACCCGGCCGCGCCCGGTCGGGCCGGATGTCGACACCGTCCGGGACCAGCCCGATCCCGGAGGTCGTCAGGTACACCCCGTCCCCGTGCCCGGCCTCCACCACCTTGGTGTCCCCGGTGGCCACGGTGACGCCCGCCGCCCGCGCCGCCGCCCCGACGGCCCGCGCGACCCGGTCGACGACGTCCATGTCCACGCCCTCCTCCAGCACGAAGGCCGTCGACAGATACGCGGGCACGGCACCGCTCATCGCGAGGTCGTTGACCGTGCCGTTCACCGCCAGGTCGCCGATGCTGCCCCCGGGGAAGAACAGGGGCCGCACGACATGGGCGTCGGTGGAGAAGGCCAGGCGGGCGCCGCCCAGCCGGACCACCGCCGAGTCGGCGAGCGCGGCCAGCACCGGGTTGCCGTAGGCGGGGGCGAACACGCTGTCGACGAGCTCCGCCGACAGCGCGCCGCCGCCCCCGTGCCCCAGGACGACGACCGGCTGGTCGCGCAGCGGGGCGGGACAGGACCAGCTCGACGGATCGACGGGTGCCGTGGCGGCCGTGTCAGCCAACGGGGTTCATCTCCTTCGGGGCGTTCCCGCCCGGTGCGGCGCCGTCCATACGCCGGTACAGGTAGTACGCGGCGCAGGCGCCCTCGCTGGAGACCATCGTGGCGCCCAGCGGGGTGCGCGGAGTGCAGGCGGTGCCGAAGGCCGGGCACTCGGTCGGCTTGATCAGACCCTGCAGCACCTCACCGCTGCGGCAGAGGGCGGACTCCTCGGTGCGGATGCCGGTGACGTCGAAGCGGTGCTCGGCGTCATGGGCGCGATAGGCGTCGGTCAGCCGCCAGCCGCTGTCCGGGATGCGCCCGATACCGCGCCAGGAGCGGTCGGTGACCTCGAACACCTCCTCGATCATGCGCAGCGCGGCCGGGTTCCCGGCGTCCCGTACGGCACGGGCGTAGGCGTTCTCCACCCGGTGCTCCCCACGCTCCAACTGGCGTACGGCGCGGCGGATGCCCTCCAGGATGTCGAGCGGCTCGAACCCGGTCACCACGATCGGCACCCGGTGCCGCTCGGCGAGGTCCGGGTACTCGGCGGTGCCCATCACGCTGCACACGTGCCCGGCCGCGAGGAAGCCCTGCACCCGGCAGGACGGCGCGGTCATGATGGCCTCGATCGCCGGCGGCACCCGCACGTGCGACACCAGCAGACTGAAGTTGCCGATGCCCAGCCGGCGGGCCTGGTGGACCGCCATGGCGTTGGCGGGCGCGGTCGTCTCGAAGCCGATGCCGAAGAACACCACCTCGCGGTCGGGGTGCCGGCGGGCCAGCTCCAGGGCGTCCATGGGGGAGTAGACGACCCGCACGTCACCGCCCTCGCTGCGCACCCGGAACAGGTCGCGGTCGGTGCCGGGCACCCGCAGCATGTCCCCGAACGAGCAGAACACCACCTCCGGGCGGGCGGCGATCGCCAGCGCCCGGTCGATGACCTCCAGCGGCGTCACACACACCGGACAGCCCGGGCCATGGATCAACTCGACCTGCTCCGGCAGGAGTTGGTCGATGCCGTGCCGGATGATCGAGTGCGTCTGGCCGCCGCACACCTCCATCAGCGCCCACGGCCGGGTGACCGTCGCGCGGATCTCGTCCAGCAGCCTGCGGGCCAGCTCGGGGTCGTTGAACTCGTCGATGTACTTCACCGGGCTCCTTCCTCCGTCGTGCGGGGCTCCCCGGCCTCCGCCGCCGCCCGCCCCCAGGCGTCGCCGAACTCCTCCTGAAGCAGCCCCAGTTCCTCGAAGAGCCGCAGCGACGCCCGCGCCGACTCCTCGTCCAGCCGCTGCAGGGCGAACCCGACGTGCACGATGACGTACTCACCGACCCGCACCTCGGGCACGTACTCCAGGCAGACGCGTTTGTGCACGCCGCCGAAGTCGATCAGCCCGGTGAGGGGTTCGCTGCCGTCCTCGATGGACAGGACGCGGCCGGGCACTGCCAGACACATAGGTCACTCCGTGTGGTCATGGATGGCGGGCCGCCACCGCGAGCTGGCCCAGGGCGAGTCCGCCGTCGCCCGGCGGGACCTCCTCGTGCCGCAGCACCGTGAAACCGGCCTCGGTCAGCAGGGACCAACTGGCCTCCTCCAGCAGCGCGTTGGCGAACACCCCGCCGGTCAGCGCGACCGTCGGGACACCGGTGGCGTCCCGCGCGCGGCGGCACACCCGCGCGACCGCCGCCGCCAGCCCCCGGTGGAAGCGGGCCGCGAGCACGGACACCGGGGTGCCGTGCCTCAGGTCCGCGACGAGGGCGCGCAGGACGGGCGCCGGGTCGACCAGCACGGGGCTGCCCGCCGTCAGCGCGAAGGTGTAGGCCCCGGTGTCGGTGTCCCAGGCGGGCCCGGCCGCAGCCTCCAGCTCCAGCGCGGCCTGGGCCTCGTACCCGGCCCGATGGCACACCCCGGTCAGCGAGGCGACGGCGTCGAACAGGCGGCCCACGCTGGAGGTGGGCACGCAGGCGACGTTCCGCTCCAACTGCCGTGCCAGGACGGCACGTTCCTGCGGTGAGCAGGCCGGCCCGTCGTCCCACGGCAGCCCGGCCGCGTAGAGCCGGGCCAGGGCCGTGCGGCAGGGGTTGGCCACGCCGGCGTCCCCGCCGGGCAGCGGGGCCGGGGCGAGGTGGGCGAAGCGCCGGCATCGGTCGTAGTCGGCGATCAGCACCTCGCCGCCCCAGACCGTGCCGTCGTCGCCGTAACCGGTGCCGTCGAAGGCGACACCGATCACGGGGGCGGAGCCGTCGAGTCCGTGCTGGGCCATGACGGAGGCGACATGGGCGTGATGGTGCTGGACGAGCCGCACCGGCCGGCCGTCGGCGTGGCGGCGGGCCCAGCGCGTCGAGTGGTAGCCGGGGTGCCGGTCGGCGGCCACGACCTCGGGCCGGATGCCGGTCAGACGCCGCAGGGTGCCCTCCACCCGCCGGAGCGCCTCCAGCGTGGCCAGGTCGCCCAGGTCGCCGATGTGCGGCGCGAACCATGCCTCGCCGCCTTCGCCGAGACAGGGCGCGTTCTTCAGGTCGCCGCCCACGGCGAGCGCCGGCCGGACGGCGAACGGCAGGGCCAGCGGCCGGGGCACGAAGCCCCGCGAGCGCCGCAGCACCTGCTCGGTGCCGTCCGCCCGGACCCGCAGCAGCGAGTCGTCGCAGGGCGAGGTGATGGCGCGGTCGTGCGCCAGCCAGGCGTCGGCCAGACCGTCCAGCCGGGTCAGGGCCTCCGCGTCGTCGGTGACGAGGGGCTCGCCGGACCGGTTGCCGCTGGTCATCACCAGCAGCCGGGGGCCGGGCGGATCACCGGGCAGCCCGAACAGCAGGGTGTGCAGGGGCGTGTAGGGCAGCATCACGCCCACGTGCGGGCTGCCGGGGCACACACAGGGCGCCAGCGGGCCCCCACGCGGGCGCAGCAGCACGATGGGACGCCGGGAGCTCGTGAGCGCCGCGCGCTCGGCGTCCCCGGCCTCGGCGATCTCCGCGACCGCCGACAGGTCGGCGGCCATCACCGCGAACGGCTTGTCACCACGCCGCTTACGGGCCCGCAGTTCCGCCACGGCCCGCGCGTCACCGGCGTCGCAGGCCAGGTGGTAGCCGCCCAGGCCCTTGACGGCGACGATCCGCCCCGCCGCCAGCAGCCGGCGCGCCAGGCCGAGCGCGTCGGCGCCCTCGGTGGGCCGCAGGCCCAGGCCGGGCGCCGGGACCAGCCGCAGCCGGGGCCCGCAGTCCGGGCACGCGACGGGCTGCGCGTGAAAGCGCCGGTCCCCGGGGTCGCCGTACTCCGCCGCGCACGCGCCGCACATCGGGAACGCGTCCATGGTGGTGGTCGCCCGGTCGTACGGCAGTGCCGTGACGATGGTGAAGCGGGGGCCGCAGTGCGTGCAGGTGAGGAACGGGTGCCGGTGGCGCCGGTCGGCCGGATCGGCCAGCTCCCGCAGACAGTCGGCGCAGGTGGCGGTGTCCGGCGGCAGCACGGTCCGGCCGTCACCCGCCTCGGAGGGGCGGATGACGAAGCCGTCGCCGCCGCCGGTGGCGGGGACCGGCGTGCTCTCGACGCCCGTGACGGCGGCGAGCGCCGGTGTCTCGCGGACCAGCCGCCCGCAGAACCGCTCCACCGTGCCGGGCGGACCCTCCACCTCGATCAGCACCCCGCCGCAGTGGTTGGTGACGAAGCCGCTCAGCGCCTCCTCGGTGGCGAGCCGGTGCACGAACGGCCGGAACCCGACGCCCTGCACCACACCCCGCACCGCGACCCTCAGCCGTACGGCCGCCGTGGCGGGGGCCGTCACAGCGCGCTGTGCCGGTGCTCCGGCGCCGCCAGCGCCGGCCGGTGCGGCGGCGCGCCGTCCCGCGCGGCGAGCACCCGGGCCAGCAGCGGCTCCACGCCGTCGCCGGTGCGCGCACTGGTCCGTACGACGGGCACCCCCGGGTTGACCCGCTCGACGTTGCCCGTGAAGAGGGCCGCGTCGAACCCGGCCGCCTCGGCGAGGTCGGTCTTGGTCACCACCACCAGGTGGGCGGAGCCGAAGGCGGTGGGGTACTTCAGCGGTTTGTCCTCGCCCTCGGTGACGGCCATGAGGACGATCCGCAGGGTCTCGCCGAGGTCGTAGGCCGCCGGGCAGACGAGATTGCCGACGTTCTCCACGAACAGCAGCTCCGTCCCGGGCGGCAGCCAGCCCTCCAGGTGGCCGTGCACCTGACGGGCCTCCAGATGGCACAGCCCGCCCGTCAGCAACTGCTTGACCGGTGCGCCCGAGAGGGCGAGCCGCCGGGCGTCGTTCTCCGTCGCCAGGTCGGCGGTCAGCGCCGCGACGGGCACACCGCGTCGCACGGCCCGCCCGAGGACCTCGGTCAGCAGCTCGGTCTTCCCGCTGCCCGGGCTCGACAGCAGATTGACGGCGGTGACGCCCTGCCGGCCGAGGTCGGTGCGCAGGACGGCGGCCAGATCGTCGTTCTTCGCCATGACGGCCTGTCTGACGTCCACGGACCGGCACATCATGCGGGCTCCTTGCTGGGCGAGGGGGCGGACTCGGAGTCTGCGGGCGGCGACCCGCCGCTGCGATCCTCGCCGCCGGGAGGCCCGCTTCCGCGGGGACCGGCCGGGCAGGGGGCCGGGGATTCCTCCGCGTGGCCGAACGCGAGCGGCGCGGCCGGGTCGGCCAGCAGCCGCCGTACCACCGTGTGCAGCAGCGGCACGGCCGCCGCGACCGCCGCACGCACCGGGGCGCTGAGCCCGTCGACCACATCGGCGTCGTGGTCGGGCAGCCGCTCCGGCTCGCAGGCCAGCAGCACGACACGGGGCAGCGGCCCGTCGGCCAGCCGCGCGGCCATGGCCAGTACCTTCACCGGGTCCATGCCGTGCGCCTCGGGGGCGGTGTCCGCGACGGCGGGCGGCGGCTCGGGCGCGACCAGCGAGAGGGTGCCCGGGGGGTGGCCGCGCGGCGCGGCGTCCACG
Source organism: Streptomyces sp. NPDC018693 (assembly GCF_044391385.1). Classification (NCBI taxonomy): domain Bacteria; kingdom Bacillati; phylum Actinomycetota; class Actinomycetes; order Kitasatosporales; family Streptomycetaceae; genus Streptomyces; species Streptomyces sp. NPDC018693. The sequence continues at coordinate 114,386 of NZ_JBIRZZ010000016.1, read as the reverse complement.
AGGACCACCGCGTCGTGGCCGTCGAGCAGCGCATAGGCGAGGTCGAGCCCACGGATGCCGAAGTCCCGCACCACCACCCTCGCGGGCAGCGGGTGTTCACGCAGGGCGGTGATCACCTCGGGTCCGAAGGCGTCGTCGGCGAGGAAGATGTTGCCGACACCGGCCACGAGCAGACGGGGAGAGCTCAACGGGCACCCCTACCGGCCGGCGGCGTCGCCGGGCCCCGGCGGCGGCGCCAGCGGCCGGGGCGATCCGCTCGGCACCTTCCGGACGAAGGCGGAGCGCAGCGCGTGGTACGGCGCCATGGGGTCGAAGAAGATGCGGCGCATCCGGGCCAGTTCGTCGCGCCGGTACTCCGCGAGCGGCCGCTCGGCCTCGTCGCGCTCCCGGGCCGCCCGCTTGGCGGCGATCCGCTCCGGCAGCTCGGGAGAGCCGGCGAGCGCCGTCGCCAGCCGCTCCACCTCGTGGCGGAACGCGCCGGGCGCGGCGGGCACCAGCCGGTCGACCAGCCCGAGCCGCAGCGCCGAGGCCGTGCTCACGGGCAGCGCCTCGCGGGTCAGCCGTGCCGCCTGCTCCTCACCGACGCGCCGGGGCAGGCTGTACGTCCAGTACTCCGACCCGTACAGGCCCATGCGCCGGTAGTGCGGATTGAGCACGGCACCGGTGCGGCACCACACCTCGTCCGCCGCCAGCGCCAGCATCACCCCGCCCGCCGCCGCGTTGCCGCCGAGCGCGGCCACCACCAGCCGGTCGGTGGTGCGCAGCACCGCCTCGGCCAGGTCGTCCAGGGCGTTGAGGTTGGTCCAGGACTCGCCGGCCGGGTCGGCGGCCGCCTCGATGACGTTGAGATGGATCCCGTTGCAGAAGAAGTCCCGCCCGCCGCCCAGCACCAGCACGGACGTCGGCCGGGTGAGGGCGTACCGGTAGGCGGCGAGCAGGCGGCGGCACTGGTCGGTGCTCGTCGCGCCGCCCGGGAAGCCGAAGTTCAGCACACCGACGTCGCCGGACCGCCGGTAGCGGATGTCGGCCCAGGTGCGCCGCTCGACGGGCAGCTCCAGCGGGACCGGTTCCTCGGGCAGGCCGCGCGCCCGGTCCCCGAGCACACAGGTCGCGGGCCGGCGGAAGGGCGCCGGGTCGCCGGAACCGCGCCGGGGCCGCAGCTCCGGGATCCACACCGCGCCGTCGCGGGTGGCCCGGCACACGGCACCGTGCCGGGTGGCCAGCAGCTCACCGGGACGGCCCCGCAGCCGGTCCTCCGGGTGACCGCCGTGCAGGAACACCTCCTGGCCGAGCAGTTCGTCGAGCACGCCCGGCCGCGAGTCGGCGCCGCGCAGCTTGCGCAGGACCGTCTCCGTGTCGTCCGCCGCCCAGTCGACGCGCCGCCACTCCTGCCGGAAGAAGTCCCGCCGGACGACCCCGATCGACGGATCGCTCTGCGGCTGCGGCTTGAACCCGCCGCCCGCGTACCGCTCCACGGCCAGCAGTACGGCGGCCACCGCCGCGTCGGACACCTCCTGGCGGTACAGGTCGCTCTTGCCGACCGGCGGCACGGTGAACGGCACCGAGGCCCACACGTCCCCCGCGTCCATCGACGCCTCGGCCTGCAGCACCGTCACCCCCCAGCGGGGCACGCCCTCGGCCACCGCCCAGTCCAGGGAGGACGGGCCGCGGTCACCGGGCGGACCCGGATGGACGATCAGACAGGTATGGGCGCGCCACACGGCCTCCGGTACGGCCGTCCGCAGCATCGGCGCCACGATCAGCTCGGGGCCGAACTCCCGCACGGCCGCACGGACCGCGTCGTCACCGTGCGAGGCGAGCACCACCTCCACCCGGTGCCCGAGGTCGGAGAGTTCCACGTGGACCCGTTGACACAGGCTGTTGAACGCGCTGGCGACGAGGAGGATGTCCATACGGCCCCTTGGCGGCGGGTGAGCGGGGGAGGAGAGGGACGAGTCAGCAGAATCGTCTCTCAACCGCCCGCCGGCGCGGACCGCAACGACCGATCGCCCCGAGTTCCACCGGATGGCGGCGGCCTGTCCGCCGCCCCACCGGGCGCCGATGAGCAGCGGCGACCGCACCGACGGACTTCCGGGCCCGGACAACCTTCTGCTCCGGCGCGGCCCCCCGACAGTCATCCGGTGGACGACCCGCGCGTGACGCTGCTGGACGCGGTCGGCGATGCCGTGGACACTCCGACCACCGGGCGGATGGCGGGGCCGGAGTTCTCGACGGCGCAGGTCGCCTGGAGTTTGACGGCGGGCAGGCGTTACGGCCCTCAGAGGCGGGCGACTTGACCCGCTCCGGTGGTGCGCCGAGGATCAAGGGTCATGATGCCCGGACACGGCAGTACGGTCGACGGGGTGCTGCGGCGCAGCGCCCGGCGCACCCCGGCACGCGTCGCGATCGAGTACCGCGACCGCACCTGGACCTACGAGGAACTCGACGAGGCGGTCTCCCGGGCGGCGGGCGTCCTGCTGGCGCAGGGCCTCGCCCCCGGCGGCCGGGTCGGTGCCTACGGCCACAACTCCGACGCCTACCTCATCGCCTTCCTCGCCTGCGCCCGCGCAGGGCTGGTCCATGTGCCGGTGAACCAGAACCTCACCGGCGACGACCTCGCCTACATCGTCCGCCAGTCGGGCAGCGCACTCGTCCTCTCCGACCCCGACCTCGCCGACCGACTCCCGGACGGCACGGGGGTGTTGGCACTGCGCGACACCGACGACGCGCTGCTCGCCCGACTGGCGGCGACACCGCCGTACGACGGACCGGAGGCACGCGGCGAGGACCTCGTCCAGTTGCTGTACACCTCGGGGACGACGGCCCTGCCCAAGGGCGCGATGATGACCCATCGGGCGCTCGTCCACGAGTACCTCAGCGCCATCACCGCACTCGACCTGAGCGCCGGCGACCGGCCCGTGCACTCGCTGCCGCTCTACCACTCGGCGCAGATGCATGTGTTCCTGCTGCCGTACCTCGCGGTCGGCGCCACGAGCATCATCCTCGACGCACCGGACGGCGACCGGCTGTTCGACCTGATCGAGGAGGGCCGCGCGGACAGCCTGTTCGCGCCGCCCACGGTGTGGATCGGTCTGGCCAACCGCCCCGACTTCGCCGAACGCGACCTCAGCGGCCTGCGCAAGGCGTACTACGGGGCGTCGATCATGCCGGTGCCCGTCCTGGAGCGGCTGCGCGAACGGCTGCCGAAGCTCGGCTTCTACAACTGCTTCGGGCAGAGCGAGATCGGCCCGCTGGCCACCGTGCTCGCCCCGGACGAGCACAAGGGCCGCATGGACTCCTGCGGCCGGACCGTCCTCTTCGTGGACGCGCGTGTCGTTGACGAGGACGGCAAGGACGTGCCGGACGGCACCCCGGGCGAAATCGTCTACCGCTCACCGCAGTTGTGCGAGGGCTACTGGGACAAGCCGGAGGAGACCGCCGAGGCATTCCGCGACGGCTGGTTCCACTCCGGCGACCTCGCGGTGCGCGACGCGCACGGCTACTTCACCATCGTGGACCGGGTGAAGGACGTCATCAACTCCGGTGGGGTGCTGGTCGCCTCCCGCCAGGTCGAGGACGTGCTGTACGGCCATGACGCGGTCGCCGAGGCCGCCGTGATCGGCCTGCCCGACGAGAAGTGGATCGAGGCCGTCACCGCCGTCGTCGTCCCGCGCGGCGAGGTCACGGAGCGGGAACTGCTCACGTACGCCCGCGAGAAGCTCGCCGCCTTCAAGGCCCCGAAGCGGGTCTTCTTCGTGACCGAGCTGCCCCGCAACGCCAGCGGCAAGATCCTCAAGCGCGAACTGCGCCACCGCTTCGGCTGACCGGGCCCTCCGCGCAGCCACGCCACCGGCCCGGAATTCACCGAGCCCACAGGCAGCGCCTTCGACCTCGCCGTGTGGCCCCTGGAGCAGCCTCGTCGAAGTCGAGGACGACGAGACTCCCCAAGGCGCCGAGGCACTGGATGAGGCATCCGAGTGAGTTGCCGCGACCTTGTGGCGGGTCGCTTTGCCGCAGGTGTAGGCCATGCGCTTCAACTGGACGAGCTGTCAGAAGCTTTCGCACGGTTCTCATCTCGGAGGAACTCCCCATGCGTGTTCGTACGCGCATCGCTGCCACGATGGCGGCCTGCCTGCTCGCTGCCACCGGCCCCGCTGTCGCCGCCGAGCAGGGCAGCACAGACCACCGCTCACTGATGGCCGCTCAAGCCGACCTGTTCTCGAACGGCAGCTTCGAGGAGCCGCCTGTTCCCCCGGGCACCTTCCTGAACCTCCCGGCGGGCAAGAGCATCGGGCCCTGGACTGTCGAGAGCGGCTCCGTCGACCTGATCGGCTCCGGGTACTGGGAGGCCGCGGACGGCGGACAGTCCGTGGATCTCAACGGCCTCGGCTCCGGAAGGATCTCGCAGACCTTCGCGACCCTCCCGCAGCAGCAGTACACGCTGACGTACTCGCTCGCAGGCAATCCCAACGGGCTGCCCCCGGTGAAGACCGGCACGGTGTCCATCAACGGCGAGACGGTCCAGACCTTCGTGTTCGATGCGACCGGCAAGACCAGGTCCGACATGGGATACCAGACGCAGACGGTGAACTTCACCGCGACCAGTTCCGCCACGACGCTGACCTTCACCAGCACCACGCTCGGCGCCAACGGACCTGTGATCGACAAGGTCAAGATCTGCGGCTGCAGCTGACCCGGCGACGCCGCCGCGAACCCTGGTCCAGGGCGTTTGCCGGAACCCCGTTGCCCGCGCGGCCGCGTGGCCGCGATGATCGGCTCCATGCCGATCTTCACCGCAGCCGACGGGACCGAACTCGCCTATCACCTCGAGGGAGACGGGGAACCACTTGTCGTCCTGCCGGGCGGACCGATGCGGGCCTCCGCCTACCTCGGGGACCTCGGGGGTCTCGGCGCGCACCGCAGGCTGGTGCTGCTCGACCTGCGCGGCACCGGGGACTCCGCGCCCGCGGCGGATCCGGAGACGTACCGTTGCGACCGGTTGACCGACGACGTGGAGGCGTTGCGGGCCCATCTGGGTCTGGAGCGGATGGACCTGCTGGGGCACTCGGCGGGCGGGAGCCTCGCCACCCTCTACGCGGCCCGGCACCCCGACCGCGTGGCCCGGCTCGCCCTGATCACCACCGCCGTACGGCCTCTCGGTCTGCGGGCGACACCGCAGGACCGGCGGGCGGCGGCGCGGCTGCGACAGCAGGAGCCGTGGTTCGACAAGGCGTATCCCCGGCTGGAGGCATGGCTCACGGGCGAGGGGGAGTGTGACGACGATGTCGCGCCCTTCTTCTACGGCCGCTGGGACGCCGCCGCGCAGGCGCACGCGGCGGCCGAGGTCGAACAGACCAACGAGGAGGCGAGCGACCGGTACTACGCCGACGCCGACCTCGACCCGGCCGAGATCCGGGCCCGCCTGATCCGGCTCACCGCGCCGGTCCTGCTCCTCGCCGGGGAACTCGACGGCGGCCCCCGCCCCGCACTGGCCCGTCGCACCGCCGATGCCTTTCCGAACGCCGAGGTCGCCGTGCAGCCCGGCGCCGGCCACTTCCCCTGGCTGGACGACCCCGCCTGGTTCGTCCGCCGCGTCACCGCGTTCCTCGATGAGGCTCAACTCGGTGACGGAGACGCTCATGTGTCCGCCGCCACCGCCACCTCCCGCGCCCACCGGTAGTCCGCCTTGCCGCTCGGCGAGCGGCGGATGGTGTCCGTGACGACCAGCTGGCGGGGGATCTTGTAGCCGGCGAGGCTGGTGCGGCAGTGGGACTGGATGTCCTCCAGGGAGGGTCTCGGCGCGCCCGGGCGGAGCTGTACGACCGCTGCCACATGGTTGCCCCACCGGGCGTCGGGCACCCCGGCCACCAGCGCGTCGTACACGTCCGGATGGGCCTTCAGCGCCTGCTCGACCTCCTCCGGGTACACCTTCTCGCCCCCGGAGTTGATGCACTGCGAGCCGCGCCCGAGGACGGTCACCACCCCGTCCTTGTCGACGGTCGCCATGTCACCGAGCAGCACCCAGCGCTCGCCGTCCCGCTCGAAGAACGTCTCGGCGGTTTTCACCGGGTCGTTGAAGTAGCCGAGCGGGACGTGTCCGCGCTGGGCCACACGGCCGACCTCACCGGCGGCGACCGGCTCGTGGGTCGCTGGATCGACCACCTGGGTACGGGAGTTGACTCGGATGCGGAAGCCGCGCTCGGGGCCCGCGTCCTGGGTCGCGGTGCCGTTGAAGCCGGACTCCGAGGAGCCGAAGTTGTTCAGCAGCATCGCGTTCGGCAGCAGTGCCTGGAACTGCCGCCGGACCGCGTCCGACATGATCGCCCCGGACGACGACACGCTGAAGAGGGAGGAGCAGTCCGTGCCCTTCATCGGTCCCTCCAGCGCGTCGATCAGCGGCCGCAGCATCGCGTCACCGACCAGGGCGATACTGGTGACCCTCTCCCGCTCGACGGTCCGCAGCACCTCCTCGGGTACGAACTTGCGGTGGATCACCACCCGTTGGCCGAAGTTGAAGCCGATGAACGCCGTCAGCGTGGAGGTGCCGTGCATCAGCGGGGGAGTGGGGAAGAAGGTGATCCCCGACCCGCCCGCCGCCACCCGCTCGGCCAGCTCCTCGGGCCTGCGCACCGGCTCGCCGGTCGGGGCGCCGCCGCCCAACCCCGCGAAGAACAGATCCTCCTGACGCCACATCACGCCCTTGGGCAGCCCGGTCGTCCCCCCGGTGTAGATGATGAACTGGTCGTCGCCCGAACGGGCCGGGAACCCACGCTCCGGCGACCCGCCCGCCTCGGCGTCCGCGAAGGACACACCCACGGTGCCGCCCGCGCCCACCCGGATCAGATGCCGCAGCCCCGGCGCGCTCGGCAGCGCCGCCGCCACCCGGTCCGCGAACTCCGTGTCGAAGACCAGGGCGGCCAGCGCCGCGTCCCGGTACAGGTACACCAACTCGTCCTCGACGTAGCGGTAGTTGACGTTGACCGGGACGATCCGCGCCTTCAGGCAGCCCAGCACCGTCTGCAGGTACTCGACGCCGTTGTACAGGTGCAGCCCGAGATGCTCGCCGGGGCGGATCCCGTGGTCGAGGAGGTGATGGCCGATGCGGTTCGCGGCCGCGTCCAGCTCCGCGTACGTCAGCCGGCGTTCGGCGCCGGTGCCCGGGTGGTCGACGTACACGAGCGCCTCGCGGTCCGGGACCACGTCGACGACCGACTCGAACAGGTCGGCAAGGTTGTACTCCACCGCTCCTCCTGACCTCGCTCTTCACCGGCTGCCGGTCATCAGAGCAAAGGGCGCCACAACTGTGAAGGTCCTGGAGCAAAGAAATCTGACTGACTGTCAGAGAACTCTTGAAGTGCTTCGGCGCCTCCTGCAACCTGTTCTCGTTCTTCGAGAGGGGAGACGGCGATGGGCGGGACCGAACACCTCACCGTGCGGCGCGAAGGCGCCACACTGGTGCTCACACTCAACAGGCCCGAGGCCAGGAACGCGCTCTCGTTGCCGATGCTCGTCGGTCTCCACGACGGCTGGATCCAGGCCGACGAGGACGACGCGATCCGCTCGATCGTGCTGACCGGCGCGGGCGGCGCGTTCTGCGCCGGCATGGACCTCAAGGCCCTCGCCGGGAAGGGGATGGAAGGCCGGCAGTACCGCGACCGGCTCACCGCCGACCCCGACCTGCACTGGAAGGCGATGCTGCGCCACCACCGGCCCCGCAAACCGGTGATCGCCGCCGTCGAGGGCCACTGCGTCGCCGGTGGCACCGAGATCCTGCAGGGCACCGACATCCGCGTCGCCGGCGAGTCCGCCACCTTCGGGCTGTTCGAAGTGCGGCGCGGCCTGTTCCCCATCGGCGGCTCCACGGTCCGCCTCCAGCGGCAGGTCCCGCGTACCCACGCGCTGGAGATGCTGCTCACGGGCCGGGCGTACACCGCCCGGGAGGCGGCGGACATCGGACTGATCGGCCATGTCGTGCCCGACGGCACGGCTCTCGAGGAGGCCCTGGAGATCGCCGAACGGATCAATGCGTGCGGGCCACTCGCCGTGGAGGCCGTCAAGGCGTGTGTGTATGCCACCGCCGACATGACCGAGGCCGAGGGGCTTGCCGCCGAGCTGAAGCGGGGGTGGCCGGTCTTCGACACGGCCGATGCGAAGGAAGGTGCCCGCGCCTTTGCGGAGAAGCGGCCGCCTGTTTACAAGCGGGCGTAGTGCTGTGCTGGGTCGCATGTCGGCTGCCGGCCGGATGTGGCTGGTCGCGGGGTTCCCCGCGCCCCTGAGGGGGCTGTGCCCCCTCGCCCCCCGATCTCCCAAGGAGGCATGCCCCGATGCCTGAGGTTCTCACGGCTCCCCTGACCGTCGAGTTTCCCTTCACCCGCTCCCTCGGCCCCGTCCAGAGCGCCTTTCTCACCGGGCTGCGCGAGCGCGTCGTCCTCGGGGTGCGGGCCTCCGACGGGCGGGTCCTCGTCCCGCCCGTCGAGTACGACCCCGTGACCGCCGAGGAGATCCGCGACCTCGTCGAAGTGGCCCCCACCGGCACCGTCACCACCTGGGCCTGGAACCACGCCCCCCGCCCCGGCCAGCCCCTCGCCACCCCCTTCGCCTGGGTCCTGGTCCGGCTCGACGGCGCAGACACCGGACTGCTGCACGCCCTCGACGCCCCCGCCCCCGACGCCGTGCACACCGGTATGCGGGTGCGGATCCGCTGGGCCGAGGAACGCGCGGGGGCCGTCACCGACATCGCCTGCTTCGAGCCGTACGACGGTGGGCCGGCCCGAGTCACGGGTCACAGCGGTGAGTTCGCCGACGCGGTCACCGGCATCGTCGCCCCCGCCCGCCTCGACTACACCTACGCGCCCGGGCGTGCCCAGTCCGCCCACCTGGAAGCCCTCGCGGACCGCCGGATCGTCGGCGAGCGCTGCCCGGCCTGCCGGAAGGTGTACGTGCCGCCCCGGGGCGCCTGCCCGACCTGCGGGGTCGCCACCGACGAACAGGTCGAGGTCGGGCCGTGCGGCACGGTCACCACCTTCTGCATCGTCAACATCAAGGCCAGGAACCTGGACATCGAAGTGCCGTACGTCTACGCCCACATCGCCCTCGACGGCGCCGACCTCGCCCTGCACGGCCGCATCGGCGGCATCCCGTACGACCAGGTCAGGATGGGGCTGCGCGTCGAGCCGGTGTGGGTGGAAGGGGCCCGGTTTCCCGACCACTACCGCCCCACCGGCGAACCCGACGCTCCATACGAGACCTACAAGGAGCTGCTTTGAATCCTCCCCCTCGCGAAAGATGGGGATTCCTGGCCGGGTTGGAACGAGCCCGGTCGTACGAGGTTCTGGAAGGACCTGCCATGCGGGCCTGGCTCTCGCTCCGCGGTCAGGACTCTACGACTTGGAGACCCGGTGACGCGTGAGATCGCAGTGATCGCCTTCGCACAGTCCGACACCCTGCGCAGCACCGAGGAGCTCTCCGAGGTGGAGATGCTCATGCCCGTGCTGCACGAGGTGCTCGACCAGACCGGCCTGAGGGCCGCCGACATCGGCTTCACCTGCTCCGGCTCCAGCGACTACCTCGCCGGCCGGGCCTTCTCCTTCACCCTCGCCCTCGACGGCGTCGGCGCCTGGCCACCCATCTCCGAGTCCCACGTCGAGATGGACGGCGCCTGGGCGCTGTACGAGGCGTGGACCAAGCTGCTCACCGGCGAGGCGGACACCGCGCTCGTCTACGCCTACGGCAAGTCCTCACCCGGCTCCCTGCGCGACGTCCTGACCCGCCAGCTCGACCCGTACTACGTCGCCCCGCTGTGGCCCGACTCCGTCGCCCTCGCCGCGCTCCAGGCACAGGCGCTGATCGACGCCGGTGTCACCGACGAGCCCGAGCTCGCCGCGATCGGCGCCCGCAGCCGCCGGTCCGCGACCCTCAACCCCCATGCGCAGGCGAGAGGTTCGGCGCCCCGGGGCGCCTATGTCGTACGGCCCCTGCGCACCGGTGACTGCCCGCCCGTCGGTGACGGGGCGGCCGCCGTGATCCTCGCGGCGGGGGAGCGCGCCCGCGAGCTGTGCGAGCGGCCCGCCTGGATCCGCGGCATCGACCACCGCGTCGAGGCCCACTCCCTCGGGGTGCGCGACCTGACCGACTCGCCCTCCGCCCGGCTCGCCGCCGAGAAGGCCGGCGCCTTCCAACGGCCCGTCGACACGGCCGAGTTGCACGCGCCGTTCAGCTCGCAGGAGGTCGTGCTGCGCCGGGCGCTGCGGCTGGACGACAGCGTGCGCGTGAACCTGTCCGGCGGCGCCCTCGCCGCCAACCCGATGATGGCCGCCGGTCTGATCCGCGTCGGCGAGGCCGCCGCCCGCATCCACCGGGGCGCCTCCGACCGTGCCCTCGCCCACGCCACCTCCGGCCCCTGCCTCCAGCAGAACCTGGTCGCCGTACTCGAAGGGGAGCCCCGATGAGCAAGGAGCCCGTGGCCGTCACAGGCATCGGTCAGACCAGGCACGTGGCGGCGCGCCGGGACGTCTCCATCGCCGGACTCGTCCGGGAGGCGGCACAACGCGCCCTGGCCGACGCGGAGTTGACGTGGGCCGACATCGACGCCGTCGTCATCGGCAAGGCGCCCGACTTCTTCGAGGGCGTCATGATGCCCGAGCTGTACCTCGCCGACGCCCTCGGCGCGGTCGGCAAACCGCTGCTGCGGGTGCACACGGCGGGAAGCGTGGGCGGCTCCACCGCCCTGGTCGCCGCGAACCTCGTCGCCGCCCGCGTCCACACCACCGTGCTCACCCTCGCCTTCGAGAAGCAGTCCGAGTCCAACGCCATGTGGGGACTGTCCCTGCCGATCCCCTTCCAGCAGCCCCTGCTGGCCGGCGCCGGCGGCTTCTTCGCCCCGCACGTACGCGCGTACATGCGGCGCAGCGGCGCACCCGACACCATCGGCGCGCTGGTGGCGTACAAGGACCGCCGCAACGCGCTGCTGAACCCGTACGCGCACCTGCACGAGCGGGACATCACCCTGGAGAAGGTGATGGCCTCGCCCATGCTCTGGGACCCCATCCGCTACTCGGAGACCTGCCCCTCCTCCGACGGCGCCTGCGCCATGGTGCTCACCGACCGCGCCGGAGCCGCCCGCGCGCCCCGGCGGCCCGCCTGGATGCTCGGCGGCGCCATGCGCAGCGAGCCGACCCTCTTCGCCGGCAAGGACGCCGTGTCCCCGCGGGCCGGCCAGGACTGCGCCGCCGACGTCTACCGGCAGGCCGGCGTCAGCGACCCGCGCCGAGACATCGACGCCGCCGAGATGTACGTGCCGTTCTCCTGGTACGAGCCCATGTGGCTGGAGAACCTCGGCTTCGCCGCCGAGGGCGAGGGCTGGAAGCTCACCGAGTCCGGGGTGACCGAACTCGACGGCGACCTGCCCGTCAACATGTCCGGCGGGGTGCTGTCCACCAACCCCATCGGCGCCTCCGGCATGATCCGCTTCGCCGAGGCCGCCCTCCAGGTGCGCGGACAGGCCGGGGAGCACCAGCTGGAGCGGGCCCGCAGGGTCCTCGGACACGCATACGGCGGCGGCTCGCAGTTCTTCTCCATGTGGCTCGTGGGCGACGCGCCCCCGGACTCCTGAGGCACCCGCAAGGTCCCCTTCACGTGCCCTGTCGGTGCCCGGGGCCGATCGCTAGGCTGGCCGCGGACGACGGAACCGGGAGGAGCACGGACGTGGCCGAGAGCACCATCCAGCAGCAGCCGCTCGCGGGCTGGGACAAGCCCGAGCTGGACCTCAGCAACGCCGAGTGGCAGTCGAGCAGTCGGGGCCTGGGGGATGTCCAGATAGCCTTCGTCGAGGGATTCATCGCGATGCGCAACAGCGGCAGCCCCCAGAGCCCTTCCCTGATCTTCACGCCCGCCGAGTGGGGTGCCTTCGTGTCCGGCGCCAGGGAAGGGGAGTTCGACCTCACCTGAACCGCCGACGCGGGCCGAACCGGGGGTGTCGGGCCCCTTTTTCCGGACACGCGACCTGCAAACGCCCTGCCGGGGCGGACACCTGAGCGAAGGTGTCACCCAGCAGCGAGGTCGTATCTCCGGAGGTGAGGACCCATGAGCGGTCTGCCGGTCGTCGCGGCGGTCGACGGTTCCCAGGACAGCCTGCGCGCCCTCGACTGGGCCGTCGACGCCGCCCGGCGGCGCGGGGCGCCCCTAAGGGTGGCGCACGTACGCCAGTACGCCGCCTGGACCCAGCCCGGCGTCCCTGTCGTCGTGCCGCCACCCCCGGAGGACGACCCGATCCTCACCGACGCCCGCGCCCATGTGGAGGCCCGGGGCGAACTGCCCGACACCGAGTACGTCGGACTCGACGGCGCACCCGGTGCCCTGCTGCCCGGACTCGGCGGCGAGGCCCAGCTGCTCGTCCTCGGCTCACGGGGCCGGGGCGGCTTCGCCCGCCTGCTGCTCGGCTCCAACAGCATCACCGCCGCGCGCGACGCCGAGTGCCCGGTCGTGGTGGTGCCCCGGCCCGGCCGCGAGGTCGACAGTGCCCCGACCGTCGAACCGGGGCCGCGGGTGGTCGTCGGCCTGAAGGTGGACAGCCCCGACGAGGCCACTCTCGACCTCGCCTTCACCGAGGCCGCGCTGCGCGGCGCCCGCGTGCAGGCGCTCGCCGCCTACCCATGGCCGGTCCAGACCTGGTCCGCGCCCGGCGAAGTGCTCCCCCAGGGCGTCGACCAGGAAGCCCTCGAACACGAGACCCGCACCCTCGCCGACGGCTTCCTCGCCCCCCTGCGCGCCCGCCACCCCGGCGTCCGGGCCGAGCCGTACCCGGTCCCCGGCGACGCGGCCGGCCACCTGGTCGCCGCCTCCAAGGACGCCGAACTGCTGGTGATCGGCCGCCACCGCCGCCGGCTGCTCGCCCCGGCCCGCATGCTCGGCTCGGTCACCCACGCCGTCCTGCTGCACGCCGCCTGCCCGGTCGCGGTGGTGCCGCCGACGCCCGCCGAGGAACGAACGGGCACCTAATGGATGAACCAGGGGTCTATCGTTAGCCCCATGCAGGCTCCGGAGCACACCCAGACCGCCCCCGACCCGCTCGCCAGGGACACCCGGCTCGCCCTCGACCTCGCCCTGACCATTCGGCACGACGGCCACGGCGGGGTCGCCGACGACCTCGCCGCCCCCGCCGGCCTCACCATCTGGGTACGCGCCCACCAGGACGCCCTCCCGGGCGCCGCCGCCTTCCAGGCCGACGCCGACGACCTGGCCGCCGTACGACACCTGCGCGCCGCCGTCCGCGCCCTCTTCGCCCACGCCGTACGCCCCGCCGCCCCCAGCCCCGCCGACGCCGCCCGGCTCCTCCCCCTGCCCGAGGCACTGAGCCGCCTCAACACGGCCGCCGCCCGCACCCCGACCGTGCCCGTGCTGACCTGGCCCGACGCAGGCGACCCGATGCTCGACCACCGTCCCACCACCACCCCGCCCGACCTGACGGCCACCCTCGCCCAGGCCATGATCGCCTTCCTCGCCGGCCCCGACCGCCGCCGCCTCCGCGCCTGCCACGCCCCCCGCTGCGTCCGCTACTTCCTCAAGGACCACCCCCGCCAGGAATGGTGCAGGCCGTCCTGTGGCAACAGAGCCCGAGTGGCCCGCCACCACGAGCGCCACAAGAAGCCGACGGCGATGTGACCAACCCCAGGGGCGCGGGGAACCGCGCGACCAGCCACCCGCAACCCGCACCCGGCCGACGGACCACGGCCCCGCAGACGCTGTCCCGCCTTCCCGCCGTACCATAGGCGCATGTCGTTCCTCCGCCGCCGCAGCGCCACGCCCGCCGGGCCCGACTTCGACGTACTGGCCATGGACCCGGGTGACTGGCCCGGCAATCTCGGTGCCGGGCTGCTGCCCGCCCCCGACGGCAGCTGCCAGGGCGTCTTTCTGCGCTACGACCTCTTCGGCGGCCGCGGCCCCGCGATGATCATCGGTAATCTGCCCGAGGGTTCCCCGGCCCGCGAGGTCGCCGAGGACCAGATCCCCTTCGAGGTCGCCCAACTGCTGCTCGCCCTGGAGAACGAGGAGGAGGTGACCGTCGTCGGCACCGAGGACGTGCCGGTGATGCAGGGCGACAACCTGCTGATCGTGCGCCGCATCAAGCTCTCCGAGAGCCGTATCTCCTGCGTCCAGTTCGACCGCAGCGACAACGTCCTGGTCACCATCGCCGCCTGGGACCGCCCCATCACCGACGACCTGTACGCCCTGCTGAAGCCGCTCCCCGCGGAGCTTTTCCAGCAGGGCTGAGTCGGCTACCCCGCCGACGGCAGCAGCGTCACGTCCGCGGCCCGGACGAACGCCACCCGGTGGCCGTACTGGATCTGGTAGTACGGCTCCCTGCCGACGACCACCCGGTGCGTGTCCGTCGCGAAGGTCACCGCGTGGTAGTACTCGCCGGGCACCTCGTCGCCCACCACATACCGCTGGCCCTCCGGCAGGGTGTACGGCAGCGCCGACAGCGCCTGGACCGGCACCTCCGGCGGGTACGCGGACTCCTCCGGGTAGGCGCGGCCGTACACGGGCACGCTGTCCCGGCCTTCCTTCGGCGTCACCACCAGGCCGGACGCCGGGACCGCCGTCGGCTGCTCCTCGGGGTTGCGGAACCACGCCTTCTGGCCCAGGTACCAGATCGCCGTCCAGTCGCCCCACCGGTCGGCGACCGCGTACTGCTGCCCGGTGGAGACCCGCGAGGAGATGTCGTTGACGCCGCTGGTCGGGGCGGTGCCCCGGCCGATGTCCTGGATCAGCGGCGAGGACTCGTCGTGGTCGGAGTACAGCCTCACCTCGCTGGAGCCGTGCGCCGGGCACGGCTCGCCCGCGGTGGTGCAGCCGGTGTACACCGGCCGGTTGGCCGCGTAGTCCGGCCGGATCGTCACCAGTGCGCCGTCCCGGTCGGCGGTCGCCCGTAGCGGCCGGCCCAGCAGCTCGAAGTAGTGCCGCCAGTCCCAGTACGGCCCCGGGTCGGTGTGCATCCCGGCGACGGTCGCCGCGGTCGGCCCGGGCACGTTGTCATGGCCCAGGATGTGCTGCCGGTCCAGCGGGATGTCGTACGTGTCGGCGAGGTGGCGCACCAGGCGGGCCGAGGAGCGGTACATCGCCTCCGTGTACCAGGAGTCCGGCTGGGCGAGGAAACCCTCGTGCTCCAGGCCGATCGACTTGGCGTTGACGTACCAGTTGCCCGAGTGCCAGGCCACGTCCTTGGCCTTCACATGCTGGGCGATGTGCCCGTCGGTGGAGCGCAGCGAGTACTGCCAGGACACGTACGTCGGATCCTGGACCATCCTCAGGACCCCCTCCCAGCGGCCTTCGGTGTCATGGATGACGATGTAGTCGATGCCCTGCGAGGCCGGGCGCTCACCCAGGTCGTGGTTGCCGTAGTCGTCGTCCCCGAACTCCTCGTACGGGGCCGGGATCCACTCGCAGGAGACCGACGCCGGGCACTCGGTGCCCGCGGCCGACGCCGCGCGCAGACCGGTGCGGGCCAGCTGGGCGGTGTCCGGCACCAGGCCGGGCCGCGCCGCCAGCGCGACCGGCTGCCCGGCGTCCGTGGTGCGCCGCTGACCGGCGCGGATCACGTCGTAGACGTCACGCGCGTACGCCGCCGCCGTCGCCCGGTCGTCGGCGCCCGAGAAGCGGGCCACCGCGCCGTACCAGTCCGCCGGGTCGGCGCTCAGCGGCTCGCCCAGCTCCCGCTGGGCGGCGGCCAGCAGGGCCGCGCCGCCCGCGATGTTGGCCGCGGGGTCGGTGCGCAGCTCGGACGCGCTCAGACCGGTCAGCTCCGCCGCCCTCGGCAGCGTCCTCAGACGGGCGGGCACTTCGGAGTCCGCCGGTAGCTTCACCGCGGCCCCCAGGGCCGTGCGGTCGGTGTCGCTCCGGGGATCCTCGGTGCCCTCCGCGTCGTGCTCGACGGCGGCGAGCGCGGTGCGGACGTCGGTGAGGTGCATCGGCCCGTAGCCGCCGACGACGCTCGGCGCGCCGCCGTGCGCGTCCCAGCGGGACTGCAGGTAGGACACGCCCAGCAGGACGCTCTGCGGGACGCGGTACTCGGCGGCCGCGGCGGCGAACGCCCGCTGCAGGGCGCCGCCGGGCGGCCCGGGGTCCGCGGGCGCCGCGCCGAGCAGGGGCAGCATCAGCGCCGCCGACGCCGCGGCTGCCGCGCCTCGGCGGGTGCGTCCGGAAACGGTGACGGGTCCTCGCACAGCGGCCTCCTGGGGGCACGGGAACGTGGGGGGACGTGCGGGGCCGGGCGTGGTCCGCGGTACCGGCCTGCCGACGATCCGTCAATCATGCCCGTGGCCAGGAGGTTTTCCTTGGACATACGGATGCGTGAAGGTCCGCGGTGCGCCGCCGTTCCGGCACGCCGCGGACCTTCCTCCCCTCAGCGAGTGCCGACCGCCGCGCGTACGGCCCGGCGGGCCATCTGGCAGTCGTCGTGCAGCCGCCGCAGCAGCAGCCGCTGTTCCTCGCCGGACGGCGCGGCACCCGGGTGGGCCGTGCCCGGGGCCGTCGGGGGCGCATCGTGCATCGAACGCTGCACCGCCGTCTCATAGGTACGGATCTCGCGGGTCAGGACCAGCATCAGGTTCACCAGGAAGGCGTCCCGCGAGGCCGGGCCCGCCTGCTGCGCGATCTGACTGATCTGACGGCGCGCCACCGGCGCGTCCGCGAGGACCGACCACAGCATCGCCAGGTCGTAACCCGGCAGGTACCAGCCCGCGTGCTCCCAGTCCACCAGCACTGGACCGGCCGGTGACATCAGGATGTTCGACAGCAGGGCGTCGCCGTGGCAGAACTGGCCCATCCCCTGGCGGCCCGCGCTCGCCGCGATACCGCGCAGCAGCTTCTGCAGGTCGCCCAGGTCCCGGTCGGTGAGCAACCCCAGCTCGTGGTACCGGGAGATACGCGCCGCGTAGTCCAGCGGTGCGTCGAACGTGCCCGCCGGCGGCCGCCACGAGTTGAGCCGGCAGACCGCGCCGAGCGCCGCTCTGATGTCCGTGCGCGGCGGTGCCTCGGCGGGGTGGCGCTGGAGTGCGGCCGACCGTCCCGGCATCCGCTCGACGACGAGGGTGCAGTTGTCCGGATCCGCCGCGATCAGCCTCGGCACCCGCACCGGAGGGCGGTGCCGGACGAACGTGCGATATGCCGCTATTTCGTGCCGGATCCGCTCGGCCCATACGGGGGAGTGGTCCAGTAAACACTTGGCGACGGCCGTGCTGCGTCCCGTGGTCCCGACCAGGAGCACGGAGCGTCCGCTGCGGCGCAGCACCTGCACCGGGGCGAACTCCGGGCAGATGCGGTGCACCGACGCGATCGCCGTGCGCAGCTGGGCGCCCTGAGGGCCGGACAAGTCGATTCTCCCGCTGAGCGGTTGCGTGCCGAGCCCCGGCGCCCGCAGCGGCCGGCCGGCGCCGAGCACCGGGGCCGCCGATCGCGCGGCGGGGTCGAGGTAGGGGCCGCCGCCCTGGCGGGGGCGCGGCGACCGGGGCGGTGCGGACACGGAGGACGATGCTGCGTACATGGGCGAAACAGATCCCTTCGTGTGCCTGCGACGTCATTGCGCAGCCCGGCCCGGTCTCCCGGGTGCACCCTGGGGAATGCACCGGCCGAACTCACGAGGGCGACCGGGTCGGGGTGGCGCGTTCCTACCTGACACCCGATGACCCGTGGCACACCATCTAGCGCACCCTGGCGAAGCCTGGCGAATAGTCGCCCGGCAACTCTCCCAGGGCTACTGTCAACTCAGCCGAGAACCTGGGGGCTTGACGTGAGCGGAGAACCAAACACCCGCCTTTCCGACCTGTTCGGCCTGGCCGGCTGGTCCAAGGGAGAACTCGCGAGGCTGGTCAACAAGCAGGCGGCGGCCATGGGCCACCCCCAGCTGGCGACCGACACCTCGCGGGTGCGGCGCTGGATCGACACGGGAGAGATTCCGCGCGATCCCGTGCCGCGGGTGCTGGCGGCTCTGTTCACCGAGCGTCTCGGCCGTGTCGTGACCATCGAGGACCTCGGTCTGGTCCGGCACGGGCGCACCGGGAAACGGCAGGGCGGCGGGAGCGTGGAGCGCCCCGACGGCATGCCGTGGGCGCCCGACCGGACGGTCGCGTTCCTCACCGAATTCACGGGAATGGACCTCATGCTCAACCGACGCGGCTTGGTGGGCGCGGGTGCCGCGCTCGCCGCGGGATCAGCACTCAGCAGCGCCATGCACGACTGGCTGCACACCGATCCGACCCTCTCCGCCGACGCCCCCGTCCTCGACCATCCTCTCCAAGCCGACCCCGCTGGGTTCGACCGCTACGAGGCCGCCCCCATCGGGTACGAGGAGATCGAGGAACTGGAGGCTTCGGTCGAGATCTTCCGGGCCTGGGACGCCGCCCGCGGCGGGGGCCTCCAGCGCAAGGCAGTGGTGGGTCAGCTCAACGAGGTGGGCGGCATGCTCGCCTACCGTCACCCACCCCATCTGCAGCGGCGCCTGTGGGGCGTCGCCGCCAACCTCGCCGTGCTCGCGGGCTGGATGTCGCACGACGTCGGCCTGGAGCCCACGGCCCAGAAGTACTTCGTCATCGCCGCGCACGCTGCCCGGGAGGGCGGCGACCGGCCGCGCGCCGGCGAGGCGCTCTCCCGCGCGGCCCGGCAGATGGTGCATCTGGGCCGTCCCGACGAGGCCCTCGACCTGATGAAGCTCGCCCAGTCCGGCTCCGGTGAGGCGGTCCTGCCGCGCACCGTGGCGATGTTCCACACCATCGAGGCGTGGGCGCAGGCGTCCATGGGCAAGGGCCAGGCCATGCGCCGCACGCTGGGCCAGGCGGAGGACCTGTTCGTCTCCCACGACGGCGACGTGCCCCCGCCGAGCTGGATGCAGTTGTTCAACGAGGCCGATCTGTACGGCATGCAGGCCCTGTCCTACCGCACGCTGGCGGAGTTCGAGCCGGCCGCCGCCGTCCATGCCCGGTACTACGCGGAGAAGGCCCTGGCGCTGCGCATCGACGCCCAGGAGCGGTCGAAGATCTTCGACCATCTGTCCATGGCGTCCGCCTGTTTCATCGCGGACGACCCCGAGCAGGCGGCCCGCTACGCGAAGCTGGCCCTGATGTCGATGAGTTCCAACTCCTCCCACCGCACCTGGGACCGGCTGCGCCAGATGTACCGGCTCACCGCCGAGTACGCCGACTCGCCGCGGATCAGCGAACTGCGGGAGGAGATCAGGGTGGCGCTGCCCAAGCCGAAGGGCGGCAAGGGCGGCGGCGCGCACGTGTAGGCGTCACACGTCGGGGAGGGGGAGTCAGGACGTCACCCGGGCCACGAGCACACAGGCGTCGTCCTCCCGCTCGCCCTCGCCGAACTCCTCCACCACCAGCCGTACACAGTCCTGGGCGTCGCGCGCCCCGTCGAGGCGCGCGGCCAGATCGAAGAGGCGGTCCGCCGCCCCACCGTCGGTGCTCCCGGGCACCAGCCCGTCGGTGTGCAGCAGCAGCAGGTCACCCTCCCGCAGTGTCTCCTCGGCCTCGCCGTAGTCGGCGCCCGAGGTGGCGCCGAGGAGGACCCCCTTCGGTGCGTCCAGTCGGCGCCCCGTCCCGTCGCGGAACAGCAGCGGGGTGGGGTGTCCGGCCTGCGCCCAGGTCAGGGTGCGGTCCGCCGGGCGGTAGCGGCAGCAGACGGCGCTGCCGAGCGCCGGCTGGACGGTGGCGTCCAGTAACTGGTTGAGCAGCACCATCAGCCGGCCGGGCCCGGTGCCCGCCATCGCCATGCCGCGCAGGGCGCCCAGCAGCATCGCCATGTTCGAGGTGACGGTGGGGCCGTGCCCGGTGAGGTCGCCGACGCTGAGCAGGGTGTCGCCGTCGGCCAGTTCGAGCGAGTCGTACCAGTCGCCGCCGATCATCGAGGTGGTCGCGGCGGGCACGTAGTGGGCCGCGATGTCGAGCGGCCCGGGCTCCGCGTGCGGGAGCCGCAGGGAGCCGCGCCACGGGGGGAGCACGGCTTCCTGCAGCTCGACCGCGACCTGGCGCTCGGTCTGTGCGCGCTGGCGCTGGAGCGAGTCACGGTTCTCGCTGACCGCCCGTTCGCTGCGGCGCAGTTCGCTCACGTCCCGCAGCACCGCCCACATCGCGGCGGTGCTGCCGTCCGTGTCGAGCACGGGTTCGCCCATCATGTGCACGGTGCGGATCTCGCCGTCCGGGCGCACCACCCGGAACTCCCCGTCGATGGGCCGGGCGTCGACGAGACATCCCGTGACCATCGCCGTCAGCTTCGGCCGGTCCTCCTCCAGCACGACGGACGGCAGTTCGTCGAGGGTGAGCGGGGGAGCGGCCGGGTCGCGGCCGAGGATCTGGTAGAGCTCGCCGGACCAGACCGCCTCGTCGGTCAGCAGGTTCCACTCCGCGCTGCCGACCCGGCTGAGCAGGGTGCCGCGCCGGGGAGCGGACGGCGCGCTGCCGTCGGTGGCCGGTGCCGTCGGCAGGCCGTCCCGCAGTTGCGCCAAGTGCGTGTCCAGGTCGTCGAGTTGGTGCAGTGCGAGGTCGCACAGGGCGCGCTGCCAGCGTTCCTGCGGGTCCGATCCGTCGCTCGGTGTGTCCCGCCGTACGGCGTCCACCTCGCCCTTGAGTCGCCGCGTCTGCGATATCAGCGCGTCGACCGAGCCGCGCCCGGGCGGCTGGGCGGCTGGTCGATCCGCGGAGACATGGGACGGCATGACGCACTCCGATGCGATGGGTTCCCCGGAAGGGCCGTTACGACTGTTGCACAGCCGGCGACGCCGTGTAAGGGATTTGGCAACACGCGATGCGGTGGTGCAGCTGGCATATGCCAGCGTCTTCGCGTGTCGGTCCGGGCGTCGCCCCGAAGCAAGGGGCGACGGCCTCAAATGGTAGGTGACGTACGTGACTTGAGAGGTCCGTGGGGTTCGTTCGAAGGGTGCCGGACTGATGTTCGGTGGGTGATGTGTGGGTAGAGGTCCGGGCGCGGGGCGAGGCCGATCGTCACGCGCGTGCCGGTCTCCAGCGACCGGACACCGGCCTCGGCGACGGCCGACGCGGCGTAACCGTCCCAGGCGGTGGGGCCGGTCGTACGGCCCCGCCGGGTGGCGTCGACCCACGCCTGCACCTCACGGTCGTAGGCGTCCCGGAACCGCACGAGGTAGTCCTGCGGCACCTCCTGCCCCGCGGTGCCGCGCGTGGTGACCAGCGGGCCGTGCTCCTCGCCGATCCGCGCGCTGCCCGCCTCACCCACCGCCTCGCAGCGCACCTGGTAGCCGAAGCCGCAGTTGACGAAGACCTCGACGTCGACGAGGGCGCCCGCGTCGGTCTCGAACAGCACGAACTGCGGGTCCAGCAGGCCCTGCGGGGCGCCGGACGACGCGCGCGGCCGGAACACCGTCACCGCGGTGAGTTCCTGGCCGAGCAGCCAGCGGGCCGCGTCGATCTCGTGCGACACCGAGCTGTCGATCAGCATCGCGCTGGTGAAGCCGGGCGGCGAGGAGACGTTGCGGTGGACGCAGTGCAGCATCAGCGGGCGGCCCAGCCGCCCGTCGTCCAGCACCTGCTTGAGCCGGCGGTACCCGGTGTCGTAGCGCCGCATGAAACCGATCTGCGCCAGCCGCCGTCCGAGCCGCGCCTCCGCCTCCACCACGCGCAGCGCCCCGGCGGAGTCCGGCACCATCGGCTTCTCGCACAGCACCGGCAGCCCACGGGCGAAGGCCGCCAGCAGCGCCTCCTCGTGGGCGGGGCCGGGCGAGGCGATCAGCGCGGCCTCGACGCCCGGCGCGTCGAGCGCGGCCTCGGTCTCCGTGTGGACCGAGACCCCGTCGATCCCGGCCACGGCTTCCTTCGCGCGATCGGCGTCGGGGTCGGCCACCGCGGCCACCCTCGCTCCGCTCACCACACGGTCGATACGCCGTATGTGGTCGGCTCCCATGTGGCCCGCACCCAGTACGGCCACACCCAGCAGCTCGGACACGATCCGTCGGCTCCTCTCCCTGGACGGCCCTCAGCGTTTCATGGTCGTCCAGGGACTCGACAGGCGCCCGGCAGGGATCGGCTCAGTAGCGCAGGACGCCGGCGATCCCGAGCGCGGGGCCGAGTGTGCCGTCAGGGACGAAGCGGACCTGGGCGCCCGTCTCCAGGCACCGCTCGACGATCTCGTCCACGACGTCCTCCCGCGCGCCCCGGTCGCCGCTGTCGGCGGGCACCAGATGGTCGCCGTCGTCGCGCATCGTGGCGCGGAAGTTCTCCTCGACTGCGAGCAGTCGCACCCGGCCCTCCCGGGCGGTGCGCCAGACCTCGTCCACTCCGGCCGCGAACGTGCGGTGCCCGCGCGCCGACTCCAGCTCCCGGACCACCTCGGCGGTCTCCTGGCGGGCCGCGGCCTCGTGCAGCGGGCGCACCGCCTGCCAGACGGCGTCCGGGGTGCCGTGCGCCAGGCCGCCGCGCGCCACGTGCATCGCGTCCCGGGCGGTCCCGCCGAACTCGTCCAGCAGGGAGAGGGCGGCCTGCTCGCCGGTGACGTACAGCGGCCGCGGGTCCTCACGCAGCAGCCTGCCGATCGCCGTGTCGGCCTCGCGCAGGAAGTGGCGGGTGTCCTCGTCGCGGTAGGTGCTCGGCAGGTCGCCGATGCGCTCCTGTCGTTCGGCGTCGAAGTTCTCCCGTGTCCGGGTCATCGGGAAGGCACCGGAGCGCTCCTCGGTGACGTGACCGGCGCCGCCGTTCCACAGCGTGACGTGGTCCGGGGACACCGACAGTACCCAGAACGGCCGTTCGGCGGCCTGCGCGGAGACCAGGTTGCGGGTGAGGAAGGTGTCCGAGAGCACCACGCGTTCCGGCACGGCGCGGGAGAGCGACCACACCTGGTGCTCGCCCGGCGCGGCGAAGATCACCAGCCCGTCCTCGGCGTGCGCGAGGTCCACCTCGGTCAGTGCCCGGTCCAGCTGACCGACGATGTCGGCGCGCCGTTCCCGGGTCACCGCCGGGTCGGCGGCCAGCTGTTTCTTGGCCTCGGCCACGGCGTTGCGCAGCCGGACGGGATCCTGGGCGTTGTCGGGTTCACGGCGGTGCGTCGGCGTCAGTACGGAGACCGCGGGGTACGGACGGGGGCGGCGCAGCGCGGACAGGGTCGTGGGACTGAGTGCGTGCTCCATAACAGCACGATAGGGCCGATCGGCGGGCGGGGCATTCAGGGGCGTTCCGCCCTTTCTGGGGCAAGTCCGCTGTCCGGATCGGCTCCCTTGGATACACAGGGTTTACCTGTGTTCGACATATCGTGCGGATGGCTTGCTAGGGTGTTACTCGCCGGTAGCAACCGGTGTGTGCATCTCGAACTCCAGTTCCCGTGTCGTCGCATCCGAACAGGTGAGACTCCTCAACATGGCCCGTTCCCTGGTCGACCTACTGACCGCGCACGCCTCGCACCAGCCCGACCGGACCGCCTACCGCTTCCTCGTCACGGGGGACTGCGACGGGGAGGTCCAGGAGATCTCGTACGGCCGTCTCGCCCTCCGCTCGCGGGCCGTCGCCGCTTGGCTCCAGGACCGCGGACTCGCAGGATCCCGCGCCGTGCTGCTCCACCGGCCGGGCCTGGAGTTCGTCTCGGCCTACCTCGGCTGTCTCTGCGCCGGAGTGGTCGCCGTCCCCGCCGTACCCCCGCAGGACCGCGCCCGCGGCCACCGGGCGCTGACCCGGACCCGGCGCCTGGTCGCCGACGCCGACGCCGAGGTGATCCTCGGCGACCGCGAGGTGATCGCCGCCCTCGGCGACCCGGCCGGCCACCTCCCCGAACTCGACGGCATCACCCGCGTGGCCACCGAGGACATCCCCGACGAGCAGGCAACCGCCTGGCGCCCGCCCGACCTCACCCCCGACTCCGTCGCCTTCCTGCAGTACACCTCCGGATCCACCTCCGCCCCGCGCGGCGTCGTCGTCACCCACGGCAACCTGCTCGACAACGAGCGCGTCATCACCGAGCGCATGGGCCACACCCGGGACGCCCTCGACGCCCACGACCACGAACTCTTCGTCAGCTGGCTGCCCGTCTACCACGACATGGGCCTCATCGGCCCCGTCCTCAACGCGGTCTACCTCGGCGCCACCACCACCCTCCTGTCACCCCTGCACTTCCTCCAGCGACCCGAACGCTGGCCGGCCGCCGTCAGCCGCTACCGCCCGCACACCTCCGGCGGCCCCAACTTCGCCTACGAGCTGTGCCTCAGGCACACCACGCCCGCACTCCTCGACCGCCTCGACCTGCGCTCGTGGAGGGTCGCCTTCAACGGCGCCGAACCGGTGCGCGCCGCCACCCTGCGCCGCTTCGCCGACACCTTCGCCCCGGCCGGCTTCGACCGCCGCGCCCTCCACCCCTGCTACGGCCTCGCCGAGGCCACCCTCATGGTCACCGGCGGCACACCGCGGGCCCTCGCCGACACCGCCCCGGTGAGCTGCGGACGCCCCGGCGACGGGGTGACCGTCGTGATCGCCGACCCCGAACGGCAGCGGGAGCTGCCCGACGGCGAGGTCGGCGAGATCTGGGTCCAGGGCGCGGGCGTCGCCCAGGGGTACTGGCGCAACGCCCTCGCCACCCGCGACACCTTCCGCGCCACGCTGCCCGGCCGCGAGGGCCGCTTCCTGCGCACCGGCGACCTCGGCCACCTCGACGACGGCGAACTCTTCGTCACCGGACGCCTCAAGGACCTCATGGTCATCGACGGGCGCAACCACTACCCGCAGGACGTGGAGCTGACCGCCGAACTCGCCCACCCCGCGCTGCGGCCCGGCTGCACCGCCGTGTTCTCCGTGGACGCCGGGGTCGACGGCGAACGGCCCGTCGTCGTCGCCGAGATCGGCCCCGACATGGCCGGCGAGGCCGAGAAGATCGCCGACGTGGTCGGCGGCGCGATCGGCGAGGCACACGGTCTGTCCGTGCACGACGTCGTGCTCATCCGGCCCGGCACCCTTCCCAAGACCTCCAGCGGCAAGATCCGGCGCCGCGCCTCCCGCGCCGCCTATCTCGACGGCACCCTCGCCGGGCTCGACAGCGCCGCCGCGCGATGACACCGGGCGCCGAGCGATGACACCGGGCGCCAAGTGATGACACCGGGCGCCGAGTGACATCGCGGCGCCGCCCAGCCCTCTCCGCCTTTCGAGGACCTTCACCAGATGCCTGCGAATGTGTCGCCGAACCATGCTCCCGAACCGTCCCTGACGACCGCCGAAGAGGTGCGGGACTGGCTCGTCCCGGCGGTGGCCGAGGCGGCCGGCCTCGCCCCGCACACCGTCGACCCACACCGTCCGCTCGCCGAATTCGGGCTGGGGTCACGGCAGTTGGTCGCGCTCGGCGCCGAGCTCGCCGAGCGCGTCGGCCGCACGCTCGACCCGTCCCTCGTCTTCAACCACCCCGGCGTCGCGGCGATCGCCGACGCGCTCTTTCCCGGCCAAGCTCCAGAAGACGCACCCCTGTTGGTGAAGGGGCAGGCAGTCGATGACGGCATCGCCGTCATCTCCATGGCCTGCCGCTTCCCGGGTGGCGCGGACGACCCCGAGGGGCTGTGGCGGATACTCGACTCCGGACGGGACGTCACCTCCGAGCCACCTGCGGGGCGGTGGCCCGCCCAGAGGCTGTACGACCCCGACCCGGAGGCCACCGGCAAGGCGTACAGCCTGCGCGGCGGTTACCTCGACGGCATCGACCGCTTCGACGCCGCCTTCTTCGGCATCTCCCCGCGCGAGGCCGCCGCCATGGACCCACAGCAGCGGCTGCTGCTGCGCACCGCCTGGGAGACCCTCGAACGCGCCGGGATCGTCCCGGACACCCTGGCCGGCAGCTCCACCGGGGTCTACCTCGGCCTCTACGACAGCGGCTATCTCTCCGCCGCCTCCCTGGACCAGCTCGACGGCCACGTCGGCACCGGTTCCGCGGCCAGTGTCGCCTCCGGGCGCATCGCCTACGCCCTCGGCCTGCACGGACCCGCGGTCACCGTCGACACCGCCTGCTCCTCCTCCCTGGTCGCCCTGCACCTGGCCGCCCGGGCGCTGGCGGCCGGCGAGTGCGATCTCGCCCTCACGGGCGGGGCGACGCTGCTGGTCACCCCGCGCGGCCACGTCGAGTTCAGCAGGCTGCGCGGGCTCTCCCCCTCGGGCCGCTGCCGCCCCTTCTCCGCCGACGCCGACGGGGTGGTGTGGGGCGAGGGCTGCGGACTCGTCCTGCTCAAGCGGCTCGCCGACGCCCGCCGGGACGGCGACCGCGTCCTCGCCGTCGTCAAGGGCTCGGCGATCAACCAGGACGGCCGCAGCCAGGGGCTGAGCGCGCCCAACGGCCCCGCCCAGGAGCGGGTGCTGCGGGCCGCCCTGGACGCAGCCGGGCTCCGCCCCGAGGACATCGACCACATCGAGGCCCACGGCACCGGCACCCGCCTCGGCGACCCCGTCGAGGCGGGCGCGCTCGCCGCCGTCTTCGGCCCCGGCCGGCCACCCGGACACCCCCTCGGGGTCGGCTCGTTGAAGTCCAACATCGGACACACCCAGGCCGCCGCGGGCATCGCCGGCGTCATCAGGACCGTCCTGGCACTCGGCCACGAGCGCGTCCCCGCCTCCCTGCACGCCGACACCCCCACCGAGCACATCGACTGGCCGGGCAGCGGCCTGCGCCTCCTCCGTACGGCGGCACAGTGGCCGCGCCGTGCCGACCGGGTCCGCAGGGCAGGCGTGAGCGCGTTCGGCATCAGCGGGACCAACGCGCACGTGATCCTGGAAGAGGCGCCGACGGATACCCGGCCGGCTGCGGCGGGCGCGTCGGTCGGCGCGGGGCCCGCCGTGGTGGGTACCCCGGCTGATGCCGGTCGCGCTGTGGTGGGTGCGTCGGCCGACAGCGGGTCGGTTGGGGCGGACACGTTGGTCGGGGCCGGGCCCGCTGTGGCGGATGTGCCGACCGGCGCGGGTGACACCGGGACTGCCGCAACGGGCCCCCCGGCCGACGCCGCGTACACCGTTGAGGTTCCGCGTCGGCCGACGCTGTTCCCGGTTTCCGCCCGCACCCCCGCCGCGCTGCGTCAGCAGGCGTGCCGTCTCGCCGAAGCCCTCGGTGAGCGGTCCGGAACGCCGCTGCCCGCGATCGCCGCGACGCTCGCCCATCACCGCACCCACTTCGCCCATCGCGCCGTGGTCCAGGCGGCCGACCACGACGGACTCCGCGTCGCCCTGCGCACCCTCGCCGAAGGCCGCCCCGACCCCGACAGCACCGCCGGGCCGCAGGACGCCCTCCCGCCCGGCAAGGTGGCCTTCGTCTTTCCCGGGCAGGGCGCCCAGTGGGCCGGCATGGCCCGCGACCTGCTCGCGGCCGACCCGGTGTTCGCCGACGAACTCGACCGATGCGACGGCGCGTTGCGCCCGTTCACCGAGTGGTCCGTCACGGCCGTGCTGCGCGGCGACCCGGGCGCCCCCTCCCTGGAGCGCGTGGACGTCGTCCAGCCGGTCCTGTTCGCCGTGATGGTGTCCCTGGCCGCCGTCTGGCGCGCCCGGGGCGTCCGCCCCGACGCCGTGGTGGGACACAGCCAGGGCGAGGTCGCCGCCGCCTGTGTCGCCGGAGCCCTCAGCCTGAACGACGCGGCCGCCGTCGTCGCCCTGCGCAGCCGGGCCCTGACCGCGCTGTCCGGCAGCGGCGCCATGGCCGTCGTAGCCCTGCCGCGTGCCGAGGTCGAGGCACGGATCGCCGGACACGACGGCCGGGTCACCGTCGCCGCCGTCAACAGCGCCCGCGCCACGGTGATCGCGGGCGAGCCCGAACCGCTCCGGGCCCTCCTCGACGACCTCCACCGCGAGCAGGTCTTCGTCCGCCGCCTCGACGTCGACTACGCCTCCCACAGCGCCGGGGTCGAGCCCGTGCGCGCCGAGATCCTCGACGAACTCGACGGCGTGACCACCCTCCCGACCTCCGTCACCTGGTACTCCAGCGTCACCGGCGAGCCCGTCACCGAGGAACTGGACGCCGGCTACTGGTACACCAACCTGCGCGAACCCGTCCGCTTCTCGGACACCGTGGCCCGTATGGCGGCCGACGGCCACCGCCACTTCGTCGAGCTCAGCCCGCACCCCACGCTGCTGACCGCCGTACGCACCGTCGACGACGACCTGGTCGCCGTCGGCTCCCTGCGCCGTGACGCCGACGGATCCGCCTGTCTGGACCGGGCCGCCGCCGAACTCCATGTGCACGGACGGCCCGTCGACTGGCGCCGCATCGTGCCGCCCTCGGCGCGGGCCGACCTGCCGACGTACGCCTGGCAGGAGCAGCGGTACTGGACCGAACCCGAGGGCGCGGCGGGCGGGACCGGCCTGTTCGACCGCTCCACCCATCCCCTCCTCGGCGTCCAACTGCGGTCCGCCGACGCGACCCGCTGGACCTTCCGCGACGAGTGGTCGCCGGCCACCGCCGACTGGCTGCCCGACCACACCGTCTTCGGCCGTACGGTCGTCTCCGGCACCACCCTGCTCGAACTGTGCCGTGCCGCCCTGGCCACCGCGTCCCCCGACCGGCCCGCCGACGTCAGCGGCCTGCTGCTGCTCGCCCCGCTCACCCTGCCGCCCTCCGGCACGGTCGAGGTGTCCGTGGACGTGGTCACCGACGGGCCCGCGCCCGAGGTCACCGTGCACAGCCGCCCGCGCGACCGGGACGACCTCGGCTGGACCCTGCACGCCACCGCCACCGGCACCGCCGCCGAGGCGATCCAGGCGGCCCGGCCCCCGACCTGGCCGGAGAGCGCCGAACCGGCCTGGACGCCGCAGACGTACGACCGCCTGACCGCCCTCGGCCTCGACTACGGCCCCGCCTTCCGGGGCATACGCGAGGCCGTGCGGGCCGGTGACGGGGAGCTGCTCGCCCGCCTGTCCCTGCCTGCCGCGGCCCGGGACACGACCGACCCCTACCCGGTCCACCCGGCGCTCCTGGACGCCGCCCTGCACACGGCCGCCGCCCTCGCCCCGGCCGACGACCGGGTCCTGCTGCCCGTCGCCGTCGGCCGCTGCACCCTGCCGCCCGGCGGCGCGACCGATCTGACGGTGTCCGTCCGGCGCACCGGCGGCACCGCCACCGACCTCACCCTGGACATCGCCCTGTGGGACGCCGACGGCTTCCCGGCGGGCCGCCTGGAGGACGTACGGCTGCGCACCGCGAGCCCGGCGGACCTCGGCGGCGGTGCGGAGAACGCCCGGCACCTGTACGAGGTGGCGTGGACACCGGTGCCCGCCGGGCCGGACGGCGCCGACACCGTCGTACGACACTGGCCGCAGCCCCCGGCGGACGCCGAACCGGCCGCCGCGGCACAGGAGTTGGCGGCCGCCGCCCTGGGTGAGCTGCAGACGCTCATCGAGGCGCCCACCCGGACCGTGTGGGTGACCCGGGGCGCGGTCGCGGCCGCCGACGGGGACACCGTGCCGGGGCTTGCGCAGTCGGTGCTGTGGGGGCTCGCCCGCAGTGCCCGAGCGGAGCACCCGGACCTCGGGCTGACGCTTGTCGATGTCGACGGCACGGAGAGCGAGGAACTGCTGCGCTCCGCCGGAGAGGAGCCGGAGATCGCGGTCAGGGCGGGGGAGGTGCTCGCCCCCCGGCTGATCCGTGCCGCACGCACGGACGAGGACGGGAGCCTCCCCGCCCACGGCACCGTGCTGATCACCGGTGGACTGGGCGCGGTCGGACGGCAGATCGCCCGGCTGCTGGCCGAACGCGGCGTGACGCGACTGCTATTGACGTCTCGTCGGGGAAGCGACGACCCCCGTGCCGAGGCGGCCGTCGCCGAACTGGCCGCTCTCGGTGCCCGGGCCGACGTCGCGGCCTGCGACGTCGCCGACGCAACCGCACTGGCCGCCGTACTGGCCCGCGCCGGGGACGAGCTGCGCGGCGTCGTGCACTGTGCCGGCGTGCTCGACGACGGTGTGATCACGGAGCTGACCCCGGACCGTCTCGTCCGGGTCCTGCGCCCCAAGGTCGACGGCGCCGCGCATCTGCACCGGCTCACCGCCGGCCTGCCGCTGGAGCTGTTCCTGCTGGTGTCCTCGGCCGCCGGTGTCGTCGGCAGCCCGGGGCAGGGCAACTACGCGGCGGCCAACGCCTTCCTCGACCAGCTCGCCCACCACCGGCGGGCCCAGGGGCTGCCCGCCCTGTCCGTCTCCTTCGGCGCCTGGGCGGGCGAGGGGCTAGCCGCCGCACACGCCGACCTCGACCGCCTCGCCCGCCTCGGTCACCGCACCCTCACCCCCGACCAGGGCCGCGACCTCGTCGAACTCGCCGTCCGGCGCGGCACGCCCCACCAGGTCGCCTGGTCCCTCGACCTGGCCCGCCTGCGCGGGGCGACCGCCGACGCGGCCGTGTGGCGGACCCTGCTGCCCGCGCCCCGGCCCACCGGCCCGGGCGGCGGTGGTCTCGCCCGGCGGCTGGCCGAGCTGGCGGAGACCGACCGTGCCGACCGGGTCCTCGCCCTCGTCCGCGAGGAGGCGTCCCGCGCCCTCGGCCTGCGCTCGGTCGACTGCGTCGGCCCCGACCGGCCCCTGCGCGACCTCGGCATGGACTCGGTGACCGCCGTCGAGCTGCGCAACCGCCTCGCCGCCCGCCTCGACACAAGGCTCCCGGCCACCCTGCTCTTCGACCACCCGACCCCGGCCCGCCTCACCGAGCACCTCCTCGGCACGGTCGTGCCCGGCGGCCGTGGCGTGCGGAAGGCGAGGCGCGCCGTCGCCACCGACGAGCCGATCGCCGTCGTCTCCATGGCCTGCCGCCTGCCCGGTGGCGTCCAGGACCCCGACGACCTGTGGCGGCTCCTCGCCGAGGGCCGCGACGCCGTCGGCCCCTTCCCCGCCGGACGCTGGGACGTCGACGCCCTCTACGACCCCGACCCCGACGCCCCCGGCAAGTCCTACGCCCGGGAAGGCGGCTTCCTCGACGACATCGAGTCCTTCGACGCGGGGTTCTTCGGCATCACCCCGAAGGAGGCCGCCGCCATGGACCCCCAGCAGCGGCTGCTGCTGGAGACCGCCTGGGAGGCGCTGGAGCGCGCCGGCATCGTGCCCGCCCGTCTCGCGGGCAGCGCCACCGGTGTGTACGTCGGCATGTTCGGCAGCGACTACCGCTCCGGCACCCGCCTCGACCAGCTCGACGGCCATGTCGGCACGGGCTCGGCGCTGAGTGTGGCGTCCGGGCGGCTGGCGTACGCGCTCGGACTGCACGGGCCGGCCCTCACCGTCGACACGGCGTGCTCGTCGTCGCTGGTCGCCGTCCACCTCGCCGCGCAGGCCCTGCGCTCCGGCGAGTGCGAGCTGGCGCTGGCGGGCGGGGTGACGCTGATGGTGACCCCGCAGACCTTCGTGGAGTTCAGCCGGCTGCGCGCACTGTCCGCCACCGGCCGCTGCCGCTCCTTCTCCGACGACGCCGACGGCGCGATCTGGGCCGAGGGCGCCGGGATGCTCGTACTGAAGCGCCTGGACGACGCCCGCCGCGACGGCGACGAGGTGCTGGCCGTGCTGCGCGGCACAGCCGTCAACCAGGACGGCCGCAGCCAGGGCCTGTCCGCGCCCAACGGGCCCGCACAGGTGCGGGTGGTGCGCCGCGCCCTGGAACTGTCCGGGCTGACACCCGCCGACATCGACCACATCGAGGCCCACGGCACCGGCACGACCCTCGGCGACCCCATCGAGGCGGGCGCCCTGAGCGAGGTGTTCGGCACCTCCCGGCCCGCCGGCCGCCCGCTGCTGCTGGGCTCCCTGAAGTCCAGCATCGGCCACACCCAGGCCGCTTCGGGCGTCGCCGGGCTGATCAAGGTCGTACAGTCCCTGCGCCACGGCATCCTCCCGGCCACGCTGCACGCCGACACCCCCAGCCGCCACGTCGACTGGGACACCAGCGGGCTGCGCCTGCTCCACGAGCCGACGCCCTGGCCGTCGGCGCCGACGCGGGTGCGGCGCGCCGGTGTGAGTGCCTTCGGGATCAGCGGCACCAACGCCCATGTGATCGTCGAAGAGGCAGCACCGGCCACCGAGACGCCGTCGAGCGCGGGAGCGCGCCGCCCGCCGAAGGCCGAGGTCGCCGCCGGGAAGGATCTGTTCGTGCTCTCGGGGCGCAGTGAGGCCGCCGTGCGCGGGCAGGCCGCACGGCTCGCCCGGTACGTCACCGAGGACACCCCGCTGCCGGATGTCGCCCACACCCTGGCCCGCCATCGCAGCCACTTCGAGTGGCGCACGACGATCGTGGCGGGTGACCGGCACGAACTGCGCTCCGCACTCGACGCGTTGGCGTCCGGCCGCGCGCCCTTGCACGTCCCGGACGAGAACCGGACCGGCAAGGTCGCCTTCGTCTTCGCCGGGCACGGCGGCCAGTGGCCCGGCATGGGGCTGCGGTCGGCGGCCGAGTCGGAAGCCTTCCGCGCGGAACTCACCCGGATCGACGAGGCGGTACGGCGGCACGCAGGCTGGTCCGTGCTCAACGCTCTGCGCGCCACCGAGGAGTTCTCCCCGCTGGAGCGCACCGAGTACCTCCAGCCGACGCTGTTCGCCGTCGACGCGGCCCTGGCCGCCGCCTGGCGTGCCCTCGGCGTCACCCCCGACGGGGTGGTCGGACACAGCCTCGGCGAGATCACCGCCGCCTACGACGCAGGTGCGCTCACCCTCGACGAGGCGGTCACCGTGGTTACCGGGCGGGCCGCGGCCGTCGCACCGCTCGTCGGGCACGGCGGCATGCTCGCCGTCGACCTGCCGCCCGCCGAACTCGCGGACCTGATCGCCGCACACCCCGACCGGCTCTTCGTCGGCGCCCTCAACAGCGCACGCTCCACGGCCGTTTCGGGAGAGACCGAGGCGCTCGCCGCACTGCGTCGCACCCTGGAGGAGCGAGGCGTCCCCGTACGACGGCTGTCGACGCCGTTCGCCTCGCACAGCCCGCTGATGGAGCCACTGCGCGACGAACTCCGCGACCGCTTCTCGGGCATCGAGGGGGCGCCGTCCGCCCTGCCCGTGTACTCGTCGGTCCTGGCGGAGCGCGTCGACCACCCGGACGCCGCGTACTGGTTCGCCAACCTCCGGCAACCCGTCCGCTTCGCGGACACCATCACCCGCATGCTGGACGACGGCTACCGCTACTTCGTCGAACTCGGCCCGCACCCCTCGCTCACCGCCTCCATCGAGGCCGTCGCCGCCGACACCGGCATCGACGCGGTCGCCGTCGGCTCGCTGCGTCGCGAACAGGACGGGCACGCCACCCTGCTGCGCCGGCTCGGCGAGCTGTACACCGCCGGGCACACCCCCGACTGGACAGCGCTCTTCCCACGGGGCCGCCGCCTCGACCTGCCCACCTACGCCTTCGCCCGGGAACGCCACTGGCTCGCCCCCGCCCCGGCCGGCCCCACCGGCGCCTCCCCGCTGCTCGGCCTCCACATCGAGGCCGGCGACGAACCCGACCGGCATCTCTTCCAGACCGAACTCGACCTGCGCGACCACCGGTTCGCCTACCTCACCGACCACCGCGTCACCGGCGAGGTCTGGCTGCCCGGGGCCGCCTTCCTGGACATGGCGCTGGAGGCCGCCGTACAGGTGTGCGGGGGAGCCCGGCTGGCGGACGTGCGCTTCCTGGAGCCGCTGCGGCTGAGCGAGGACCGACCCGTGCGGGTGCAACTGGCGTTGCGCCCGGCCCGGGAAGGCGTCCGGGAGTTCACCATCACCTCGGCCCGGACCGGTGAGCGGCCGCCGCGCTGGGTGCCACACGTGACCGGGCGGGTCGTCACCGCGCAGGCCGGGACCGAGGAACCGCGCCTCGCCGACCTGCGTGAGCGCTGCACCGAACCCGTCGACCTCACGGCCGTCCACGCCCGGCTCGCCGCACTCGGCATCGAGTACGGCCCCGCCTTCCGCAACCTGGAGGGCGGCCGCCGCAGTGCCACCGCCGCGCTCGGCCGACTGGCCGAACGGCCCGCCGCCGGGCATCTGCTGCACCCCGCCGTCCTCGACGCCGCCCTGCACACCGCCGCCCTGCCGGGCGAGGCACCCGAGAGCCGGGCGTTCGTCCCCGCCGGATGCGGCGGCGCGCGCTGGACGGGACGCCGTACGACCCCGGCCTGGGCGTCGTGCGAACTGCGCTCCGTCGCCGGCGACACCGCCACCGTCGACCTGCGACTGTGGGACGCGGACGACCAACTCCTCCTCGAAGTAGAGGAGTTCACACTGGCCGCGCTCTCCCCGCTGGACGGCGCCCTCTACGAGACCCGCTGGGAATCCCGTCCGGCCGCCAACGAACCGCCCGCCGAGGGGAGCTGGCTGATCCTCGCCGACGCGACCGGAGTGGCCGACGACCTCGCCGCCCGGCTCGGCGCCACGGCCGTCGTCGCCCGCACCGGCACAGAGTTCACCGCCGAAGGCCCGGCCCGGTATGTCCTCGACCCGGCTGATCCGGCGCACGTCACGCGTCTGCTGAACGAGGCGTACGGCGACCAACGCCCCGCCGTGGTCGTCCAGTTGACCGCACTGGACACCCCGCCCGTCACCGACTCCGCCACCGCCGAGCAGGCCGCCCGGCGATGCTGCCTGAGCACCCTGCACCTGGTGCGGGCCCTCACCGACGGGCAGGCCGCCCCCCGCCTCTTCGTGGTCGTGCGCGGCACCCAGGCCGTCGGGGACAGTACCGAGGTCACCCGGCCGCAGCAGGCGCTCGCCTGGGGATTCGGCCTCACCGTGGCCCAGGAACACCCCGAGCTGGCGACCACCCTGATCGACCTGCCGCCCACCGGAGGCGAGAACGCCCTGTGGACCCAGCTGCGGCACGCCGACGACGAACGCCTCGTCGCCCTGCGCCACTCCGGCCGGTTCGTGCCCCGGCTGAGGCGCGCCCGCCCGGACACCGACGGCCGCGTCGCGGACGGCCCGTACCTGATCACCGGCGGTCTCGGCGGTCTCGGCCGGGTCGTCGCGGAACGGCTCGTGGGCCGCGGCGTCCGCCGGCTGGCCCTGCTGAGCCGCGGTACGCCCGACCGGGACGCCGCGCGCTGGATCGCGGGCCTCCAAGAGCGCGGGACCACCGTCCACCTCGCCCGCGCCGACGTCGCCGACCGCGACGGACTCACGGCCGCGCTGGACGCCGTACGCCGGGCGGCGGGCCCGATCACCGGCGTCGTACACGCGGCCGGCATCCTCGACGACGCCACCCTGGCCAACCTCACCGACACACACGTACGGCGCGTCCTGGCCCCTAAGGTGCTGGGCACCGCCCTGCTCACCGAACTCGTCCCGGAATCCGAGCACTTCGTGCTGTTCGCCTCGGCGGCGGGTCTGCTCGGCTCGGCCGGCCAGGGACCCTACGCCGCCGCCAACGCCTTCCTCGACGCCTGGGCCCACCATCTGGCGCACACCGGACGGCGAGCGCTGAGCCTCGACTGGGGCGCCTGGTCCGGCGTCGGCATGGTCGCCGCGGACGCCACCCGCGCCGCCGGGACCGGCCGCTCGGGGCTCGTCGCCCTCTCCCCGCAGGAGGGCGGCGAACTGTTCGACCGCGTGCTGACCACCGGCCACCGACAGCTCGCCCCCCTCGCCCTCGACCGGGAACTGCTCTCCCTCACCCCGGACCTGCTCCGCACCCGGCCGATCCTCGCCGGCCTCGTCACCGCCCCCACCGGCCCGGCGGACCCCGACGGGCTGGTCCGCAAGGTCTTCGCGGCGCCCACCGACGACGACCGCCGGATGTGGCTGGAGGCGTACGTCCGCGCCCGCGTCGACGAGGTCTGCGGTGGTGTCGTCGACCCGGCGGCGAGCACCGCCCTGAAGGAACTGGGCCTGGACTCCCTCATGTTGGTGCGGCTGCGCAACACCTTCGCCCGCGAACTCGGCGTCGACCTGCCCACCGCCCAGATGTTCGCCGCCGCCGACATCCGGGGCCTGGCCCGGTCCCTCGCCGAGGCCCTGCCCGAGCGGCACGTGTCGCGGACACCGGAACCGGCCGCCGAGGACGTCCCGGAGACCGAGCGGCACCCCGCCACCCGGGACGTCGTCCGACTGCTGCGCAGCGCCCGGCCCGGCATGCCGCCCGCCGCCCACACCATCGGCCTCGCCGTCCTGCTCGCCACCCCCACCACCCGCGACACCCTCACGGACGCCCTCACCCGCCTCGCCTCCC
Organism: Streptomyces sp. NPDC018693; assembly: GCF_044391385.1. Lineage (NCBI taxonomy): Bacteria > Bacillati > Actinomycetota > Actinomycetes > Kitasatosporales > Streptomycetaceae > Streptomyces > Streptomyces sp. NPDC018693. Next base: position 78,251 of record NZ_JBIRZZ010000016.1, on the reverse strand, counting down.
GCCACGCGGCCCTGCGCACGGCGATCGACACCGGCCCCGACGGCCTACGGCACCTGCGCGTCGACCGCGAGCCGACCGCGCCGCTGCTGCGCTGGACAAAGACCCCCGCCGACGTCACCCCCGCCGACCGGCTGCGGGAGCTGCTGGAGCCGCCGTTCGACCTGACGGCCACCCCGCTGTGGCGGTTCGAGCTGCTCGACACCGGCCCGCGCGACCAGATCCTCCTCTTCGGCGCCCACCACGCGGTCGCAGACCTGCAGTCGCTGCTCCTCGTCGCGGGCGAGATCGACGCCGAACTCTCCGGATCCGCCCTCGGCTCCGAACCGACCAACCGCGACGTCCACCTCCTCGTCGAGGCCCAGCACAGCGGCGAGGGCACCGCCACGGCCGAGTGGCGGGCGCTCTTCGAGGGCGCCGAGCGGCTCGACCTGACCCTGTCCCACCCGCGCCCGGCCGAGCGGACCTACCGGGCCGGCAGCGTCACCCTGCCCCTCCCCGACGGGCTCATGGACCGCGTCTCCGCCGCCGCGAGCGACCTCGCGATCACGCCCGCCGCCTTCTGCCTCGGCACCCTGACCCTGCTGCTGGCGCGGCTGCGGGAGCGGGAGCGGTTCGTGCTGGCCGTGCCCGTCGACACCCGGATCCACGCCGACGCGTACGACGCGGTGGGCTTCTACGGCGTACCCGTGCCGTTCCCCGCCGAGGCGCGTGCCGGTGAACCGGCCGCCGAGGTGCTGCGCCGGACCGGCGCCCGGCTGGAACGGCTGCTGACCAAGGGCGCGATGTTCTCCGACGTGCTGGCGACCCTGGCCCGGCAGGGGCTGCACCGGGCGGACGCGCCCCTCGTCGAGGTCTACTTCAACCACGTCCGCCACGGGGGCCGGCTCACCGCGCTGGAGGTGCTGCCGGCCGGGACCGGGTACTCCGACCTCGACCTGATGATCACCATGACACCGGACGCGGGCCGGATCCGTCTCGACCACAACCTCGACATCCTGGACGAGACCGCCACCGCCGGGCTGGGGGAGCAGTTCCTCGCGCTGCTCGGGCAACTCGCGGACCGGCCCGCGCGCACCCCCGGCCGCCCGACCCTCGCCCTCGCCGCCACCTTCGCCCTCGGGCACCTGCCCGCCCTGTGCGAGGCCGCCGTGGAGGAGAGCGGGCTGACCGTGGCCGAGGCGCCGTACCACCAGGTCCTGGCCGCTCTGCGCGATCCGTCCGGGGTGCTCGCCGACCCGGGCGCGGCCGTCGCCGTGGTGCTCCTGCGCGCAGCGGACCTGGAACGGTTCGGGACCGTCGACGACGCGCTCCTCGCCGAGCTGCGCACCGAGTATCCGGCCGCCCTGCGCTCCCTCGCCGAGCGCACCCGCACCCCCCTGATCGTCGGCTTCCTGCCGTCCGACGGCACCGCGGAGCGCATGGCCCGCTGGGAGCGGGAGGTCGCCGCCGAGCTGGCCGACACCCCCGGCCTCGCCGTGCTCGGCCCCGACGACTGGACCCGCCGTCACCCCGTCGAGGACCGCTTCGACGAGCACACCGAACGGCTCGCCCACCTCCCCTTCACCCCCGAGTTCCAGGCCGCGGTGGCCCTTGGCCTCGCCGAGACCGTACGGGCGGTGCTGCGCCCGGCGCCCAAGGTGATCGCCGTCGACGGCGACGAGACCCTGTGGGGCGGCGTGGCCGGGGAGACCGGACCCGGGGCCGTGGACCTCACCGGGCCGCGCGCTCTGCTCGCACGCAGGCTGCTGCGGTGGCGTGCGGCCGGGGCGCTGCTCGTGCTGGTCAGCAACAACGACGAGGAGACGGTCCGCGCCGTCCTCGACCGGCCCGACAGCCCGCTCGGGCCCGAGCACTTCAGCGTCCTGTCCGCCGAGTGGGGCCCCAAGCCGGCCCGCCTCGAGGACGCGGCCCGCGAGCTGAACCTGGGTCTGGACGGCTTCCTCTTCCTCGACGACAACCCGGCCGAGATCGCCAGGATGCGGGCGGAGCTGCCGCAGGTGCTGTCCGTGACCTGCCCGCCCGCAGCCGAACTCGAGCCGTTCCTCGCCCGGTTGTGGCCACTGGTCCCGGCCGCCGCCACCGTCGAGGACACCCTGCGGGCCCGCTTCTACACGGAGGAACGCGCCCGGGACGCGGTCCGGACCGAGCAGGGCGGATACCAGGAGTTCCTCGCCGAGCTGGACCTGACCGTCGACATCCGTGCGCTGACCGACGCGGACGTGCCCCGCGCGGAACAACTCGTGCGCCGCACCAACCAGTTCACCCTCCGGCCCCGCTCCGCCGACGGCCGCGATCTCGAACGGTGGCGGGACCGGGGCGAGGTGTGGACGGCCGCCGCACGGGACCGGTTCGGCGACTACGGGCAGATCGCACTCCTCGCCGTACGGGCCGACGGGGACCAACTGGACGTCCTGGCCTGGCTGCTGAGCTGTCGCGCCCTCGGCCGGGGCGTCGAGGAACGCCTGCTGGGCTGGCTGGCCGACCGCGCCGACGAACTGGGCTGCGGGAAAGTGCGGTTGACGGCACAGCGCACGCCCCGCAACGCGCCCGCACGGCGGATCGTCGCCGCGCTCGGCGGGGGAGAGCCGGACGACGAACTCCTGCAGGCCGTGGTCACACCGGACCACCTCAGGGTGTTCCGCTCCTGGGAGCGGGACGGACAGCAGACCGTGCGCAGGGGGAAGGGCTCTGATGCGTGACGTGAACGAGGAGACGGCGGCGTGTGCCGCGCAGGGGGCGACCGCGGAAGCGATCGAACGCGGCGGCGGCCCGCTGGGCGTGACCGAACTGCTGGCGAGGGTGCTGGGCGGGGAAGCCGGTGAGAAGACGGCCGGCCCGACGCCCGGCCCCGACCTCGACGCCCTCGCCTCCGTCATCGCCACCGCCGCCGGCCGTTACCTCCCCCAGGGCCGTCTCGCCCCGGACGCGGACTTCTTCGACGCCGGAGGCACCTCCGTGCACGCCGTCGAGCTCGCGGCCGATCTGGAGCGGGAGCTGGGCGTGGAGCTGGACCTCGACGAGGTGTTCGCCGACGCGCGGCCCCGCACCCTGGCCCGCCGCTGCCTGGAGGCCGGAGTCGAAGCCACGCCGCCCTCCACCGCACCTGGGGCCACCTCCCGGCCTGGGGCCACCTCCCGAGGCGGGGACCCCTTCCGGCCGGAGGCCACCGCCCAGCCTGGGACCACCCCCCGACCCGGGGCCACGCCCCAACGTCGGGTCACCCCCGAACCGGCGGATGCCTCCCACTCCGCAGCCCGCCCGGAAGACCTCTCCCAGATCCTCGCCGACCTCGCCCTCGCCGACCGCCTCCCCTTCGTCCGCCCGCCCGAGCCGCTCCCGCCCCGCCGCGTCCTGCTCACCGGAGCCACCGGCTTCCTCGGCAGCCACATGCTGCTGGACCTGCTGCGGCACAGCGACGCCCAGGTGCACTGCCTGGTCCGCGCCGCCGACGAGAAGGCGGCCGAGGCCCGGCTCGGCGCGCAGCTCCGCGCCTACCGGCTGCCCTGGAACGCGGAGGTCCGCCGCCGGATCACCGTCGTACCCGGCGACATCCGCGAGCCGCGCCTGGGGCTGTCCGACGAGCTCTGGCACACCCTCGCCGACGAACTCGACAGCGTCGTCGGTGTCGCCGCGGCGGTCGACTTCCTGCGCGGCTACCAGTCCCTGCGCACGAGCAACGTCCTCGGCGCACTCACCCTCGCCGAACTCGCCGCCACGGGCCGTCCCAAGCCCCTGCACCACATCTCCTCGATCGCCGTCTTCAACGAGGCCGGCATCCCGTCCATGGGCGAGGACGACCCCTTCGCCCACATCGGCGGGCTCGCCGCCGGCTACGACCAGTCCAAGTGGGCCGCCGAGACGGCCCTGCGCCGGACCCGCGACCACGGCCTGGTCGTCTCCGCGCTGCGCCCCGGCGGCATCGGCGGCCACACCAGGACCGGCGCCCACAACCCTCAGGACCTCAGCAGCGGCCTGATCGCGGCCTTCGCCCGCCTCCGCACCGTACCGGCGTTCCGCCACCTCAACGTGGCGCCGGTCGACTGGGTCAGCCGGACCGCGGTCGCCGTGGTCTGCGAGCCAGACGCCTGGGGCTTCGACTACCACCTCACCGGCGTCCCCACCACCCTGGACGACGTCGTACGGGACATGGCGCTCGGCGGCACCCACGTCCGCGTCCACCACTGGGACGAGTGGCGCACCGACGTCCTGGCCCGCCTCGAAGCCGACCAGGTACCCGAACTCGCCTTCCTCACCCGGGTGTTGCGCAGCCCCACCGCGCTGCGGCTGTGCGAGGCGACCCTCACCGGCCCGGCCGCCACCGGCGAACGTACCGCCGCGCTCGTCGAGGCCCTCGGCCTGCCGCCCGCCGCCCGCTACGACGCCCGCGCCCGGCTGAGGACCTTCGAGAAGCTCGCCGACGACGGCCTGGCCCGGCTCCCGCACAAGGACGACCAGCCCTACCTGTGGTTCCCGGAGACCACCGAGGGCGGTGTCCACCCCGTCGGCGACGCCACCGCCGTCAGCCCCTGCTCGATGGCCCTCACCCTGTCCATCGCGAGCATGTACCAGCTGGTGAAGGAGCGCCGCGTCGACGTCACCGGCGAGGTCACCTGCCCGGCGCTCCACCCCGAGCCGCTCACCGTCGTCCAGGGCGATGTGTGGGTCCGCCCGGACGAGGGCATCCCGCAGCGGCACGGGTCGGCGCACCAACTCCTGCTGTACCGGCTTCGGTTGCGCGACACCGAGGGCGGGCAGTGGCGGCTGGAGGGGCGCAAGCACGCCCGCGCCCGCCGTGACGTCTGGCGGCAGACCCGCACCCTCACCGTCGAGATCGGCCGCGAGGGCGCGCCCGCGTCCTTTGCCGGCGAGGTCGTCGTCCCCGCCGACTCCTACGTCCGCGACCAGATCGACGGCATCCGGGTCGCCCCGCACCTCACCGGCCGGGAGAAACGCGCCGCCAAGCTCACCTGGCTGGCCTGGTTCGGCCTGGAGATGGGGCGCGGGCTGCTCGGCCCGTTCGCCCGGGCCGCCGCCGACCTGCTCGACCTGCGCCGCACCCCCACCCTCATGGAGCGCCACCGATGATCTTCAGACCGAGCCCGACCCCGACCGCCCGCCGCCCGCTGCGGCGCGTCCGCACCACGCCCGCCCCGCGCCCGCTGCGCCACCGCCTCGACCCGGCCCGCGTCGAGGAGATCCCCCTGCGCGCCGCCGACGGCGTCCGCCTCGGCCTCACCCGCGTCGACCCCGGCACGCCCGGCCGCCCCGCCGTGCTCCTGCTGCACGGCCACACCGCCTCCGCCGACATGTTCCTGCTCCCCGAGACCCGCAACCTCGTCGACACCCTCCTCGACGACGGCTACGAGCCCTGGCTGCTGGACTGGCGGGGCAGCTGCCGCCTGCCCTACAACGAGACAGGGCAGCGCCACACCTACGACGACGTGGCCCTGTACGACATCCCCGGCGCCGTCTCCCACATCCGCCGGCGCATCGGCGACCGCCCGCTGTTCGTGATCGCCCACTGCGTCGGCTCGCTCGCCCTCTCGCTGAGCATGACCGCCGGACTGGTGCCGGGACTGGCCGGGGTGGTCTCCCAGGGTGTCTTCCTCACCCCGAAGCTGGCGGGCCGCACCTCACTGCGCATGTCCGTCGCGGGCGAGCTGCTGCGGACCCGGATCGACCACATCCCGGTCGACTTCCGCAGGGTCGGTCTGTGGTCCCGGTACACCCCGCTGTTCGCGCTCGCCGCCCGCGGGGCCGACTGCCCCGACCCGACCTGCCAGATCCTGCACCGCTCCGCCTGGGGCACGGGCGCCTCGCTCTTCGTCCATGAGAACCTCTCCGCCGCCACCCACGACCGCCTCGCCGAGCTCCTCGGCCCGGCACCCCTGTGGATCCTGCCCCATCTGCGCCGCATGGAGCTGGCCCGCAGCGCGGTCCGCTGGCACGACACCGACCACCGCTACCGCGCGCTGCCACCCAACGCCCTGGACGCCGCCGCCCGCATCGACACGCCCGTGCTGCTGCTCTCCGGCAGCGAGAACGGCCTGTGGCCGGCCTCCCAGAAGCTCTGCCACGACGTCCTCACCCACCGGCATCCCCAGCTCGACGTGCGCTACACCGAGATACCGGGCTACGGCCACCTCGACACCTTCCTCGGCCGGGGCGCCGCCCTCGACGTGTTCGGGCACATCCTGGAATTCCTCGGCGAACGACGGTGACGGCGACCCGCACGGCCGGTTACCGTACGCGTCAGTAACCCACCGCAGCCCACCGCAGGAGGCCCCATGCCACAGCTCGACGTCGACGGAGCGGCACTGACGTACGACGACGAGGGCCCCCGCGACGGCGGCGGGGTCCCCCTGGTGTTCGTGCACGGCTGGACGGCGAACCGGCACCGCTGGGACCACCAGCTCGCCCACTTCGCCGAGCGGCGCCGGGTGGTGCGGCTCGACCTGCGCGGCCACGGCGAGAGCACCGGCGCGGGCGTGAAGACCATCGACGAACTGGCGAAGGACGTCCTCGCCCTCCTCGACCACCTCAAGATCGAGCGCTTCGTGATCGTCGGGCACTCGATGGGCGGGATGATCTCCCAGACCATCGCCCTCGCCCACCCGGAACGCGTCGAGCGCATGGTGCTGGTCAACTCCATCGGCCGGATGGCCTACAGCCGGCCGCGCGCCCTGCTCATGGCCGTCTCCACCCTCGCCCCGTTCAAGCTGTTCGTCGCCGCCAACATCCAGCGCGCCTTCGCACCCGGCTACCCCCGCGAGGAGATCCGGGAGTACATCAAGGCGTCCGCGGACACCCCGCGCGAGGTCGTCATGACCCTCTACGGCGCCATGCGGGCCTTCGACGTCCTCGACCGGGTGGGCCGGATCGGCACGCCCACCCTGATGATCCACGGCTACCACGACATCCAGCTGCCGCTGAAGCAGATGCTCCGGATGGCCAAGGCGTACCCGGACGCCACGGTCCGTGTGCTCGACGCAGGCCATGAACTCCCCGTGGAGAAGCCGGCCGAACTGACCGCCGCCATCGACGCGTTCGTCACCGGGCGCGCCTGAACCTCACCGCTCCTCCTCGGGCCCGCAGGAACTGCCGTTCGGCGGCAGGGAGCCGTACATCAGGAAGTCGTTCACCTTGCGGTGCACGCACTTGGAGGACCCGTAACCGGTGTGCCCCTGACCCTTGTTGTCCAGCACCACGGCCGGCGGTCCGAGCCGCTCGGCCGTCTCCACGGTCCAGCGGTACGGCGTCGCCGGATCGCCCCGGGTGCCGACCAGCAGCATCTTCGGCGTGTCGAGGTCCTTGACCTTGTCCCGGATGAAGTCCGTGCCCGCGGGGCGGCCGTAGCACGTCAGCACCTGGGCCAGGCGGTACCGCCCGAACACCGGCGACGCCGCCTCGTACCGGGCGCGCAGCCGGCGCAGCTCCGCGGTGATCCGCTCGGCGCCGGGGCGGTCCGGATCGTCCGCGCAGTTGATCGCCATCAGCGCCGCGGGGAGGTTGTCGAGGGGCACCTCCTCCTCGTCGACCAGCGCGCCCGGGCTCGGCGTGTCCTGCGGCGGCGGCGCGGCGCCGCCCGTGGCGAAGGCCATCACCCCGCTGGCGTCGCCCTCCTCCACGAGCCGGGCCAGGGCCCGCTGCAGGGACGGCCACCACTTCCTGCTGTAGAGCCCCTGCCCGATGGCGCCGACCAGGTCCTGCCCGCTGAACGGCTCACCGAAGCCGGTCGGCAGCGGATCCTCGTCCAGGGAGCGCACCAGCCGTACGACGGCCTCGCGGGCCGTGCGCGGATCCGTCCCGAACGGACACGCGATGTCCTCGGTGCACCAGGTGACGAAGTCGTCCAGCGCCTTCTGCTGCCCCGCCGCCCCCACCAGGCCCTGCTCGGCCAGCGGCTCGGTCAGGGTGTCCACGCCGTCCAGCGCCAGCCGGCCCACCCGGTCGGGAAACTGCGCCGCGTACACCGCGCCGAGCCGGGTGCCGTAGGAGAAACCGAGGTAGTTGAGCTTCCTGTCGCCGAGCGCCGCGCGCATCACGTCGAGGTCGCGGGAGGCGTGCACCGTGCCGATGTACGGCAGCACCGGCCCGGAGTGCTCGACGCACTCGGAGGCCGCCGCCTTCAGCCGTTCCAGCACGGCACGGGGGTCGGAGAGGTCGACCGTCTCCTCGTCGGGCGCGGCGAACGCCTCCTCGCCGTCGCCGCAGCTGACGGGGGAGGAGCGGCCGACCCCGCGCGGGTCGAAGGAGACCACGTCGTAGTGGTCGGTGAGCTCCATGAACTCCTTGCCGCCGTAGGCGAGTTCGGGTACCCCGGGGCCACCGGGCCCGCCGAAGTTCAGCACCACCGAGCCCCGCCGGTCGCCGGTGGCCCGGTAGCGGGCGAGCGCCAGGTCGAGCGTGCCCTTCGTGGGCCGGTTGTAGTCCAGGGGGACGGTCAGCTTCGCGCACTGCAGATCGTCGGGCATCGCCTCGCCCTCGCAGGCCGACCACTGGATCTTCTGGTCGTAGAAGCGGGAGAGCCCGGGCGGTCCGTCGCCGTCCCGGCCCGTGGCCGCCATCGGCAGTCCCGCGCCGAGCAGGGTCAGCGCGGCCGCCGCGGCGCACGCGCAGCGCCGGGGCGCGGTGCGTGTCGACAGCATGGCCAGCATCAGTGCCTCCAGGAGGCGCCCCGCCGTCGCTCGGGAATCGGCGCCCTCGAACACGATAGGGGGCTCGTACCGGGCCCGCCTCTGGACGTGCGGCCGGGCCGACGGCCCTCTACCCTGCGCACCCTCGGTGGCTATTCGACGGTTTTGACACCAGTTCGATGATCATGTCGCTTGATGGGGTGAAGGGCCGGTAGGCCATAACTTGCGTGGTTCGGCCGCGTTTTATCGGTGCGGGCGACTGCCCGCGACCATGTCTGGAAGGCAGGACCTATGAGACGGGTAGCCCGAATCGGGATGATCGCCTGCGCCGCCGCCTCGGGTGCGGTGGCCCTGACGACGCCGGCACACGCCGACGCCTCGACGGACGGATCCGCGACCGGCTCTCCCGGCGCGATCTCAGGGAACAGCGTCCGGCTCCCGGTGAACCTGCCGGTCACCGTCTGCGGAAACACGGCCGACGTGATCGGGGTACTGAACCCCGCCATCGGCACGGCCTGCGCCGACGAGGGGAGGTCCGAGGTCGGCGGCGCCTGGGCGGACACCGAGGCCGCCCACTCACCCGGCCTGGCCTCCGGCAACGGCATCCAGCTCCCCGTCGACCTGCCGGTCGACGTCAGCGGCAACACCGCCGACATCGTGGGCGTGCGAAACCCGGCCACCGGCAACGGGTCCGCGCACACACCCGGCGAGGAACCGCCCATCCCCGCGCCTCCCGCCCCTCGTCCCCCGACAGTCCCCACCGCCGCTCTCCCGAAGGCCGAGCCGGGCCCGGTCTCCCTCCCGGAACCCCGCGCCACCCGCACCCTGGCCCGCACGGGCGCCGACACCGCCCTCCCCGCCCTGCTGGGCAGCACTGCCCTGATCCTGGGCGGCGCGATCCTCTACCGCCGCTTCCGACGTCCGGGACCCTGTTGAGGCCGGGGCCCGATCGCGGCTTCCGGCGCAGCGAACGTGCGGCGGAGCCGGGGCCTGCCCGACTCGGGCCCGACGGCGGAGATGACCCGCGCGATCCTGCCGCACCTGCGCGTGGGACCCGGCGTAATTGCGTTGTCGTGGGGCGGGCCATGGTGCTGGAGTGGCCCGCATGGATCATGCCGCGGTTCTCGCCCTCTACGACCGGGAGATGCGCGAAGGCGCCCGCCCCGACAGCCCCGGCGCCCGCGTCGAGCGAACCGGTGCCGTGGTCCGCCAGGTCGCCCCCGCAGGCGGCTGGAACGGTGTCGTCTGGTCCGGCCTCGACGCGTCCGACGCCGAGGCGGCGATCGCCGAACAGGTCGCCTACTTCACCGGGCTCGGTCTGGAGTTCGAGTGGAAGGTGTACGGCCATGACCGCCCGGCGGACCTGGCCCGGCGGCTGCTGGCGGCCGGCTTCACGGCCGAGCCCGAGGAGACGCTGATGGTCGGCGAGAGCGAGGCCCTGTCCCCGCACGTCGAACCGCCCGAGGGCGTCCGGATCGTCCCCGTGACCGACCGGGCGGGCGTCGATCTGGTGGCCGAGGCGCACCGGAAGGCGTTCGGGAAGGACGCCTCCTGGCTGCGTGAGCTGCTGCTCGACCGCCTGGCCGACGACCCCGGCGCGACCGTCGCCCTCGTCGCGCTGGCCGGGGAGGCGCCGGTCAGCTCCGCGCGGATGGAGCTGGTCCCCGGCGCGCGGTTCGCCGGCCTGTGGGGCGGCGGCACCGTCGACGGCTGGCGCGGCCGGGGCATCTACCGCGCGCTGATCGCCCACCGCGCCCGCGTCGCCGCCGAACGCGGCTACCGCTATCTCCAGGTCGACGCCTCCGACCAGAGCCGCCCCATCCTCGAACGCCTCGGCTTCGCACCGCTGAGCACGACGACGCCCCACATCCATGTGCCGTGAGCACGACGGCAGCCGTATGCCCCTCCCGGTAGGGGCCGTTCGGCCCCATGCGGCCGGGCCGCGGGGACGGCACGCTGATCCTGTGGGGCGCACGTCGCCACCGCCCGAGGGGGATCGCCTCCCGACGTGTCCTGGACTCTCCCGTACGGGACGCACGGTCGAGGCGACGGGCCTGCCGTACGCACGGGGGAACCGTGGCGGCGGGCCCGGCCCCACCGGATGACGCCGACGGCCCGGCGGGCCCGCCGCGTGCGGGCCGACCGGGCCGGATCGCCTGTCCGAGGGGGAGTTACGGCTTCGGCGTGGTCTTCGCCGCCGTGCCGGCGCACATCAGCCCCAGGATCACCGCGAGGGCACCGATGATGATGTTGTTGAGTGCCACGCCGGTGTCCGGGCTGTCGCCCACGACCCACGGTGCGATGATCATCCACACGCCGACGGCGCCCATCGCCCAGCTCAGGCCGTACATGCGCTCCGGAGCCCGGGTGAAGCCGAGGGCGAGCAGACCGATCGCGATGCCGATGATGAGGTTGTGGGTGACCAGCGGGGGCTGGCTGGTCGTGTAGTGGAGTACCCACGGGGACACCGCGCAGTACAGACCGAGCAGGAACACCGGTCCGTCCACGAGTGCCACATCACGACCACCGAGCATGCGGGCGTACCGTTCCCGCATTTCATAGGCGTCAGGGTGAGTCGCCATGTCACCCCTGGTACGCGAGACGTCGGCCATGACTCGTCTCCTTTGACTAGCAGGCCACCGCCGTCTGAAGCGGTGTGCGGCACATACCGCGCATGCTTATTTTGCTCTTATTTCACCTTTATGTGTAGAGGTGGGACAGAAGAGGCGGGTCAGCCGAGCCGCTTGAGCAGCTCGGCCGCGAGCGGGGCCGAGGAGGCCGGGTTCTGGCCGGTGACCAGCGTGCGGTCGACCACCACGTGCGGCGCCCACGCCTCGGCCGGCCGCACCTCCACGCCCGCCTCGGTCAGCCGGTCCTCGAGCAGCCACTTCGCCTTGGCCGCGAGACCGCCCTGGATCTCCTCGGCGTTGGTGAACGCGGCGACCCGATAGCCCGCGAACGCGTGGGAGCCGTCCTCCCGGACCGCCGCCAGCAGGGCGGCGGGGCCGTGGCACACCACGCCGAGCGGCATGCCGGAGGCCAGCGCGTCCACGAGCAGCCGGCCCGAGACGGCGTCGGTGGCGAGGTCCTCCATCGGGCCGTGCCCGCCGGGGTAGAACACGGCCGCGTAGTCGGCGAGGTCCACATCCTCCAGGCGCAGCGGCTGCCGCAGCTCGGTCATCGCGGCGAGCTCCCGCTCGATCCGCTCGGCGCCCTCCGGCCCGCCGTTGACCTCGGCGGCCAGGCTGCCGCGGTCCACGGTCGGCACCACTCCGCCCGGGGTGGCCACGACGACCTCGTGACCGGCGTCCTTGAACGCCCGGTAGGGGGTGACGGCCTCCTCGGCCCAGAAGCCGGTGGGGTGCTTGGTTCCGTCGTTCAGCGTCCAGAAGTCGACGCCGGTCATCACGAAGAGAATCTTGCTCATGCGTCCAAGCTAGGTGCGTCGTCCATAGGCCGCCAATGAGGATTCCAATGGCTGCCATTGGTTTCCTTATGGGTTCCGACGGAATACTGGGGACGGTGGACGGTCACGCGAACCTCGATCTGAACCTGCTGCGCACCTTCCTCGCGGTCTACCGCTCCGGCTCGTTCACCGGAGCGGCGCAGCTGCTCGGCCTGTCGCAGCCCACGGTCACCACGCAGATGCGCACCCTGGAGCGGCAGACCGGCCGCGAGCTGTTCCAGCGGCTGCCGCGCGGTGTCACCCCCACGCCGGTCGCCGACGAACTCGCCGCCCGCGTCGCCGCACCGCTCGACGACCTCGCCGCCGTGGCCGGCCCCGCCCCGGCGACCGGCGGCCGGCGCGCGGACCCCGTGCACCTCGCCGGACCCGCCGAGCTGCTGTGTGTCCGTGTCCTGCCCGCCCTGGCCCCGCTGGTCGCCGAGGGCGTACGGCTGCGGGTGGCCGCCGGCCTCACCGACCCGCTCCTGGCGGAGCTGCGGGCCGGCCGCCACGACCTGGTCATCGCCACCACCCGCCCGCGCGGGCGCGCGCTGGTCGCGACGCCGCTGATGGACGAGGAGTTCGTGCTGGTCGCCGCACCCGTGTGGGCCGAGCGAACAGCCGGCCGGCCTGCCGAGGACGTGGCCGCCGCCCTGCACTCCGTCCCGCTGGTCACCTACGCGGAGGACCTGCCGATCGCCCGGCGCTACTGGCGGCACGTCTTCGGCCGGCGGCTGTCCTGCCCGGCCGCCGTGACCGTGCCCGACCTGCGCGGCGTGCGGTCGGCGCTGGTCGCGGGCGCCGGCTTCGGTGTGCTGCCGCGCTATCTCTGCCTCGACGAACTGGCCACCGGCGGGCTCGTCGCGCTGTACGAGCCGGAGGACCCGCCGATCAACACGGGCTTCCTGGTCCAGCGCCCGGGCACCGCCGACAACCCGGACGTGTCCCGCGTCCGGGACCTGCTGCTGCGAACCGCCCGCACCTGGTGACACCGCCGCCCGCAGGGCTAAGCTGTCTGATTATTCAAAAAATTGAGTATGGGGACGGCAGGGGGACTGGACCGGCATGCACGGCACCGACATCCGCTACACGCGCTACGTGGCCCTCGGCGACAGCCAGACGGAAGGGCTCGGCGACGGCGACGACCGCACCGGACCGCGCGGCTGGGCCGACCGCCTCGCCGAACACCTCGCCCGGCACGACCCCGCTGTGCGGTACGCCAACCTGGCCGTCCGCGGCCGGCTCGCCGGCCAGGTCCACGCCGAGCAACTCGCCCCCGCCCTCGCCCTGCGCCCCGACCTGGCCACCGTCGTCGCCGGAGTCAACGACCTGCTGCGCCCGCGCTTCGACGCCGACGAGGTCGCCGCCCACCTGGAGGCCGTCTTCGCCGCGCTGACCGCACAGGGCGCCCGGGTCGCCACGCTCACCTTCCCCGACCTCGGTTGCGTCACCCCGCTCGCCCGCCCCCTCACACCCCGCGTCACCGCGCTCAACGCCCGCATCAGGGACGCCGCCCAGCGGCACGGGGTCGTCGTCGCCGAGACCGCCCACCACCCCGTCGTCACCGACCGGCGCCTGTGGAGCGCCGACCGGCTGCACGCCGGGCCGCTCGGCCACGCGCGCATCGCCGCGGCCGTCGCGCACGCCCTGGCCCTCCCCGGCAGCGACGACTCCTGGTCCCACCCCCTGCCCACCCCGGACCACCCCGCGCCGACCGGATGGCGCGCCGGCCTGGCCGAGGCCCGCTGGGCCGCGTCCTTCCTCGGTCCCTGGCTCGGCCGCCGCCTGCTCGGCCGCTCCTCCGGCGACGGCCGCACCGCCAAGCGCCCCGAGCCGCTCCCCGTACTCCCCCCGGAACACACCCCCGCCACTCCGGGCCCAGGGCCCGCCGCAACCGGCTGAATGCGACATGTCCGAGCCGATCCGGGGCACGCGGAACCACAGGAGCGCCGCCGGAGCGGGCCGGCGGCCCGGGACAGGGGAGGTGGCGGCCGCCATGCGCACGGAGGTGGTGGAGCGTTTCCCGGCAGGGGCTCCGCGCGGTTCCTGGCCGGCGGAGGAGTACGCGGCGGCACTGCGCGCCGAGGGCCTGCGCGCGACCGTGGTGATGGACCTGAAGCAGGACGCCTTCCTCGTCGTCGTCGCGGTGCGCGACGACGAGTGACCCCCGCGCCGCTCGGCCGGTCAGCCGCCGCCGAGCGCCTCCAGATGGGCCCGGCGCGACAGCGGGGTCTGCCCCTGCACCAGCAGGAACAGGCCCTCGCGGGCGAGACGCTGGGCCTTGCTCGTCAGCGCCAGCGAGCGGCCGCCGCCCGCCACCACCGCAGCCGTGGTCGCCGCCGCCAGCACCTCGTACGCCCGGATGCGCAGCGCCAGCCGCTCCGCCCGGTGCTCCGCCGGGTCCGGGGCGTCGGCCAGGGCGTAGGCACGGTCGCGGACCTCGGCCAGACGGGCCCGCAGCGGGGCCGCCGACTCCTCGCCCACCAGCGCCAGGGCCGCCTCGGCGACCCCGAACACCGCGGGCGAGGCGTTCACCCACTTCTCCCGGTCCGCCGCCGCCCACCGCTCGTACGGGGCGCGCAACGCCACCGCCTCCTCCGGCAGCCACAACCCGTCCAGCTCCAGCGACACCGTGCGGGCCGCGGTGAGCGCCGCCAGCCGCATCGGCTCCGACGCCCGCAGCCCCGGCTGCTCCCGCGCCTGAGTGAAGGCGAACAGCGCCTCGTCCTCGGTGGTCACCCCGGCCAGCAGCAGTACGTCGTTCAGGCCCCACCCCGTGTACCAGGGGACCGTGCCGTCGAAGCGCCGGCCACCGCGCTCCCTCGTGACACGCACCGGGACACGCGGATGGGCGCGCAGATGGGCGTACGCCACCCCGGACAGCAGCTCGCCACGGGCCAGCGGGCCCAGCAGCCGCTCCCGTACCGGACCCTCGCCCGTCATCAGTGTCTGCACCGGCGTGTGGTGCTGGGTCTGCACGAACCAGGTCGAACAGCACGCCCCGGCGAGGATCTCCGCCGTCTCCCGGGCCACGGAGGCCGGTGCCTCCGCCCCGCCGTACGCGCGTGGTGCGCCCACCCCGAGCAGCCCCGACCGTTTCACCTCCGCGATGTGGCCGGCCGGCACCCCCTCCGCGTCGACGCGTTCGGCGTGCGGTGCCAGCAACTCGTCGGCGAGTCTTCGCGCCCGGGTGACGAGCGGATGCGGCGGGGGCGGCGTGGCCGGTGCGGCGGCGTCGGATGCGCTCATGGACGAGATTTTTCCTCCCGCGAGGCGTGCGGTGTCGATCCGCGGGTGTGCCGTTCGTGTAGGAGGTGGAAGAACCCCCACGACGCCAAGGAGGACGTCATGACGCACTACCTGCTCAGCGTGGTCCAGCCGACCGGCGGGCAGCCGCCTCCCCCCGACGAGCTCGCCGCGATCATGCGCGACGTCGAAGCCTTCAACCAGGAACTGCGCGACGCCGGGGCCTGGGTCTTCTCCGGCGGGCTGGCAGGCCCGGAGACGGCCACCATGCTCCGCCCGCAGGACGGCGACGTACTCGTCACCGACGGCCCGTACGCCGAGGGCAAGGAGTACCTCGGCGGCCTGTGCCTGATCGAGGCGCCCGACCTGGACGCGGCCCTGGAGTGGGGCAGGAAGGCCGCCCTGGCCACCACCCTGCCCATCGAGGTGCGGCCCTTCGCGTCCGAGCACTGACATGGCCGGCGCCCCCGACGTGGCGGCCGTCTTCCGCGCGGAGTACGGCCGGGCCGTCGCCGTCCTCGTCCGCTTCCTCGGCGACATCGACCTCGCCGAGGAAGCGGTCCAGGACGCCTTCACCACGGCCGTGGCGCGCTGGCCGCGGACCGGGGTGCCACCCAGCCCGGCCGGCTGGATCATCACCACCGCCCGCAACCGGGCCGTCGACCGGCTGCGCCGGGAGGCCGGCCGCGACGCACGGCACGCCCAGGCCGCCCTGCTCCAGGCGCCCGGCGAACCGGCCGAGGAGGGCCCCGTGCACGACGACCGGCTCCGGCTGATCTTCACCTGCTGCCACCCCGCCCTCGCCCCCCAGGCCCGGGTCGCCCTCACCCTGCGCCTGCTCGGCGGGCTCACCACCGCTCAGATCGCCCGCGCGTTCCTGGTGCCCGAGCCGACCATGGCCCAGCGTCTGGTCCGGGCCAAGGCCAAGATCCGGGACGCGCGGATCCCGTACCGTGTGCCGCGCGACGCAGACCTGCCGGACCGGCTGAACGGTGTGCTCGCCGTCGTCTACCTGATCTTCAACGAGGGCTGCTCGGGCAGCCCCGAGCTGTGCGCCGAGGCCGTACGCCTCGGCCGGCTCCTCGCCGAGCTGATGCCGGACGAACCCGAGGTCGCCGGACTGCTCGCACTGATGCTGCTGACCGAGTCGCGCCGGCCCGCCCGGGAGGACGCCGACGGCACACTCGTACCGCTGCCCGAGCAGGACCGCACCCGCTGGGACCGTGAGCTGATCGCCGAAGGACAGGCGCTCGTCCGCGGCTGCCTGCGCCGGGGGCGGCCCGGGCCTTACCAGATCCAGGCCGCCGTCAACGCCGTCCACAGCGACGCCCCGACCCCGGGTGCCACCGACTGGGGCCAGATCCTGCGCCTGTACGACCAGTTGATGGCCGTCGCCCCGAGCCCGGTCGTCGCCCTCAACCGGGCCGTCGCCGTCGCCGAGGTCGACGGCCCGCAGGACGCCCTCGACCTCGTGGACACGCTCGCCCTCGACCGCTACCACGTCTTCCACGCGGTCCGCGCCGACCTGCTGCGCCGCCTCGGCCGCCGCGCGGAGGCCGCCCAGGCGTACGACGCGGCCCTCGCCCTCGTCGAGAGCCCGCCGACGCGTGCCTTCCTCGAACGCCGGCGCGCTGGGCTCACACGCCGGGCGCCAGACGGCCCCTCCTCGCGGGTCTGAGCGGCCTCAAGGAAGCGGGCAGGAGTGGGCGCAAGTGGTGCGCCAAGCGACCGCAAAGCCACGGCAGTTAGTCCGGAACGGCACCGGTGTTAGTCCGGAACGACTCACTCCGTAGTCCTAATCGACCAAATCCACCGGGCATTCGAACCCGGCATGCACGAAACGGCCCGGCCGGACGCTGTGGAGGCAGAAGGTGTAACCGTCGCCTTCCGGGGCCCCTGAGCCCCGACCAGCCAGCGGAGAGGACCGAAGGGTCCGTGAACGACCAGTTCCTACAGCCAGCCCGCGACGTGGCGCTGTCCCTGCTCGCCCTGCGGGTCTTCGGACCCGGCCTCGTCCACCTCGCCCGCCGGGTCGCCGCCGCCCTCGTACGGGTGGGCGTCCGGGAGATGGACCACCGACTGCCGGGAGGCGACCGGTGACCCAGGAGGAGTCGAAACTGAGCCCCGCCGGACGCTCACGGGCACCGGAGAAACTGCCGTTGGACTTCGCCGCGTTCCACCAGATGCACCGGCCGCGCTATGTCCGCGAGGCCGAACGCTGCCTCGGCTGCCGCGCGGACGCCGAGGAGGCCGTCGACGAGGCGTTCGTCCAGCTGGCCCGCGAGTGGCAGCAGACACTCAGCACCGAGAACCCCGCCGCGTACGCCTGGCGGGTGGTGAAGAACCGGGTCATCGACCACGCCCGGGCCCGCGGCCGGCGCGCCACCCTCATGGACACGGCGGTCTTCGAGACGGTCACCCTGCAGGGCGCCGAGGACGCCTTCGAGGTGATCGAGCAGAACCTGCGGCTGTTCCGCGCCATATCCGACCTGCCCGAGCGCCAGCGCGACGTCATCCGGCTGCGCTACTGCGAGGGCTACAGCACCGCCGAGGTGGCGTTCCACCTCGGCATCACCGAGGCGGGAGTGCGCTCCACCGAGCGCTACGCCAAACGCCGGCTGGACAGGATCTATACGTCGTACGCCGAGGAGGAGGCGGAGCGTTCATGACCTACGACACCGTGAGCGACGTGGACGCCCTGCTCGCCGGGGCCCGGCTGAAGCCCACCGCCCCCTACACCCGCTCGGACATCGAGGCCGCCGAAGCCCGCATCGCCGCCCGGGTCGCCGCCGACGCCGACGCACCCCCTGCGGACGAGAACCCCCCGCCGGTCCGCCGGCCCGCGCAGGTCCACCCGGCGGCCCGCGACCTGCGGGCACTGTGCGAGGCGCTGCTGACCCGCCCCGGTGCCCTGGACGGCATCGGCACCTTCCTCGGCAGCTCCCTGCCGGAGCCGTCCGGCGCCCGCGTCCTCGGCGGGCTCCTCCATCTCGCCGGCTGCGAGGACAGCGCCCGCTTCTGGTGGCAGTACGGCGCCGGCGGCTCCGACACCGTCTCCTCGTACTGCCTCTACCTCCACCACCGCTCCCTCGGTGAGGACGAGGAGGCCGACTGGTGGCTGCGCCACACGGAGATCACCCCCGCCACCCTGAGCAGAGAGGCCACCGAGCTGGAGATAGAGACGGCCCTGCATGTGCTGCGCGGGCTGCGGCGCGGCGGACGGGGCCTGCCCCAGGCGCTGCGGTCACTGGTCGAGTACGTACCCGCCGTGATCGGCTTCGTCGACGACGACCTGGAGCTGCCCCTGCCCGACGGCGATCTCGCCGACCTCCTCTACGAGGTCTGCGGACGCGGCGCGGCCCCCGCCGGGGAGCACCACCGCACCCGCACCGCCGCTCTGCCCGAGCGCAAGGAACCGGGCGTGCACACCGTCTCCGCCGCCTCCCCGCGCACTCCTCGCCAGTGGAGCCGCGACGTCCGCGAGGCGCTGCGCAAGTGCGAGGAGACGGTGGCCTGCTGACCGACCGCCCGTCCGAGGGGCCGTGCGGGACCGCGGAGGACCTGCGGCGGCTGGAGGCGGTGCATCTGGCGGCAGGTCAGCCCGTGTAACCGGTCACCGGGTAGTGGTCGGAGAGGTTGGTGTACGTGTAGTCGGCGCCCCAACTGGACACCGTCCAGGGCGCCGACTCCTCCTGGACGACCTCGTTCTTCCACACCGCCGGCCGGGCGTGGCCCGCGCGGTGCAGCACGAAGTCGAGATCCTCGCGCGGGTCGTTCGGATACCGGTACCGGGCGATGGAGTTCTCCCGTGTGTCGAAGGAGTACGGGTACCCGGTGCGCGCGTCGGCGCCGACCAGGCCGGCGTCGGCGAGCATCGAGGCGTACTCGGGCGTGCGCGAGTCGACATTGAGGTCACCGGCGACCAGCACCTGCTCGCCCGCCGGAATGCCCTTGGCGTCAAGGAAGGCGTCGACGGCCCGGAACTGCCGGCTGCGCATCGCCGCGGCCTCACCGGCGCCGCACCCCGGGTCGGTGGACTGCGCGTGCGTGCCGACCACATGCACCTTGGCGCCGTTCACGTTCAACACCACATACGCGAAGCCCTTGTTGGACCACCAGTCGGCGCCGCAGGCGTCCTTGAAGACGTACTGCTCCCTGCGCAGGACCGGCCATTTGCTGAGGATCGTCACACCTCCGTCCTCCGGCGTCACCGACGAGTACGCCCCGCCGGTCGCGTCCCAGCCGTCCCGGCTCCGCCCCACGACGGGCGTCTGGTACGGGTACTCGGCGGCCGCCGCACGCTTCAGCGCGTCCGAGGACGAGTTGTCGAACGCCTCCTGCAGCACCACCACGTCGTTCCCCCGGAAGAAGGGTGCCTTCACGATCTCCGCGGCCCGGTGGTCCTGCCCCCAGTTCGGGTACAGGCTCTTGCTCATCAGAAACACGTTGTACGACAACACCCGCACCGCCGGCGCCGGTTCGGCGGCCTCGGCGGGTGCGGCGCCGGCGAACGGCACGGCGGACAGCGCAAGGGCGAGCGCGACGGCGCCCCGGGTGCGGCGCGGTGCGGCGAGCGGCACTGGATCTCCCTGAGGGTGGAGGGGGTTGAGTGGCGCCGGACATGAAACCACCGGGGATTACCGCCAGGTAACCCCCGTGCCGCTTGGAATGATCCGTTCCGCGAAGATCGGTCGGCGCGCGCCGCCTCAGACCATCCACACCCCGTCCCGCATCAGGTGCCGACGCGGCAGCCCCCGCTCCTCGCACCACGCCTGCACCTCCCGCGGGCGGACCCGGAAGTACGCGTACGACGCGCCACCGCCCCGTCGCGGATCCCAGCCCGTCCGTACCGCGAACGCCTCGGCGATGCTCTCCGGCACGTCCCGCAGCGCGTACGTGTCGACCTCGCCGTCGACCAGTACGACGTCCCGGGTGTCCCCGAGGGCCAGGCGCGCCCGGCGCCCGTCGCTCAGATTGCGGCCGGTGGGGTTGGTGAGACGCGTGGACAGCCACAGGCACTCGCCGTCCCAGAGGAACGACAGCGCGACCAAGCAGGGCGTCCCGTCACCGTCCGCCGTGGCCACCCAGGCGTCGACCTCCCGCTCCAGCCGGCCCAGCACATCCTTCTTGCGCGCCTCGGGCACGTCCCGCGACCGCTCACCGATCCCCATGCCCGCGACCGTAGCCGCGCCCCCGCACGCCCCACCTCGGCCGCGCGCAGAGGAACCGCTCGGTCCTTGGCCCTAGGACCCCGTCCCTGGCCGCGAAGCTGGAGCGGTCAGCAGAGGTGGACAGCCGGGCGCCCCGGACGTCGGCCTCGTCGTGGACGCGATCCCGGTCAGCGGGTCACGGCGTGGGCGCACCAGCCCGGCGCGCCCACTTGCGAGGGGCTGCGGCCCGGGTGCCGAGCTTCCCGGCCGGCCGCTTGATGAACGTGCCGCCGTGCCCACCGGGCTCGGGCGCCGTGATGGGCGCCAGGCCCGGAAGGGCGCTCTCCATGGCCTGGAGGGGACGTTCGGCCCTCCGGGTGACTGGCGCGTAGCAGGTTTTACGTATAACCTCTCCCGCTAATCAGCCCTCCCGAAAGGCCACGATGAGACGCGTCGCCCTGGTCACCCTCGTCGTCGACGACTACGACGAGGCGATCCGCTTCTACACCGAGGCCCTCGGATTCCGCCTCCTGGAGGACACCCCGCGTCCGGACGGCTCCCGCTGGGTCGTCGTCCAGGCCGGTGAGGGCAGCGGGCTGCTGCTCGCCCGCGCCAGGGGGGACGCCCAGCGGGCCCGTGTCGGCGACCAGACCGGCGGACGCGTCGGGTTCTTCCTGCACACCGACGACTTCGCCCGCGACCACGCCCGGATGCTGGCCGCCGGCGTGACCTTCCTGGAGGAGCCGCGTCACGAGCCCTACGGCTCGGTCGCCGTCTTCCAGGACCTCTACGGCAACCGCTGGGACCTGCTCCAGCCAGTCGGCTGATCCTCCCTCCCGACGCCCCGAACCACCCCGCTCAAGGAAAGACCCCGCCATGACTGCTACGCGCGTAGACACCGATCTGATCCGCCGCCTCCCCAAGGCCGTCCTGCACGACCACCTCGACGGCGGCCTGCGCCCCGCGACCGTCGTCGAGCTGGCGGAGGAGGTCGGCCACACCCTGCCCACCACCGACCCGGACGAGCTGGCCGCCTGGTACTTCGAGGCCGCCAACTCCGGCGACCTGGTCCGCTACATCGCCACCTTCGAGCACACCCTCGCCGTGATGCAGACCCGCGAGGGCCTGCTGCGCACCGCCGAGGAGTACGTCCTCGACCTGGCCGCCGACGGTGTCGTGTACGGCGAGGTGCGCTACGCCCCCGAGCTGAACACCAACGGCGGGCTGAGCCTCGCCGAGGTCGTCGAGACCGTCCAGGAGGGCCTCGCCGCCGGCATGGCGAAGGCCGCGGCCGCCGGTACTCCCGTGCGGGTCGGCACGCTGCTGTGCGGGATGCGGATGTTCGACCGCGTCCGTGAGGCGGCCGACCTGGCCGTGGCGTTCCGGGACGCCGGTGTCGTCGGCTTCGACATCGCCGGTGCCGAGGCGGGCTTCCCCGCCGCCGACCACCTCGACGCCTTCGAGCACCTGCGCCGCGAGAACGTGCCGTTCACCATCCACGCCGGCGAGGCCGACGGCCTGTCCAGCATCCACCAGGCCCTGCAGATCTGCGGCGCCCAGCGCCTCGGCCACGGTGTGCGCATCACCGACGACATCCCCGACCTCGCGGCCGGCAAGCTCGGCCGCCTCGCCGGGTGGGTGCGCGACCGCCGGGTCGCGCTGGAGATGTGCCCCACCTCCAACCTCCAGACCGGCGCCGCCACCTCCATAGCCGAGCACCCGATCACCGCGCTCAAGGACCTCGGCTTCCGTGTCACCCTCAACACCGACAACCGTCTGGTGTCGGGCACGACGATGACCCGGGAGATGTCCCTGCTGGTCGAGGAGGCCGGCTGGACCGTCGAGGACCTGCGCACCGTCACGGTGAACGCGGTGAAGAGCGCCTTCATCCCGTTCGACGAGCGCAAGGCCCTCATCGAGGACGTCGTCCTGCCGGGCTACGCCGCCGCGCTCTGAAGCAGCCCACGCACATAGGCCGCCTGTCCGACGTGCTGCAGATCGTCGGACAGGACGCTCACCAGCCGTACGCCCAGGCTGACCGGCGGGTCCCAGCGCTCGTCCACGATGCGTTCGAGGTCCGCCGCGGTCACCGCGCGCAGCTGCTGGAGCGTCTGCGCGTGCACGGCGTCGTAGTAGCCGGTCAGCAGGTCCGGTGAGTCGACCCGTACCTTCGCGACCTTCGCCGCGCTGTGCCCGTACCCGGTGTCACGGCGCGGCAGGTCCAGGCCGAACCTCTTCTCCCAGTCCCGCGTGAGCCACACCTGCTCCAGGTCGAACGCGTCGGCGATGTGGTCGTCCTGCACTCGGGTGAGGTGCCAGATCAGCCACGCGACGGAGTTGGTCTCGGCGGTCGGGCGGGCGTTGAGGTCGTCGGTGTCGAGGCCCTCGACGGCCGCGTGGACTTCTTCCCGGATGCGGCCGTAGCCGTCGATGAGGATGTCCTTCGCATGCATACGACCACCATCGCGCAGTCGGCGCCTACGCGCTCCCGATCTCCAGGAGCGTCATCAGCGCCCGCGCCGCCGGGCTGGTCGACTGCGGGGGCGGGAGCAGGGCGACCGTCTCGTAGGCCGCCTCGCCGGCGCCCTTGAGGGGGAGCGCGGTGAGCGCCTCCCGCTTGTGCCGGAAGTGGCGGGGGACGACCGCGATGCCGAGGTTCTCGTCGATCAGGTCCAGCAGGCTGTGCACGTCGTTGGCCTCCAGGGCCACCGTGCGCCGCGCCCCCGCAGCGGCGAACGCGGCGTCGGTCGCCCGGCGCGGACCCCAGTCGGGGTGGAAGTCGACGAACACCTCGCCCGCGATGTCCTGCGGGGTGAGCGCGGCCGCCGCACCGGCGAGCCGGTGATCCGGGTGGCACAGCACGTACATCGGCTCGGCGGCCAGCGGCACCGAGCGCAGCTGGTCGGTGTCCTCCTGGGTGCGGTAGGCGAAGGCCAGGTCGAGCCGCCCGGCCGCGACCTCCTCCGCCAGCGTGCCCGAGCCGTGCTGCCGCAGCCGGATCTCCACGTCCGGATGGAGCCGGCGGAACGCGGCGAGCAGCCGGGGCGGATGCACCCCGGCGATGCACTGCTCGGCGCCCAGCGCCAGCGTCCCGCGCAGCACGCCCTGCACCGCCGCCACCGCCTCGTGCGCCGCCCGGACCTGCGCCAGGACGCGCTCGGCCTCGCCCAGCAGGGCACGCCCGGCCTCGGTCAGCGTCACCCGGCGGGTGGTGCGCACGAACAGCGGCGCCCGCAGCTCCCGCTCCAGCGCCCGGATCGACGCGGACAGACCGGACTGGGAGACCATCAGACGTTCGGCCGCCCGGGTGAAGTGCTGGTCCTCGGCGACCGCGACGAAGTGCTGGAGATGGCGGAGTTCCATGATTGAGAAGCGTAACCGCTGAATCTCATCGGATTCTCCTGTTGGACCACTGTCCGCAGGTCAGGCAAGAGTGGGTGCATGTCGTACACCGCACACCCCGACCGTTACGCCGACATGCCCTACCGGCGCTCCGGACGCAGCGGCCTGAAACTCCCCGCGCTGTCGCTCGGACTGTGGCACAACTTCGGCCCGGACCGGCCGGTCGAGACTCAGCGCGCCATTCTGCGCCGCGCCTTCGACCTCGGCGTCACGCACTTCGACCTGGCCAACAACTACGGCCCGCCGCCCGGCGCCGCCGAGTCGGCGCTGGGCGAGTTCCTCAAGGCGGACTTCGGCCGCTACCGCGACGAGCTGATCATCTCCACCAAGGCCGGCTATCTGATGTGGCCCGGCCCGTACGGCGAGTGGGGCTCCCGCAAGTACCTGCTGTCGTCCCTGGACCAGAGCCTGGCCCGGATGGGCCTGGACTACGTCGACATCTTCTACTCGCACCGCCCCGACCCGGACACTCCGCTGGAGGAGACGATGGGCGCCCTGCACTCGGCCGTGCAGCAGGGCAAGGCGCTGTACGTCGGCGTCTCCAACTACTCGGCCGAGCAGACCCGCGAGGCCGCCCGCATCCTGGGCGAGCTGGGCACCCCGCTGCTGATCCACCAGCCGCGCTACTCGATGCTGGACCGCCGCCCGGAGACCGGGGGCCTGCTCGACGCGCTGGACGAGCTGCAGGTCGGCTCGATCGTCTTCTCCCCGCTGGAGCAGGGTCTGCTGACCTCCCGCTACCTCGACGGCATCCCCGAGGACTCGCGGGCCGCGAGCGACAGCCCCTTCCTGCACTCCGACGCGGTCACCGGGGAGCTGGTGGCCAAGCTGCGCGCCCTCGACGAGATCGCCAAGGGCCGCGGGCAGTCGCTGGCCCAGATGGCGCTCGCCTGGGTGCTGCGCGGCGGCCGGGTGACCTCCGCCCTGGTGGGTGCGAGCAGCGCCCGGCAGATCGAGGACAGCGTCGGCGCGCTGGACAACCTCGGTTTCGCGGCGGGTGAGCTGGCCCGTATCGACGCCGTGATCAACGGCTGAGCCGCTCGGTCAGCCGGACCCGGTCGCCCTCCTCCTTGCCGATCGCCCCACTTCACCACGCGCGTTCATGATCTCCTCCGCTCACGCCGGTCCTGCCGGGTGGCCCGGCGAGGGCGGCGGAACTCATCGCGGCGCCTCCCCCCGACGTGCCCATGGCGATGACCTCGCGGGTCATGACACCGGACCTGGCGCCCCGCCACATTTCGGCCAGCGGCGGCGCGGAATATGCCAGGAGAGTGGCCGGAAAGTCGTGGTGACAGTGATTTAGAAGTGAACATACTCGAACGTCAGGGGCAGTTCACCACCCGAGAGCCGCATGGAAAGCGAGGCCCAGGCGCAAGCGATCGACGGGGGAGTGAGGCGTGCACGACGAATTCCTGTGCCATGTCACCGCGTACGGCATCTGCGACGGCCGGCGGATCGGCGTACCGCTCGGCACCTATCGGGCGCCCACGCTGGCGCTGGCCCTGTGGTGGCTGCGCGACCGGGCCTCCTGGATCGCCGAACGGCTGGATCCGCAGCCCGAGAGCGCCCGGTATCCGGCGGGCGCGCTGGTGCCGGTCGCCGAGACCGTGCCCGACGTGCCCCGGATCCTGCGCTCCTGGTGCGCGGACGTGGAACAGCAGGAACTGGTCGCCGACGAACTGGCCGGCGGACGGCTGGTGCGGATCGCCGCCAGCGACGAGACCACCGAGTACGAGCTGCTCGCCGAGTCCGTCGACGCGCTGCGGATGCAGCGCACCATCCCCGCACTGGTGGTGCCGGTCGGCTGACCCCGCGCCCCGACAGGGCGCACATCCGGACCAATCGATAGAATTCCGGCATGGCGGAGCGGCAGGTCGCCTCGACAGCGCCCGAACTCGTCCTGGAGACCGAGACGGGCGCCACGGTGATGACCCCGAGCCACGCCTACCACGTCGGACGCGACCCGCTCAGCGACATCGTCCTCGACGACACCCGCGTCTCCTGGCACCACGCGGTGCTGCGCCCCGAGGGCGACCACTGGACCCTGAAGGACGAGCACAGCACCAACGGCACCTACACCGACGGCCACCGCGTCCACGAGTGGGACGTCGGCCCCGGCAGCGTGATCCGCTTCGGCAACCCCGCCGACGGTCCCCGCGCCGTCCTCGTCGGCCGCCCGCCGCCCGCCCCGGAACGCCCCTCCGCGGTGCAGATGCCCGCACAGACCGGCACCTTCCGGCAGCCCACCGCCGTCCGCCCGCTGCCCACCCGCACCGTGCGCATCGGCCGCGCCGCCGACAACGACCTCGTCATCGAGGACCTCGTGGTCTCCCGCCACCACGCCGAGCTGCGCGCCCTGCCCGACGGGGGATACGAGATCGCCGACCTCGGCAGCCACAACGGCACCTACCTCAACGGCCGCCCCGTCGTCCGCGCGCCCCTCGCCCCCGGCGACATCCTCGGCATCGGCCACTCAGCGTTCTGCCTGGTCGGCGACCAGTTGCAGGAGTACGTCGACACCGGCGACATCTCCCTCGACGTCCAGGACCTCACCGTCGCCGTCGACCACGGCCGCAAGACCCTCCTGGACCACGTCTCCTTCCCGGTGGGGGAGAAGTGCCTGCTCGCCGTCGTCGGACCGAGCGGCGCCGGCAAGTCCACCCTCCTCAACGCCCTGACCGGGCAGCGCCCCGCCGACCACGGCACGGTCGTCTACGACGGCCGCGACCTCTACCGCGAGTACGCCGAACTGCGCCAGCGCATCGGCCTCGTCCCCCAGGACGACATCCTGCACGCCCAGCTCACCGTGCGCGCCGCCCTCGCCTACGCCGCCGAGCTGCGCTTCCCGCAGGACACCGCCCGGGCCGAGCGCCGCGCCCGGGTCGAGGAGGTCATCCGCGAACTGGGCCTGGAGCAGCGCGCCGACCAGCCCGTGCACAGCCTCTCCGGCGGCCAGCGCAAACGGGTCAGCGTCGCCCTGGAGCTGCTGACCAAACCGTCGCTGCTCTTCCTCGACGAGCCGACCTCCGGCCTCGACCCCGGCATGGACCGCTCGGTGATGCACATGCTGCGCGGCCTCGCCGACGACGGCCGCACCGTCATCGTCGTCACCCACAGCGTCCTCAGCCTCGACGTGTGCGACCGGCTCCTGGTGCTCGCCCCCGGCGGGCGGATCGCCTACTACGGCCCGCCCGACGAGGCCCTCGCCTTCTTCGGCTACACCCAGTGGCCCGAGGCGTTCGAGGCGTTCGAACGGGACGGCGACCGCGACTGGGCGGGCCAGTACCGCACCTCGCGGCTGCACCGGCAGTACGTCGTCGACTCCACCGCCCAGCCCCGGCTGCCCCGCGAGGGCCCGGTGATCATGCCGCCCCCGCGCCGGCCGCGCAGCCGCCGCGCCCAGCTCGGCACCCTGGTGCGCCGCTACGCGGCCGCCCTGAGCGCCGACCGCACCTTCCTCGCCATCATGATCGCCCTGCCGTTCGTGATGGGCGCCATGGCCCGCGCCCTGGCGGGCGGCGAACTCAACCGGCGCACCGCGCTGAACGCCCTGCTGATCCTGTGCGTCGGCGGCGTCCTCACCGGCGCCGCCAACGCCGTGCGCGAGCTGGTGAAGGAGCGGCCGATCTACCGGCGGGAGCGCGCCGTCGGACTGTCCAGAACGGCGTACCTGATGTCGAAGGTGGTGGTGCTCGGCACGGTGACGGTCGTCCAGGCGGTCGTCCTCAGCCTGGTCGGCCTGCTCGGTGTCGACCTCAACGCACCCGGCGGCCAGGGCGTGCTGATGCCGCCGCTGATCGAGATCACCCTCGTCGTCGCCCTGCTGGCCTTCACCGCGATGATGCTCGGCCTGGTGGTCTCCGCCCTGGTCAGCAAGGAGGAGGTCACGATGCCGCTGCTGGTGCTGCTCGCCATCGTCCAGGTGGTGTTCTGCGGCGCCCTGCTGGAGCTGCACGGTGTGGTCGTACTGGAACAGCTGGCCTGGCTGGTGCCCTCCCGCTGGGCGCTCGCCGCCATGGCCGGCACCCTCGACCTGGCCCGGATCTCGCCCGGGGACCTGACCGCCGACCCGCTGTTCGAGCACTCGGCCGGAGTGTGGCTGCTCGACGTGGGCATGCTCCTCGTGCTCTCGGTGGTCTTCGGCTGGACCGTCTCCCGGCTGCTGCGCCGGCACGAGCCGGCCATCATGCGGAAGTAGGACCGCCATGACGATCCCGGCCTTCCGGCCCACACACGTCGTCCCCGGGCACGGCATGCCCGCCTGGGAGGCCCCCGACCCCGCCCGGCCCACCGTGCCCCTCGACCCGCTGCTGCCCGTCCGGCTCGTCGAGGAGCGCGGCGACTGGGGGCATGTGCTGTGCGCCAACGGCTGGTCGGCCTGGGTCGACGGCCGCCTCCTGGTCGCCGTACCGCAGGACCCGCCCACCGTCGACGGCGGCCCGCTCACCCGCACCGCCGACCCCCGCCCCCTGCTCGCCCGCGTCGAACGCGTGCTGGCCGGCTACCGGGCGGCCGTCGAGGACCTCGCGTCCGGCGCGCTCGACGGCGAGACCTTCCGCCGCCGCACCGAGGGCCTGCGGACCGGGGTGGTCGTCGACGGAGAGTCCCTGTGGCTGTACGACACCGAGCACGGACGGTGGGTCTACGCCGACGGCACCCGGCTGAGCACCTACGCCACGGACGACGAACCCCGCGCCACCGCACCGCCCGGACACGCCCCGACCCAGGTCGTGACCCCCGATGGCCCATGAGAGCAGCCTCTTCTCCGATCGCCCCTCCGAGCTGATCGGCCGCACGGTGGCCGGCTACCGCATCGAACGCGAGATCGGCCGCGGTGGCATGGCCGTCGTCTACCGTGCCCGCGACCTGCGTCTGGAACGCACGGTCGCGCTCAAGCTGCTCGCCCCCGAACTCGCCCGCAACGACACCTTCCGGCAGCGCTTCACCCATGAGTCCCGGGCGGCCGCCGCCATCGACCACCCGCACATCGTGCCGGTCTACGAGGCGGGCGAGACCGACGGCATCCTCTACATCGCCATGCGCTACGTCGCCGGCAGCGACCTGCGCCACCTCCTGGACCGGCAGGGCCCGCTGGCGCCCGCCGCGGCCCTGCGCATCGCCGCCCAGGTCGCCTCCGCACTCGACGCGGCGCACGAGCACGGGCTGGTCCACCGGGACGTGAAGCCGGGCAACATCCTGATCGCCCGCGGCACCGACACCGACCACCCCGAGCACGCCTACCTCACCGACTTCGGTCTGACGAAGAAGTCCCTGTCGCTGACCGGCTTCACCACCGTCGGCCAGTTCGTCGGCACCCTCGACTACGTCGCCCCCGAGCAGATCTCCGGCAAGCCGGTCGACGCGCGCTGCGACGTCTACGGCTTCGCCTGCGTCGTCCACGAGATCCTCGCCGGGCAGCCGCCGTTCCGCCGCGACGACGACATGGCCCTGCTGTGGGCCCACCAGTACGACGAGCCGCCGCCCCTGACGAAGGCGCGCCCGGACCTCGACCCGCACGTCGACGCCGTGTTCGCCAGGGCGCTGGCCAAGGCCCCCGACGACCGCCACGACTCCTGCCTCGCCTTCGTCGCCGACCTGCGCGCCGCCGTGGCCGGGGGCGGCACGGCGACCGGTCACCCGCCGACCGAGGTGGACCTCAGGGTCGTGGATCCGCTGAGAGACCCGCCGAAGCCGCCGCCGCGCTGGGCGGAGCCGATGTTCCGTCGGTGACTGCGGGCCCGGCCGTCAGCCCCGCCTCCGCCCGCCGCTGTCCACCGCGCCCCGGTGCCGTACCGGGCGTGCCAGCAGGCCGCCCAGGAAGCCGGTGACCAGGCCCCACAGGGCGGCCAGGCCCAGCGCGGTCCACAGTCGGGGGCGCAGGAACAGGTCGCCGGCGAGACCGCCGCCCAGGTCGCCGATGCCGAGCACCGACAGACCGTAGTGCGCGGAGATTCGACCCACCAGGCAGATCATCAGCACCGTCAGCACCAGCGCCACCGCCATGTGCAGGGCGTGCTGCCAGGCGCGTGTGCGGGCCGGTGAGCGGGCCGCCATCACGAAGGCCGCCGCCAGCAGCAGCGCCGCGTCGACCACGACGAGCCACCACACCCGGCCGTCGTGCTCGGCGAGCGTACGGAGGTTGAGGGCGGAGGTCTCCTGACCGCGCAGCACCTCGTCCAGCACGTGCGGCATGGGCAGCCCGAACGGGCCCTCCACCCTGCCGTCCCAGGTGGCGCCCAGGCCGAGCGTGAGCGCCAGCCACACCAGATTGGGCAGACCCAGCAGGACCACCGCCAGCGTCTCGGCGGGATGACCCCGGGAGACGGCCACGACCAGAGCGATGACGACGCCCAGGCCGACATACGCCAGGAGCAGCAGCACCATCGCGTACGCGGCCGGGCGCACCGACTGCTGGAAGCGCAGCAGCCGCGCCGGCAGCGGGGCGCCGCGGGAGACCAGCAGCGCCAGCAGCAGCACCCCGGCCAGCCACACCAGGCCGACGAAGAGGGTCAGCGGCACGTCCGTGGTGAAGCCGACCTCCGGACGGATGCCGAAGATATCGGCGATGTCGCTCAGCTCGCCCTCGCCGAGGGAGATCGTGAAGGTCTGGCGGGCGGCCAGTGCCACGGCGAGCAGCCCCAGCAGCCACACCACGCCGACCCGCGCGGCCCAGCCGGCCAGCTCCCCGGCACCGGCCACCGCGCGATGGCGCAGCGGCCGCAGGAAACCGGCGGCGACGACCAGCGCCCCGGTGAGGGTCACGGACAGCGGGATCACCGTCAGCCCGGCCCGGGTGCCGGCCAGGGGGCCCGCGTCGCCGGAGAGCTCGACCGTGCCACCGACCGCGGTGACGAGGGTCGCCGCGACAACCCTCGGGAACGCGTTGTCCGGCAGGTCCGCGGCGCCGGCCGCCCACAGGCCCAGCGAGGCCACGACCCCCATGGCGATCAGCCCGGCCAGTGCCGTGACGACCGCCTGCACCCAGCCGTGGCGGGCGACCGCCGAGGCGGAGGGGCTGTGCGCACTCACCCTGCCACGCTAAGCAGGCACCGCGCCGTGCGCCTGCCGGGAGATCCGTCCGGGGACCACGCGTCGCCGTGGGCTTGCGGACGGCACCCGACTGGAGCACACAATGGGGCGTTGCAAAAAAACCAGGCATATCCGGCATATCTGACATCTCCGTGCTGGAGTGTCGCGGAAGTCCCCGTCGGGAGAGCCCCGTGAGCGTCGAACCGCCGTCGTCCGGCCGCCCCACCGGACCCCCCTCCGGCCCGCTGTCGGGTCCCTCCCAGCCGCCGTCGGGCCCGCCGTCGGGTCCGCCCTCCCAGCCGCCCGGCGGCTCCTCGGGCGGTACGCCCGAACCGCGCCGGCCCTGGTGGCGGTCCGTGCCCGCGATCGCCCTGGTCACGGCCGCCGCCGTGGCCGCGGCGGCCGTCGCCGTCGTGCTCACCCGTCCCGGCGGCGGGGGCTCGGACGGTACCGGCGGCGAGGTCTTCCTGCAGGCCGCGAGCCAGACCGGTCCCGACCCCTTCACCGAGTCCACGGCGACGGACAGCTCAGCACCACCCGTGTCCGTGAGCCCGAGCGCCGACTTCGCGACCACGCCCTCCAAGGCCGTGCGCGGCGTCGACGGCGGAGCCACCGGCCTCTACGGCGGCAGCCTCAACAAAGCCAGCTGCGATGTGGAGAAACAGATCAAGGTGCTCGGGGCCGCCCCCGCCAAGAACAGGGCGTTCGCCTCCGTGGCCGGCGTCGACCCCTCCGACGTCGGCGCCTACCTGCGCTCCCTCACCCCGGTGCAACTGCGCATGGACACCCGCGTCACCAACCACGGCTACCGCGACGGCGCCGCCACCCGCTACCAGGCCGTGCTGCAGACCGGCACCGCCGTCCTTGTGGACGGGCACGGCGTGCCGCGCGTGCGCTGCGCCTGCGGCAACCCGCTGACCCCGCCGGTCGCCCAGCAGGGCACCCCGAAGCACACCGGCGACTCCTGGCCGACGTACCGCTCGTCGAACGTCGTCGTGGTGTCGCCCTCGACGACCGTCATCAACGTCTTCGTCCTCTACGACCACGACGACGACGGCTGGTTCGCCCGGCAGCGCGGCGACACCGGGCACAAGGACCGGCCGACCAAGCCACCGGCGCACCCCTCGCCTTCCGTGAGCGCCACCACGCCCACCGCGCCCACCTCGCCGCCATCCCCGTCGTCCCCGTCCCCGTCTCCGTCGTCCCCGTCTCCACCGTCCCCGGACACCGAGTCGCCCGCGCCGCAGGAGTCGCCCTCGCCGCCCGAACCGCAGACCGGCGAGCCCGGCACGGAGGACTCCGTGGCCTCCCCGCCCGGGGAGGCACCGCCCGGGGAGGCGCCGCCCGGCGCCGACACGGTCAGCGAACCCGCGGCGCCCCCGGACGGGGCCCAGCGGTTGTCGCCGTCGCTGTGACAACGGGAGTGCGTGGCGCGCCACGGGGTACGAGCACAGGTGCAACAGCGTCCGGCCAGTCCGGCCTCCGAGAGAGACACGCATGATCGAGCACCTGGACGGGTCCGTGGTACCGACTGGTTTCGACGTGCCCGTGGAACCGCTGCGGCGCGCGGAGCACTACACCGGGGAGCCGGGATGCATCGCCGAGGCCCGGACGTTCGCCGCGCGCTTCGTGGAGCGGCTGCGCACCGAGTGGTGCGCCGCCATCGACGACCGGGCGGTCGACGAGCTGATGCTGGTGGTGAGCGAGCTGGTCACCAACGCCGACCGGCACAGCAACGGTCCCTACATCCTGGAACTGGAGGGCACGGACGCCTCCGTCACGGTGTCCGTCTACGACAGCAGCGACGCGCTGCCCCTGCGCTTCCCCAAGGACCCCGAGCGGGTCGGCCGGCACGGACTGGAGATAGTGCACGCCCTCGCGACCGAGGTCAGCGCCGAGCGGGTGCCGGTCGGCAAACGCGTGCGCGCGGTCGTCCCGCTCGACGGCACCTGAGAACGGCCCGCAGACCGGCCCGGGGCCGGGGACCGGGTCAGGCCCGGCCCGGCTCGTCCACCAACCCCCGGCGCAGCCGGGTCAGGATCCGCTTGATGAGCCGGGACACATGCATCTGGGAACAGCCGAGCCGCTCCCCGATCTCCGCCTGGGTGGCCTCCTCCACGAACCGCAGATGCAGGATCCGCCGGTCGCGTTCGCTGAGCCCGGCCACCAGCGGGGCCAGCGAACTGATGTCCTCGACGAGCAGCAGCGCACGCTCCTCCACACCGATGAAGTCCGCCAGCACCGCCTCGCCGCCGTCCGGGCCGTCCCCGGTGAGCGCGGCGTCCAGCGAGGCCGAGGAGTAGCCGTTCGAGGCGATCTGCGCCTCCACCACCTCCGCCGCGGGCAGGTTGAGCAGCGTGGCCAGCTCCGCCACCGTGGGCTCGCGGTCCAGCCGGGCCGCCAGTTCCTCACGGGCCTTCGCCAGCTCCACCCGCAGCTCCTGCAGCCGCCGCGGCACGTGCACCGCCCAGGTGGTGTCCCGGAAGAACCGCTTGATCTCGCCGAGGATGTACGGCAGCGCGAACGACGTGAACTCCACCCCGCGCGCCAGCTCGAACCGGTCGATGGCCTTGATCAGCCCGACCACCCCGGTCTGGACGATGTCCTCCATGTCGTCCCCGCGGCCCCGGAACCGCGCGGCCGCGAACCGCACCAGCGAGATGTTCATCTCGATGAGCGTGTTGCGCGCGTACTGGTACTCCGGCGTGCCCTCCTCCAGCTCCGCCAGCCGGCGGAAGAACACGCGGGACAGCTCCCGGGCGTCGAGCGGGGCCACGCTCCGTGGGTCCTCGACGGTTTCCGCCCCGGCGGTCCGTGTCCCGACGGTTCCTGTCTCCGACCGCGTCCCGGCGGCCCGCATGCCCTCTGCCACGAACGGGCGCCTACCCGATGTCGCCCGGCACATGCCTGCCCCCCCGATTCCACCGAGGGCGGAACGCCGGACCCTTCCCGACGCGGCCTCAACTCCTAGGCTGAGAAGGTGACCAACGTGCCGAACGAAGCCCGAGTGATCCCGCTGCGCCCGAACACCCCGTCACCGCCGCAGGCGGCCCGCCCCAAGGAGCCCCTGTGGCGCGACCTCGTCGGTGACGTGCTGCGCCGCGAGCGCCTCGCCCAGGAACGCACCCTGAAGGACGTCGCCGACACCGCCCGGATCTCCATGCCGTACCTGTCGGAGGTGGAACGCGGCCGCAAGGAAGCCTCCTCCGAGGTCCTCGCGGCCGCCGCGCACGCCCTCGGCCTGACCCTGGGCGATCTGCTGGCGCGGGCCCAGGGCGAACTCGTCCGCCTGAGCAGCCGCACCGCGAGCCGCGGCCGTACGACCACCTCCTCGCCGTACGGCGGGCTCTGCCTGGCCGCCTGACGTCCTGTCAGGAGCGTCGGCCGGCGCCTCAGACCGCCGTGAGGCGCCGGCTCACCACCTCGTCGGCCAGCCCGTACGCCACCGCCTCCGGCGCGGTGAACACCTTGTCGCGGTCCGTGTCCGCGCGCAGCGTGGCGAGATCTTGGTGGGTGTGCCGGGACAGCACCTCCTCCACCTGTGCGCGGATCCGCACCATCTCCTTGGCCTGGAGCGCGAGATCGGACACCGTGCCCTGCCGGCCACCGCTGGCGGGCTGCCCGAGCAGCACCCGAGCGTGCTCCAGCACGAACCGCCGCCCCGGATCCCCGCCGGCCAGCAGGACGGCCGCCGTGGAGGCCGCCTGTCCCACGCAGAACGTCGAGATCGGCGCCTGCACATACGTCATGGTGTCGTAGATCGCCATCAGCGAAGTGAACGATCCGCCGGGCGAGTTGATGTAGATCGCGATCTCGTTGTCCGGCGCCGACGACTCCAGATGGAGGAGTTGCGCGATGACGACGTTGGCGACGCCGTCGTCGATCTCGGTGCCGAGGAAGATGATCCGCTCGTTGAGGAGCCGGCTGAACACGTCGAAGGACCGCTCGCCCTGCGGGGTGCGCTCGATGACGTGCGGAATCGTGTAGCTCCCCATGTCACAGCCCCATCCGTCGCTTCGACGAGGCCGGGCGGACGTCGGTGAGCGACTCCACCACCCGGTCCACGATGCCGTACTCCCGGGCCTCCTCGGCGGTGAACCAGCGGTCGCGGTCGCCGTCCCGGGAGATGGTCTCCGGGCTCTGGCCGGTGTGCTCCGCGGTGATCCGCTCGATGGTCCGCTTGGTGAACTCGTGGTTCTGCGCCTGGATCTCGATGTCCGCGGTGGTGCCGCCGATGCCGGCCGACGGCTGGTGCATCATGATGCGCGCGTTCGGCAGCGCGTACCGCTTGCCGGCCGTGCCGACGCTGAGCAGGAACTGGCCCATGCTCGCGGCGAACCCCATCGCGACGGTGACGACGTCGTTGGGGATCAGCCGCATCGTGTCGTAGATGGCCAGGCCCGCGTGGACCGAGCCGCCCGGACTGTTGATGTACAGGCCGATGTCGGTGCGCGGGTCCTCCGCCGACAGGATCAGCAACTGGGCGCAGACCCGGTTGGCGGAGACCTCGTCGACCTGCGTGCCGAGGAACACGATCCGCCGGCCCAGGAGTTGGGCGGCCAGCTGGTCGTCGAACCGGGTGGGCGGGGTGTCGCCCTCCTCGGCGCGGGGAGCGAGCGTGGTGAGCATCGGGTCATCCCTTCGGGAGGTGAGTGCCGTCCCCTCCACTCTGGGCCGCGCACGCCCCCCGCACGCGGTCTCTCTGCCCGCGGCAGATTCGCCACGGGCAGAGCGCCCGGCCCCTCCGCCCTCGGGCCGGCCGGTCCGGTCGGGGCCGCGCCGCCAGGTGCCGCCGTACGGATGGATCCGGCTGCGGGCGATGAGTTTCGGACGCCGGACCGGTCGATACAGATGACCGTGTGCACTGACCCAGGAGGCAGCTCATGACCACCGACGGATTCACCACGTGTCTCTGGTTCGACACCGAGGCCGCAGAAGCCGCCCGGTTCTACGTCTCGGTCTTCAAGAACTCGAGCATCGGGACCGTCACCCACTACCTGGAGGGCGCGCCCCGCCCCGCCGGGGGTGTGATGACCGTCGACTTCACAGCCAACGGCCAGCGGTTCGTCGCGCTCAACGGCGGCCCCGAGTTCAAGTTCAACGAGGCGGTCTCCTTCCAGATCGACTGCGACGACCAGGAGGAGATCGACTACTACTGGACCAGGCTCACCGAGGGCGGCGGCGAGCCCGGCCCCTGCGGCTGGCTCAAGGACAGGTACGGAGTGTCCTGGCAGGTCACGCCCAAGGTCCTGATGGACATGATCAGCGACCCGGACAAGGAGAAGGCGGGCCGCGCCATGCAGGCCATGCTCAAGATGGGCAAGCTCGACATCGCCGCCCTGCGCAGCGCGTACGACGGCGAGTGACCCGGCGGCCGGCTGGCGGTGCGGCGACGGCCGCACCGTCGGCGGTCCCCGGCCCACGTCCGCGCCGCCGCCCGACACTCCCTCTACGACAGGTCGTCGACCAGCACCGCCGCCCCGTCGAACCGCCCCGCCTTCAGGTCCCGCAGCGCCCCCAAGGCACCCGACATCGGATAGGCGTGGGTCGTCGCACGCACCCCGTGCCGGGCCGCCAGCTCCAGGAACTCCCGTGCGTCCGCACGGGTGTTGGAGGCGACGCTGCGCACCTCCTTCTCGTAGAACAGGTCGGTCTCGTAGCGCAGCGGCGGTACGTCGCTGAGGTGGATCCCGGCGATGGACAGTACCCCGCCCCGGTCCAGGGCGCGCAGCGCGACCGGCACCAGATCGCCGCTCGGGGCGAACAGGATCGCACCGTCCAGCGGCTCCGGCGGAACCTCGTGGATGTCGCGCGCCGAGGCCGCGCCCAGTTCCAGCGCCAGCCGCCGCGCCGCCGCGCCCCGGGTCAGCACATGCACGGTGGCGCCCTGCGCCAGCGCCACCTGCGCGCACAGATGGGCGCTGCCCCCGAAGCCGTACAGCCCGAGCCGTCCGCCCGGCGGCAGCGCGGCGCGCCTGAGCGCCCGGTAGCCGATGATGCCCGCGCACAGCAGCGGCGCGAACGCCACATCGTCCACACCGGCGGGCAGCCGGTGCGCGAACGCGGCCGGCACGGTCGTGTACGGGGCGTAGCCGCCGTCCGCGTCCCAGCCCGTGTACCGCGAGTCCGGGCACAGGTTCTCCGCCCCGCGCGCGCAGTACCGGCAGCTCCCGCAGGTGCGGCGCAACCACGCCACACCCACCCGCTCACCGACCGCGACACCGGTCACCGCCGTGCCCAGCCCCGCCACCTCGCCGACCACCTCGTGTCCCGGCGTCACCCCCGGCCTGCGCACCGGCAGATCACCCTCGGTGACATGCAGATCGGTGCGGCACACCCCGCAGGCCCGCACCCGCACCAGCAGCTCGTCGTCCCCCGGCACCGGCACCGGCCTGGTCACCAGCCGCAGCGGCTCGCCCTCCACCGGCCCCGGCGCCACCACCGACCAGGCGCGCATCGCCCTGTCCGCCATGCCGCGCCCCCTCTCGTCGTGCCGATGACCCTCGCCTCCCAGTCTGGGACGGACGGGGGCGCTCGGCGCGCGGGGTGGGCGTCGGATGGCTAGCGTGAGGAAGCGGAGAATCCCTCTCATCGGAAGGGCCGCCGTCATGGCCGTACAACCTGAAGGAACCCCCTGCTGGGCCGACGCGATGTTCAGTGACGTCGAGGGAGCCAAGCGCTTCTACGGCGAGGTGCTGGGCTGGACCTTCGGCGAGGCGTCGTCGGAGTACGGCAACTACACCGAGGCGTACGCGGACGGCAAGGCGGTCGCCGCGGTCGTACCGCCCATGCCCGGCCAGGAGGGCCAGTCCCAGTGGTGTGTGTACCTCGCGTCGCCGGACGCCGCCGCCACCGCCGCCAAGGTCCGCGACAACGGCGGCGAGGTGCTGATGGGGCCGATGGAGGTGGGCGAGTACGGCACGATGCTGATCGCCCGTGAGCCCGGCGGCGCCGTGTTCGGCGTCTGGCAGGCCGGCACGCACGAGGGTTTCCAGGCGACCGGGGTGCCCGGCGCCTACGCCTGGGCCGAGGTGTTCACCCGCGAGCCCGAGAAGACGGACGCGTTCCTGCCCGCCGTCTTCCCGTACTCGATGCAGCAGATGGAGGACGACGCGATCGACTTCCGCCTGTTCAACCTGGGCGACACCACGGTCCTCGGCCGGATGAAGATGACGGAGGAGTTCCCGCCCGAGGTGCCGTCGTACGTCAACGTCTACTTCACGGTCCCCGACTGCGACGACGCCGTCGCCAAGGCGACCAGGCTCGGCGGCGTACTCCGGTTCGGCCCGATGAACTCCCCCTTCGGCCGCTTCGCCGCGCTCAGCGATCCCCAGGGCGCCAGCTTCTCGGTCCTCGACCCGTCCACGACCGAGGGCGAGCTGCCGAAGATCACGGACGTGCCCTGAGGGCGTGCCGGGGCCTCGCCCGGCCATGACATCATCGTGCCCATGCGTGAACGTGTTGTGGCCGCGTGCGACGGGGCTTCGAAGGGCAACCCCGGACCGGCGGGCTGGGCCTGGGTCGTCGCCGACGAGTCGGAGGCGCCGGCCCGCTGGGAGGCCGGACCCCTCGGCCGGGCCACCAACAACGTGGCCGAACTGACCGCGCTGGAGCGCCTGTTGGCGGCCACCGACCCGGCGGTGCCGCTGGAGGTCCGGATGGACTCCCAGTACGCCATGAAGGCGGTCACCACCTGGCTGCCCGGCTGGAAGCGCAACGGCTGGCGGACCGCCGCGGGCAAGCCGGTCGCCAACCAGGAACTGGTCGTGCGCATCGACGAGCTGCTCACCGGACGCTCCGTCGACTTCCGCTACGTCCCCGCCCACCAGGTCGACGGCGACAAGCTCAACGACTTCGCCGACCGCGCCGCCAGCCAGGCCGCCAGTGTCCAGGAGGCCGCGGGCAGCGCGGCCGGCTCCCCGGAGCCGCCGCCCTCCCCGGACACCCCGAAGTCCGCCGCGCCGCGGCGCCGCCCCGCCGGGGCCAAGCCGACCCAGCGGCGCGGCGGTGCGGCGTCGTCCCGCACGATCAAGGCAAAGTTCCCCGGCCGCTGCCAGTGCGGCCGCTCCTACCCGGCCGGCGAGCAGATCGCCAAGAACGACCAGGGCTGGGGCCACCCGGAGTGCCGCAGTGCCGCCTCGGCCTGACTACTCCGTGTCGAACGTGTAGAACGGCCTGTGGTCCAGCAGGTCCGCCGGGCTCACGTCGTTCCACGGCTTCATCGTCTCGTTGAGGTCGACCACGTTCGGTGTTCCCGCGGCCGGCACATAGGTCGCCCCCGGGTGCCGGCGCTGCCAGTCGGCCCACAGCTTGTCGACGTAGGCGTGGTGCAGCCAGAACACCGGGTCGTTGGGGGAGACCCCGGTGGCCATCTGGCCGCCGACCCATACATGCACCCTGTTGTGCAGGTTGACCCCGCGCCAGCCCTCCAGGTGGTTGCGGAAGCCGTCGGAGGCGCTGTTCCAGGGCGCCATGTCGTACGTCCCCATGGCCAGCACCGACTCCACCTCCGCCCGGGTCGGCAGTTCACGCACGCTGACGCCGAGCGCGCGCCGCAGATACGTACGGCCGTCGACGCGCACGTTGATCTGCCAGTTGCCGGAGACCTCGGCGAACGGGCCGTCCGTGACCCGGCCGTCCCGGCTGCGCCCGGTGCCGCCGAGGAAGTCCGGCGCCCACAGCGAGGAGCGGGGCGAGCGGTCGGTGGACCAGTCCCAGTACGGCAGCGTCACCGAGGCGTCCACGGACTGCAGGGCGCGCTCGAACTCCAGCAGGAATCTGCGGTGCCAGGGCAGGAACGACGGTGAACGGTGGCCGGTGCGCTCGCCGTTGTCGGTGTCGGCCAGGATGAAGGCGTTGTGCGTCGTGACGAAGGCGTCATAGCGGCCGCTGCGCTTCAGCTCCAGGACGGCCGCGACGAAACGGCGCTTCTCGTCGGCGGTCAGGGTGGCCTGGTTCTTGCGGACGGTCATGTGTGCTGGTGCTCCAAGTGTGCGGGGACGGCGGTCAGTTGGCGGGGAACGGCAGCAGCCTGGCGCCCTGCAGCTCGTCGACCGCGGCGCGCGCCGCGGCCTTCGGCGTGGCCACCGGGTCGTAGTGGCTGACCACGCTGATCCAGGTGCCGTCGGCGTTGCGCATCAGGTGCAGTTCGACGCCGTCGATGAACACGGTGTAGCCGGCGCCGTGGTGACCGCCGCCGTGGTGCCCGCCACCGGTGGCCGGGCGGCCCTGTATCCGGCGGCCCTTGTAGACCTCGTCGAAGGGCGCGGGCGCGCCGTGTCCGTCGTGCCCTGCGGCCGTGGCGGCGGGTGCGGCGGCACCGGCGACGCCGGCGGCCGCGGTGAGGGCGGCCGCGGCGGTCAGCGCGCGACGACGGGTGAGTTCCGGCATGCGGAGCCTCCTGAGGGGGGTGGATTCGGTTGAGACCCCGCATGCCTATCGGGCGGGCCGAGAAGGGCTGAAATTCCCCCGAACGGGTTGGCTACGATCCGGACAATTAGCCAGATGTCGTGCAGTATTGAACGAAGTTGATCTTGTTCTGTCGGGGGCTCACGCAGGGGCGGAGCGGGGAATTCCTTCCGCGGGAAGCGCTGTCTTCGGTGATCTTTCGCCGGCCGCCCCACCACCCATGGCATGCGTCACGCGCGAAAAGTGGCGCGATCCGCTCGACAAGCTCCCGGCGTACGACCCCGAGTCCGCCCGGAGGGGCCGGTTCCGTGAGTGGCCGGCCAGGATGACAGACTGACGCCATGGACGAGCGCGAATTCGGCAGGTCTGGTCAGCACGCATCCGTCGTCGGCCTCGGCACCTGGCAGCTGGGTGCCGACTGGGGCGACGTGGACGACAAGGAGGCCCTGAAGGTCCTGGACACGGCGGTCGAGTCGGGGGTGACCTTCTTCGACACCGCCGACGTCTACGGCGACGGACGCAGCGAGCAGACCATCGCCGCGTTCCTGCGTGAACGCCCCGACCTTCGGATGCTGGTCGCCACCAAGATGGGCCGCCGCGTCGACCAGATCCCCGAGAACTACGTCCTGGACAACTTCCGCGCCTGGAACGACCGTTCCCGCCGCAACCTCGGCGTCGACCGCCTGGACCTGGTGCAGCTGCACTGCCCGCCCACCCCCGTGTACTCCACCGACGAGGTCTTCGACGCCCTCGACACCCTCGTCGAGGAGGAGCGGATCGCCGCCTACGGCGTCAGCGTGGAGACCTGCGCCGAGGCCCTCACCGCGATCGAGCGCCCCGGCGTGGCCAGTGTGCAGATCATCCTCAACCCGTTCCGCATGAAGCCCCTGTACGAGGTCCTGCCGGCGGCCCGCGCGGCCGGCGTCGGCATCATCGCGCGCGTGCCGCTCGCCTCCGGCCTGCTGTCCGGGAAGTACACCAAGGACACCGTCTTCCCGGCCAACGACCACCGCACCTACAACCGGCACGGCGAGTCCTTCGACCAGGGCGAGACCTTCTCCGGCGTCGACTACGACAGCGGGGTCGAGGCCGCCGTCGAGTTCGCCGGCCTGGCCCCCGAGGGCTTCACCCCGGCCCAGCTCGCGCTGCGCTGGATCATCGACCAGCCCGGCGTGACCACCGTCATCCCCGGCGCCCGCACCCCCGAGCAGGCCCGCGCCAACTCGGCCGCCGCCGCACTGCCGCCGCTGTCCGAGGAGACGCTCGCGGCGATCCGCGACCTGTACGAGCGGCGCGTCAAGGACCAGGTCGAGGGACGCTGGTAGCCCGGCCGGGCGGGGGTCCCGGGACGAAAACCGCTCACGGGGTACTCGCCGGGTACTCCCGGGAGAGAGCGCACCGAGGGGCGACTCGAACCGGGACGACCGCGAGACCCCGGGAGGACAGGTGGCGGGCATCGGCAAGGAGACCGGCACCGAGCGGCGCCGGGGACGCAACGAGAGCGAGGAGGAGCGCGCCGACCGGATGTGGGGCGAGCTGATCCAGGAGGTCCGCGTCGCCCAGACCGGGGTGCAGATCCTCTTCGGCTTCCTGCTGACCGTCGTGTTCACCCCCCGCTACACGACGCTCGGGGACACCGACAAGGTGATCTACATCGTGACCGTCATCCTCGGCGCCTGCGCGACGGGCGCGCTGATCGGCCCTGTCTCCCTGCACCGCCTGGTCTCCGGCCGCCGGGTGAAGCCGCAGGCGGTGCGATGGGCGTCCCGCCTGACCTTCGTCGGCCTGATCCTGCTGTTCGCGACGATGACCGCCGCGCTGCTGCTGATCCTGCGCGTGGCCACCCACGACGCCTTCGTGCCCTGGCTCGTCGTCGCCGTGGTCCTCTGGTACGCCCTGTGCTGGTTCGGCGTCCCCCTGTGGACCCGCCGCCGCTACACCTCGCGCTGACCCCCGGCGCCGCGCAGCGCCGCCAGACAGCTCCCGACGGCCTGCTGGAGCTCCTCCAGCCGCTGCACCATGTCGTCCTCGTAGAACTCCTGGGCGTCGTCGAAGGTCAGCTCCTCGAACGCCTTGGTCGCCTTCTGCAGGCTGCTGTAGAACTTCGTGCGCCGCTCCCGCACCCGCAGACCGGGGTCGGCCTCCACGGTCTCGACGACGAGGTGCCTCATCGTGTCGTACGCCTCGGCCGCCCACTCCCCGGCGTCCTCGCCCTCGTCCAGCTCGTCGATCAGCGACAGATGCCGCTCGGCCTCCAGCCGCAGCTCGGCGGGCGCCTCCAGGGTCTGCCCGGCAGGCGTCCTGATCCGGCCCGACTCGGCGATCTGACGGACGTACCCGATGCGGTCGGCGGAGCGGCTCTCGGTGGCGACGGCCTTCTTCAGGTCGTCGGTGCGCACCACGTCCCGGGCCAGCTCCTCCTGCAGCTCCGGGTCCTCACGCACCCGGTCGAGGAGCGCGGCGCGGGCCGCCCGCGCGGTCGAGGGGTCGGCGAGGATCGCCGCGCGCAGGGCGGTCGGGTTCTCCGCGACCTCCAGCGCCTTCGTCGGCCGGATCCCCTCCGCCTCGGCGGCCTCGGTGATGGCGACCCCGCGCTCCGAGGCGGCGCTGGAGCGGGCGCTGTAGTAGGTCAGCCACACCTCCGCGTCCGGCAGCTCCACCTCCTGCCCCGGGGCCAGTTCCTCGAAGTGCGGGACGAGACCGTCGTCGGCGGCCCGGTCCCATGCCTTGTAGTGGCGCATCACCCGCTCCGGGGAGCAGCCCGCCAGCTCGGCGAACTCCTTCGCGGACACCTTCGGCGTCTCGGCGGCGCCCTGACCGCCCGGCCGGACACTGCGCGCCACCTTCAGCCCGAACGCCCAGCCCCCGGTGCGCGCGTACACGCCGAACTCACGCGCGTCCCGCGCCACGAGGTCGGACAGCGGCGCGGGACGGGTCCCGGCGGGGACCTCGGCGGACGGCTCGGACGGGGCGGCGACTACGGTCACGGACGACTCTCCTGGAAAGCGCGCTCGGTGAGGTGCCCGGCGGACGACAGGGCAGACCGGCAGCCTATATCGGCCTATTGACGACGCTTTGCCGACGGCACGCTGCGCCGCTCAGTCGAACGCCTCCCGCAGCGCGGGCAGCAGCGTCTTCTCCGACCAGTCCAGAAACGCCGGCTGCGTGTCCCCGCCGATCTGCACCAGGGCGATCTCCGTGAACCCGGCCTCCACGTACGGACGTACGGCCTCCACGAACTCCTCCGGGTCGTCCCCGCAGGGAATGGAGTCGGCCACGTCGTCCGGGGTCACGAACTGGGTCGCCGACTCGAAGGAATCCGGGTGCGGCAGCTCGGAGTTCACCTTCCAGCCGAGGCCGAACCAGCGGAACTGCGCATGGGCCCGCTTCACGGCCGTGTCCCGGTCGGGGTCGTGGCAGACCGGCAGCTGGCCCACGCGCGGCTTGCCCGAGCCGCCGTGCCGGTCGAACGCCTCCAGCAGACCGGACTTGGGCTCGGTGGCGATGACCAGATCGGCGAGCCGGCCGGCGATCCGGCACGACCGCTCACCGGAGACGGCGATCCCGATCGGCGGCGGCTCGTCGGGCAGGTCCCACAGCCGGGCCGACTCCACGTCGAAGTGCGTGCCGTGCCGCGTCACATGACCGCCCGCGAACAACGCGCGGATGATCTCCACCGCCTCCTGGAGCAACTCGTGCCGCACCTCCACCGAAGGCCAACCACCACCCACCACATGCTCGTTGAGGTTCTCCCCGGAACCCAGCCCGAGCCGGAAACGGCCCTCGGACAGCAGTTGCAGCGTGGCGGCCTTCTGGGCCACCAGCGCCGGGTGGTAGCGGACGGTCGGGCAGGTCACGTACGTCATCAGCGGAATGCGCGCGGTCGCCTGGGCGGCGGCCCCCAGCACGCTCCACGCGTACGGCGAGTGCCCCTGGGCGCGCAGCCACGGAAAGTAGTGGTCCGACGTCACCGAGAAGTCGAAGCCGGCCTCCTCGGCGCGCACCACATGCCCGACGAGTTCACGGGGGCCGGCCTGCTCGGTCATCATCGTGTATCCGAATCGCACCATGCCGGACGGGTCCCCGGCGCACCGGCGGGAAAACGAAAGCCTCAGGGACGTCCGTACCCGGTCCCCCCGAACGCCCCTGTCCCGAAACAGGGTCGAAAATGTGTGCGTGCAGAGCGACGATGCGGTCATGACCCTGCCCTCCAGCACCCCCGCCGCCCAGGGCGTCGACGCGTCGGACGTCCTCGCCTTCCTCGACGCCGTGGAAGCGGCCCACGGCATCGCACCGCACAGCCTGACGGTCCTCCGGCACGACCGGCTCGTCGCCTCCGGCTGGTGGGCGCCGTACACGCCCGAGCGGCGTCGGCTGGTGTACTCGGTGAGCAAGAGCTTCACCGCCACGGCCGCCGGGATCGCCGTCGACGAGGGGCTGATCGGCCTCGACGACCCGGTGATCTCCTACTTCCCGGAACTCGACGCCGAGATCACCGACCCGCGCAGCCGGGCCATGCTCGTACGGCACGTGGCGTCGATGGCGAGCGGGCACGAGGCCGAGACCTTCGACCGGGCGCGCGCCCTCGACGGGCGCGAC
The DNA here is from genome assembly GCF_044391385.1 of Streptomyces sp. NPDC018693. NCBI lineage: Bacteria > Bacillati > Actinomycetota > Actinomycetes > Kitasatosporales > Streptomycetaceae > Streptomyces > Streptomyces sp. NPDC018693. The sequence goes on along the minus strand of NZ_JBIRZZ010000016.1, from coordinate 33,336 downwards.
CTGGTCCGCGGCTTCCTCCTGCTGCCGCCGGACCGCGACCCGGGCACCGTCTTCGCCTACAACCAGCCCGCCACCTACACCCTCGCCGCGATCCTCCAACGGGTCACCGGACAGCGGCTCACCGAGTATCTGCGCCCCCGGCTCCTGGACCCGCTCGGCATCGGCGAGGTCACCTGGCTGAGCGACCGGTCCGGCCATGAGCTGGGCTTCAGCGGACTGCACGCCCCCACGGACGCGCTCGCCCGGCTGGGCCTGCTGTATCTGCGCGAGGGCATGTGGGACGGCGAGCGGCTGCTGTCGCGGGAGTGGGTCGCCGAGGCGACCCGGGCGCAGATACCGACGGCCGGGGCGATGGCGGGCGCCGACCGGTCGGACTGGGACCGGGGCTACGGCTTCCAGTTCTGGCGGTCCCTGCACGGCTACCGCGCCGACGGCGCCTACGGCCAGTTCGCCCTCGTCCTGCCGGAACAGGACGCCGTGGTCGCGCTCACCGCGGCCACCGACGACATGCAGGCCCTGCTGAACCTCGTGTGGGACCATCTGCTGCCCGCGTTCCGGCCCGCGCCGCTGACCGGACAGGAGCAGGCCGAGGCCACCCTCGCCAAGCGGCTCACCGGGCTCGCACTGGAGCCCGCACCCGGCGAGCCCGCGCCGCCGCAGCGGGCCGGGGACTGGTCGGACGCCGCCTTCACCCCGTCCGGCGGCACCTGCGCGGGCCAGCCGACGCTGAGCCGCGTCAAGGTCACCGAGGGCCCGGACGGCTGGACACTGACCCTGCTGGAGGAGGGGCACCCGCTGGATCTGCGCCTCGGGCAGGGCGGCGGCTGGACGGTCCACGAGCGGCCGCTGCCCGTGGCCGTCGGCGGCGGCTGGACCGACGCCGACCGGCTCACCGTGGACGTCCGCTTCCTGGAGACACCGCACTGCCTGCGGGTGGTCTGCGCACGGTCCGACGGCACGTTCACCGCCCGCTGGGACACCGTCCCGCTGCACGGCGGCCCGCTGCGCTCGCTGCGCGCCTCAGGCTGAGTCCGGCCGGAAGGTGTCGAGGAAGGTGTGCAGAGCCTGCTGGTTCGCCGCCTTGTCCCAGTCCGCGGCCGGGGTCGTCCAGCGCAGCGAGAAACCCCGGTGCCCGCCGAGCAGGAAGCCCCGGCCGAACGTGCGCACCCAGGTGCCGTCCGCGTCGACGAGCCACTCCATGTCGGCCGCCGCCCGCCCCTGGTACGTCGTCGCCCGGATCTCGCCGATGCGCCGGAACCCGGCGGCTGCCTTGAGCCCCGGCTCGACGTCGTCCCGCCAGACGGCGACCGGGTCGGGGCCGACGCGCTGGCTGTAGGTCACCGCGAGCGTGCGCGGGTCGCCGTCCGCCCCGAAGGTGACCCGGTAGGCGAGGTCGGCCTGGCGGTCGGTGCTCAGCGGCCGCCAGCCGTCCGGGAGGGCGACGGAGAAGCCCTCGGGGGAGCGGTGGACCCGGAAGCCGTCGGGGAGGGCGTCCCCGGACGCCGACGCGGAGGGAGACGGGGACAGGGACGGCTGGACCGGAGCCGACGTGGAGGGCGAAGGCGTCGGCGTCGGCGTCGGCGTCGGCGTTGGGCTCGGTGTCGGGGGCGCCGGTGTTGTCGCGGACACGGTCGGACGGGCCTGGGCACTGCCGGACGGCTGGTCGTCGGAGCCGGGCAATTGGTGCGTGACGGCGAGGGTGGCGACCGCCACCGTGACGACGGCCAGCGCGGTCCCGGCGGCCATCGCCCGCCCGCTCCCGCGCGGCCCGGCCTGCCGGGCGGCCACGTACACGCGCCGCAGCCCGTGCAGGGGGACACACTGCGGATCCTCGTCGTCCACCAGCACCCGGGCGAGGGCCTGGCGCACCACCGGGCGGGTCAGCCGCTCCCGGGAGTCCTTGCGCAGCAGGCCCTGCACGGTCGAGGTGAGCGGGCCCGCCCGCAGGGGCGTGCGCAGCGGCAGCCGGTCCACGCCCTTCAGCGTGCTCTCGGGCCGGTCCCGGTCCCGGAACGGCGGCCGGCCCTCCACCATCGTGTAGAGCAGCGCCCCCAGCGCCCACAGATCGGCCGCCGGGCCGATCCGCTCGTCCCGGGCCTGCTCGGGCGAGGCGTACGACGGTGCCGCCAGGCGCGGCACCAGCATGGCGCCCGCCAGACCGAAGCCGGTGAGCACCACCGGCCCGCGCTCCCGCAGGAACACCTGGCCGGGGCTCAGCTCGCCGTGGGTGATGCCCTCGCCGTGCGCCGCCTCCAGCACCTCCAGCAGCTGCAGCCCGATCCCGGCCGCCCGCGCCGGAGGGAAGACCCGCTTCTGGCCGAGGAGCTGGCCGAGGGGCCGGCCGTCTATCCACTCCGTCACGGTCCACAGCGCGCCGTCCTCCGCCACCGCGTCCAGCACGGCGGCGATCCGGCCGGGGCACAGCCGCGCCATCGTCTCGGACATCCGCAGCACCCGGTCGGCGGCCCGGCGCATGTCCTCCTCGCCGATGCCGTCCGGCAGCCCCACGCGGGTCACCACACAGGGGCGCGTCTCCCGCAGATCCTCCCCGTACCAGCTGACGCGGTTCGTCTCCCGGTGGACGACGTCGAGCAGCCGGTATCTTCCGGCGACCAACTCGGACGTGGAGACGTGCGCCTTGACCATGGCCATCCCTCGCTGAACCCCGGAGCTCTCCCTTTCCCAGAGGTACGACCCGTACGACGGCGCGTGTTCAAAGGAACCGCACATCGGCAGCGATTCCTGTCTTTCATTCAAAAACGCCGGTCAGGTGTGCGAAGAAAAGCAGCCGCGTGGGGAAACAGCGGGGAAATGGAAAACGCCCGCCCGGGCCTATTCCGGCGACCGGGAAACACCGAGGAGCCGGCCCGCCCAGGCAGCCATGTCCCCGGTCGTCGCGTTGCCGCCGCAGACCACCAGCCCCAGACGGGCATCCTCACCGACCCGCTCCAGCACCCGCCGCGCCGCCGGCAGCAGACAGCCCGCGGCGGGCTCGGCCCACAGCTTGGCGTGCTCCGCGAGGTCCAGGGCGCCGCGCACCGCCTCCGCGTCGGACACCACCAGCACCTCCTCGACCAGCGCGGTGACATGGTCGTAGGTCAACCGCGACACCGACGGGGCGCTGAGCGTGGACACGATCGACGACAGCTCCACCGGCACCGGCCCGCCCGCCGCCAGCGCCGCCGACATCGCCTGCGCGCCCTCCGTCTCCACACCCCAGATCCGCAGCCCCGGGCGACGGGCGCGCAGCGCGGCGGCGACCCCCGAGATCAGCGCGCCGCCCCCGATGCTCACCAGTACGTCGGTGACGTCACCGGCGTCCTCGGCGAACTCGAGCCCCACCGTGCCCTGCCCGGCGACGACCACCGGATCGTCGAACGGGTGGACCAGCGTGAGCCCTTCGTCGCGCAACCGGCCCATCAGCTCGAACGCGCCGTCCATGGTGTCGGTCAGCCGCACCACGGCACCGGCCGACTCGGCGATCCGGACCGCCCGCGCCGGGGCCGAGCGCGGCATCACGACCGTGGCCTTCACATCGAGGGCGCCGGCCATCTGCGCGACGGCGATGCCGTGGTTGCCGCCGCTGACCGCGACGACACCCGCGGCCCGCTCGGCCTCGCTCAGCGACAGCAGCTTCGCCGTCGCGCCGCGCGCCTTGAACGAGCCGGAACGCTGCAGCAGTTCGAGCTTCGCCGTGACGGGCACACCGAGCAGCTCGGTGAGGCCGGGGCTCGGCACGGTAGGGGTGCGGACGACATGTCCCGCGATGCGCTCGGCGGCGGTTTCGATGTCGGAGATGCCGATCAAGGTGGTTCGCCCTTCTGGCTTCTGGCTTCTGGCGCGGTACGGGATCCGCGCCTCACCGCACCCTTGCTCGTGGCCGTTCCCGGGTCAACTCGGTTCGGCCGACGGCGACTCTTCGCGGTTCACCGGGACGTCAGCCGCCGAAGAGCTGGGTCCAGTACGTGCCCGCCGGGCCGCCGCCCGCGAAGCCGACGCCGATATGGGTGAACTCCGGCTTGAGGATGTTCGCTCGGTGGCCGGGGCTGTCCATCCAGCCCTCGACGACCTCGGCGGGGGAGCGCTGGCCGCAGGCGATGTTCTCGCCGATGGTCCGCCGGGTGGAGCCCGCGGCGGCGGCCCGGTCCCAGGGCTGGGTGCCCTCGGGCGAGGTGTGCGAGTAGAAGGCACGCGCCGCCATGTCCGCGCAGTACGCCCGTGCCGCGCTGCCCAACGGCCCCTCGGCGGCGAGCGGCCGCAGCCCGGCCCGCACCCGCTCCCGGTTGGTCAGCTCGACGACCTCGGCCTCCACCCGGTCCAGGCCGCCCGGCGTGAGCGGCCGCGCCCACAGGGCGGTCCAGTAGCTGTCGCCGGACGGCCCACCGACGACCCGGGCCACGCCGACGTCCGTGAACACCGGATCGTGCAGGATCCACCGGAGCCGCTCGCCGCCCAGACAGTAGTCGACGAACTCGGCGTGGCTGCGCGGCCCGGACACCAGATGCTCACCGACCGCCAGATACGCGTACCCGGCGGCCGTGACGCGCTGGTACAGGGAAACCCCGTCACCGCCCTCCACCCCGAGCCGCCCGGCCGACGCCATGGCGGCCGCATGCGCCCCGGCCGCGCTCGCCAGCCGCGCGTCGAGCGTCAGGGCGGGCGAACCGGCGGCCGCTCGCGCGCGGTTCACGAGCGGCAGGAACCCGTCGGGGTCCGCCTCGTCCTCGACGACGTCCACCCCGAAGTCCCGGGCCAGCCCCGCCAACCCGTCCGCGTACCCCTGCCCGATCGCCCGTAGCTTCCACACACCGTTCCTGCGATAGACCTCCGCGAGCAGCAGCAGCGTCTCCTGCCGCACGGGCGGCGGCACGAACCGGGCGAGCGGGCGGCCGCGCGGGTCGGTCACGTGGAGCGTGGGCACGGGCAGCCGCGCCAGGGGCGTCCCCGGGTCTGCCGGGCCGGCCACCACCGTCACACGGGTGGCACCGGTACGCAGCCGCCCCGGCTCCAGCGTGAGCGTGTCCCCGTGAAGACGCGCCCCGGGCACGGCCGGCTGGTTGTAGAACACGAAGTCGCCGTCGCCTCTGACCCGCCCGCTGTCATCGGTGATGAGAGCTGACAGATCAAAGGGACCGGGCACCCGAAGGGCCAGGACACCGTGCGGGAGAGGCGCATTGCTCCCGGGAACCAACTCGCTCATACCCACACAACGCACCAGCACGACGGCAGTTCCCACGGACCGGGGCGCGGTCGTCGTTCGTCCGCGGCGCTGCCGAACCGCAGCCGAGTGGTGAAGACTGGCCCCGACGCACATGCACGCGATGCAGGGAGGCAAGCGGGATGACGGGCCCGATCACGGCAGGGGTCGACGGGACGGACGAGAGCCTGGCGGCGCTCGCCTGGGCGGCCCGGGAGGCCGTCCGGCGGGACGTGGCGCTGCGCGTGGTGCACGCCTGGCGGTTCCAGTCGCACGCGGCGGCAGACGTGGCCGACCGTGACACCCAGGCCCGGTGGGTGCGCGACGGTGTGGACGACGCCGTCGGCGCGGTCGCCGAGCGGCACCCCGGCCTGGAGGTGACCACCGAGGTGGTGGAGGGCCGGCCCGTCGAGACGCTGGTCGCGGCCGCGGCGGACGCCGAGATGCTGGTGCTCGGCTCACGCGGGCACGGCGCCGTCGTCGGGTTCCTGCTGGGTTCCGTCGGCCAGCAGGTGATCGCCGAAGTGTCCCGGCCCGTCGTGCTGGTACGGGCGGGCGGCAAGGCGTCCGACGAGGTGGCCGGGCACGAGATCGTCGTCGGCCAGCAGGGCGAACCGGAGGACAGCGAGGCGGTGCTGCGGTTCGCGTTCGAGACGGCCGCCGCCCGCCGTGCCACCGTCCGCGTGGTACGGGCCTGGACCCTGCCGCCGGTGTTCGCCTACAGCCCCGGCTCGATCAAGCTCCTGGACGAGGCCGGCGGGCTGGAGCCGTACGAGAGGAAGGCGCTGGCGGCCGTGGTCAAGCCGTGGCGGGAGCGGTTCCCGGACGTGCATGTCGTGGAGCACGTCGAGATGGGCAGCGCCGGGCAGGTCCTGCTGTCGGTGTCCGGGCGGGCCCAGCTGATGGTCGTGGGGCGCCGCGCCCACCGTACGGCGGTGGGCGCCCGGATCGGCTCGGTGGCCCACGGTGTGCTGCACCTCGCGGACTGCCCGGTCGCCGTCGTGCCCCACGACTGACCACCGCCGGTCACTCGGGGACGGTCGGCTCCAGCGTCTCCCGCGCCTTGGGCAGGATCTTCTCGATGTAGTCCGCCACGGCCGTGTCCAGCCCGATGTCGTGCTGCGCGCGCTCCGACAGATACCAGCGGTGCTCCAGCAGTTCGTGGTAGATCTCCGCCGGATCCATGGAGCCGCGCAGCTCCAGCGGCACGGCGCGCACGGTCGGCCGGAACACGTCCCGCACCCAGCGGTGGGCGAGCACCTCGGGGCGGGCCGCGAGGGGGTCGCCGGGCGCGTAGTCGTCCTGGGTGGCCATCCAGCTCTCCAGGTCGTTCAGCAGCCGGCGGGCCTGGTTCTCCTCGGTGTCCAGACCGGTCAGCCGCAGCAGCTGGCGTTGGTGGTGGCCGGCGTCGACGACCTTCGGCACGAACGTGACGGTGTCGCCGTTGGAGGAGTGCTCGATCTGCATCTCGGCCACGTCGAAACCGAGGTCGTTGAGCCGCCGTATGCGGCGCTCGATGTAGTGGTACTTGCCCGCCGGATAGACGGAGGTGCGGGTCAGCTCCTTCCACAGTTCGCCGTAGCGGGCGCAGATCTCCCTGCCGAACTCGACCGGGTCGACGGAGGGGTGCAGCGCCCCGGACGCCTCCAGGTCGAGCAGCTCACCGCTGATGTTCACGCGGGCCAGGTCGAGGTCGTAGTCCCGCTGCCCCGGGCTCAGCTGCGGGTGCAGGTCGCCGGTCTCGGCGTCGACCAGATAGGCGGCGTAGGCGCCCGCGTCGCGGCGGAAGAGGGTGTTGGACAGCGAACAGTCGCCCCACGCGAAGCCGGCGAGGTGGAGGCGCACCAGCAGCACGGCGAGCGCGTCCATCAGACGGTGCATGGTCGCCGGCCGCATCGTCGTCTCGAACATCGAGCGGTACGGCAGGGAGCCACCGAGGTGCCGGGTGACCAGCACCGACTCCAGCGACTCGCCGGCGGTGTCGGCGCGGCCGGTGACCACGGCGAGCGGGTCGACGGCCGGGATGCCGAGCCGGTCCAGGTCGCGCAGCAGCTCGTACTCGCGCAGGGCGGGCCGCTGGGCGAGTTCCTTGACGGCGATGACCTCGTCGCCGGCCCTGGCGTAGCGCACCACGTGACGGGAGATGCCGCGCGGCAGCGGGACGAGGACGTCTTCCGGCCACTCCTCCAGAGGCAGGTGCCACGGCAACTCCAGCAGGAGGGCCGGGTGCTCCGGATTGGTGGCGCTGATCTGCAAAGCCATGGCCCGACCTTAAAGGGCGCGCTCCCGCGCCCGGCGTGCGGCATCGCGGACCGGGCCCCGGTGGACGGGCCCATGACCGGGCAGCAGCACCTCGCCGTCCAGCCCCTCGAACAGATCCAGGGAGGCCAGGGCGCGCTCCCGCTCATGGTGGAACATGTCGGGCAGCAGCTGCGGCCCCGTCGCCCGGGCCGTGGGATGACCGCTGACCAGGGCGTCCCCGGAGACCACCACACCGGCCTGCGGCAGGTGGTAGGCGCAGTGCCCGAGGGTGTGCCCGGGCGTGTGCACGGGCACCGGCCGGCCGGGCAGGTCGAGCGGGCCGGCGGCCGGGAACGGCGCGGGATCGGTGACCGGGACGTGTGTGGTCCCGCCGGACCGGACCGCGCGCACGGCCCAGGGCAGCACCCCGGGCCGCCACCCGTTCCTCAGCACGGTCCCCACGCTCACCTGGTGCAGGAACTCCCGGCGGGCGTGCGGCACTTCGGCCTCGTGCATCAGCACCGGCGTGCCGTGGGCGCCGCGCAGGTACTGGGCCGAGCCGATGTGATCGGTGTGGGCGTGCGTGACCAGGACGGCCTGGACCGCCTCCGGTGAACTCCCCACCGCCGCCAGGGAGCCCAGCAGCAGCTCACGGTCTCCGGGATACCCGGTGTCGATCAGGGTGACCGTGTCCCCCTCACCGAGGATCACCCAGTTGGTGTGGGAGCCGTGCACGAGGTGGACACCGTCGGCGACTTGCTGCACTTCTGCCCGCATGATCGTCCCGTGGGGGTGAGGTGGGTGCTGGTAGCCAGCAAAGCAGATCGCCCCCGCGGGCGGAGCTGGATGCTGATCCGGGGCTCCGAGGCCCGCGTGGACTTCGGCACGCAGTGCTCCCAGGTCCGCTGGCAGGAGCCGCCCATCATGATTGTCAGAAGGTCGATGTGCTCAAGAACTTGAGGAGCACCGTTCTCTGTACGATCTGGCGGCTGCGGCCCCTCTGGACGACCACACCGCCGATCTCCTCGTCCCCGTACCGGCCGTACGGACCGGCGGCCTCAAGAAGTCCGGCAAGAACGCCGAACGCGAGGAACTGTGCCGCCCGGGGAGTGGGGATTGTGCGCCGCCAGCGCGGTGTCGGCCCGCGCTCAGGCGAGGGCGGCGACCAGCAGGGCGAAGGCGGCGATGATGACAGCGACGCGGACGTAGTGGAAGCGGTCCCAGCGGTTCATCTGCTCCTTCCAGTCCTCGGGCCGGTTCTCGGGGGTCCACGTCCTGCCCCGGTTGTTGATCGGGACGAGCAGCAGGAGCGAGATGACCACGCTGAGAATCAGCAGCGCGCCGGCGGTGACGACGAGGCCGATGCCGTGGTGGTGCCATCCGGCGATGGCCCAGACCGCGACCAGGATGAGGGAGGTGATGTACCAGACCGGCATCACGGCGCCGAGCATCCGGCCCCCGTGGGCGCGGCCGAGTTGGCCACTGTCGCCGGGGAGTGCGTTGAGGATCGGGTTGATGACGAAGGCGACGGAGAACTCCACCCCCACCATCACGCCGACCACCACGGTGGTGAACACCTCGAGTGCGTTGAGCATGATGACCCCTCCATGGATCTAGCGCTGCTAGCCAATGAGGCAACGCTAACTCTGCTGCCGCTCGATTGTCTAGCGCTGCTAGGATCGAGTCATGTCGGTACAGGAACGCAAGCAGCGCGAACGGGCGGAGCGTGAGCGCCTCATCGTGGCGACAGCCCGCGAACTCGCCGAGCAGCAGGGTTGGGACGCGGTCACCACCCGCAGGCTCGCCGAGCGCATCGAATACAGCCAGCCCGTCCTCTACAGCCATTTCCGCGGCAAGCGCGAGATCATCGGCGCCGTCGCCCTCGAGGGTGCCGCCGAGCTGGCCGCAGCGCTGAGGGCCGCGACCTCCGCCGCGGACGGACCTCGCACCCGGGTCACCGCCCTCGCCCGCACCTACCTCGAGTTCGCCGCGCGCAACCCGGCGGTCTACGACGCCATGTTCGAGCTTGACGGCGGCCTGGCGTTCGCACACGAGGACACCCCCGAGCCGTTGAAGGACGCCTTCGCCGCCCTGCTGGAGAGCCTTGGCGAGGTCGCCGGGGACGGCGTCCACCCGGCGCTGTTCACCGAGGTGTTCTGGGCTGCCCTGCACGGGCTGGCCACCCTGACCAGAGCGGGACGGCTGCCGCCGGGGGACACCGAGCCGAGGGTGGAGCTGCTGGTGGACCGGCTCGCCATGCTCTGACATCACGATGAGAAGGGCGCCATCAGCCTGACCTCGAACAAGACCTTCAGCAAAGCGCACATGCTCCGGCGAACCCGTGCGGGGCAGCGCCTCAACGGTCCCGGTGGCTACTTCGGCAAAAAATCTCGACGCCTTCGCCGACTGTCTCAGCGGCTTCAGTGACGATGGACGCCCCGCTCCTTATGGGCAGCCAAGGCCGGGCTTCGCCCGGCCTCGGCGAGCGGACCGCGGTTACATGTTCCGGACAATCTTTCGCAACCTCGGTCGGCCGTCCGTACGTCTCAGCTTCCGCATCCCACCTCGGGATCCGGTGACACAGGGGGGTACGGACATGACGTTCATGGGAACCACGGGAACCAGACAGCTCGCACGCGTGGCACGGCTGGGCACCGGGGGCCTGGCGGCGACGCTGGCCGCGGGGCTGCTGGCCGGCTGCGGCCCGGAGGACGGGGCCGCCGACGCCCCGTCGGGGGCGAAGAGCCCGACGGTGAGCGCGGCCCCGTCGGCCCCCGTATCTGCCACGCCGTCCGCCGCGCCGCCGTCCGCCGCCCCGACATCCGCCGCACCCGCGCCGGGCACTTCGGCGGCTCTGGCGTGCGAGCAGCTCCGGAACGCCCCGCTGCAGACCGCCCTCGTCAAGCTGCCGGACTACCCGCGCGACTCCATGCGGCTGACCGACGGCCACTGGGAGGGCGGGGACGGCGTCCAGGTCGACCTGGTGGAGCCCGAATGCGCGACGGGCCAGCTCGTCGGGGACGACGCGGCCGACGCCGTGGGGGTCGTGAAGGTCACCCCGGAAGGCACGGGCCGGTTCTACACCGTGGTCGTCTGGCGCAACGACCACGGCACCCCGGTCCCCGCCGCCACCAAATCCCTCGGCGACCGCAATCCGGTGGTCTCCGTCACGGTGAGGGGCCCCAACGTGACGGTGGTCTACCACACGCGCCACGACACCGACCCGCCGGTGGCCCACACCCTGACGCGCACCAGCGTCTACCGTGTGGAGGGGACGGGCCTCCGCGAGATCAGCCGCGTCGACGCCCGGTACCTGGGAGGGTGACGGGTGCGGGATGGCAGATGACGGGGGACGGGCCGGATCACTTCCGGCCGACGCCCGCGTACATCGCCACCTGGCCCACCGGGGTCTCCGGGCGCCACTGGTAGCCGAGGGAGCACGTCCTCGGCCGTCGGCGACAGGGCCTGACCAGCGGGAGAGGCGGGAGGGACCCGGTACGCCCGTTCCCAGGGCCCGCGGCGGCGAGTACCCGATGGTGCAGGCCGACAAGGACGACGTCGAGGGCCTCGGCCATGTGCCGGTGCTCAGGGAGGGCCTCGGTCCAGCGGCCGAGCCGGCCCAGGGCGACCGCAATCGCGCGGTGGCTGACGAGGGTGTCCGGGTGGTCGGGACCAAGCAACGTCGCGAACCTCGGTTTGCCGGTCGCGCCGAACGAACGGGGCAGGCGATCTTCGCCCCCACGAACGACGACTTCTACAGCGCTCGCTCGGATCACGCAGCCGAGGCGGACGGTCGCTGGCACCGAACCCGTTGAGGCAAGCTGACATGAGTGCGCCCATCTCGTTCGGACGCTCGGCCAGGAGGTCCGGGCCCTGAACGAAAAGGTCGCCGAGGTCGGCCGGCTCACCGAGCCCCGATTCCGCGTGCATGAGCTGGCCGAGACCGTGGCCGGCATGCCCGGCATCGGACCGCTGCTGGGCGCAACCGCCCCGCGTGTCGCCGTGCGATTACCTCGCGCACCCGGTTGGGGAGAGGGCACGCCTCGCCGGCCCACTCCGGTCCGGGGCCGCCGCCGAATCTCCGCCCGAGGTTCTGTCCCGCCGGCTTGGTTGGCGGCGGTATTCGTACCGGCCTTTCGATTCACTGGTGTATCGGATACATTCCCGTATCGGACGGAGGTGGCCGGTCATGGACGACGAGGGGCCCAGACGCGTCACCCGGCGCCGGATCCGCACCCGCGCCCGGCTGCTCGACGCAGCCTTCACCGTGTTCGCGGCGAAGGGGTTCGGCCGTGTCTCCATCGAGGAGGTCTGCGAGGCCGCCGGCTACAGCCGGGGCGCCTTCTACTCCAACTTCGCCACCCTCGACGAACTCTTCTTCGCCCTCTACCAGGACCGCGCCGACCTGATCGCCGCACAGGTCGCCGACGCGCTCGCCCAGGACGGACCCGACCTCGACGTGCCGACCTCCGTGGACCGGGTCACCGAGGTACTCCTGCTGGACGTGGACTGGCTGCTGGTGAAGACGGACTTCCTGGTGCACGCCGCCCGGGACCCCGCCGTCGCCCGCACGCTCCTCGACCACCGGGCCCGGCTCAGAGGGGCCATCGCCGACCGGCTCGCCCGCGCCCGCGGCCACACCGCGCTGCCCGCCGCGCTCGGCGACACCGACGGCGCCGCCCGCGCGGTGGTCGCCGCCTACGACGGCGTCACCACCCAACTGCTGCTCGACAAGGACGTCGACGCCGCCCGGGCCTGGCTCAAACAGCTGCTCACCGCCCTGCTCACCACAGCGGCGGCACGCCCTGTCGAGGAACTCCCGAAGAACTGAGGAAGGGAACGGACGCATGGACGCGGACGTCATCGTCGTCGGAGCCGGCCTCGCCGGCCTGGTCGCCGCGCACGAACTGACCAGCCGGGGCCGCCGGGTCGCGCTCGTCGACCAGGAGAACGCCGCCAACCTCGGCGGACAGGCGTTCTGGTCCTTCGGCGGGCTCTTCCTCGTCGACTCCCCGGAACAGCGCCGCCTAGGCGTCAAGGACTCCTTCGACCTCGCCTGGAGCGACTGGCGGGGCAGCGCCCGGTTCGACCGCACCGACGACGAGGACTCCTGGGCGGTGCGCTGGGCGCGCGCCTACGTCGAATGGGCGGCGGGGGAGAAGCGCACCTGGCTCGCCGGGCACGGCATCAGCCTGCTGCCCACCGTCGGCTGGGCCGAACGCGGCGATCTGCGCGCCGACGGCCACGGCAACTCCGTACCCCGCTTCCACATCGCCTGGGGCACCGGCACCGGCGTCGTCGAGCCGTTCGCCCGCTACGCCAAGCAGGCGTCCCGCGACGGACTGCTCACCTTCCACCACCGCCACCGGGTCGACGAACTGGTTGTCGAGGGCGGCACGGCCCGCGGTGTGCGCGGCACCGTCCTCGCCCCCGACGACTCTCCGCGCGGCGTCGCCTCCCACCGCGACGCGATCGGCGCGTTCGAACTGACCGCCCAGGCCGTGATCGTCACCAGCGGCGGCATCGGCGCCAACCACGACCTCGTCCGCCGCCACTGGCCCGAACGGCTCGGCACCCCGCCCGCCGAGATGGTCACCGGAGTCCCCGCCTACGTCGACGGCCGCATGCTCGACATCAGTGCCCGGGCCGGGGCCCGCCTGGTCAACCGCGACCGCATGTGGCACTACACCGAGGGAGTCCAGAACTGGGACTCCATCTGGCCCGGCCACGGCATCCGCATCCTGTCCGGGCCGTCCCCGCTGTGGTTCGACGCCCTCGGCCGCCGGCTGCCCGACCCCTGCCTGCCGGGCTACGACACCCTCAGCACCCTCAAGTACCTGCGCACCACCGAGGACATCGCCGGGTACGACCACTCCTGGTTCGTCCTCACCCAGAAGATGATCGAGAAGGAGTTCGCGCTGTCGGGCTCCGAGCAGAACCCGGACATCACCGCCAAGGACAAGCGGGCCGTGCTGCGCGACCGGCTGCTCGGCAAGGGGGCGCCCGCGCCGGTGCGGGCGTTCCTCGACAAGGGAGCGGACTTCGTCACCGCGGACACCCTCGACGAGCTCGTCGACAAGATGAACGGCCTGACCGACAAGCCGCTCCTCGACGCGGACCTGCTCCGCCGCCAGATACAGGCCCGCGACCTGCAAATGGCCAACCCCTACGCCAAGGACGCCCAGCTCCAGGGCATCCGCAATGCCCGCCGCTACATCGGCGACCGCCTCGGCCGGGTCGCCACTCCCCACCGCGTCCTCGACCCGGCGGCCGGGCCGCTGATCGGCGTCAAGCTGCACATCCTCACCCGCAAGACCCTCGGCGGCATCCAGACCGACCTCGACTCCCGCGCCCTCGGCACCGACGGGCAGCCCGTCGAGGGCCTGTACGCGGCGGGCGAGGTCGCCGGCTTCGGCGGCGGCGGGGTCCACGGCTACAACGCCCTGGAGGGCACCTTCCTCGGCGGCTGCCTCTTCTCGGGGCGCGCGGCGGGCCGGGCCGCGGCACGGCAGACCGGCTGAGGTCAGGGCGCCGCCGTCAGCAGGCGGACCAGCACAGCGGCGTGACTCTGCTCCGGAGACTTCGCGGACGTCAGCAGGGTCACCGGCCCCTTGCCGGCCAGCCGCCGGACCTGTTCGAGGAGCTCGGCCGCCTCCGGCGCGGCCAGCTCCGCCTCGTAGCGGCGGGCGAACTCCTCGTAGGAGCCCTCGCCCGCGTGGAACCAGCGGCGCAGCTCCGTCGACGGGGTGAGCGCCTTGGGCCACTCGTCCACCTGTGCCGCGTCCTTGGAGACCCCGCGCGGCCACAGCCGGTCGACCAGCACCCGCGCTCCGTCGTCGGGCTGCGGCGGATCGTAGACGCGGCGCACTCGGACACTCATGAGCTGCCCCTTTCCGGAGACGACAGGGATTTGCGTCGACACCCCACGGGTACCCCGAGGGCCTGGTGGCGAGGAGGGAGGCCGGGATGAGCGCACCGGATCGCCTGCCCGTCGCCCGCAGCCTCGCCGAGCTGACCCGGCTGGTGGGCCGGCGGCAGGGACTGTACGTGCGCTGGTCGCGCGGCCCCGGCGCGGACCTCGGCGAGGTGTCCAGCACCGACGACCTCACCGGCGTGTCCATGCCCGGCCTGTCGGCCAGCCCGCTCGATGTGGAGGAGTGGTGGCAGGACCGGCCCCTCGCCCTGTGGGTGGCACGCCGCCTGTACGACTACGCCCACCTGCCCCACGAGAAGGGACCCGGCGTCCGCCCCTGGGTCCTCGCCGGCCGCGAGACGGGCCGGGGGCCGGACAACGAGCCGCTGGTGGCCGACGTACGGCCGCTGTGCTGGATCGAGCGGGACGTGATCGAGGAGGCACGCGCCGAGGTGACCCGCCAGGAGCGCGAGTGGGGGCCGCTGCGGCGCAGGAATGGCTGAGCGCGCCGGGTACCCGTGAGGTACCGCCACCTCGTGGTCCGCCGCTTCTAGTCGAGCGCCTCGGCCGCCGCTGCCGCCACCGCCTCGGCGAACGCGGCCAGCGCCGGGGAGTCCAGCTTCCACTGCTGCCAGTACAGCGGTACGTCCAGCGGCCGGTCCGGGGCGAGGGACACCACATGGCCGGTGCGCAGCAGGCCCGCGCCCTGAACCTGCGGCACCATGCCCCAGCCGAGCCCGGCGGCCACCGCGGCCACGAACCCCTCCGAGGTCGGCACGGCGTGCCGGACGGCGCTCGTGTGAGCCGGGCCGCGCCGCAGCCGTCGTAGGAACGCGTCCTGGAGGTCGTCGCTCCGGTCGAAGGTGACCACCGGCGCCTCGGCCAGCGTCTCACGCAGCGGTCCGCCGAGGTGGCGGGCGACGAAGTCGGGAGTCGCTGCGGCCAGGTAGCGCATGGTGCCCAGGCGCCGCACCGAGCAGCCCGCCACCGCCTCCGGGGAGGAGGTCACCGCCGCCATCACCCGCCCCTCACGCAGGAGCTGCGCGGTGCGGGTCTCGTCCTCTCGGTGCAGTTCGAAGCAGAGCCGTGGCTCCTGCGGGACCCGGGTGAGCGCCGGTAGGAACCAGGTGGCCAGCGAGTCCGCGTTCACCGCGACCGTCACCCGCGTCGGCTCCCCGGCGCCGCCGCTCATGCCCAGCTCGGCCCGCGTGTCGCGCTCCAGTCGGGCCAGCTGGCGGGCGAACCGCACGACGATCTCGCCGGACTCGGTCGGCCGGACCGGCTTGGTGCGCAGCAGCAGCACCCGGCCCGTGCGCTGCTCCAGTGCCTTGACGCGCTGGCTGACCGCCG
Source organism: Streptomyces sp. NPDC018693 (assembly GCF_044391385.1). Taxonomy (NCBI): domain Bacteria; kingdom Bacillati; phylum Actinomycetota; class Actinomycetes; order Kitasatosporales; family Streptomycetaceae; genus Streptomyces; species Streptomyces sp. NPDC018693. Next base: position 17,635 of record NZ_JBIRZZ010000016.1, on the reverse strand, counting down.
AGGGCGTCACGTGCAGGGCGGCGGCCGCCGCGTCGAAGGTGCCCTCGTCGACCACCGCGAGCAGGGTCCGTACCTGGTCCAGGGGGAGATCCGGCATCCCCGCGTCCGCGTTCGTCTTCATGCTGGCTAATGTTACGTAAGAATCTTTAGCTGTACGCGCGGTCAGCGGCTCCCTAGCGTGGAGCCATGTCCAACGCTCTTGCCGCCGCGGCGGCCGGTTTCGGTACCGGCATGTCGCTCATCGTCGCCATCGGTGCCCAGAACGCCTTCGTCCTGCGTCAGGGGATCCGCCGCGACGCCGTCCTCGCCGTCGTCGCGATCTGCGCCCTGTCCGACGCCCTGCTGATCACCCTCGGCGTGGGCGGGGTGGGCGCCGTCGTGGTGGCCTGGCCCGAGGTACTGACCGCGGTCGCCTGGATCGGCGGCCTGTTCCTGCTCGGCTACGGCGCCCTCGCCGCCCGCCGGGTGCTGCGGCCTGGCGGGGCGCTGGTGGCGGAGGGCGAGGCGGCCGGCTCACGCCGCCGGGCCGTGCTCACCTGCCTGGCACTGACCTGGCTGAACCCGCACGTCTACCTCGACACCGTCTTCCTGCTCGGCTCCATCGCCGCCGACCGCGGCGAACTGCGCTGGACCTTCGGCCTCGGCGCCGCCCTCGCCAGCCTCAGCTGGTTCGCCGCCCTCGGCTTCGGCGCCCGGCTGCTCAGCCGCTTCCTGGCCCGCCCCGCCGCCTGGCGTGTCCTGGACGGACTGGTCGCGGCGACGATGATCACCCTCGGGGTCATGCTTATGGTCGGCAGCGGAGGCGCCTGACGGACCCCTCCCCGAGCATGGGCCTGGAGGGGTGGTCCGGCTGGGCTGCTCGGCATCTGTCCGGTGCCGAAGCGGCCGCCTACCTGGTCGACCGGTCGCACATCGTCACAGGCGACTCACAGCGAGGTGGTCCATGAGCTTCACGAACCGCGAAGTGTGGGGGCTGATCCACGGCATGGTCCTGGGCGCGGTCTTCCTGCTCGCCTTCGCGGGCGGGCTCGCCGATCTCTACGGCCTCAAGTCCGCGCTCGTCACCGGCACCGGGGTCGTCGAGCGGATGCGGCGGTTGAGGATCGGCGTCACGGCGATGGCGCTGGCCGCCTGGGCGACGGTGATCACCGGCACCTGGGTGGTCTACCCGTGGTACCGGGAGAAGATCCCGGACAGCGCCAGGTCGCAGCTGCTGGCCGATCCGGACACCGCCGACTGGCACGAGTTCGGCATGGAGTGGAAGGAGCACATCGCCTGGCTCAGTCCGATCCTGGCCACCGTGGTCGCCTTCATCGTCCTCTACTACGGCAACCACCTCATCCGTCACGAGCGGGTACGGCGCACGACCATGCTGCTGTTCGTCCTCGCGTTCGCCTTCGCCGCGGTCGCCGGGGCGTTCGGCGCTCTCATCACCAAGGTCGCACCGGTCACGTAGACCGGGGAGGAGTGAGTGCGATGAGCGAACACGACGAGCGCGTACCGGGTGCACAGCGCGCCGACGAGCGTCCGGAAGGGCCGATCTCGGCGGCCGTCATCGCCGCCGGTATCGGGGCTGCCGCCCTGGGCTTGCTCACGACGCTGGCCGAGGCCAGCAAGGGTGTGGCGGACTGGCTGCAGTGGAACGACCGGGTGGGCCCGCTGTCCGGCAAGACCCTGATGGCGGTGGCCGTCTGGCTGGTGGCCTGGGTCGTCCTCCACCTGGCCCTGCGGAACAAGGAGCACGAGACCGGCCGCGCCCTCACCGTGGCGCTGTTCCTGATCGGCCTCGGGGTCCTCGGCACCTTCCCGACGTTCTTCCAGCTCTTCAAGCCCGAGTAGCGATTCGCTACAGCACGCCCCGTCGATACGTCCCGTACTGTTCCATCAGCTTGCCGCGGGTCATCTCCAGGCGGTGGGCGAGGATCTCGGCCACGATCCGCACCAGGGACATGCCGAGCGCGGGGTCCTCCTCACACAGCTTCAGCACCGGTTGCGCCTCGAACTCGTAGGCGCGGACAGGGCTGAACGCCTCCGCGCCGAAGTCCCACTCGTACGGCGGGAACAGCCACGACCAGCCGAGCAGATCACCGGCGGACAGACTGGCGACCGTGACCCGCTGCAGCGAGGTGACCCGCTGGTCGAGGGAGACCGAGCCGGAGCGGATGACCCAGAAGCGGTCGGCCCGGCCCCCGGCCTCGAAGATGCGGGCGTCCTCGGGGAAGGACACCTCCCGGGCGAGGGCCATCAGCCGTTGCCGCTGGGGCGAGGGGAGGGCCGTCAGGAGTTTGATCGCTTTGGTCATGGCGCGGTGCTCCTCGCCGGGCGATGGGTGGGGGACCCGGAAGGGGAATTTCCGGGTGCGTGGTTTCCCTATGCCCATTTCAGCCGCTGCGGCAGCCTCGGGCACCTCGGAGACGGGCAGAAAAATGCCCTGGCTGGACGGGGGAAGCCAGCCAGGGCCGTATGGGGAGTGGTGCACGGAGGAGGAGTACCGTCGACCCCGCGCGCCGCTTATGGATGAACAGTAAACGATCCATGGAGCACATGCGAACCGGGAAGCCGGTCACGTGACCTGTTTCACTCGTTCCGTGGGTGACGCGATCACGTGCCGTCGGGGTTCGGCTCCGGTCCTTGGCGGCCAGGGGTGAGGATCTCGTCCAGAACGCGCACCACCGCCTCGTAGGCCAGCTGCCGCATCCGCGCCTCCCCCGCGTCCGACGCGGGACGCGACCCGTCGGCGCGGCCGCGCCAGGACCGCAGCTCCTGACGCGCACAGGCGCGGGCCCGCTGGATACGACGCAGCAGCTCGTCCGAGTCGACGACATCAGCCATGGCCACCGCGTACCCGCTGTGGCCGCTACTTCACCCGTTTCCGGGGCCGAAGGCAGGTTTGGGTCGCGCGAAGAAGGCCAGCCGAAGGGAGAGGCCACTCGCGTCGGCCCGGACCCTGACGGTCGGCAACGGTCAAGGAGCGAAGGGATGTCCACCGACCACACGCCCCGCCCTGTGCACCCACCCCACAGCCGTACCCTCCGGCAGCGCGCCCGGGGCCCCTGCCGGCCGGCCGACGTCCGCCGCGCCGTCCAGCACGTGGTGGCCGGGCGGTGCGGGGTGACGGGGGCGCCCTGCGACGAGGCCGCCCTCTCCGACGCCCTGCTCGTCGCCTCGGAGCTCACCACCAACGCCATCCTGCACGGCGGCGGGGTCACCGAGTTCGACGTCGACCTCGACGGGCGCGCGGTACGGGTCTCGGTGAGCGACCACAGCGACCGCCTGCCCGTGGTCGTCGACAGCCACGACGACCGGGCCGGACGCCGCACCGGCGGCAGGGGCTGGCCGATCGTGTGCCGGCTGTCCCGGGAGGTCCGCGTCGCCGACCTGCCGTCCGGCGGGAAACGCATCACCGCCGTCGTACCGCTCTTCTGAGCGCCCGCCTCCTCAGCCCCCGCTCAGCTGTCCTACCAGCACCGTCCTTCCCGCACGGTCTTTCCCGCACCGTCTTTCCCGCCCCACGGGGGTTTGGGCCCCCGCAGAAGGGGCAGTCGCACACTCGTGCTTCGGACCGGAGGCGCGCCAGCGGGAGTCCTACGGCTGCCCGGGGCCGCAGCTGTCCCCACGTGCCGTTTTCCTCCCGCGGTCAGTCCCTGACACCACCGTTCAGGAGCGAAACCGCAATGGCTACCGACCTGTCGACAAGCCCGACCGGAAACCCCGCCCACGCCACCACGTCGCCGCGGCGGCCGCACGACGACGCCCCCGACACGACCACCCAGTTCATCCGGCTGAACAGTCTGGAGGACGGCCCCGAGCGGGACGCCGTCCGCGACGAGATCGTCACCGCGTGGCTGCCCATGGCCCACCGCATCGCCGGCCGCTTTCGCGACCGCGGCGAGGCCATCGAGGACCTGCGCCAGGTGGCCGCCCTGGGGCTCGTCAAGGCCGTCGACCGCTTCGACCCCGCCCGCGGGGCCTTCGAGAGCTACGCCGTCCCCACCATCACCGGCGAGATCAAGCGGCACTTCCGCGACCGCATGTGGGCGCTGCGCGTGCCGCGCCGCGTGCAGGAGCTGCGCAACAAGGTGCGGCTCGCCCGCCGCGACCTCAGCCAGCACCCCGGCGCCCCCGAACCCACGGTCGCCGACATCGCCGCCCACACCGGCCTCACCGAGGACGAGGTCAGCGCCGGACTGGAGGCCCTGGAGAGCTTCAGCACGCTGTCACTGGACGCGGAACTCCCCTCCGGCGACGATGGTTACAGCCTCGCCGACACCCTCGGCGCCACCGACGCCTCCTACGACGTCGTCGTCGACCGAGAGTCCGCCAAGGAGGGACTGCGCCACCTGCCCGAGCGCGAGCGGGCCATTCTCTACATGCGCTTCTTCGAGGACATGACCCAGAGCCGTATCGCCGACCGGCTGGGAATCTCGCAGATGCACGTCTCCCGGCTGATCAGCCGCAGCTGCGCCCGGGTGCGCGACGAGGCACTGGGACACACCGGCCGCCCGGGCACACCGCCCGACGGCACGACCGACTGAACCGACGCACCACCGACACCGGCACCACCACCGACCCCCACCATCGACCCCGGCCCGAGGAGCGAACCCATGCTGATGCCCCACCCCGCGGCGCTGCGCAGACTCGTCGACGAGTACGAGGCACTGATGGCGTCGGACGACACCGCCGACGGACGCACCGAGGCAGGGATCCGGGCCCAGGACCTCGCCTACACGCTGTGCGTGTCCACCGGCACACGCGATGTGCGACACGCCCTGGAGACCGCCCACCGCTGGCTGTCGCACACCGGTGCCGCATCCACCGGACGGCCCGGCACGGGCTCGCGCGCGTACGTGTGAGCGGGTGCACACCCGTGGGTGTACACCCGAGTGCGGGAGGAACCCGTAGCGAATGAAGGAACCCGAGCATCCGCCGGACGGGCGGGCCGTGGACCTCTATCTCGACCGTCTGCGCGGCCGCATGGACAGCGACGACTACCGGCTCCTGCTGAGGGTCGTCGCCCCAGCGCTGCGCGCCCTGGACGAGGAGCCCTCGGCCGCCCTGGACTTCTCACTCGACCCCGACGACACACTGAGCCTGCCGCAGAGCGTCCGCGACGAGGCCGCCCTGGTCATCGCCACCGCCGTCACCGGACGCCTAGACAACCAGCTCGTCGAGCTGCACATCGACGAGACCGGCCCGGTGCGCGTGGTGACCGACGCGGCCACCGCGGCCGACCCGGTGCGGCTCGCCGAGATCGCCGACTACATCAGGCAACGGCACCACGACACCGAGGAACTGCGCGGCATCGCCGAGGCGAGCGGCCTGCCCACGGACTTCTGACCGCGGGCGGCCGCCCCACGCCGGCCGCCGTCCCCCGTGCCTCACCCCGCGGGACGGCGGCCTCAGCCGGCTTCCGGCTCCGTCCCCGCGACATGCGCCCGCACCTGCTCGGGCGTCATGTACGTGCCGGTGTACTCGAAGTCCTTCAGCTTGGCGGGCCGCCGGGCCTGGAAACCGGTACGGACGAAATCGTCGCCCGCGACCGCGTTGAGCGTCCAGTTGGTCGCCACCCGCACCTTGGCCACATTGGTGCGCAGCGCCCACCAGTGGTAGCCGCGGGCCGCGAACTGGGCGGGCAGGCCGTGCAGTTCCAGGCCGAGCGGCTTGGAGACGGCGTCCCGGCCGCCGAGGTCGACGACCAGGCCCAGGTCCCCGTGCTCGTAGCGCCGCAGCGGCCGGCCGCGCAGGGTCGCGATGACGTTCTCGGCGACCGCCTTGCCCTGCCGCATGGCGTGCTGCGCGGTGGGCGGGCAGATCACGCCGTCCTCCTTGGTCACATCCGGCACGGCGGCGGCGTCACCGAGCGCGAACACCCCGTCGTGGCCGGGCAGCACCATCTCGGGCGTCACCGCGAGCCGCCCACGGACCGTCTCGGCGCCCAGGGTGCCGATCAGCGGGCTCGCCACCACCCCGGCGGTCCAGATCAGCGTGCGGGTCGGGATCACCCGGCCGTCGGTGAACGTGACCTCCTCCGGGCCCGCCTTGGCGATCGACACCCCCAGCGAGATGTCGATGCCCCGTCGGCGCAGGATCTCCTGCGCGCTGCGGCCGAGCTTCTCGCCCAGCTCCGGCATCAGCTTCGGGGCGATGTCGATCAGATGCCACTTGATCAGATGCGGATCCAGCCGCGGGTAGCGCCGGACCGCGGCGTGCGTCAGCTTCTGCAGACAGGCCGCCGTCTCGGTGCCCGCGTAGCCGGCGCCGACCACCACGAACTGCAGCCGGCCGGCCCGCTCGGCCGGGTCCACACTGGCGTCCGCCAGATCCAGCTGGGAGATCACATGGTCGCGGATGTAGGCGGCCTCGGCGAGCGTCTTCATGCCGAAGGCGTGGTCGCTCAGCCCCGGGATGTCGAACGTACGGGTCACGCTGCCGGGGGCCAGCACGATGTAGTCGTAGCGCTCGTTGACGATCCGGTCGGTGATGGTGCGGATGACGCAGACCTTCGCCTTCAGGTCCACCCCGATCGCGCCGCCGGGGATGATCCGGGTCCGGTACTTGCGGCTGCGGCGCAGCGACAGGGCGATCGACTGGGGGGTGAGCACCCCCGAGGCGACCTGCGGCAGCAGCGGAAGATACAGCTGGTATGCCTGCGGCGTCACCAGGGTGACGTCGGCCTCGTCCGGGGACAGCCTGCGTTCCAGGCGCCGGACGCACTCCACTCCGGCGAAACCCGCGCCCACCACCAGGATCCTGGGTCGTATCACGTCGATCTCCCTCTCTGCGGCGCCGGCGGTCCTCATTCGACAGCCGGCGCACACCGGCCGCACTGTGTCGCACCTCACACGATCCCACCGCGCCCGGCCCGTGCGCGCCAGCCGGGTGAGGCATGCAGAGGAACCGGGGCGCTAGGAGGTGCCCCCGTCGATCAGGGTGAGAGCCTCCTCGACGGTGTCCGAGACCGGGACCGTGAGGCTCACCCCCGTCAGGTCAAGGATGCGGCGCACGGCGTCCGTAGGCCGGACGACGTGCACGCTGCCGGGCCGTTCACGGGCCTTCTGGTGCGTCCGCAGGATGATGTTCATCCCCGACGAGTCCATGAACGGCACCGCGGACAGGTCGAGCAGGAAGTGCCGGCGTCCCTGCCGCAACTGGTGCGCCAGCCGGGCCTCGAACTCCGCGGCGGTGTCGAGGTCCAGATGGCCCGCGACCGTGACCAGGACGACGTCCTCCCGGGGCAGCTCGACCTTGATGGACAGGGGGCTGTGGGCGGTGGACACGGGCACCTCCGAACTCTGGCGTGTCAGGCGGCTACCCCGGTGAGCCGCTTCGATGCGACGCGGGGCACACTCCCCCCTCCGCATCGCGGCGGCGCCGGACGGGTAAAGGGTGCTGTGGAGCGAGCGCGGCGGCACCCCGGGCACCGCGCGCGAGCAGAGGGGGTGGGGCAGTGGGCACCGGCGACGGCATATGGTCCTACGCGGCGGACAGCGGGCACCTCGACGGGCAGGACCTCACGGGCTGGAGCGTGGCCGCCGCCGACGGCGGCACGATGGGCCACGTCGAGCGCGCCGCCGCCCCGCACGGCATGGCGCATCTCGTCGTCGACACCGGACGCTGGATATTCGGCCACAGCGCGGTCGTCCCCGCGGGCGTGGTCGCGGCCGTCGACAGAGCGGCCCGCCGGATCACGCTGAACTGCACCCGGGACCAGGTGAAGTCGGCGCCCGGCTTCCGCACCGACAGCGAGACCTTCGACCCCGCCTACCTGGCGACCGTCGGCGACCACTACCTCCGGACCGCTCCGCGCGGCACCACCGCCGGCTGACCCGGGCGGCCGCTCACCAGGGCAGGAACACATGGACGTCCTTGCCCCGCTCGGTCGTCACCACGCTGACCTGACGGCACAGCGTGTGCACCAGGTGCCAGCCGATGCCCCCGCCGCCGCTGTCCGGCCGGAAGGGGCGCGGCTCCGGACGCGTGGTGCTGGTGTCGTGCACGGTGACGTGCACCCCGTCGAACGTCCGGCGCATCCGCAGCTCGAAAGGGCCCGGCGCGTACTGGACCGCGTTGGACGTCAACTCGCCGACGATCAACAGGATGTCGTGCCAGCACTCCTCGCTCGTCGGCGGCACCACCCGCGCGAGAGCGCGCAGATACTCCTCCGCGGCCAGCCGCGCCCCCGTCACGTCGCGCGGCTCGCCCGCGAAACGGACGCTACGGGTCGGTGGTCCCCAGGAGGCCAGTGAATCTCTCCCGCTCGGCTCGGTTGCCATCACATCGTGTGCCCCGCCGGAAGGCCGGGGCCGTCGTCCTTCCTCGTACGGCACTGTCCCCACGCACCTTGAGAGTTCCCGGACCGGTCCGACCTACGCTCCCCTCCGGGTCAGCGGAACACGTCGTCCGGCTCGTCCCAGCCCAGCGCCTCCTCCGGCGTGCTCTGCCGGGGCATCGGCCGACGCGTCGCGTACATCGCGTCGATCTCCGCCGCGTAGTGCTCCACGACCGAGTCGCGGCGCAGCTTCATCGACGGCGTCAGCAGACCACTGACCTGGTCGAACGGCCGGGGCAGGATACGGAACACCCGGATGGACTCCGACCGGGACACGGCGCTGTTGGCCGCTGCCACCGCCCGGCCGACCTCCTCACGCAGCGCGTTCTCCTCCCGGGCCTCCCGGCTCGTGGTGTCGCCGTGCAGGCTGAGACGGCCCCGCCAGTGCACCAGGAACTCCGGGTCCAGGGTGATCAGCGCACCGACGCAGGGCCGGTTGTCGCCCACCACCACCGCCTGGTGGACCAGCGGATGCATCCGCAGCCGCTGCTCCAGCAGAGCCGGGGAGACGCTCTTGCCGCTACTCGTGATGATCACGTCCTTCTTGCGGCCCGTGATGGTCAGGTACCCGTCCGAGTCCAGATGCCCGAGGTCACCGGTGGCCAGCCAACCGCCGCGCAGCGCGGCCCGGGTGGCGGCCTCGTCGTGGACATAGCCCTGGAACACCGACGGGCCGCGCACCAGGATCTCCCCGTCGTCGGCCACCTGGATCTCCGTACCCGGCAGGGCCTGCCCCACGGTCCCCGACCGCTCGCGGCCCAGCGGCTGCATGGTGACCCCGCCGCTGGTCTCCGTCAGGCCGTAGCCGTCGTGGACGTAGATGCCGATGCCCTCGTAGAACAGGGACAGGTCACGGCCCAGCGGTGAGCCGCCCGACGTGGCGCGGTGCACCCGGCCGCCCAGCGACGCCCGCAGCCTGCGGTACACCGTCCGCTCGAACAGGGCGTGCTGCATGCGCAGTTCGAGCCCCGGGCCGGAGCCGCGCCCGAGCCGCCGGCGCTCCACGGCCGCCGCGAAGTCCCGCGCGGTCGAGGCGGCCCGCTCGAACAGGGCGCCGCGCCCCGCCTGCTCGGCCGCGCGCAGGAAGTTCTTGTAGATCTTCTCGAACACCGACGGCACCGCGTACAGATACGTCGGGCGGAACGTCAGCAGCGCCGAGGACAGCGCCTCCTGGCCAAGATCGGGCTGGTGGCCCATGAGGATGCCGCCGCGGACGCACAGCCCCTGGATCATCAGCCCGTACACATGGGAGAAGGGCAGGAAGGCCAGGACCGACGGCTGCTCGCCCGGCGCCGCCGCGGTGTGGCCCCAGCCGGCCAGCAGGGTGTCGCAGGGGCTCGCCAGGCCCCGGTGGCTCAGCGCGCAGCCCAGGGGACGGCCCGAGGTGCCGGAGGTGTAGGCGATCACCGCGGTGGCGTCCGGCAGCACGATCCGGCGCAGCGAGTCCACCGTGGTGGCGGGGACCTCCTCGCCGTGCCGGGCCAGTTCCTCCAGGGCCCCCGCGTCCAGCTGCCACACATGGCGCAGCCCGGGCAGCGTCGCGCACACCGAGCCCACCGTCATCACGCTCTGCTCGTCCTCGACGACCACCCCGACACACCCCGAGTCCCGCAGGATCCACGCCACCTGGTCGCGCGACGACGTCGGGTACACGGGGACGACCTCTGCGCCCACCGCCCACAGCGCGTAGCACAGCACCGTCCACTCGTAGCGGGTGCGCGCCATGATCGCCACGCGGTGGCCCGGCGAGATCCCGAAGGCCACGAAGCCCTTGGCCAGCTCCACGACCTGGTCGCGCAGCTCCACGGCGGTCACCTCGTCCCACCCGTCCCCGTCGGCCCGGCGGCGGGCGAGGACGGGCCGGGTGGGCGTGCGGTCGGCGGTGTCGAAGACGCTGTCGGCGAGCCCCGTGGTCAGGGGCGGGACGGCTGGGGGAGCGATCGCGGACTCGCGCATGCGCTGCTCCTGAGGTGTACGGGGGGTGACTCCGCCGACCTGGACCGTCATCGGCGGTGGTCGAATCTAGCCGAGGTCGGATCGCTTGTGGCCGGGAACCGGCAAGTTGATGATCCGGGCGCGTTCGGGGGACTCGGACGGCATGACGCACATCAATCCCGATCCCGAACCCGAGCGCTCCACCGGACTGGAACCGGGCGGCGGCGTCCCCCCGGGCGAGACCCCGCCCGCGGAGAGCAGCATGCCCGAGGCCGGCCCCCAGGAGACGCACAACCCGCCCAAAGGCTGGGCCAAGGCCCCGCTGACGCTGATCCTCGTCCTGGTCGTCCTGGTCGCCGCGTTCTTCCTGGCGTACGCCATCGTGCTGATGCTGTGAGCGCGCCTCACCGCCGGGTGCGCCCGGCACACTCCGCCTCACCGCTGGGTGTGCCCCACGCACTCGGTGACCACGTCCCGCAGGCTGCCCGTGCGCTCCCACACCGCGCGCTGCACCTGCGCGCCGCTGCCCCGGGCGAGCAGCCCCGCGCAGGACGCGCGGGCCCGGTCCAGGTCCCCGCTGTCCGCGAGGGCCTCCCCGACATGGTCCAGCAGGGCCCGTACGACCGTCTCGGCCGGCGCCCGGCGCATCGTCACGGGGTGCAGCAGCTCGCCGGTCAGCCCCGTGCGGGCGGCCCGCCAGTCGGCCAGCCGCAGCAGGCTCACACTGTGGTCCACCGGCTCCCGGCCCGCCTCCCAGTCCCGCGCGGCCCGCTCCACCAGCCCCCGGGCCAGCGTGGCGATCAGCACCGCGCTGTCGGCGTGCAGACAGACGTCCGCCACCCGGATCTCCACCGTGGGATAGCGCCGGGCGAGCCGCGCGTCGAAGTAGACCATCGCCTCGTCGAGGATCGTCCCCGTGCTCACCATGTCCGCCACCCGACGGTGGTACGACTCGGCCGACCCGAACAGCTCCGTCGGCCCGGCCGACGGCCACCGCTGCCACACCCGGCTGCGGTAGCTGCTGTACCCGGTGTCCCGGCCCTGCCAGAACGGCGAGTTGGCGCTCAGCGCGGTCAGCACCGACAGCCAGGGGCGGATCCGGTCGACGACCGCCACGCCCTCCTCGTCGGAGTGGACGTGTACATGGACATGGCAGCCGCACACCAGCTGTTCCTCGCCGGGCCGGATGCCGTACTGGTCCGCGAGCCACCGGTAGCGCCGGTTCATCCCGACGGCCGGGCGTACCGGCAGCGGCGACGTCGCCAGCGCGGCCACCGCGCACCCGGTGTCCCGGGCGTGCCGGGCCGCCTTGGCGCGGCAGCGGACGATCTCCGCCGCCAGCGCGTCCATCCCGGACTGCGGATGGGTGGCGAACTCCAGCATCTGGTTGTGGAGTTCCTTCTCGAAGACGGCGTCCCGGCCGTCGTCGTCCAGCGCGGCACGCGCCAGCACCGCGGCGGACAGTGCCTGGGGCTCACCCGTCGTCGGGTCCACCAGGAGGAGCTCCTCCTCCACTCCGACAGTGCGCACGGCATGCGGCCTTTCTGACACGGCTCGTACGCACCCGACTGCCCCCGCGGGTCGGGTTCACACGGACGGCACCAGCCACACCGTGGCCAGCGGCGGCAGGGTGATCCGGACGGTCCCCTCCTCCGGTTTCACCGGATCCGGATTGATGACGTCGCCGCCGCCGTAGCGGGCCGCGTCGGTGTTGAGGACCTCCTCCCAGGCCCCGATGTCGTCGCCGACCCCGAGGGCGTAGCCGTGGCGGACGACGGGGGAGAGGTTGCTGACCGAGAGGAGCGGTGTGCCGTCGGCGGCGTGGCGGACATAGGCGTACACGTTGTCGTCGGCGGCGTCGCACATCACCCACCGGAAGCCGGACGGGTCGCTGTCGCGCTGCCACAGCGCCGGGGTGTCGCGGTAGAGCCGGTTGAGATCACGGACCAGGTCGCGTACGCCCCGGTGGTCGCCGGCCGCCACGTAGGCGGGGTCGAGGAGCCACCATTCGGGGCCGTGCGCCTCGGACCACTCCGCGCCCTGCGCGAACTCCTGGCCCATGAAGAGCAGCTGCTTGCCCGGGTGGGACCACATGAAGCCCAGGTACGCCCGGTGGTTGGCGCGCCGCTGCCACCAGTCGCCGGGCATCTTCGACACCAGCGCCTGCTTGCCGTGCACGACCTCGTCATGGCTGATCGGCAGGACGTAGTTCTCGCTGTACGCGTACACCATCGAGAAGGTCATCTCGTGGTGGTGGTACTTGCGGTGGACCGGCTCATGGGACATGTACTGCAGCGAGTCGTGCATCCAGCCCATGTTCCACTTCAGCCCGAAGCCGAGCCCGCCGCTGTCGGTGGGCCGGGTCACCCCGTCCCAGGCGGTGGACTCCTCCGCGATGGTCACCACACCGGGACAGCGGCGGTACACCGTCGCGTTCATCTCCTGCAGGAAGGCCACCGCGTCGAGGTCCTCCCGGCCGCCGAAGACGTTCGGCGCCCACTGCCCGGAGTCCCGCGAGTAGTCCAGGTAGAGCATCGAGGCGACCGCGTCGACCCGCAGCCCGTCGATATGGAACTCCTCGCACCAGTACACGGCGTTGGCGACCAGGAAGTTGCGCACCTCGACACGCCCGTAGTCGAACTCGTACGTCCCCCAGTCCGGGTGCTCGGCGCGGCGCGCGTCCCCGGGCTCGTACAGCGGATCCCCGTCGAACCGGGCCAGCGCCCAGTCGTCCTTGGGGAAGTGCGCCGGCACCCAGTCCATGATCACGCCGATACCGGCCCGGTGGAGGGCGTCGATCAGGTACTTGAAGTCGTCGGGGCCGCCGAGCCGGGCCGTCGGCGCGTAGAACCCGGTGACCTGGTAGCCCCAGGACCCGCTGAACGGGTGATGGGCGACCGGCATGAACTCCACATGCGTGAAACCGAGGTCCTTCACATACGCCGGCAGCTCCTCGGCCAGCCGGCGGTACGTCAGCCCGGGTCGCCAGGACGGCAGATGCACCTCGTACACCGAGAACGGGGCCTGGTGCACCGGGACGTCGCCCCGGTGGGCCAGCCACTCCTCGTCGCCCCACGTGTAGTGCGAGGCGTGCACGATCGACGCCGTGTCCGGCGGCACCTCCGCACGGCGCGCCATCGGATCCGCCTTGAGGAAGCGGTCGCCGTACTGCGAGGTGATCTCGAACTTGTACCGCGTGCCCTCGCCGATCCCGGGCAGGAACAGCTCCCACACCCCGGCCGCGCCCAGCGACCGCATCGGGAAAGCGGTGCCGTCCCAGCAACAGAAGTCACCCGTGACCCGTACACCCCGCGCGTTCGGCGCCCATACGGTGAACCGGGTGCCGGACACCCCCTGGTGGGTCATCGGCTCGGCGCCGAGCGCAGTCCACAGCCGCTCGTGCCGCCCCTCCCGGATCAGATGCAGATCCAGCTCACCCAGCGCGGGCAGGAAACGGTACGGGTCGTGCGTCTCGGTCTCGTCGCCGTCGTACGCCACCAGCAGTGTGTACGCGGGGATCGCCGCCAGCGGCAGTACGACGGAGAAGAGACCGTCACCGTCGGACGCGAGCGGGACCCGCTCGCCGTCGACCAGCACGCTCACCGAGCGTGCGAAGGGCCGCAGCGCCCGGATCACGATGCCGTCCGGCACCGGATGAGCGCCCAGCAGGGCATGCGGATCGTGGTGGGCGCCCGCCAGCAGCCGGGCACGGTCGGTGGGATCCAGGGGGACGGTCCGGGACGGGTCCGGCCCGGCCCCCTCGGGCAGTGACGTGTCACGCAGGGCCATGGGTCAGCCTCCTCCTCGGACGGCGAGTCGTTCGATCGCGGCCATCGGCACCGCCAGCCAGTCGGGCCGGTGCCGGGCCTCGTACAGCACTTCGTACACCGCACGGTCGGTCTCGTGCGCGCGCAACAGGGCGTGTTTCTTGCGGGGGTCCCAGCCCGCCCGGGCCGCGTACCCCGCGCAGTACGCCTCCCGGCAGCGGCGCGCCCACTCCGGGCGCCAGGGGCGGCGCTGCCGGGCCGCGTAGTCGAAGGAGCGCAGCATGCCCGCGATGTCCCGCACCGGGGAGTGGGCACTGCACCGTTCGGCCAGCGGACGGGACGGCTCGCCCTCGAAGTCGATGACGAACCACTCACGCCCGGCCCGCAGCACCTGCCCGAGATGCAGATCGCCGTGGATGCGCTGGGCGGGCGGCCCCGGGTCGCAGGCGCACAGCGCGCCGAAGGCACCGCGCAGCCCCGGCACGAAGGGGCGCAGCGCCGGCACGTGGTGCGCGGCCGCCTCCAGACGCTCCGCCATCGCGATCGCCAGGACCCCGTTGCCGTTGTGCTCACCGAGCGGGAAGGCCGCCGCCAGCGCGACATGCACATCGGCCGTCGCCCGGCCCAGCGCAAGGGCCTCGGCGGTGAAGTCCTCACCGCGCGCCAACGCGTCCAGCGCCAGTGTCCAGCCGTCCGAGGCGTTCGGCAGGAACGGCTGCAGCACGCCCAGCGTCGCCTCCTGCGGCTGTGTGGTGCGGATCCACGCCACCGGCGCGGGCACCCGCTCGCACCCCTGTCCGGCGAGCGCCACCGGCACCTCCAGATCGGGGTTGACGCCCGGCTGGATGCGCCGGAACACCTTCAGGATGAAGGCGTCCCCGTACACCAGCGAGGTGTTGGACTGCTCGGCCTCCAGCAGCCGCGGCGCCAGCCCGGCGGGCACCGGCGGCGCGTCCGGATCGGACTCGAAGACCAGCGGGCCGAGCGTCCCCGGATGCCGCATGCGCTCCAGCAGCAGCTGAGCCGAACGGGGGTCCTGCAGGGCGTCGTACACCATCCGCCCGGCCAGCGGACCCTCCGCCACCCTGCCGATCAGCGCCCGGCCCAGCCGCGGCGACACATGCTCCTGCACGCCCAGCAGCAGCTGGTAGCAGTCGCCCGTCGGAGCCGCGCCGACCGGCGCCG
Organism: Streptomyces sp. NPDC018693; assembly: GCF_044391385.1. Taxonomy (NCBI): domain Bacteria; kingdom Bacillati; phylum Actinomycetota; class Actinomycetes; order Kitasatosporales; family Streptomycetaceae; genus Streptomyces; species Streptomyces sp. NPDC018693. The sequence continues at coordinate 2,419 of NZ_JBIRZZ010000016.1, read as the reverse complement.
GCACACCCGCGTGGCCCGCGTGGAGCAGGACGTGCAGACAGCCCGGATACAGCTCCGTCATGGACAGCAGACGCAGATCCTCGACGGGCCGGTCCTTCCCGGCGAACCAGCGCTGCCGGGGCAGCCACTCGCTCAGCAGGGCGCCGAGTGCCCCGGTGGCACGGGTGTCGGCGGACCCTCGGGTGATCACTGCGGTCTTCGGCATGGTGACGCGTCCTTTCCCCGGCGCACGCTCATACGCGCCGGCCGGTGCGGGATGCGACTCGGGCGAGCCGGAACCAGTAGAAGCCGTGGCCCGCGAGGGTGAGCAGGTAGGGCAGTTCACCGATGGCGGGGAAGCGCACGCCGCCGAACAGCTCGACGGGATGGCGGCCGTCGAAGCGGCGCAGGTCGAGTTCGGTGGGCTGGGCGAAGCGCGAGAAGTTGTGCACGCACAGCACCAGGTCGTCCTCGTACTCCCGCAGGAAGGCGAGGACGGCCGGGTTCGACGCCGGCAGTTCGGTGAAACTGCCCAGGCCGAAGGCCGGGTTCTGCTTGCGGATCTCGATCATGCGGCGGGTCCAGTGCAGCAGCGACGACGGGGAGGCCATCGACGCCTCCACGTTGGTCACCTGGTAGCCGTAGACCGGGTCCATGATGGCCGACAGAAACAGCCGCCCCGGGTCGCATGTGGAGAAGCCGGCGTTGCGGTCCGGCGTCCACTGCATCGGGGTGCGTACGGCGTCCCGGTCGCCGAGCCAGATGTTGTCGCCCATGCCGATCTCGTCGCCGTAGTACAGGATCGGGGAGCCGGGCAGCGACAGCAGCAGAGCGGTGAAGAGCTCGATCTGGTTGGTGTCGTTGTCGAGGAGGGGGGCGAGGCGGCGGCGGATGCCGATGTTGGCGCGCATACGCGGGTCCTTCGCGTATTCCGCGTACATGTAGTCGCGCTCTTCGTCGGTGACCATTTCGAGGGTCAGCTCGTCGTGGTTGCGCAGGAAGATGCCCCACTGGCAGCTCGCCGGGATCGCCGGGGTCTTCGCCAGAATTTCGGAGACCGGGTAGCGCGATTCGCGGCGTACGGCCATGAAGATGCGCGGCATGACGGGGAAATGGAACGCCATGTGGCATTCGTCGCCGCCGGAGGCGTAGTCGCCGAAATAGTCGACGACGTCCTCGGGCCACTGGTTGGCCTCCGCCAGCAGCACCGTGTCCGGATACATCGCGTCGATCTCGCGGCGGACCCGTTTCAGGAATTCATGCGTGGCCGGGAGGTTCTCGCAGTTGGTGTCCTCCTGCGCGTACAGGTAGGGCACCGCGTCCAGGCGGAAACCGTCGATTCCCAGGTCCAGCCAGAAGCGGAGGGCGGCCAGGATCTCCTCCTGGACGGCCGGGTTCTCGTAGTTGAGGTCCGGCTGGTGGGAGAAGAAGCGGTGGAAGTAGTACTGCCCCCGCACCGGGTCGTACGTCCAGTTGGACACTTCGGTGTCGACGAAGATGATCCGCGCGTCCGCGTACTGTTTGTCGTCCTCGGCCCACATGTAGTAGTCGCCGTAGGGCCCGTCCGGGTTCTTGCGGGATTCCTGGAACCACGGGTGCTGGTCGCTGGTGTGGTTCATGACGAAGTCGATGATGACGCGCATGCCGCGCTGGTGGGCGGCGTCGACGAATTCGACGAAGTCGGCGAGGTCACCGAATTCCGGCAGGACCGAGGTGTAGTCGGAGACGTCGTAGCCGCCGTCCCGCAGCGGTGACTTGAAGAACGGCGGGAGCCACAGGCAGTCGACGCCCAGCCACTGCAGGTAGTCGAGTTTGCTGGTGAGGCCCTTGAGGTCGCCGACGCCGTCGCCGTTGCTGTCCTGGAAGGAGCGGACCAGCACCTCGTAGAAGACGGCGCGTTTGAACCAGTCGGGGTCGCGGTCCTTGGCGGGCGTGTCCTCGAAGGTGTCCGGAACGGGTGAGTTGACGGTCATGACGCTCTGGACCCTCCGATCAGCGCTCTCTGCGGCCGGACGTGGAACACGTGGGCCGGGGCCCGACCGGGCTCCAGACGCACGTAGTTGGTCCTGCCCCAGGTGTAGGTGTCACCCGTCAGTTCGTCGTGCACGGACAGGGAGGCGCCGTGATCCAGGCCGAGTCGCGGCATGTCCAACGAGACCGTGGCCTCCTGGGTGTGGTGGGGATCGAGATTGACGACGACGATCACCGTGTCGGAGCCCTCCCGCTTGCTGTAGGCGATCAGCGCGTCGTTGTCGGTGTGGTGGAAGCGCAGGTTCCTGAGCCTTTGCAGCGCGGGATGGCGGCGGCGGGCGTCGTTGAGTCGTGTGATGAGCGGGGCGATGGTCTCGGCGGTGTCCCAGTCGCGTGGGCGGAGCTGGTACTTCTCGGAGTCGAGGTACTCCTCGCTGCCCTCCCGCAGGGGGGTGTTCTCGCACAGCTC
>NZ_JBIRZZ010000015.1:0-166694 GCF_044391385.1 Streptomyces sp. NPDC018693 | reverse complement strand
GGCGGGGTTCCTCAGCCACCCCGCGCTGTCCGCGGCCCGGACGCCGCGGTGGAAGGCGTCGGCCATCTTCTGGTAGCCCGCGTCGTTGGGATGCAAGGGGTCGGCCAGGTCCGCCGTGGTCAGACTGCTCATGTCGACGAACGCGACACGCTTGCCCGCGGCCTGGGCGTCCCTCACGATCTGGGGGATGGCCTGGTTGTACGTGCCCCGCCACTGCTCCTCCGAGCTGTTGGTGGACACGACCAGGGAGGCCACGAGGACGGTCGCGTCGGGGACGTCGGCGGTGATCTGGTCGACCAGCGCCCTGAGTTCGGCGATGGCGGCGTCGGGCCCGGAGGCCCCTATGAGGTCGTTGGTGCCGATGTGCAGCGTCACCACGTTGGGCCGGTAGCGGGTCAGCGAGGCGTCGGCGAGTGCGGCGATCTTGTTGATCTGGTATCCGGAGTGGCCTTCGTTGTCGGGGTCGGACATCGAACCGCCCCGCACCGTCCCCACGAAGTCCAGCGGATGGCCGTCCGCCGCGAGCCTGTTCCACAGCGGCCCCCGATAGCCGTTGCCCGTACTGCTTCCCACACCCCACGTTATGGAATCGCCCAACGGCATGACCCGCAAAGGCGTGTCGGAAGCGGCGGAGGCAGGGGCCACACCTGCCGCTGTCCCCCCGAGCGCGGTGGCGACAACCGTGCTCAGGGAAAGAATCCAAGACTTTCTCATGACATACCTCTTTGGGTGCAGAACAAGGGGAGTTGACGCTCAGGAGCCGCGGAGGTCCGCCGCCGCTTCGCGGGTGTGCCTGAGCTACGTGTGGGCGCGATCACGAGCCACGTCCAGCAGAGGGGCAGCGGGTCGTTGTCAGCCGAGGCGCCACTGCTGGTTGCTGCCGCCGTTGCAGTCCCACAGTCCGACCAGTGTGCCGCTGGCGGTGGACACACCGGTCACATCCAGGCACAGGCCCGACTGGACGCCGGTGATGGTGCCGTTGGAGTTGAGGTTCCACTGCTGGTTGGTGCCGCCGTTGCAGTCCCACAGCACGACTTTGGCGCCGGCCGCGGTGCCGGCCGCGTCGAGGCACTTCGCACCGCCGTAGACGGTGAGCTGCTTGGTCGACGTTCTGGTCCAGGTCTGGTTCGTGCCGCCGTTGCAGTCCCAGATCTGTGTCTGGGTGCCATTGGTCTGAGAAAAGCCGGGCACGTCCAGGCACTTGCCGGAACCGGTGGCGCGGATCGGACCTGCGGTGGTCCCGCCGGAGCCGTCGAGTCCGAAGAAGGCGATGGCCCGGGCCGCCATACCGCTGGCGGGCAGGCTGTGCCCGGCGCCCTGGATGCTGATCGCCTCGACCGGGGCCTGCGCGCCGGTGGAGCCGTAGCGGGTGCGGGTCCAGTCGGCCTGCGGGGAGTCGGTGAAGACCGGGGTCTGGCTCACCCCGAGCACATTGGTCCACTGCTTGATCTCTTCACCGAAGTTCGGGTAGCGCAGCGCGTCGTCCTCGGTGCCGTGCCACAGCTGCATCCGCGGCCGGGGGCCGGTGTACCCCGGGTAGGCGTTCCGGACGAGGTCGCCCCACTCCTGCGGGGTCTTGGTGATCTGGCCGGTGGCGCAGGCGCTGTTCCAGCCGGAGCCGTCGGTGGTGGCGAAGCAGCCGAACGGCACGCCCATGAATGCCGCACCGGCCTTGAACAGGTCGGGGTAGTCGCCGAGCAGGACATTGGTCGTCATCGCGCCGGACGAGGCGCCGGTGACGTAGACCCGGTCGGCGTCGGCGTTCATGTTCTGCACGGTGTATCGGACCATCGAGGCGATGCTCGTGGGGTCACTGCCCCCGTCGTGCTTGAGCGCCTGGGGCGAGGAGACGTCGAAGCACTGCCCGCTGACGTTCGCGTCCGGGTAGACGACGATGAACCCGTGCTGGTCGGCCAGGCGGGCGAACTCCGTGTTGGAGTAGAAAGTGGGCGCCGTGCCGGTGCAGTAGTGCACTGCCACCACCACTGCCGGGCGTGCCGGAGCGTTGTCCGGCCTGTAGACGTACATGCGCAGGTTTCCGGGGTTGTTGCCGAAGTTGGTCACCTCGGTGAGTGACGCGGCCGACGCGGTGGTGGCCGAGGTGCCGGTCAGTACGAGCGCCGCGATCAGCGGCGAGACCCCCATCAGCAGGGCTACCAGTACGTCTCTGACGCGTCTCTTCTTGGACTTCCGGGACATGACGCTGTCCTTTCTGGAATCCGGCGCGGCGCGGGCGATGCTCCCGGTCTGCTGCCGAACCGGAGTGGCGGGCACGGTGGTTGCTGTGGTCCAGGGCGTAGGGAGCACACCTCAAGCGGAGGAAGCGGCAAACGGCTGGTGAAGCGCTTCGACGGTTCCATTACCCTGGATGCGGTGTCAATGCCTGTGGGGAATCAAGGCTGCGTTGCCCTCATTCCTCTTGTTTCGCCAGAAAATTCTCATTATCTTGAGTCGTCAGGTGAAGCGCTTCGACACCTCGCAACCGCCCGCCAGGCGTGCAGCCTGTGAAGACCCGGCAGGGTGTGCAGGCGAGGGGGACGGGGCCGAGCTCGATCTGCACGGCGTGCACGGTCTCGGCTGGATACGGAGCACGTCGTTCAGGAGGGCGACGGCCGTCAGGTCGTCGGTGCGATCGGCCAGTGCCGCGAGTGCCGCGCAGTGCCCAAAGAACGGTTCAGGCGCGGCTTCAGGTCGAGGCACGCCTGTCGCGGGCCCCTACGCACCTCTCGTGGCCAGGGCGCGCGCGGAAGCCGGCGCACAGATTCTCAATGGTCACACGAGTGTCAGCGGCGCACCCGGGGCATCCCCAGGCCGATCCACGAGATGATCTCGCGCTGGATCTCGTTGTTGCCGCCGCCGAAGGTGAAGATGACGGCGGAGCGGTAGCCGCGTTCGAGTTCGCCGTGGAGGACGGCGCCGGCCGAGCCCTCCTGGAGGGCGCCCGGGGCGGCGACGATCTCGAGGAGCCAGGCGTAGGCGTCCCGGCGGGCCTCGGAGCCGTAGACCTTGACGGCGGATGCCTCCTGGGGGGTGAGCGTGCCGTTCTGGAGTGCGCCCACCATGCGCCAGTTGAGCAGCTTCAGGGCGTCGAGGCGGACGTGGGTCTGGGCGAGGCGGCGGCGCACCCAGGGGAGGTCGACGACGCGGCGGCCGTCGGCGAGTTTGGTCCCGGTGGCCCAGCGCTGGACGTCGTGCAGGGCGCGGATGGCCATGGTGCCGTGTGCGGCGAGGGTGACGCGCTCGTGGTTGAGCTGGTTGGTGATCAGCCGCCAGCCATGGTTCTCGGCGCCGACACGGTGGGAGACGGGGACGCGGACGTTCTCGTAGTAGCTGGCGGTGGTGTCGTGCGAGGCGAGGGTGTGGATGAGGGTGCAGGAGTATCCGGGGTCGGTGGTGGGGACGAGCAGCATGGTGATGCCCTTGTGGGGCGGGGCGTCGGGGTCGGTGCGCACGGCCAGCCACACCCAGTCCGCGGTGTCGCCGTTGGTCGTCCAGATCTTCTGGCCGTTGACGAGGTAGTCGTCGCCTTCACGGACCGCCCGCGTCCGCAGGGACGCCAGGTCCGTGCCCGCGTCCGGCTCGCTGTAGCCGATGGCGAAGTCGATCTCGCCGGAGAGGATGCGGGGCAGGAAGTACGCCTTCTGCTCCTCGGTGCCGTACCGCATGATCGTCGGGCCGACGGTGTTGAGCGCCATCAGTGGCAGCGGTACGCCGGCCCGGGCGGCCTCGTCGAAGAAGACGAACTGCTCGACGGGGGTCAGGCCGCGCCCGCCGTACTCCTTCGGCCAGCCGACGCCGAGCCAGCCGTCGGTGCCGAGGCGGCGGATGGTCGTCCGGTAGAAGCGTTTCGCGGCGACCGGGTCGGCGTGCCGGGCGTAGGCGTTGTCGGGCACCAAATCGGCGAAGTAAGCGCGTAGTTCGGCACGCAGTCGGAGCTGCTCGGGGGTGTGGTCGAGGTGCACGGCGTCGCCTCCTGGCTGCACAGGGCCGGTCTCCTGACGGCGCACACCGTAGAACGTGTTTCAGTAATTGGGAATGCTGGTGCGGGGAGGAGTACGGGACGGGAAGACCCCCGTGCCCGGAGGCGACGGGGGCCTGGACGGTGCCCGAACGGGTCAGTGCGGTACGGGAGTCGCCCGGGTGAGCGACTCCGGCCGTACGGCCTTGGGGGCCAGTGCCCGCTCCGCCAGTTCCCCGAAGATCAGCCCGAAGGCGGTCCACAGGGTGGCCTGGACGGCCAGGGCCGCCAGGCGGAACTTCCACATCAGCAGGGCCGGGAAATGGTCCGGGACCTCGTTGAAGGACGGCAGGAAGGCGTACGCCAGGCCGACGACGAGGACGAAGAACGCGCCGGCGGCGACGGTCGCGTTCCAGTTGCCCAGGCGCGGGGCGAGGCGTTTGCCCAGGATCACGGTGGCGACGGCGAGCAGCACGCTCAGCACCACCATCAGGAAGTACAGGGTGGTCCGCCGGCCGATGGTGTCGGGGTCGCCGACGGCCGGCGGGTTGGCCGGGTACTTCAGGAACGGGACGACGTAGACGGCGAGCAGGCCGGCGACCGCCAGGAGCAGCGCGCTCGCGCGCGGCCCGAAGCGGCCGATGCGGCCGAGTGCGAAGCAGTACGCGAGGGCGGCGATGCCGCCGAACGCGACGCCGTAGACGAGCACACCGGTGGACAGGCCCGCGGTGGACTGCATCGTACGGCTCACGGGTTCCGCGCCGCCGTGTTCGTGCGCGTGCGCCTCCTCGAAGGCGATGGCCGCGTCGACGTGCGGCTCGCCCAGGAAGTAGGCGACGACCAGGGCGATCAGGCCCGCGGCGAGACCCGCGAGCATGCCGCGCACCAGGAGGGTACGGACGGTTGCCGAGTTCATGGGGCTGTCGGTTTCCTCACCGCCGTCAGTGGCAGGGGAAGCCGAGCAGGTGGCGGGCGTCGTGCACCCACTCGTGGACGCCGTCGCCGGACGTCAGTGCGGTGGCGCCCTGTTCGGCGCCGACGAAGTAGAGCAGCACCAGCATCAGGATGCCGAAGAAGACCGCCCAGGGGGCGATCGCCGAGAGCGGCAGCTTGGTCGGTACGGCGGTGGGTGTAGCGCTGGGCTGGACGGCGGACTGCGCCATGGCAGGACCTCCTGGGGAACTCGCGTCCCGGCTCGGTGGTGCACAGGACGACGGCGCGGGTCTGACTCATCCCCTCCCGCACCGAGGTGCGTCGGCGGACTCACAGTGGCGCGACCGTGCCGGAGTTGCACCGGCTTCCGCGTGCCGTCGTCGATTTCGCCCGAGACCGTACCGCGAAACCGCAGCTCGGGCCAAGGGCGCGTGCCGCGGTGGCGGGCGCCCCCGGGTGGGGCGGGTCGGTCGCTGCGGCAGGATGGGCGGGCATGAGGGGGGCGGTGGACGAACTGGCGGGGCGTTTGGGGCGGGTGGGGCTGGAGTCGCGGGCGCCGTGGCGGGGCCGACGTGGTGCCGCCGTTCCGGCTCCCCGCCGTCCGCGCGGGGGGCGTGCGCGGCAGCCGGTGCGCTCAAGTAGCCATGGATGGAGGCTTGTTGGCGGTCGGGCGCCGTGTCCCCGCCTGGGGCCGGGTCTGCTCCTGGGCCGCGATCCTGGCTGTGGGGCGCACGGCTGGACGTGGTCCGGCGGCCCGGACATGGGCGAGGGTGGGGACGGCGGTGCCGGATGCGGCGCCCCGCGCCGACGAGACGAAGATCACTGTGAGGAAGGTGTCCTGTGACGGTCCGGCTGATGCTGGTCTCCCCCGCGCTGAGCGCGGGGTTGCGTGAGGCGCGCTTCGAGGACGGGGGCTCGCTGGACGCGGTGGGGCTGCGGCAGGCGCGGGGGTCGGCGGGGGCGCTGGGCGTGGTGGAGCGGGCCTGGGTCTCGCCCACCGTGCGCTGCCGGGAGACGGCGGCGGCGTTGGGGCTGCACGCGGCGGAGGCGCCGGAGCTGGCGGCGATGGACGCGGGGCGCTGGCGCGGTGAGACGCTCACGGAAGTGGCGGCGCGGGAGCCGGAGGCGCTGGCGGCGTGGCTGGCCGATGCGGGGGCCGCGCCGCACGGTGGGGAGTCGGTGCGGGCGGTGTGCGACCGGGTGGGGGCCTGGCTCGCGTCGGTGTCCGGACTGGCGGGGCGGGTGGTCGCGGTGGTCGAGCCGGAGCTGGTTCGGGCGACGGCGGTACGGGCTCTGGGGGCGCCGGAGTCGGCGTTCTGGCGCACCGATGTGCCCCCGCTGACGGTGGTGGAGCTCACCGGTCGGTCGGGGCGGTGGAACGTACGGATGGGGCGGACTCTGGACGGCGGGGCGTAGCTGGGGGTGCGCTGGCCCGCGCCGGCGGGGTGCCGCTGCGCCCCAGCGGCAGGACTGCCCGGAGCTTGGGCGTGCCTACGTCAGCGTGCTCAGGAAGTCCGTGCATGCCTGGGCGCAGGAGCGGCAGGCTCGGGACGCCGCCTCGGCGTCTGGTTCCGTGTCGAAGGTGTCGGCGCTTTCCAGGCATACGGCCCGGCACCATTCCAGCTGGACGCGGAGGCCGGTCTCGTCGAGGCGGTTCTGTTCGGACAGGACCCGGCAGGTCGCGTCGCACGCCTCGGCGCACATGATCCCCTTCCGGCGGGCGGGTTCGTGCTGTCCGGAGCCGGTCGGGTCCACGAGGCTCGCACGCATCGCGCAGAGGCGCGCACACTCGGTACACGCCTGCGCGCACGCGAAACGCTCCTCCAGGAACCGGTAGAGCTCCTGCTGGGTGGGCGACGAAGTCACACCGCGCGAGTAGCCCCGAGCGCACGGGCCAAACCTGCCCCCGCCGCACGGCGTGCGCCGGTTTGGCGACGGTGTGTGAGGGGAACCCGGGACGGGGTCCGGACGCGGTTCACGCCCGGTTGGAGGGGTATTCGGCTGGTATGAGTAGTGCATCCGTGCAGTTGGCCGCCACCAGCGGCCTGCTCAGCCTGGCGCTGTTCGCGGTCGCACTGGCCGTGGTGGCCATGCTGGGCGGCGCCTTCTGGCTGGGCAACCGAATCAAGCTGCGCGAGCCGCCCCGGCCGCGCCCCGAGGAGCAACCGCATGTGCCGCCGGGCGGTCCGGTGCACGAGATCCGGGAGAACCGGGAACCCGACGAGGTGCCCCGGACCCCCGAGGGCGGTCGTCCTCTGACCCCGTACGAACTGACCAACATGCAGACCCGGCCGAGCACGTCGACGAAGCGGCCGCGCTGGAGCAAGGGCAGCAGCGGCTCGTTCGGCGGCGGCGGCCTGGGCGCGCACTGAGGCGCACCCGCCTGCGGCCGGCGTCGGACCACCGTAGGAACGGAAGTGAGATCCATGGCCGACCCCGGCCGCAGCAGCCTGCCACTGCCCGACTACGACCATCTGCCGATCGGAGGTCTGGAGAGCCGGGTGCGTTCTCTGACCGCCGGGGAGGTGGAGGAGCTCCTCGCCTATGAGCGGACCCACGCCGACCGGCTGCCGATCACCGAGGTGCTGACGTCCCGGCTGGAGCAGCTGGAGGCGGGCGCCGAGCCGACGTCCGGCGATCCGGGTGCCCTGCGTCCGGAGCAGTCCGAGCGGCAGACCGGTTCCCCGGTGTCGCCGGCGACCTCGCCGCAGCCCTTCAGCCCACCGCCGCACGGCACCCCCGACCAGCGGGGCAAGCCGAAGGGTGATCGCACCACCTGATCCGTTCCCCGACCGGGGGCGGTGCCGTCGGGCACCGCCCCCGGCGTCATGACCGGGTCACCGGGTGTCGCTGGTCCCCGTCGTCTCCGCGAGGGCCGCCCGGCCGGCCTCCAGTCGGGCGGCCGGGATCCGGAAGGGCGAGCAGGAGACGTAGTCCAGGCCCGCGTGGTGGAAGAAGTGGATCGAGTCGGGGTCGCCGCCGTGTTCGCCGCACACCCCGGTCTCCAGATCCGGGTTGACGGCGCGTCCCGCGTCGACGGCCAGCTCGACCAGCCGGCCCACGCCCTCCTGGTCGAGCGTCTCGAACGGCGACACCTCGAACACGCCCTTCTCCATGTAGAGCGGGAAGAAGGACGCCTCGGCGTCGTCGCGGGACAGACCCCAGGTGGTCTGGGTGAGGTCGTTGGTGCCGAAGGAGAAGAAGTCGGCGGACCGGGCGATGCGGCCGGCGGTGAGCGCGGCGCGCGGCAGTTCGATCATGGTGCCGATGGGGCAGTCGAGGGCGGTGCCGGTCTCGGCGGCGACCTCCGCGAGGACGCGTTCGGCCTCCGCGCGCGCCAGCCGCAGCTCCTCGACGGTCCCGACCAGCGGGATCATGATCTCGGCGCGCGGCCGGCCCCCGTCGGCGAGGCGCCGGACCACCGCCTCGGCGATCGCCCGCACCTGCATGGCCATCAGCCCGGGCACGGCCAGGCCCAGCCGCACCCCGCGCAGGCCCAGCATGGGGTTCTGTTCGTGGACGCGCTCGACGGCTTCGAGCAGGGCCCGGTCGTACGGGTCGGGCTCCTCGGCCTTGGCGATGCGGACGGCGAGTTCGGTGCGGTCGGGCAGGAACTCGTGCAGCGGCGGGTCGATGAGGCGGATGGTGACCGGCAGGCCGTCCATCGCCTCCAGGATGCCGGTGAAGTCGGAGCGCTGCAGCGGCAGCAGCGCGGCCAGCGCCCGCTCGCGGGCGGTGTCGTCGCGGGCCAGGATCATCGCCTCGACGAGTTCCCGCCGCTCCCCGAGGAACATGTGCTCGGTGCGGCACAGCCCGATGCCCTGGGCGCCCAGCGCGCGGGCGCGGACGGCGTCCTCGGGGGTGTCGGCGTTGGCGCGCACCTCCAGGCGGCGTACCGAGTCGGCGTGGCCGAGGGACTCCAGGACGGCCGTGGTGAGCGGTCCGGTCGCCGTCCCCGTCTCCAGGGCGCCGGCCACGGCCGAGGCGGTGAGCGGGAGGGCGCCGAGGTGGACGGTGCCGGCGGTGCCGTCGACGGACACCGTGTCGCCCTCGCGGACCACGGTCCCGGAGGCGGTCGTGAACCGCCGGGCCTCGGTGTCGACGGCGAGTTCCTCGGCACCGCACACGCACACCTTGCCCATGCCGCGGGCGACCACGGCCGCGTGGCTGGTCTTGCCGCCCCGGCTGGTGAGCACCGCCTGCGCGGCGATCATGCCGGGCAGGTCGTCGGGGGTGGTCTCGCGGCGCACCAGCACGGTGGGCTCGCCGGCCGCGGCCCGCCGTACCGCCTCGGCGGAGTCGAAGACGACGGCGCCGACCGCCGCTCCGGGCGAGGCGGGCACACCGTGGGCGAGGGGCTCCTCGGCGGAGGTGGTGTCGAAGCGGGGGAACATCAGCCGGGTCAGCGCGGTGCCGTCGACGCGCATCAGGGCCTCGTCGGCGCTGATGGCGGTCTCCTCGCGCAGGTCGTGGGCGATGCGGAAGGCGGCCTCGGCGGTGCGCTTGCCGACGCGGGTCTGCAGGATCCACAGCTTGCCGCGCTCGATGGTGAACTCGATGTCGCACAGGTCCCGGTAGTGGTTCTCCAGGGTGCGCATGTGGTCGCCGAGCTCGACGTAGGCGCGCGGGTCGAGTTCCTTCAGGGCGTGCAGGGGCAGCGCGTCGCGGACACCCGAGACGACGTCCTCGCCCTGGGCGTCGGGCAGGTAGTCGCCGTACACGCCGCGTTCGCCGGTGGCGGGGTCGCGGGTGAAGGCGACGCCGGTGCCGGAGTCGTGGCCGAGATTGCCGAAGACCATGGCCTGGACGTTGACGGCGGTGCCGAGGTCGTCGGGGATGTGCTCGCGGCGGCGGTAGACCCGCGCGCGTTCCACGTTCCAGGACCGGAAGACGGAGCGGATGGCACGGCTCAGCTGCTCGGCGGGGTCCTGCGGGAAGTCCTCGCCGGTCTCCCGGCGGACGATCTCCTTGAACTCCTCGGTGATCAGGACGAGTTCCTCGGTGTCGAGTTCGTCGTCGGCCTTGACGTGGCGGTTGGCCTTGTGGGCGGCGAGGGCGTGCTCGAAGAGGTCGCCGTCCACCCCCAGCACCGTACGGCCGAACATCTGTACGAGACGGCGGTAGGAGTCCCAGGCGAAGCGTTCGTCGCCGGACGCCTTGGCCAGGCCGTGCACGGAGTCGTCGTTGAGGCCGATGTCGAGGATGGTCTCCATCATGCCGGGCATGGAGAAGCGGGCGCCGGAGCGGACGGACACCAGCAGGGGGTCGCCGGCGGCGCCCAGGGAGCGGCCCATGGCGTGCTCCAGGCCGGCCAGGGCGCGGGCCACCTCGGCGCCGAGTTCCGGCGGTTCCTCGCCGGTCGCGAGGTAGGCCCGGCATGCCTCGGTGGTGACGGTGAACCCGGGCGGCACGGGCAGCCCGAGCCGGGTCATCTCGGCCAGTCCGGCTCCCTTGCCGCCGAGCAGGGCGGCCATCTCCCGGCTGCCCTGGGCGAACGTGTACACGTACTGCGTGGGCGTGGTCATCGGGGCTCGACCTCTCAGGTGTGCGGGACGACGGCGACGGGACAGCCGGCGTGGTGGATGACGGCGTGGGTGACGGGTCCGGTGCGCGGCCTCGCCGGGCGGTCGGTGACGCGGCGGCCGACGACCAGCAGCCCGGCCGAGGACGCGGCGCGGATCAGGGGGGACGGGGCGCGGCCCTCGGTGACGGTCTCGGTGACCTCGACGCCGGGGTACTTGTCGCGCCAGGGCTGGAGCACGGCGGTCAGGAAGCCGTGCCACTCCTCCAGCCGCTCCGGTCCGTCGAGCAGGCCGAGCTCGCCGGGGCCGAGGGCGGTGGGGCCGAGCGTGGCGGGGCCGATCATGGTGGTGCCGAGCGTGGCGGGGCCGAGGCCGCCGAACGCGGCGGGCGGCCGGCACGCGTGCACCACGCGCAGGCGCGCGCCACGGGTCCGGGCTGCCTCGAAGCCGTACTCGATGACCTCGTCGCAGGGGTCGTCGAGGTCCAGGCCCATGACGACGTCCCGGTAGGGCGTGCGGGTGGAGGCGCTTCCGTCGGCCGCCGGGAGGTGTTCGTCGGCGGCCTCCTCCCCCGCCCGGACCAGTACGACGGGCAGCTCGGCGCGGGCGACGACGCCCAGCGCGACGGAGCCGACGAGGAAGCCGGTGAAGCCGCTCAGTCCCCGCGAGCCCAGCACGAGCAGGTCGGCGCCCTGGGCGGCGGTCAGCAGGGCGGCCGTCGGCGGCCCTTCGACCTGCCGGTCCTGGAGGGCGACCACGCCCGGGCAGGTGCGGCGGATCCGGTCCTCGGCCTGGCGCAGGGCGCGCCGGGCCAGGTGCCTCAGGGCAGGGTCGGCGGGGGTGCCGCCGCGGTGTGAGGGCCGGTTCCAGGCGTGGAGCAGGCGCAGTGGCCTGCCCCGGCGTACGGCCTCGCGGGCGGCCCACTCGGCGGCGGCAAGGCTTTCGGGGGATCCGTCGACTCCGGCGATGACGGGGGGCAGCATGTGCGCACCTCCTGCGCTTCAGTCTGCGCTTCGGTCTGCTCTCGGTGCCCAGCGTTGCCCCGGGCGACGGGGGCAGGTAGGGGCCGCCAGGGCTCTGCGCGGGTCCGTTCGGCCCCTGAGGGAGGTGCCGTGGGGCGGAGGAGGTGCCGGGTCCGTGCTGGTCGGTCAGCCGATACGGTCGGCCGCCGTCAGCGCCTGTTCCGCGTACTGGCGGCCGAAGAGGACCGCGTGGACCAGGAGGGGGAAGAGCTGGTGGAGGGGGATGCGGTCGGGCCAGCCGTCGGCCAGCGGGGTGACCGACTGGTAGCCGTCCAGAATGCGGTCCAGCTGCGGGCAGCCGAACAGGTGCAGCATCGCGAGGTCGGTTTCGCGGTGGCCGCCGTGGGCGGCCGGGTCGATGAGCCAGGCGCGGCCGTCGCCGTCCCAGAGGACGTTGCCGTTCCAGAGGTCGCCGTGGAGGCGGGCGGGCGGTTCCGCCGGGCCGGCGAGGTCGGGGATGCGCTCGCACGCCCGTTCAAGGACGACGGCCTCGGCGGGGCGGATCGTGCCGGCGTCGACGGCGGTGCGCAGATAGGGCAGGACCCGGTGCTGCGCGTACCAGGCGGGCCAGTCGTCGCCGGTGACGTTGCGCATCGGGGCGAGGCCGATGTACGCCTCCCGGGGGCCGTCCGGGGGCGGTGCGCCGAACGCGGGAGCGCCGGTGGCGTGCAGTGCGGCCAGTTCGCGGCCGAACCGGAAGGCTCCCTCGGGGCTGGGGCGGCCGTCGGGTACCCGGTCGGAGACCAGCCAGCGCTCGTCGTGGCCGTGCACGACGGGTACGGGCACGGTGCCGGTGTCGGCCAGCCAGCGCAGCCCGGCCGCCTCGGCCCGCGCCGCGCGGGGGGCGTCCGCGCGTTTGACGATCACGGTGCGGCCGTCGTCGAGGACGACCTCGACGAGCGCGCCGGCCAGCGGGCGCAGGCGCAGGGCAGGGGTGTCGGTGAAGTGGGCCGCGGCGGCCAAGGCGCCGTCCTGGGAAGCTGGTTGAGCTCGCTGCACGGTGACCAGCGTACGTCGACCGGGGCACCCGACCATCGGCCCCGGCGTCGCGGGCAGGCCGACGAGAAGGACCTCAGCAGGAGGAAGCCCACCGGGGAACTCCTCGACTCACCCGCCCCGGCAGCCCCAGGACCACCGGGGGACGCCTCTGCCGGCCCACCACACACGGCCCCCGGACACTGCCCGGCCCCCGGCCCCGGACACCACCCCACGCCCGTCCCCCGAACCCACCCGCCCCTGCAACAGGCCCAAGACCACCAGCACACACCCCTACTGGCCCACCACACACGGCCCCCGAACACTGCCCGGCCCCCGGCCCCGGACACCACCCCACGCCCGTCCCCCGAACCCACGGACACCACCCCCGCCCCGCCCCGGCCCTCGCCCGGCTCCGGCTCCTGAGCCGTCGGGCGGTTCAGCCCCCGTGTCCGGGTCCTTCGGCCCCTGTGGAGCGTGGGGTCGGTGGCGCAGGGTGTCGGTATGAGGGCGCGGGAATCGATCGTCGTCGTCGGCGTCGGGAACGACTTCCGGCATGACGACGGTGTGGGCTGGGCCGTGGTCGCGCGGCTGCGGGAGCGGGCCGGCGCCGGTGCGGGGCCGGGGCCAGGGCCGGAGTTCGCCACGTGCGACGGGGACCCGGGGCGGCTGATCGGGCTGTGGGAGGGCGCCGCGCTCGCCGTGGTGGTGGACGCCGCGCACGCCCATCCGGGCCACCCCGGCCGGGTGCACCGGCTGGAGGTGGACGGCGGGCGTCTGGACCGCCCGTCGGCGACCAGCTCGCACGGGCTCGGCCTGGGCGAGGCCGTGGAACTGGCCCGGGTGCTGGGCCTGTTGCCCGAGCGGCTGGTGGTGTACGCGGTGGAGGGCGCGCAGACGGACTTCGGGACCGGTCTGACCCCGGCGGTCGCGGCGGCCGTGGAGCCGCTCGTGGACGCCGTCGAGGAGGAGATCGCCCGCCATCGCAGGGCGACGGCCGGGAGGCCGGCATGACCGTACGGCACTTCGAGGTGTACGGCACCGTGCAGGGTGTCGGCTTCCGGCCGTTCGTGTACCGCACGGCCGCGGGCCTCGGTCTGGCCGGCTGGGTCGCCAACATCAACGGCCATGTGGAGGGCGAGGTCGCCGGACCGCCCGCCGCCGTCGAGGAGTTCGCCGCCCGGCTACGGGCCGACGCGCCCGCCCTCGCCCGGGTGCGCCGGGTACGGCTGAGCCCGGGCGCGCGGCAGCCGCCGTCCGAGCGTGGCTTCCAGGTGCGCCGCAGCACCCCGGCGCCGATGGAGACGACGGCACGCGAGGTGCCGCCGGACGCCGCGCTGTGCGACGCCTGTCTGCGCGAACTGCGCGACCCCGCCGACCGGCGCCACCGCTACCCCTTCATCAACTGCACCGACTGCGGCCCGCGCGCCACGATCATCGAGGATCTGCCGTACGACCGGGTCCGCACCACCATGCGGCGCTTCCCGCTGTGCAAGCGGTGCGCGGCCGAGTACGCCGACCCGGGCGACCGCCGCTTCCACGCCGAGCCGGTGGCCTGCCCGGTCTGCGGTCCGGCCCTGGCGTGGGAGGGCCTGCGCGGCGAGCGGGCGCTCCAGGCGGCGGTGGCGGCCGTCGCGGACGGGCGGATCGTCGCGCTGAAGGGTCTCGGCGGCTACCAGCTGGTGTGCGACGCGACCGACGAGCGGGCGGTGGCGGAGCTGCGGCGCCGCAAGGGGCGGCCGGTGAAGCCGTTCGCGGTGATGGTCGCGGACCTGCGGGCGGCGGCCCGGCTGGCACGGATCAGCACGTCGGAGGAGCGCGCGCTGACCGCGCCGGAGCGGCCCGTCGTGCTCCTCGCCCGCCGTCCCTGCCCGTCCCGCAGGCGGCCGCCGCTCGCCGCCGGGGTGAACCCGGGGCTGTCCCGGGTGGGCCTGTTCCTGCCCACGACCGGGCTGCACCACCTCCTGCTGGACGAGCTGGCCCGGCCGCTCGTGGTCACCAGCGGCAATCTCTCCGACGAGCCCATCGCCGTCGACGACCGTGCCGCCCGGCGCTCCCTGGCCGGTGTGGCGGACGGGTTCCTCACCCATGACCGGCCCATCCGCTCCCGTTACGACGACTCGGTGCTGCAGTTCGCCGGGCAGGTCCGGATCACCGTCCGCAGGGCCCGGGGCCTCGCCCCGGCGCCGCTGCCGCTGGACACGCCGGTGCCGCTGGCGGCGGCCGGGGCCCAGCTGAAGCACACGTTCACTCTGGCCGCCGACGGCCGGGCCCACCTCGGGCCGCACACCGGTGATCTGTCCGACCTGGCGGCCCACGAGGCGTTCCTGGGGTCGTACGACCATCTGCGGCGGCTCACCGGCATCGAACCGGCCGTCGTCGCGCACGATCTGCACCCCGGCTATCTGTCGACCCAGTGGGCCGCGGCGCAGCCGCTGCGGCGGATCGCCGTGCAGCACCACCACGCGCATGTGGCGGCCTGCGCCGCCGAGCACGGGGTGCGCGGCCCGTTCCTCGGCGTCGCCTACGACGGGCTCGGCCTCGGTGACGACGGCACGCTGTGGGGCGGGGAGATCCTCGTCGCCGATCTGGCCGGCTACCGGCGGGTGGGCCGCTTCGCGACCGCGCCGCTGCCCGGCGGCGAGTCGGCGGTGCGGCATCCCGCGCGGACCGCCCTCGGCCGGCTGCTCGGCGGCGAGTCCCTCGGCTTCCCTCGCCCCGACGCCCGGCTGGTCCGGCCCTTCACCGACCGGCTGGACCCCGCGGAGGCCACCGCCGTCCGCGCGATGATCGCACGCGGCGTCAACTGCCCGCGCGCCTCCAGCGCCGGTCGCCTCTTCGACACGGTGGCCGCGCTGCTCGGGCTGTCCTGCGGGCAGGTGTCGTACGAGGGCGAGGCCGCCGTACGGCTGGAGGCGGCGGCCGGCGAGGAGCGGGCCGTGCCGCTGGCGCACCGGGTGGTGCGGGTGGGCGG
The DNA here is from genome assembly GCF_044391385.1 of Streptomyces sp. NPDC018693. Lineage (NCBI taxonomy): Bacteria > Bacillati > Actinomycetota > Actinomycetes > Kitasatosporales > Streptomycetaceae > Streptomyces > Streptomyces sp. NPDC018693. The sequence goes on along the minus strand of NZ_JBIRZZ010000015.1, from coordinate 151,310 downwards.
GCTGTGGGTGTACGACCCGATGCCGACCCTCGCGGATCTGCTGCGGCGGCGGCAGGACGGGGAGCCGGTGGGGACGCTGGCGGCGGCCTTCCACCAGACCCTCGCGGTGGTGACCAGCAAGCTGGTCGGCCATGTCGTGGCCGAGGGTGGCCCGCGGACCGTGTGTCTGGGCGGGGGGTGTTTCGTCAACCGGCGGTTGTTGACCGATGTGCGCCGGCGGCTGCACGCGTTGGGGCTGCGCGTGCTGGTCGGGGGCCAGGTGCCGGTGGGTGACGGCGGTATCAGCTACGGGCAGGCGGCGGTTGCCGCGGCGCGGCTGGCGCGGGAAGGGTGAGAGCGGTGTGTCTGGGGATTCCGGGACGGATTCTGTCCATGTACGACGACGCCGGGCTGCGGATGGCCACGGTGGATTTCGGGGGCGTACGGCGTGAGGTGTGTCTGAGTTGCACGCCGGGGGCGGGGGTGGGGGCGTATGTGATCGTGCATGTGGGGTTCGCGATCAGTGAGGTGGACGAGGGGGAGGCCGAGCGGACCCTTGAGGTTCTGCGGGCCATGGCCGGAGCGGTGGAGGGGGAGCTGGGAGAGGCGTTGCCGCAGAGGAACCGCTCGGCCCCCTGACAGGGCCGGTCAGCCCCTGCCCATCGGGGGGCACTCGGGATGACTCTGACGGTGGACGCACGCGTAGTCCCCTGGGACCTGGAGGAGCGTCATGAGCGTCAGCCGGGATGGGTTCGTCATCGATCGGGCGGGGCTGGACGCGCTGGTCAAGGCCCTGGTCGCGCGGGGGCGGACGGTCGTCGGGCCGACAGTTCGGGACGGGGCCGTGGTGCTGGCGGAGCTGGCGTCGGCCGAGGAGTTGCCGTACGGGTGGGGGGTCGAGCTGGAGGCCGGGCGGTACCGGCTGGTGCGGCGGGAGGACGGGGCCGCGTTCGCGCACAGTGCGGGGCCGCAGTCCTGGAAGTCCTTTCTGCATCCGGCGCGGGAGCGGCTGTGGAGCGCCGACCGGACGGCGGACGGTGGCGTCGGGTTCCGGGCCGAGGAGCCCTCGGCGCCGTCGTACGCCTTTCTCGGGGTACGGCCCTGTGATCTGCGGGCCATCGCGATCCAGGACCGGGTGCTGACCGGGGGGCGGTTCCCGGACGACGGGTACGGGGCGCGGCGGCGGGGCGCGCTGCTGATCGCCGTCGAGTGCACCGAGCCCGGTGCGACCTGCTTCTGTCTGTCCATGGGCGGTGGGCCGGCCGCCGATGCCGGGTTCGATCTGGCGTTGACCGAGGTGGTGGACGCAGACGGGCACCGGTTCTGGGTGCGGGTCGGGAGCGCCGAGGGGGCGGAGCTGATCGACGAGGTGCCGCACGAGCGGGCCGGCGCCGGTACGGAGGATGCCGCCCGGACGGCGGTGGAGGGGGCCCGGGAGCGGATGGGGCGGACGATGCCGCCGGTCGGTCTGCGGGCGCTGATGGGGGCGAGTGTCGAGGCCGAGCGCTGGGACGATGTCGCCGCCCGCTGTCTGACCTGCGGGAACTGCACGATGGTCTGTCCGACCTGCTTCTGTGTGACGACGGAGGAGGTCACGGATCTCACCGGGGACCACACCGAGCGCTGGCAGCGCTGGGACTCCTGCTTCGACCTGGACTTCTCCTATCTGCACGAGGGACCGGTGCGTTCCTCGCCGCGCGCCCGCTACCGGCAGTGGCTCACCCACAAGCTGTCCACCTGGTACGACCAGTTCGGCTCGTCGGGATGCGTGGGCTGCGGGCGCTGCATCACCTGGTGCCCGGTCGGCATCGACATCACCGAGGAGGTCGCCGCGCTGCAAGCCGAGCTCGAGACGAGGACGGAGGCCGAACGATGACTCCCTCGATCGCCCTGCGGCTGGCGCACGCGCTGCCGCCCGAGCACCGGGACCGGCTGCTGCGCACGGCCCGTGAGGTCGACCTGCCGGCGGGGACGCGGCTCTTCGACGAGGGCGGTGCGGCCGACCGCTTCTGGATCGTGCGCGAGGGCACCGTCGCCCTGGACATGCATGTGCCGGGTCATCCCACGCCGGTCGTCGAGACGCTCGGCGAGGGTGATCTGGTGGGCTGGTCGTGGCTGTACGAGCCGTTCGTGTGGCAGCTGGGCGCGCAGGCCGTCACCCGGGTGCGGGCCTGGGAGTTCGACGCGGTCGCCGTGCGGCTGATGTGCGACGAGGACGCGGCGTTCGGGCGTGCGGTCGGCCACTGGGTCGGCCGGGTGCTGTCGCATCGGCTGAACGCGGCGCGGGCCCGGCTGGTGGACCTGTACGGCGCGCATGTGACGGGGGACCTGCGATGACCGCCGTGCCCGTCCCCTACCTGGTGGCCGACCGTGTGCGGGAGACCGCGGAGACGGTCACGCTGCGGCTGGAGCCGTTCGCGGAGGCGCTTGCGGACTTCGCGCCGGGGCAGTTCGCGATGGTGCACTGCTTCGGGCGCGGGGAGATCCCGCTGTCGGTGAGTTCGGTGCAGTCGACGGGCGGTCTCGCCCACACCGTGCGGGCGGTGGGCGCGGTGTCCGAGGGGCTGTGCGCGGCCCGGGTCGGTGATGTGGTGGGGCTGCGCGGGCCGTTCGGCACCAGCTGGGAGCTGGAGCGGGCGCGCGGCCGGGATGTGCTGGTGGTGGCGGGCGGTATCGGGCTCGCCCCGCTGCGGCCGCTGGTCCTGCGCGCCCTGGCCGCGCCGGGGGCGTACCGCCGGGTGAGCGTGCTCGCCGGGGCGCGTACCCCGAGGGATCTGATCTCCCGTACGGAGTTGGCGAGCTGGCCGACCGCGTACACCGGCGTGACGGTCGACTGGCCGGACCCGGGCTGGCGCGGCGATGTCGGTGTCGTCACCCAGTTGCTGGGCCGGGCGCCCTTCGAACCGGCCGACACCTGGGCGTTCGTCTGCGGGCCCGAGCCGATGATCCGGGCCGGTGCGCGGGAGCTGGCCCATCTGGGAGTGGCCCCGGAGCGGATCCGGGTGTCGCTGGAGCGCAACATGCGGTGCGCGACCGGGCACTGCGGGCACTGTCAGCTCGGCGGGCTGCTGGTCTGCCGGGACGGGCCGGTGGTCGGCTGGGACCGGGCCGAACCGCTGCTGTCGGTAAGGGAGTTGTGAGATGAACACGCGCAACGCAACCGACGGCACACCCAAGCTCGCCGTCTTCAAGCTGGCCTCCTGCGACGGCTGTCAGCTCACCCTGCTGGACTGCGAGGACGAACTGCTCGCCCTGGCGGGCGCGGTGGACATCGCGCACTTCCTGGAGGCGTCCAGCGCGGTGACGTCCGGGCCGTACGACCTCTCGCTGGTCGAGGGGTCCGTCACCACGGCCCGTGACGCCGAGCGGGTCCGCGAGATCCGGGCGGCCTCCCGCCGCCTGGTGACGATCGGCGCGTGCGCCACGGCCGGCGGTATCCAGGCGCTGCGCAACTTCGCGGACGTCGAGGAGTACCGGCGGGTGGTCTACGCGCACCCCGAGTACATCGACACCCTGGCGACCTCCACCCCCGTCTCGGCCCATGTGGACGTCGACTTCGAGCTGCGGGGCTGCCCGGTCGACAAGGGGCAGCTCATCGAGGTGCTCACCGCGTTCCTGGCCGGCCGCAGGCCGGACGTGCCGAACCACAGCGTGTGCTTCGAGTGCAAGCGGCGCGGCACGGTCTGCGTCACCGTCGCCCACGGCACGCCCTGTCTGGGCCCGGTCACACATGCCGGGTGCGGGGCGCTGTGCCCGGCCTACGGGCGCGGCTGCTTCGGCTGCTTCGGCCCGTCCGGGTCGGTGAACCTGCCGGCGATGATCCCGCGCCTGCGCGCGGACGGGCTCGACGACGACGCCGTGGAGCGGTTCCTGCGGACCTTCAACGCTCCTGCTTTCGCGAAGGAGGCGGACCGGTGACGCATCGCGGATCCCGTGTTCTGCACGTCGGATCGCTCTCCCGGGTGGAGGGCGAGGGCGCGCTGCGGCTGGACGTGCAGGGCGGCACGGTCACCGGGGCGCGCCTGGAGATCTACGAACCGCCGCGGTTCTTCGAGGCGTTCCTGCGGGGCCGCTCCTACACGGAGCCGCCGGACATCACGGCCCGGGTGTGCGGCATCTGCCCGGTGGCGTACCAGATGAGCGCGTGCGCGGCGATCGAGGACGCGTGCGGTGTCGAGGTGGATCCGGTGATCCGGGAGCTGCGCCGGCTGCTGTACTGCGGGGAGTGGATCGAGAGCCAGGCGCTGCACATCCATCTGCTGCACGCCCCGGACTTCCTGGGCCGGCCGAGCGCCATCGACCTGGCGCGCACCCATCGGGCGGAGGTGGAGCGGGGGCTGCGGCTGAAGAAGGCGGGCAACTCGCTGATGGAGCTGCTCGGCGGACGGGCCGTGCACCCGGTCAACGTACGCCTCGGCGGCTTCCACCGGGCGCCGACGCGCGACGAACTGCGGCCGGTGCGGGAGGAGTTGAAGCGGGCGCTGGACGACGCGTGGGGTGCGGTGCGCTGGGTGGCCGGGTTCGGGTTCCCGGACGCGGACGCGGACACCGACGCCGATCTGCTGGCGCTGGCCGCGCCGGACACGTACGCCATCGAGGGCGGCACGCCGACCGTGCTGCGCGCGGACGGCAGCCGTTTCTCCTTCGACGTGCGGGACTTCACCGGTCATGTCGCCGAGACGCAGGTGGCGCACTCGACCGCGCTGCACTCGCGGCTGGACGGACGGCTGCATCTGACCGGCTCGCTGGCGCGGTACTCGATCAACGGGCGGCGGCTGTCGCCGGTGGCCAGGGAGGCGGCTCTGGAGGCCGGGCTGGGTGATCCGTACGAGGGGGTGGGGTGCCGCAACCCGTACCGGTCGATCCTGGTACGGGCGGTGGAGACGGTGTACGCCGTCGACGAGGCGCTGCGGATCATCGCGGGCTACGAGCCGCCCGAGCGCCCGTACGCCGAGGTGCCGCCGGTCGCGGGCGTCGGGCACGGGGCGACGGAGGCGCCGCGCGGGGTGCTGTACCACCGGTACGGGCTGGACGCCGACGGTGTGGTGACCGACGCGCTGCTGGTGCCGCCGACCGCACAGAACCAGGCGGCGATCGAGGACGACCTGCGGCGGCTGGCGCAGCGGGCCCTCGACGCGCACGCCGATGGAGGACCGGCCGACGACGAGCTGACGGACCTGTGCGAGCGGGCGATCCGCAACCACGATCCGTGCATCTCCTGTTCCACCCATTTCCTCGACCTGACGGTCGTCCGCACCTCAGGGCACACCTCGGGAGGACGCGATGCCTGAATCCCCGTACCGCGTGAGCGATGTGATGACGCACACCGTCGTCGCCGTGGGGCGTGACGCCCCCTTCAAGGAGATCGTCGAGCTGTTCGACCAGTGGAAGGTCAGCGCGCTGCCGGTGCTGGAGGGCGAGGGCCGGGTCATCGGGGTGGTGTCCGAGGCGGATCTGCTGCCCAAGGAGGAGTTCCGGGGCGTCGACGACGGCGCGCTCGGCGATCCCTCGGAGCTGGCGGAGCGGGCCAAGGCGGGCGGCACCACGGCCGGCGATCTGATGAGCACGCCGGCGGTGACCGTGCACGCGGACGCCTCGCTCGCCGAGGCCGCCCGGATCATGGCCCGTCGGCACGTCAAGCGGCTGCCGGTCGTGGACGGAGTGGGTCTGCTCCAGGGTGTGGTCAGTCGTGGTGATCTGCTGAAGGTGTTCCTGCGGTCCGACGAGGAGATCGCGGAGGAGATCCGGCGGAGCGTGCTGACCCGGTTGCCCCTGACGTCCGCGCTGACGGTGTCGGTGGCCGAGGGCGTGGTCACCCTGGGCGGGACCATGCCCGAGCGCACCCTCGTGCCGGTGGTGGCGCGGGCCGTGCGGGCCGTGGAGGGAGTCGTGGACATCCGACTGGATCTGACGCACCGATGAAGACCGCACAGGTGAAGACGCACCGATGAAGTACCTCGACGAGTACCGCGATCCCGTGCTGGCCCGGCGGCTGCTGGACGAGCTGCGGCACACCGCCACGCGCCCGTGGCGGATCATGGAGGTGTGCGGCGGGCAGACCCACACCCTGGTCCGGCAGGGCATCGACGAGCTGCTGCCGGCCGGTATACGGATGATCCACGGACCGGGCTGCCCGGTCTGTGTGACCCCGCTGGAGACCCTGGACCGGGCCATGGCGATCGCCGCCCGGCCCGGGGTGATCCTGACCAGCTTCGGCGACATGCTGCGGGTGCCCGGCTCGGACACCGACCTGCTGTCACTGCGGGCGCGCGGCGCGGACGTGCGGGTGGTGTACGCCCCGATGGACGCCGTACGGCTGGCCGCGCGGTGTCCGGACCGGGAGGTGGTGTTCCTGGCGGTCGGCTTCGAGACGACGGCGCCGGCGAACGCCACGGCGGTGCTGCACGCGGCCCGGCTGGGCCTTGCGAACTTCTCGATGCTGGTCAGCCATGTCCTGGTGCCGCCCGCGATGACGGCGCTGCTGGAGGATCCGGACTGCGAGGTGCAGGCGTTCCTGGCGGCCGGGCATGTGTGCGCGGTGATGGGGTGGCGGGAGTACGAGCCGATCGCCGGCCGCTACCGGGTGCCGATCGTGGTGACCGGGTTCGAGCCGCTGGACCTGCTGGAGGGGATCCTCATGGCGGTACGGCAGCTGGAGTCGGGCCGGCACGAGGTGGAGAACCAGTACGTGCGGGCCGTGCGCCGCTCGGGCAACACGGCGGCGCAGGACGCGGTCCGCACGGTGTTCCGGGTCGCCGACCGGTCCTGGCGGGGCATCGGTGCGCTGCCCGACAGCGGGCTCGAACTCACGCCGGAGTACGAGCGGTTCGACGCGGCCCTGCGGTTCGACGTGGGCGGGCTGTGTCCCGTCGAGGACGCCGAGTGCATCGCCGGCGCCGTGCTCACCGGGGCGAGACTGCCCACCGACTGTGCCGCGTACGGCACCCGGTGCACACCCCGTCACCCCCTCGGCGCGCCCATGGTGTCGTCGGAGGGCACCTGTGCCGCCTTCCACGCGGCCGGACGGACTCCTGCGAGGAGCACACCATGACCATCGACTGCCCCATCCCGAACCACGAGGACGAGGTCGTGCTGCTGGGCCACGGCGCCGGTGGCCGGCTCACCGCGGAGCTGCTCGACCGGCTGATCCTGCCGGCCGTCGCCGGGGACACGGGTCCGCTGGAGGACGCGGCGCTGCTGCCCGGCCATCCGGATCTGGTGATCAGCACCGACGGTTTCGTCGTCAGCCCGTTGTTCTTCCCCGGCGGGGACATCGGGTCCCTCGCCGTGCACGGCACGGTCAACGACCTGGCGATGCGGGGCGCGTGGCCGCTGGCGCTGTCCGTGTCCCTGATCGTGGAGGAGGGGCTGCCGCTGGCCGAGCTGCGGGCCGTGATGGCCGCGCTGGGCAAGGCGGCGCAGGACGTGGGGGTGCCGGTGGTCACCGGGGACACCAAGGTCGTGGGCCGGGGGGCGGCGGACCGGCTGTTCGTCACCACCACGGGCATCGGCCGGCGGCACGAGACGCTGTGCCCGTCCGCCGCGCTGGCCCGCCCGGGCGACGTGGTGCTGCTGTCCGGGCCGATCGGGCTGCACGGCACCACCGTGCTCTCCACCCGTGAGGGCCTGGGCTTCGAGGCCGACATCGCCTCGGACAGCCGGCCGCTGCACCGGCTGGTGCGGGCCCTGGCGCCGCTCGGCGAGGCCGTGCACGTGCTGCGTGATCCGACGCGGGGCGGACTGGCCGCCGCGCTCAACGAGATCGCCCGGGACTCGCGGGTCGCCGTCGAGATCGAGGAGGGCGCGGTGCCGGTGCCCGGGGCGGTCGCCTCGGCCTGCGATCTGCTCGGCCTGGATCCGCTGGTCGTGGCCAACGAGGGCTGTCTGGTCGCCTTCGTCGCCGCCGACCGTGCCGAGCAGGCGCTGGCGGCGCTGCGGTCGCTGCCGGAGGGCGCCGAGGCCGTACGGGTCGGGGAGGTGCCGGCGGAGGAGGCGCCGGGGCGGGTGACACTGCGGACGCTGGTCGGGGCGCGGCGCATCGTGGACATGCCGCTGGGTGAGCAGCTGCCGCGGATCTGCTGAGACGCGGGCCGGCTCCCCGGGTTCCTGCCGATGCCGCTGGTGGCGTGGCGGTGCCTACCGAGAACACGTCCGTGCGCCTGCGATGAGTTCCGGCCGGGTCGCCGGTCTGTACGGGTGAACGTCGCCTGTAGGGCGCGGACACCACGAAGGACACCATGACGAGCACGCCGGAGGGCGACGCCATCGCCGCGGCCCGCCGCCGGCTGCCGATGGTCGAGTTCGACGGAGCCGTCGAGGTCGTCGGGCCCCACGGCCCGGTCCCGTTCCTGGACCTGTTGCAGGGCGCGACGAACTCGTGGTCTGCCAGCACATGTGGCACGACGGCGCGCCGCACCAGGGGCAGTGCGAGGGCTGTACGACCGCGGCCTGGCATCTGAAGGACGCCGTCTACCCGGGCCGTGCCAACGAGCGGGTCAAGGGTCCCTCGGCCTGCTCGACATGACGCCGTACGGCCGCGGCGAGGCGTGCTGCACCTGGCGCTCGCGTGCCGCAGTGGACCCGCCCCGGCGCGACCCCGTGCAGACCCTCGGCCGGCACGGCCACCACCACTGACCCGCCTTCGTCTCACGTGCGGCCGTGCGGCCGGGAGCGGTCCGGCGCCGTGCGGTGGCGGGACGCGTGGGCCAGTGCGACGGCGAGGAACACGGTGAGGACCGCGGCCGGGGCGGCGGCCGCGGTCAGCCAGTCCGTCGCGGTCTCGGGGCCCGTGGCCAGTTTCACGGTCGCCGTGACCACGGCCCCGACCAGGCCCATGGCGACGAGGGCGGCGACCACGTGGCGGGAGCGGGTGGGGTCGACCGGGGCCGGTCCGGGCCGCAGGTGCCGCCACTGGCGTTCCGCCTCCCGCTGCTCGTGGCGCCGCTGCACGGCGGCGCGGATCCGCAGGGCCAGCGCGGCGGCGGCCCCGACGGCGCTCCACGTGCCGTGTATCCACCAGGCGTCGGCCACGAGCAGCAGCACGGCCAGGGCGGCCGTCGTGCCCCAGCCGGTCACACAGGACGCGGCGGCCGTACGGCGGGAGGCCGGACGGTCGGCTCCCGCGCGCAGGTCGGCCAGCGCCGGTACGTACCAGACGCAGCCGGAGGCGGTCAGCGTCGTGGCCCCGAGGGCGAGAACGGCGTGGGCCATGGTCTACCTCGCCGCCGCCTCTAGCTCGGCCTTGGCCGCCGCCTCCAGCTCGGCTATCTCCGGGTGGTGCAGGTCGAACGCCGGGGACTCGGAGCGGATCCGGGGCAGCTTGACGAAGTTGTGCCGCGGGGGCGGGCAGGAGGTCGCCCACTCCAGGGAGCGGCCGTAACCCCACGGGTCGTCGACCTCGACCTTCTCGCCGTACTTGGCGGTCTTCCAGACGTTGTAGAAGAACGGCAGGAGCGACAGGCCGAGCACGAACGACCCGATGGTGGACAGGGTGTTGAGGGCGGTGAAGCCGTCGGCGGCCAGATAGTCGGCGTACCGGCGCGGCATGCCCTCCGTGCCCAGCCAGTGCTGCACCAGGAACGTGCCGTGGAAACCGGCCGTCAGCGTCCAGAAGGTGATCTTGCCGAGGCGTTCGTCGAGCATCTTGCCGGTGAACTTCGGCCACCAGAAGTGGAATCCGGCGAACATCGCGTACACGACCGTGCCGAAGAGCGTGTAGTGGAAGTGCGCGACGACGAAGTACGTGTCGGAGACATGGAAGTCCATCGGCGGCGAGGCCAGGATGACACCGGTCAGACCGCCGAAGGTGAAGGTGATCAGGAAGCCGGTCGCCCACAGCATCGGCGCCTCGAAGGACAGCGAGCCCTTCCACATCGTGCCGATCCAGTTGAAGAACTTCACACCGGTCGGGACGGCGATCAGGAACGTCATGAAGGAGAAGAACGGCAGCAGCACACCGCCGGTGACGTACATGTGGTGCGCCCAGACGGACACCGACAGGCCGGCGATGGCGATGGTGGCGCCGATCAGACCCATGTAGCCGAACATCGGCTTGCGGGAGAAGACCGGGATCACCTCGGAGACGATGCCGAAGAACGGCAGGGCGAGGATGTACACCTCGGGATGGCCGAAGAACCAGAACAGGTGCTGCCACAGCAGCGCCCCGCCGTTGGCCGGGTCGAAGACGTGCGAGCCGAACCTGCGGTCGCTCTCCAGGGCGAACAGGGCCGCGGCCAGCACCGGGAAGACGAGCAGGATCAGGACGCCGGTCAGCAGCACGTTCCAGGTGAAGATCGGCATGCGGAACATGGTCATGCCGGGGGCGCGCATGCAGATGATCGTGGTGATGAAGTTGACCGCGCCGAGGATGCTGCCGAAGCCGGAGAGCGCCACGCCCATGATCCACATGTCGGCGCCGACGCCCGGCGAGAACTCGGCGTTGGACAGCGGCGCGTACAGGAACCACCCGAAGTCGGCGGCGCCGTCGGGGGTGAGGAAGCCGCCTGCGGCGATCAGGGAGCCGAACAGGAACAGCCAGTAGGCCAGCATGTTCAGCCGCGGGAAGGCCACGTCCGGGGCGCCGATCTGCAGCGGCATGAGCCAGTTCGCGAAGCCGGTGAACAGGGGCATCGCGAACAGCAGCAGCATGATCGAGCCATGCATGGTGAACGCCTGGTTGAACTGCTCGTTGGACATGATCTGCAGTCCGGGCCGGGCGAGTTCGGCGCGCATCACGAGCGCCATCACCCCGCCGACGACGAAGAACACGAACGCGGAGACCAGGTACATCGTCCCGATCTTCTTGTGGTCCGTGGTGGTCAGCCAGTCGACCCAGGACGCCCGCTGCGTCCCTGCGGCTGTCTGTGTGTTGTGTCTCTGTACCTCGTCCACCGGACGGTGTCCCTCCCGATCATGCGAACCCGGCCCTTCAGGGCCGCCGCCTCATGATCGTGGGAGGGTTCCGCGGCGCCGTAGGGCCGTGGGACCCGGGAACAGGGCCCAACGGCCCTGGTACGCCCCGGTCCATCGGCCTTCCATGGAGATCGACAGACCTGTGGACGAAGGGCACCCGACACGATGAGCGACGAGTCCGACAACGGGGACCGCCACAGCGTCGACCTGGATCCCGGAGAGGCGCTGCGGCTGCTCGGCAGCGTTCCGGTGGGCCGTATCGTCTTCACGCGGGGCGCGCTGCCCGCCGTACGTCCCGTCAATCACATCGTCGACGACGGCGACATCATCATCCGCACCCACGAGGACGCCGCCCTGGTCGCGCGCGCCCGGCAGAACGGCGCCGGGGTGGTCGCCTTCGAGGCGGACGAGATCGATCCCGTCCGCCATCTCGGGTGGAGCGTGGTCGCCACCGGCTACTGCCGTCTCGTGACGGACCCCGCGCAGATCGCGCGTTACTCGGCCCTGTTGCAGCCCTGGTCGGACCAGCAGATGGACCAGGTGGTGCGGATCCGGCCGGAACTGATCACAGGGATCAGGCTGGTTCCGGCGTACTCGCAGTGACGGGGCTCACCGGGTGGCGTGCTCCCGGGCCGGTGAGGTGGTCGTGGCGCGCCGCCGGTAGACGAGGTACGGGCGGACCAGGTAGCCCACCGGCACGCTCCACACGTGCACCAGGCGGGTGAACGGCCAGGCCGCGAAGAGCAGGCAGGCGGTCAGGGCGTGCAGTTGGAAGAGCAGCGGGGCGCCGGTGATGGCCTCCGGCTCCGGCTGGAGGGTGAAGACGCCCCGGAACCAGACGGAGATGGTCCCCCGGTAGTCGTAGCCGTCGCCGAACACGTTGTGGGCGCCGGTGGCGGCGATGCCCAGCAGCACGGTGGCCGCGAGGAGCGGGAAGAGGACCTTGTCGCTGCGGTCGGTGGTGATCCTGATCCGCCGGGTCAGCAGCCGGCGGGCGCACAGCATGCCGAGGCCGGTGACCATGGCGACGCCGGCGACCGAGCCGGCCCAGACCGCGGTGGTGTGGTAGGCGTGCTCGGATATGCCGACCGCCTCGGTCCAGGAGGCGGGGATCGCCAGGCCCACCACATGGCCGGCGATCACCATGAAGGCGCCGAGGTGGAACAGCGGGCTGCCGAAGCGCAGCCAGCGGTGTTCCAGGAGCTGGCTGGTGTGGGTGGTCCAGCCGAACTGGTCGTGCCGGTAGCGCCAGACGTGGCCGACGGCGAACACGGCCAGGCAGATGTAGGGGAAGGCGACCCACAGGAGCAGATCGGTGCCGGAGACGTTCATCGGTGACCTTCCGCGGTCGTCGGCGGAGCCTGGAGGGGCGGTACGAAGGTGTCGGGCGGGGCGAACAGGTCGCCCGCGTACGGGTCGAGGCCGACGTCCTCGTTCGGCGGTCCCTGGGCGGCCAGTTCGGCGACCGCGTCCCGGTCCGCGTCGGTGGGCGGCGGCAGCAGGGCGAGCAGCGCGGCCAGGACGTGCCGGTAGGGCGAGTCGGCGTCGGTCAGCGCCCGGTGGATCAGCTGGAGCCCGCGCCGGTGCTGGCGCAGCGGGGCCTCGCCCGCGCCCGGCCCGCACAGCGCGGCGAACTCCAGGACGACGGGGAGGTGGTCGGGGAGTTCCCCGCCGTCGGTGTCCCAGCCGGCGGCGCGGTAGCGCTGGGCCAGCGCCAGCAGGGCCATGCCCCGGCGGCGGGTGTCGCCGTGCAGGTAGTAGGTGAGGTAGAGGCTGCTCTTGCGGCGCAGGTCGAACATGTCGACGTAGTGCTGGGCGAGCGCGTCGGGCTCCTCGCCGGTGAACCAGTCGGCGAACGCGGTCAGTTCGGCGGCGGCGGGCGACTCCGGCAGGGCCGCCACGGAGGCGGCGACGGTCGGCCGGGCGACGACGAGTTCGTCGTCGGGGTACTGCAGCGTCAGGGACATCAGACGCAGCAGCAGGCTGCGGTGTTCGCCCCGGGCGGGGTCCGCCGCCGCCTCGGTGGCGCGGTTGCGGCGGACGGCCGCGCGGATGCGGGTGCGGACGATCGCCGGCACGGTGGTGGGCAGGGGGCTCATGTGGGGTCTCCTGTCGAGGTGCGGCGCAGGGTGGGGATGCCGAGCATCACGCGGCGCTCCGAGGGGGCGTCGACGGACTCCACCGGGCAGCGGTTCTCCATCGCGGTGAGGGCGGCGGCGTCCTCCTTGTGCGCGGCCGGGACGACGTACCGGTCCTCGTACTTGGCGACGGCGAGCAGCCGGTGCAGGTCCTCCGTCTCCCGGACGGTGAGCCCGACGGCCTTCAGCGCGCTCTCGTCGCCGCTCTCGCCGAGGGTGCGCTGCCGCATGAAGGAGCGCAGGGCGGTGAGCTTCATCAGGACCCCGGCGACGACGTCGGTGTCACCGGCGGTGAACAGCTCCGCCAGGTACTCCAGCGGGATGCGCAGCCGGGTGACGGCGGCGAAGACATGGTCCGGGTCGTCCTGGTTGCCGCCCGCCGCGCCGACCGCGTCCAGGACGGGCGAGAGCGGGGGCACGTACCAGACCATGGGCAGCGTGCGGTACTCCGGGTGCAGCGGCAGGGCCACCTTGTAGCGGGAGACCAGGTCGTACACCGGGGAGCGGCGGGCGGCCGCCAGCCAGTCCTCGGGGATGCCCGACTCCCGTGCCGCCGCGGCGACCTCGGGGTCGTGCGGGTCGAGGAAGACGCCGCGCTGGGCGTCCAGCAGGTCCTTCTCGTCGGGGGTGGCGGCGGCCTCGCCGACGCGGTCGGCGTCGTAGAGGAGCAGGCCGAGGTAGCGCAGTCGGCCGACGCAGGTCTCGGAGCAGACGGTGGGCTGTCCGGCCTCGATGCGCGGGAAGCAGAAGGTGCACTTCTCGGCCTTGCCGGTGGCGTGGTTGACGTACACCTTCTTGTACGGGCACGCCGTCACGCACATCCGCCAGCCCCGGCACCTGTCCTGGTCGACGAGGACGATGCCGTCCTCTACCCGCTTGTACATCGCGCCCGACGGGCAGGCGGAGACACAGGCCGGGTTGAGGCAGTGCTCGCACAGGCGGGGCAGGTGGAAGAGGAAGGTCTGCTCGAACTCGAACTTCACCTTCTCGGCCCACTCGCCGGTCAGGTTGGGGTCGGCGCCGGCGTGCTCGGGCGCGCCGCCGAGGCCGTCCTCCCAGTTGGCGCCCCAGGTGATGGCGGTGGGCTTGCCGGTGAGGACGGAGCGGGGGCGGGCGACCGGGATGTCCTGGCCGGCGGGGGCGCTGACCAGGTTGTCGTAGTCGTAGGTGACCGGCTCGTAGTAGTCCTCGATGGCCGGGAGGTCCGGGTTGGAGAACAGGGAGAGCAGGCGCTTGACGCGGCCGCCGGAGCGCAGGACCAGACGGCCCCGCTTGTCCAGCATCCAGCCGCCCTTCCACTGCTCCTGGTCCTCGTAGCGGCGGGGGTAGCCGACGCCGGGCTTGGTCTCGACGTTGTTGAACCAGGCGTACTCGACTCCGGTCCGGTTGGTCCACGTCTGCTTGCAGGTGACCGAGCAGGTGTGGCAGCCGATGCACTTGTCGAGGTTCATCACCATCGCGATCTGGGCCATGACCCTCATGTCAGTACTCCACGTCCTGCGCGCGACGGCGGATGACGGTGATCTCGTCGCGCTGGTTTCCGGTCGGTCCGTAGTAGTTGAAGGCGTACGTCATCTGCGCGTAGCCGCCCGCGAGATGGGTGGGCTTGAGCAGCAGCCTGGTCAGGGAGTTGTGGATGCCGCCGCGCTTGCCGCTGACCTCGGTCTTGGGGACGTTCACGTTGCGGTCCTGGGCGTGGTACATGTACACCGTGCCCTCGGGCATGCGGTGCGTGACCACGGCCCGGGCGGCGACCACGCCGTTGCGGTTGTACGCCTCGATCCACTCGTTGTCCCTGACCCCGATCTTCTCGGCGTCGGCGGTGGACATCCAGATGGTGGGTCCGCCGCGGGACAGGTCGAGCATGTACTTGTTGTCCTGGTAGTTCGAGTGGATGGACCACTTGGAGTGCGGGGTCAGATAGCGGACCGTGACCTCCGCCCGGCCGTCGCGCAGCTGCTCGTCGCCGTAGTGCCGGGGTGTGTTCAACGGGGGCCGGTAGACGGGCAGTTGCTCGCCGAGTTCGGTGATCCAGTCGTGCTGGACGAAGAAGTGCTGGCGGCCGGTGAGGGTGTGCCAGGGCTTCTTGTGCTCGGTGTTGATGACGAACGGCGAGTAGCGGCGGCCGCCGGTCTCGCTGCCCGACCACTCGTACGACGTCATCACCGAGCGGGGCTGGCTGCGGGTGTCGGCGAAGGTGATGCGCTCGGCCTCCCGCTCGGCGGCGAGTTCGACGAGGCCCTCGCTGCCGGTCTGCCGCTCCAGGGCGCGGAAGCCCTCGGCGGCGAGGCGGCCGTTGGTGGTGCCGGACAGGGCGAGGATCGCCTCGCACATGTCGGAGGCGGTGGCCAGGGAGGGACGGCCGGCGGCCACACCGTCGCGGACCGTGCCGTTGCGGTGGCGCAGGTCGTCGATCTCGCGGTCCGGGTGGACGGTGACGCCCTTGGTGGTGGTGCCGAGGGTGTCCAGGAGCGGGCCGACGGCGCGCATCTTCTGGGCGACGGCGGTGTAGTCGCGCTCGATGGTGACCAGCTTGGGCATGGTCCTGCCGGGGATCGGCTCGCACTCCCCCGTCTTCCAGTCCTTCACGACGCCGCCGGGCTGGGCGAGTTCGTCGGGGGTGTCGTGCAGCAGGGGCACGGCGAGGACGTCGGTGCGGGTGCCGAGGTGGTCGCGGGACAGCTCGCTGAACCGGTCGGCGATCGTGAGGAACGTGTCGTAGTCGGTACGGGCCTGCCAGGGCGGGGCGATGGCCGGGGTGAAGGCGTGCACGAAGGGGTGCATGTCCGTGCTGGACAGGTCGTCCTTCTCGTACCAGGTCGCGGCCGGCAGGACGACGTCGGCGAGCAGTCCGGTCGACGTCATCCGGAAGTCCATGGTGACCAGCAGGTCGAGCTTGCCCTCGGGGGCCTCCTCCCGCCACACCACCTCCTGCGGCCGGTGCTCCGGCGGGGTCTCCTCGGAGCGGACCGCCGCGTCCGTGCCCAGCAGGTGGCGCAGGAAGTACTCGTTGCCCTTGCCGGAGGAGCCCAGCAGGTTGGCCCGCCACACGGTCAGGACACGCGGGAAGTTGGCCGGGTCGTCGGGGTCCTCGGCGGCGAACCGGAGCCGTTCGGACTTCAGTTCCTCGACGATGTGCTCCGCGACGGGGCGACCGGCCGCCGCGGCCTCGTCGGTGAGGTCGAGCGGGTTGCGGTTGAAGCCGGGGTGGCCGGGGGTCCAGCCGAGGCGGACGGCCTGGGCGAGACAGTCGGCGAAGCCCTTGCCCTTGAACCGGCCCTCGCCCAGCGGGGAGGCCAGTTCGTCGGGGCCGAACGCCTCGTAGCGCCACTGGTCGGAGTTCAGGTACCAGTAGGAGGTGCCCGCCATGTGCCGGGTGGGCCGCTGCCAGTCGAAGGCGAACGACAGGTGCTGCTGCCCGGTGACGGGGCGGACCTTCTCCTGGCCGACGTAGTGCGCCCAGCCGCCGCCGTTCACGCCCTGGCAGCCGGTCATCGTGGTCAGGGCGAGGAAGGCGCGGTAGATGGTGTCGGAGTGGAACCAGTGGTTGGTCCCCGCACCCAGCGCGATCATCGAGCGGCCTTGTGTCCGCTCGGCGTTGCGGGCGAACTCGCGGGCGATCCGGGCCGCCTGCTCGGCCGGGACGGAGGTGACCGTCTCCTGCCAGGCCGGGGTGTAGGGCTGGGAGGCGTCCTCGTAGGAGGCGGGCCAGTCACCGGGCAGGCCCGGGCGGTGGACGCCGTACTGGGCGAGCATCAGGTCGAAGACGGTGGTGACCAGGCGGCCGCCGACCCGGGAGACCGGGACGCCGCGCACCATCACCGAGCCGCCCTCGGTGGCGCCCTCGTCGAACCGGGGCAGGGCGACGGCCACGGTGTCCTCGGCGGACTCCAGCAGGCTGAGCCGCGGCTCGGTGGCGCCGAGGTCGAGGTTCCAGCGGCCCTGTTCGGTCTTGCTCCAGCGGAAGCCGAGGGAGCCGTTGGGGACGACGGGTTCGCCGCTGACGCCGTCGAGGACGACCGTCTTGGAGTCCGCGTTCTCCTCGGTCTCCTCGTCGTGGCCGAGGTCGGCGGCGGTGAGGAAGCGGTCGGGGACCAGTCCGTGCTCGCCCTCGCGCAGCGCCACCAGGAAGGGGGCGTCGGTGAAGCTCTTCATGTACTCGTGGAAGTACGGCACTTCCCGGTCGACGAGGAACTCCCGCAGGATGACGTGGCCCATGGCCATCGCCAGCGCGCCGTCCGTGCCGGGGTGCGGGGCGAGCCACTCGTCGGCGTGCTTGACGTTGTCCGCGTAGTCGGGGCTGACGGCGACGACCTTGGTGCCGTTGTAGCGGGTCTCGGTGAGGAAGTGGGCGTCCGGGGTGCGGGTGACCGGGATGTTGGATCCCCACATGATCAGGTAGCCGGCGTTCCACCAGTCGGCGGCCTCCGGGACGTCGGTCTGGTCGCCGAAGACCTGCGGGGAGGCGACGGGAAGGTCGGCGTACCAGTCGTAGAAGGACAGCAGGGTGCCGCCGATCAGGGAGTGGAACCGCGCGCCGGCCGCGAACGACGCCATCGACATCGCCGGGATGGGCGAGAAGCCCGCGACCCGGTCGGGGCCGTACGTCTTGACGGTGTGCACCTGGGCGGCGGCGATCAGCTCGGTCACCTCGTCCCAGTCGGCGCGCACCAGGCCGCCCTTGCCGCGGGCCCGCTTGTACGCGCCGGCCTTCGCCGGGTCGCCGGTGATCTCGGCCCAGGCCGCCACCGGGTCGCCCAGCCGGCGGCGGGCCTCACGCCACAGCTTCAGCAGGGTGCCGCGTACGTACGGGTAGCGGACCCGGCTGGGCGAGTAGGTGTACCAGGAGAAGGAGGCCCCGCGCGGGCAGCCGCGCGGCTCGTACTCCGGGCAGTCGGTGCCGATGGACGGGTAGTCGGTGGCCTGGTGCTCCCAGGTGATGATCCCGTCCTTGACGTACACCATCCACGAGCAGGATCCGGTGCAGTTCACGCCGTGCGTGGAGCGCACCACCTTGTCGTGTGCCCAGCGGTCGCGGTAGAAGCCCTCCCACGCCGGGTCGCCCTGCCCGTACACCGCCCGGCCGTCGGCGGACACCTCACTGCGCGTCAGCAGGCGGCGCGCGGCCAGCGGCCAGCCCTCGGCTGCGCGCCGGTTTGCGGGGCGGCGCGCGGTCTTGTCGTTCTCCATGCGCCGAACGTAAAGGGCGCGCGCCGTCCGGAACCTGGGTCCACCGGGCCTCACCAGGCGACTCTTCGGCCCGGACGTCCGTCACCGGGACAGGGACCATTGGTCCCGGTGGCAGGGCCGGTCGGACGGCGAGAAGGGCGCATCGGGTGGTGCACGCTTGCGGTGACCGAAAGCGACGGCAGCTGATGGACGACCGCGCCGCGCGTCGGCCCGGCCCCTACTCCCCCGTCCCGGGCCTGGCCGACGCGGCGGACGGTCCGCCGCTCGCCTCGGTCACTGTCCGGCCGCCTGCTGTGTCTGCCGCGTCCGCAGACGGCCGGACCGACCCGCCCGGGGCCCGCGCCGACCCGGCGCCGTTTCCGCCCGGCGGCTGAACCCACGACATGCCCCGGGCCTACGGCAGATCTCAGGCGCCCCGACCACTAGCCCCCGCGCGCGGCGAGCGTGCGCGGCGGCCGGAGGAGGAACGCATGCGGCACCCGGAGGACCGACGCTTGCGGGAGCACGAGGACGGGGACGCGCGGCGGACGGGTGACGAACACGTGCCGAAGCACAAGGACGGACCCGAACGGCAACCGGCCGTGGAACGCGAGCCGCACACGGGACGACAAAGCCCGCGACGGCCCGATACACGGCCACGAAGGCCGAGGGCGCCGACCGCTCGCTTCACTGGACCAGTTCGATGTGGGGGTGGGTCGGGTCCGCCGGGCAGGCGTGGAGCTGGAGGCCGTAGCCGCGGGCGATCGTGATCATGGTGAAGTTCGCGGGCGGGGTGCCACGGAGGAGTGGCGTCGGGTTCGTCCGTTCCTCCTCGGGGGCCCAGCTGTCGCTGCCGGCGTCCCATTCGAGGGTGGCGATGGTGAGGAGCGGGAGCGCCTCGGTGACGCACTCCGGGCAACGGCGGGGCATGGGGTCGGAGAGGCCCCAGCGGGACCAGCCGCCGGTCTTCCAGCCGGGCGAGGTGGACAGCTCGTTCTCGTAGAACTCCCGCGGGGTGGCGGGGCAGGAGCCGTCCCACCGGCTCGGGTCGCCCAGCTCCTGCCGCAGCTCCTTGTCCAGCTCCATGAAGGCGGGGTACTCCGTGACCTGCTCCGGTGCCAGCAGGGACGGCTCCGGGAGATAGCCCTGCGACTTGATCGCGGACGGTTCGGGCGGCGCGTCGAGGACGTCGGTGACAGTGGTGGCGGAGCGCCAGAAGACCGCGGTACGGGGGTGGGTCGGGTGGTCGAAGGGGCACCACAGGATCTGGAGGAGGTCGGCCCCGGGCGGGCTGACCGGGAGAGGGACGTCACGGGCGTACAGCTGGGCGACAGGGAGCAGGGGGACCGGGTCCTCGGGCCAGGGGCGGCCCTGGAGGATCCGCTTCTCGGTGGCCAGTTCCTCGGGCGTGGGCCGGGAGGCCGGGCTGCCGAGGTGTCGCCGGCTTGCCATCGCCGCTTGGTCACGGCGGAGGATCCGGATGTCGTCCGGGGACAGGACCCTGCGCGTCGCACCCCTCTCGTGCGGTCCTTCGCAGTGCGGCCACGGCTCGTCGGCGGGCCACAGCAGCGGCCCGCCGACGGAGCTGTCGTGCACGGTCGGCGACCCGGGCCGCGGGTGCAGCCGGGTCGCCGTGCGTGCCAGCGGGGCCAGTTGAGGGAAGAGCGCGGTCACGTCGAGCGGCCGCGGCGGGGTGGTGAAACTCATGCTGGCTCCCGAGGGCACGAACAAGGTGTGGAGAGGGATCAGTTGCCGAGGTTGTGCGCTCCGCCGGTCTGGGTGTTGGGGATGTAGACATCGGGGAACAGCTGTTCCACCGAGCCGTCCTCGCGCTCGATCTTGGCGCTCATCGTAACGCCCACCGGAATCGTGCTGTCGGCGCTCAGGTAGGTGGGAGTCACCTCGTAGAGGATCGCGTCGTCCTCGCTGAACGAGGCCAGCCGCACCTCGTCCCGGGCCTGCTCCTCGTACTCCCACATGCTGCCTGCACCGGTGTTCATCCCGACCTGCCAGCAGGGCACGAGGTTCTTCGAGATCCGCCCGCCGAGAATGTTGGCGATCAGGTGGCAGCGGGAGAGCTGCTCGGTGAGATGGTGCGTGGAGGCGTAGTCGGCCGCGTCCTGCCAGCCGGTGATGTCTCCGCCGGCCTCACTGCCGGGTCCGAGCTGCTTGCCCAGGCAGGCGGTGGCCTTGGTCGCCCGGTGGCCGGCCGCGCTCGTCGGGTCGTTCTTGTTGACGTGTGGCACCGGTTCGGTGGTGTTCAGGATCCAGCCGTTGCCGGCGGGGCGCGCGCCCTCCGGCGAGATCCCCAGGCACTCGGCGTGCGTGCCGTCGAGCGACGCCGTGAACCCCAGCTTGAACTGGTCGGCGTCGATGACCCGCTGGCCCGCGAAGCCATCGGCGAGCTGGTTGTCCGCGAACTGCTTGTCGGCGGCGGCGACATGGGCGCGCACACATCGCTGGGAGGTGTCGAGGCTCGAACCGCCGTTGACCTCGTGGATGACCCATCCGCCGTTGCCGTGGTAAGGAATGAGCTCGGCGCACTCAGCACCGTCCCTTCCGCCCTCCTTCGTCTCCGCGAAGGGGAACTGGGCGCAGGTGTCGGTCGGTATGAGGTCGCTCGCGTCCGCGAACGGCTCCGACGAGCCGCTTCCGCATGTGCTGTTCACGCGGCTGTCCACGCCGCTCGTCGATCGGGTCAGCGGGGTGTTGAGCCCCCAGCGGTCGGTGAGGTTCTTCTGCGCCCACAGATAGGCCGCCACCGCGCCGCCCTGGTCGGATCCCTGCGTGCTCATCGACATCTCGGCCATGACCGACGGGACGGCACAGCCCGCCACCGACGACCCGCCGACCGCGTCGTCGCACCTGATCTGACGCGCGTTCCTCCACGACGCGTTCGGGTCGACCGCCGTCGCGCCCGGGGACGTCACGTACATCGCGTACGCCGTGTGGAAGGAGGCGGAGGAGCCCGTCGTCTGGGACGAGGAGTAGGTGACGGTGCCGGTGAGGGTCTGGCCGAGGGTGATGTCGCCGCCGTACCAGGGGGCGGTCTTGGTGGCCCTGCAGCCGGCGTCGCAGGAGGCGCGGAACTTGGCGTTCAGCGCGGCGACTTCCCCGGTGGCGCTGATCATGGTGACGGAGACCTGCTCGCTCCAGGTCGTGGCCGTCGCGGAGAGGTCGGCGCCGGTGGAGACCTCCAGGACGCCGCGGCCCCGCTCCACGCCGTTGGAGTCGCGGAGGATGTAGGTGACGTTGATGCCGGTCACGCAGTACGAGAAGCGCTCGTAGCTGTAGCTGCCGGGGTTGGTGACATCGCAGCTTCCGGCGGCAGCGGTGGAAGCGGCGGTGGTGGCCGTGGCGGCCGCGACACCGGCGCGGGTCCTCGCCTTCGTGGGGGCGGGGGCGACGGTCACACAGGACTCGACGGCGCCCGCGCGCCGCTCCTTGGAGCCGCGCGCGGTGGCCATGCACTTCTCGCCGGACTTGTCCGCGAGCCTGCTGGTCTCGGTGGTTTCCGCGCCGGGCTCGGCTGTCTTTGTGGTGGACGGGGCCTTCGCCGTCGTGGGCGAGTCGGCCGCCTGGCTCGTGGCGGCTGTCGTGAGGACGAGGGTCAGGGAGGTGAGGACGGTCAGGACCGTCGAGCGGGCGCGTCTCCTGGGAGCGCGCCCGCCGGGTATTTCATGCATGCGGGCAGGAACCTTTCTGCGAAGGGGGGCAGGGGGCGCCGCCTCATCGCGGCGCCCCCGGGAGAGAGAAGGGCGGGCGGGGTCAGGCCGCCAGGTCCCAGAGGTCGCTGAGGCCCTTCGTGATGCCGGAGACCAGGTCCTCGCCGGTGTCGGTGATCTTGCTGACGACGGGCTTGACGAGGCCGCCGCCGAGCGCCTTGTCGGCGGCGCCGACCCACTTGTAGGCGCCGAAGGAGACCAGGCTCAGGCCGGTGCCGACGGCGGACTCCCAGAAGGCACCGCTGGTGAAGCCGTGCTCGATGCCCGTGAAGAGGGTGCCGAGGGCGCCCGCGCCCGCGGAGACGCCGGCGAAGAAGCCGGCCGCGGCGAGGGCCGGCGGGAAGACGAAGGCGGCGAGGGCGCAGCCGGCCGCCAGGAACCCGGCGCCGATGCTGACCACGTTGGCGGCGTCCGCGTAGAACTGGGCGTCGTTCCACCATTCGTCGGCGTCGCCGTCCGCGGTGCCGTTCGGGTTGACCTGGTTGTTCTTGTCGTTGTTGGCCGGGTCCTGCTTGGCGTCGCGCTCCTCCTGGGCCTTGAGCGCGGCCGCCTTGGCCTTCGCGATCTCCTCGGCCCGCTTCTTGTCGGCGGCGATCTGCTTGGCCTGGGCGTACGCGGCGGCGGCGGCCGTCGCGTCGGCGGAGGCGGCGAGTTCGGCGGCGCGGGCCGCGGCGGCGGAGCGCTGGGCCGCGGCGGAGGAGGCGAGGGCGGCGCGCGCCGAGTCGACGGCCTTGTTGGCGGAGTAGTTGGCGGAGCGGGCGGCGTCGCGAGCGGTGGCTGCGGCGTTCTTCGCCGTGGTGGCGGATGCCTGGGCGGCGGCGGCCGACTTGTCGGCGGCGTCGGCGTTGTCCCGCGCCTGCTGGGCGTAGTTCTCGGCCTTGGCGGCGGAGTCGAGCGCCTTCTGCGCCCACTGCTGGGCCTCGGCGGCTGCGTTGCGGGCGTCGGCGGCTGCCTTCGAGGCGAGGGCCGCGTCCTCCTGCGCCTTCTCCGCGATCTTCGCGGCGGCGGCGATGGCCCCGCGGACGGCGGCGACGTGGGTGGCGGTGTCGAAGTCGAGCTGGGCCGTGCGGTACTGGATCACGGTGATGAAGTTGCGCAGCATCCACGCCGGTCCTTCGAGCGCGACCTCCGCGTATGCCTTGGTGAAGGCGCCCGCGGTGTTGATCAGCTCGCTGGCCCGGACCCGGTCGTCCTCCTGGACGGCCCGCGGGTAGTCGTGGTCGAAGAAGTAGTTGAGGGATTCGGTGGTGTTGCCGTCGAGCGCCTTGTTGGCGGCGGCGGTCACTGCCCTGCCCGCGCCGTCCGCGATGATCTTGTGGATCGCGACCCGCAGGTCCTCGTCCGAGGCGCGCTTCATGCCGATGGTGAGGAAGTCCCCGACGGCCTTGGAGTCGGTGCTCTCCAGGGCGGCCGCGGCGGCCGCAGCGACCTTCGGTCCGGCGATCGTCGCCACGTGGAGGGTGGTCTCGCGGTCGTCCTGCGCCTGGGCGAGGGCCCGATCGAGGTCGATCCAGGCGTAGACGTCGTCGTCGGAGCCGGCGAGGGCGTGCTGGGCGGCCTGCCGGGTGTTGGCGCCGCGGGCGTCGATCAGGGCGACCGCGGCCTGCCGGCCCAGGGTCGCGGCGACCGACATGTCGCCGGAGTACAGGGCCTCTTCCGCCCTGGTGATCAGGTCCTTGGTGGCCTGGGTGGTGCGCTCCGCCATGAGCCGCTTCTCGCGGACGTCCGCCAGCTCGGCCTGCTCGATGGCGGCGAGCTGCCGGGCCTCCTCGATGGCCTGCTGCTTGTCCTGCTCCAGGGTCTGGGCCTCGGCGGCGCGGGCGTTCTTCTCCACCTCGATGGCGTCGGTGACGGCCTGGGTGGCGATGTTGGCGGCCTTCACGGCCTCCGTGGCGTGGGCGGTCGACTTGTTGGCGTAGTCGACGGCCTGACCCGCGTACTTCACGGCCTCCTCGGCGGCGGCAGCCGACTTGTCGGCGTGGGCGGCGGCGGAATTGGCGGCGTCCCGGGCGGTGCGGGCCGCCTTGGCGGCGGCGGTCGCCAGGGCCTGGGCGGCGGACGCGGCGTTGGTGGCGCGGTTGGCGGCGCTGGTGGCGATGGCCGCCTGGCGCTTGGCCTCGGCGGCCTCCGCCTGGGCGGCACCGGCCGAGACGGCGGCCTGGGCGGCGGCAGTCGCGGCAGCGGCCGAGTTGCGGGCGGCGGAGGCGGCGGCCAGCCCGGCGGACGCGGACGCGTCGCCGGCGAGGGCCGCCTTGTCGGCGGCCGCGGCGGCGCTGCGGGCCTTGGCGGCGGCGTTGCGGGCGGCGACCGCGGCGTTCTTGGCGGCCTCCGCCTTGCCGGCGTCCTTGGACGCGGCGATCGCGGCGTTGTAGGCGCGGGCGGCGGCGTTGCCGGCCTTCGCGGCGGCCTGGGCGGCGCCGGCGGCGGCCCAGGAGGCGCGGCGGGATGCCTTCACGGCGGCGTTGGAGGCGTTGACCGCGTTGCGGGCGGCGTCGGCCGCGCCCTTCGCCGCGCTCGCCGCCTTGCGGGCCGCGGCCCCCGACTTCTGCACGTCGCTCTGCGCGGCGGCGGCCTCGGCGGCGGCCTTCTCGGCGGCCTCCTTGGCTTTCGTGGCGGCGGTCTCGGCGCGGGCCCCGGCCTCCACGGCCAGGTTCGTCTCACGCTCGGCGCGCTTGCCCTCGCGCTCGACGACGGCCACCAGTTCCTCGATGGTCGCCGACTCCTGGTCGCGGGCGCGCGCGATGTGCTGGCCGGTCTCGATGAACCACTCGATGTCCTTCGCGGTGCCGCTGAGCGCGCGGTCCGCGTACTTCTGCACCTCCGGGCCGCCGGTCATCAGCATGGCGCTGACCTGGACCCGGGTGTCCTCCAGCCGCGCGTCGTACTGCTTGTCGGCGAGGAAGGCGATGAGGGCCTGCTCGGTGCCGGCGTCGAGGGCGGCGGTGGCCTCGCGCACCACGGCCTTGTCGCCGGTGGACGCGACGATGCTGGTGGCGACCTGGAGGTCCTCCCGGATGGCGGGGGCGAAGCCCTCCGAGAGGAAGCCGGCTATCGCTTCGTCACCGTTGTCCAGGGCGGCGACGGCCTCGCGGCGCAGGCCCTTGCCCGCGCGGTCCAGGCTGCGGATGATCGCGACCCGGTTGTCCTGCACGGTCTGCTGCGGCAGCGTCTCGGCGAGGAAGGTCTGGATCTCGGTGTCGGTCCCGTAGAGGGCCGTGGCGGCGGCGGCCTTGACGCCCTTGCCGCCGGTCAGCCACGCGCGGACGGCCTTGGCACGCTCGGTGTCCGGCAGCGGCACCGGGTCGGCGGCCCCTGTCTCGGCGGCCGCGGCGGTGGCCGGCCGCAGGACCGAGGGCGTGGCGGCGACGGCGGTCGCGGCCGCGAGAGCGCCGAGGACGCGGCGTCTGCTCCAAAAAGCAGTCTGCATACGGGACTTGCCCTTCTACGAGTAATGGGGTGACGCGCCGGATTTCACACCGTGGACGGCATCAAAGCCACAGGAACTCTAGGCAAGTTGGACTTGCCGAGGCCCCAATGGCCCAGCGAATCGTGGATATTTGATGGATCGGCGCATCTCCTTCACGAAATCATGACGCCGGCCCGTACAACCTTCCCTCGGCGTGACGCAGGCCACGGAAAACTTGCTTTCAATGTCCAGGTATGAGCCGTTCATGGCGTTGGAGGAGGGTGCGTCGCCGTGTCGGGATGCCGGGGTCGATGGTGATCACCGGAGTTCGAACAGCGCGTCGCGGAGGCGCGCCAATGGTGCGCAAGGTGGCTTTCATTCCGCGTGTGCGGCTTTCCCTGTTCGCGACCGGTTTCGCGACCGGTGGTTTCCAAGTCCAGCCGCTGGCGACGAAGTCAGGGATGCAATGAGGGAAATCAGCACCACTGTCGGAAAGGCGGCGGAGGCGGCCGCGGGGCGCTGCGTTCTGCGCGGATCCCGCTACCAGGGCCTCGCCAGGACCAGCCTCCAGCGCCGGCTCACCGGCACACCCGAGCCCGCACCCGCATCGCCCACTTCGTACGACTTCGCCCCGCCGACCAGACGGTCAACGGGGCGAAGGGTGCGCAGGACCCCGGACACGCCGACAGCAGCTGTGTGGCGCGGGGCCGTCGGCGTGTGCGCGGTGCGGGTCAGAGGCCGAGCTGTGGGTTCGTCAGTTCCGTGGCGACCCGGGAGGCCCAGTCCTCGATCGTCGGGAAGTCGCGGAAGTCACCGCCCTTGCCGTTACGGAGGAGCATGCGGGCGATGCGGCCCTTGGCGCCCTCCTCCAGGCGGCCGCCGAAGGTGATGTGGCCGCGGGCGTCGAGGCGGTCCATGACGCGGCGGACGCCGGGGGCGGGCGGAATGTCCCGTTCGGCGGCCGAGGTGTCCAGGGGGCCGCTGCTGAACAGCCACAGCGGGCGCTCTGCGAGCGCGCGGCGGTGCCGGCGCACGAAGCGGCGGGCGTCCTTGTGCCAGCGTCCCGCGTACAGGGCGCCGCCGACCACGACGGCGTCGTACGGCGTGACGTCCTCGACGAGCCCCCCGGATGCCGACTCCGCCGTGCAGCCCTCCTTGCGCAGCACCCCGGCCACGGCTTCGGCGATCTGCGCGGTCGAGCCGTTGGTGGAGCCGTACGCGACCAGTACATGAGGTGCGTTCGACGGGTTCGTGGTCATGGTGGTCCGCCTCCTCGGCCGGTCAGAGTCGCCGCAGCCAGTCGTCGGCGACACCCTGCAGGGTCTGTTCGGCCGGCTGGATCCGGGCGTCGTCGAGGCGGTACGTCAGTTTGTCGACGACCGCGACGACCCCGTCGATCTGCCGGGTCATGGAGACGGCGATCTCCGTCTCGCTCTTGCGCTCCAGCTGCCCGGTGAGCGTGACCACGCCGTCGGTGACGGACACGTCGACGCTGCGCGGGGTGAGCCACAGCGCCCGCACCAGCACCTCGTCGATCACCTCGGCGCGGATCTCCCCGTCGGGGCGCAGGAACACCGTCAGCAGGTCGCGGCGGGTGACGATGCCGACGAGCCGGTTCTCCTCGTCGAGGACGGGCAGCCGCTCCACACGGTGCTGAGCCATGGTCCGGGCGGCCTCGACGATGGTGTCGTCGACGTGGACCGTGATGGCCGGCGCGGTCATCAGCTGCCCCGCGGTGCGCGCCTTCGCCTTGACGGCCTGCCGGCGGGCGGCGGGCGTGAGCGCGGCGAGACGCAGGCGCCTCTTCGGCTCGTACGGGTCGGGCAGCCCCGCCTGGTGGACCATCAGGTCCGTCTCCGAGACGACGCCGATGACCCGCTCGTCCTCGTCGACCACGGGCAGTCCGCTGATGCGGTGTTCACCGAGCTGCCGGGCGACCTCCTTGAACGGGGTGCCGTACTCGGCGCGGACGACGTCCGTGGTCATCACGGAGCCGACCTTGTTGTGCTTCATGGTGTTCCCTCCTCGGCGGAGCGGGCGCGGATCCTCAGCGGAGCCGGCGCAGATAGGGGTCCTGGGGGC
Organism: Streptomyces sp. NPDC018693; assembly: GCF_044391385.1. Taxonomy (NCBI): domain Bacteria; kingdom Bacillati; phylum Actinomycetota; class Actinomycetes; order Kitasatosporales; family Streptomycetaceae; genus Streptomyces; species Streptomyces sp. NPDC018693. The sequence goes on along the minus strand of NZ_JBIRZZ010000015.1, from coordinate 123,900 downwards.
CGCGCGGCAGCAGGCGCACGCGCGCGTCGAGCACGGTCACTCCGCCCGGTGTGGCGAGGACCGGGTTGAAGTCGGCCTCGGCGAGCTGGGGCAGATCGCTCGCCATGCGGGACAGCCGGTGCAGGACCTGCTCCAGACCGGCCAGGTCGACGGGTCCGCCGCCCTGCGGGCCGAACAGCAGCGGCGCGCAGCGCGGGGACGTGATCAGGTCGTGGACGTCGTGGTCGGTGAGGGGTGCGAGCCGGGCGGCGTGGTCGGCGAGCACCTCGGTGGCGGTGCCGCCGAGGCCGAACAGCACGAGCGGTCCGAACACCTCGTCCTGGACGACCCCGGCGAACAGTTCGGTGCCGCGGTCGGCGAGCGGCTGGAGCAGTACGCCCGTGAGCAGTCCGGCGAACCGGGTGTCCAGGTCGCGGTAGGCGGCGCGGACCTGGGCGTCGCCGCGCAGGTCGAGATGGACGGCGTGCTCGGCGCTCTTGTGCAGCAGGCCGGGCCAGTGGCCCTTCATCACCACCCGGCCGTCGGCGCCGCGCAGCCGCTCGGCGGCCAGCACCGCCCGGTCCTCGCTGTCGGCCCAGGCCCAGGGCAGTTGGGGGATGCCGTAGCAGTCGAGGAGTTCGGCGCACATGCGCGGGTCGAGCCAGCCGCCGTCGGGGTGCGCGTCGAGGTAGGTCTCGACGACGCGCTGGGCGCGCTCGGTGTCGACGCCGTCGAGGTCGGGGACGGTCCCGGCGGGCCGGTCCAGCCAGGCGGCGCGGCGCGCGGCGTGGGCGAGCGCGCGGGCGGCTGCCTGGGGTTCTGCGTAGGAGGGGATGGTGCCGCTCTCGGCGGCGGGCAGCAGTTCGACGGGCAGGGCCTGTTCGAGGCGGACCACGACGACCGGCTTCACCCGGCGGGCGGCGGTCTCGGTGACCGCGCGGACGAGGTCGTCGCCGGTGGCGGCGGCGACCGCGGTGGGCACCAGCGCCACCAGGACGGCGTCGAAGCCCTCGTGGCGGGCGATCCGCTCCACACAGCCGGCGAGCTGTTCCTCGGAGACGGCGGCGGAGGCGTCGACGGGGTTGCCGACGGCGGCGCCCTCGGGCAGGACGTCGATGAGGTCGGCGACGAGTTCGGTGCCGGGCGTGGGCAGGCTGAGCCCGGCCTCGGCGCAGGCGTCGGCGGCGAGGACACCGGCGCCGCCGGCGTTGGTGACGATCGCGACGCGCGGGCCGGTGGGCAGCGGCTGGGAGTGCAGCAGGGCGGCGGCCTCCAGGAGTTCGCCGCAGGAGCGGGTGGCGGTGATGCCGGCCTGGGTGAACAGGGCGCCGCGGGTCATGGTGCGGGTGGCGGCGGCCGCGGTGTGCGAGGCGGCGGCGCGGCGGCCGGCCTCGGTGCGGCCGGCGTCGACGGTGAGCACGGGCATCCGGCGGGTGACGCGGCGGGCGGTGCGGGAGAAGGCGCGGGGGCTGCCGAAGGACTCCAGGTGGAGCAGGGCGAGGCGGGTGCGGCCGTCGCTCTCCCACCACTGGAGCATGTCGTTGCCGCTGACGTCGTACTTGTCGCCGAGGGAGGCGAAGGAGGACACGCCGACGCCGAGCCGGGACAGGCCGTCGAGCAGGGCGATGCCGACGCCGCCGGACTGGACGGCGACGCCCGCGCTGCCGGGCAGCGGATGGCCGGCGGCGAAGGTGGCGTCCAGACACAGCTCGGGGTCGGTGTTGGACAGGCCGAGGCAGTTGGGGCCGACCAGGCGCATGCCGTGGGTGCGGCAGATCCCCAGCAGGTCGCGGGCCTCGTCGGCGCCGAGTCCCGCGGTGACGACGAGCAGGGCGCGCACGCCCGCCTTGCCGCACTCCTCGGCGGTCTGCGGGACGGCGGCGGCCGGGACGGCGATCACCGCGAGGTCGGGGGTGACGGGCAGGGCGGCCACGGACGGGTGGCAGGGCACGCCGAGGATGTTGACCGCGCCGGGGTTGACGGCGAACAGGCGGCCGGTGAAGCCGCCGTCCTTGAGGTGGTGCAGCACGGCCCGCCCGATGGAGCCGGCCCGGCGTCCGGCGCCGACCACGGCGACCGCCTCTGGCCGCAGCAGCGGCCGCAGACTGGCGACGTCGGCGCCGCGGCCGCGCTCCTCGACGGCCGTCAGATACGTGTCGTCCTGGTCCAGCTCGATACGGCAGCGCACCTCGGGCCCCTCGAACCGGCGGGCGGTGCGCAGCCCGAGGTCGGCGAAGAGGCGCAGCACCTCGTGGTTCTCGCTGAGCGCGTCGGCGGTGAAGTGGGTGACGCCCGCGGCGCGGGCGGCGGAGACCAGGTGCTCGACGAGGAGGGTGCCGACGCCACGGTGGTGGAGTCCGTCGGCGACGGCGATGGAGATCTCCGCGGTCCGCCCGCCGTCGCCGTCCCGGCCGCCGGTGTCGTACTCGGCGAGACCGATGATCCGTCCCTGGGTCTCGGCGACCAGTGCCCGGTAGCCCGGGTGGGTGGGCGCGCAGGCCCGGTCGGCGGCCAGGTCGGCGGAGCGGCGGCTCGCGGAGAAGAACCGCAGGCGCAGGTTCTCCGGGGACATCTCCTCGTAGAAGCCGCGCAGCTGTTCGTGGTCGCCGGGGCGGACCGCGCGGATGCACACGGTGGTGCCGTCCGCGAGCAGCGCGTGGACCGGCGGGCGGGTGAGCGGGTCGACCGACATCGCGGATCTCCTCCAGGCTTTCTACACTTCGAGCGTCCAGCGGAACGCCGCGGGATCCCATGGGCTGTCCGGCGGTGGCCGGGGGGCCGGTCGGCCCTCGGCTCCGCGACCTCGGCGAGGGGAGTCAGGGCGCCATGTCCGGCAACGACACGGGGAAGCTGTCGCGGAAGGTCTACGAGCGCGAACTGCTGCGGCTGCAGACCGAGTTGGTCAAGGTCCAGGAGTGGGTGCGGGCCGAGGGGGCCCGGCTGGTCGTGATCTTCGAGGGGCGGGACGCGGCCGGCAAGGGCGGGACCATCAAGCGGGTCACCGAGCACCTCAACCCCCGTGTGGCCCGGATCGCGGCGCTGCCGAAGCCGACCGAGCGGCAGCGCACCCAGTGGTACTTCCAGCGGTACGTCGAGCATCTGCCGGCGGCCGGCGAGATCGTGCTGTTCGACCGGTCCTGGTACAACCGGGCCGGGGTGGAGCATGTGATGGGCTTCTGCACGAAGGAGGAGCACCAGCTGTTCCTGCGCCATTGCCCGATCTTCGAGCGGATGCTGGTGGAGGACGGGATCCTGCTGCGCAAGTACTGGTTCTCGGTGAGCGACGCCGAGCAGCAGGAGCGTTTCCAGCGCCGGCTGGAGGATCCGCTGCGGCGGTGGAAGCTGTCGCCGATGGACCTGGAGTCGCTGACCCGCTGGGAGGCGTACTCGCGGGCCAAGGACGACATGATGGTGCACACCGACATCCGGGAGGCGCCCTGGTACGTGGTGGAGAGCGACGACAAGCGGCGGGCGCGGCTGAACATGATCGCCCATCTGCTGGACACGCTGCCCTACCACGATGTGCCGCCGCCGGTGCTGGAGCTGCCCGAGCGGCCGGAGTCCACCGGGTATGTGCGCCCGCCGCGCGATCTGCAGAGGTATGTGCCCGACCACGCGGCGAGCCTGTGACCCGACCGGCGGTTCTCACGCCGGGTGCGGTACGACGGCCACCGGGCACGCGGAGTGGTGCAGTGCCGCGTGCGCGACCCGGCCCAGTTGCAGCCCGAGGTGTCCCTCGCGCCGCTGGGCGCCGACGATCAGCAGGTCGGCGCGGTGGGAGACGTCCACCAGGACCCGCCGGGCGTGTCCCTCGACGGTGCGGCGGTGCAGTTCGATGTCCGGCGGGGCGTCCTTCAGGGCCGCGTCCAGGGCCTCGGCGGCCCGTTTCTCGTGCAGCAGGGCGGACTCCCCGGCGAGCCGCGGGTGGTCGCTCGTCTCGTGCGCCGGGCACCGCCAGACCCGTACGGCCTCCAGGATCGCGCCGCGCCGCCGCGCCTCCTCGTAGGCGAAGCGCAGCACGGTGCCGTCGTCGGGGTCCTCGCCGACGCCCACGACGACGCGGCCGTGGACCGGGGCCGCGGTCTGGTTGTCGTGGCTGCCGCGCAGCACGACCACCGGGCAGGGAGCGTGCGCGGCCACGGTCAGGCTGACCGAGCCGAGCAGCAGGTTGACGATGCCACTGCGGCCGCGGGTGCCCATGACCAGCAGCGCGGCCTGCCGTCCCTCGTGGACGAGGGCGTACTCGGGTTCCTCGGGCAGCGCCTCGGCGGTGACCTTCAGGTCGGGCTGCCGGGTGCGGGCGCGACGGGCGGCGGTGTCGAGGATGTCGTCCGCGCGCAGCTCGTCGGCCGGCCGGTTGAAGTCCCGGGCGACGGCCTTGCCCTCGTAGCGCTCCCACAGGGAGGCGTACACCACCCGCAGCCGCGCCCCGCGCAGGGCGGCCTCGTCGGCCGCCCAGTCGACGGCGCGCAGGCTCGGCTCGGAGCCGTCCACGCCGACGACCAGGGGCAGTTGCATGGTGGTCACCGTCCCGCGCCCAGGTCGAAGACGATGCGGGCCTTGACCTCGCCGCGCAGCACCGCCTCGATGGAGTCGTTGACGGAGTCCAGCGGGCGGGTCTCGTGGATGACCTTCGTGCGGCCGGCCGCGTGCAGCTGGAAGACCTCGGCGAGGTCCTGGCGGGTGCCGACGATCGAGCCGATCACGGAGGTGCCGTTCAGGACGGTGTCGAAGATCGGCACCTGGACCGTGCCCTGCGCGGGGAGGGCGACCATGACCAGCTTGCCGCCGCGCCGCAGCCCGGCGTTGACGGCGGCGAAGGCGGACTCGTTGACGGCGAGGGCGATGGCCGCGTGGGCGCCGCCGTACTTCTTGAGGGTCGCGCCGACGTCCTCCTTGCGGGCGTCGATGACGAGGTCGGCGCCGAGGTCGCGGGCCAGTTCCAGCTTCTCGTCGGTGACGTCGATGGCGGCGACGTTCGCGCCGGCGATCTTCGCGTACTGGACGGCGAGATGGCCGAGTCCGCCGACGCCGGAGATCGCGACGAGCTGGGTGGGCCGGACGTCGGCGACCTTCAGCGCCTTGTAGGTGGTGACGCCGGCGCAGGTCAGCGGTGCGGCGTCGAAGGGAGTGACGCCGTCGGGGACCGGCTGGGCGTAGTCGGCCCAGGCGAGCATCTTCTCGGCGTAGCCGCCGTCGCAGCCGTAGCCGGTGTTGATCTGCTGCTCGCACAGCGTCTCCCAGCCGGACAGGCAGTGCTCGCAGTGTCCGCACGCCTTGCCGAGCCAGGGCACGGCGACCCGCTGCCCCACGCTCAGGTGGGTGACGCCGTCGCCGAGTTCCTCGACGAGGCCGACGCCTTCGTGGCCGGGCACGAACGGCGGGTTCGGCTTGACCGGCCAGTCGCCGTGCGCGGCGTGGATGTCGGTGTGGCACAGCCCGGACGCCTCGACGCGGATGCGGACCTGGCCGGGGCCGGGCACGGGGTCGGGGCGCTCCTCGATGACCAGGGGCTCGCCGAATGCTCGTACGACCGCTGCCTTCATGGGGTCGTCAACTCCTCGGGTTGTTACGTGGGTCGGGTGGGTGGGTCAGCCGTGCGAGACGACGGCGACGGGGGCGGTGGCGTGGTGCAGGACGGCGTGGGCGACGGGGCCGGTGTGGGCGCCGAGCGGGCTGCGGCGGACGCGTCGGCCGACGACCACCAGGGACGCCTCGTGGGAGGCGTCGATCAGGTGGTTGGCGGCGCTGCCGGAGCGGGAGTCCTCGACGACCTCCACCGCCGGGTACTTCGCCCGCCAGGGGGCGAGGACCTCGCTGAGCGCGGCGGCCTGCTGCCGGGCGACCTCGCCGTGCAGGGCGGCGTCGGCGCTCGGACCGTAGGTGAAGTAGGGCGGCAGGCTCCAGCCGTGGACGACGCGCAGCGCGGTGTCGCGGCGGGCCGCCGACTCGAACGCGAACCCGACGACCGAGTCGTCGGGGCCGGCCGGGTCGAGGCCGAGCACCACGGGCCGGAACGGGGTGACGGCGGACGGGGCGCCCGCCGGGTCGGGCTCGTGCTCGTCGGCGGCCCGTTCCCCGGCGCGGACCAGGACGACCGGCCGCTGGGCGTGAGCCACCACGTACAGGCCGACGGAGCCGACGACGAACCCGCCGAGTCCGCTCAGTCCGCGCGATCCGAGCACCAGCAGCTCGGCGTCCTTCGCCACCTCGGTGAGGATGGCGAAGGGGCTTCCGTGGCGCTGCTCGGGGGTGACCTCCAGGCCGGGGTGGCGCAGTCTGAGGCCCGCGGCGGTCTCGCGCGGGATGCGCTCGGTCCAGTGCCGTTGGGTCTCCGCGCCGAGCGGCGGCTCCTGGGCCATCGGCTCGGGGACGGGCTGCCACACGTGCAGAACGGTCAGCGGCAGGCCGCGTGACAACGCCTCCCGGGCCGCCCATTCGACGGCGGCCCTGCTTTCGGGGGAGCCGTCGAGACCTGCGACAACTGTGCGGACCATGGTGTCTGCCTCCGGATCGGATGTCAGGTGGGGAGCTTCGGGACGGGGCGGCTCGGCGCGGTCCCGGCGCGGTGGGCCCCTGCGGCGGGACCCGCCGTGCCGGGGAGGGTTCACCTCAGCCAGGAGTGGCGGCTGACGAAGGGAAGCCGCGCCCACTGGCGGCCCAGTCCCCAGGTGGCGCCGGCGCCGACGGCCGCGAGGGCGATCAGGACGACGGCGTAGATCACGTGGTAGTCGGCGAACGGGTTCGTCGACATGCTGAGCGAACCGTCGGACAGGTGCTTCGCGGGCGGCCACTCGGCGATCCACATCAGCGCCATCATGGCGGTGCCGGCGACGGCGGCCAGGCGCAGCGCGACGCCGCTCATCACGGCGACGCCGATGCCGAGCAGGCCCAGCATGAACAGCCAGTCCGCCCAGGCGTCCCCGGCCCACGCCTGGAAGGTGGACTCCATGGGTCCGACCGCGACGTTGCTCAGGAAGCCCTTGGTGGGCGATCCGCCGTCGATCCAGCCCTTGCCGGACTGGGTGGCGTAGCCAAGACCGAAGGTCTTGTCCAGGAACGCCCACAGGAAGACGAACCCGGTCAGCAGTCGCAGGCCGGCGAAGACATACGCGCTCACCGTCGTGGCGGCCGTGTCGGTGACGGTCTCGGCCGTCCCCGCCCCGCGCAGAGACGGGAGGCGGAAGCCCATGTGACGGTGCGGGTGGTGGTGAACGGCCATGGTGGTGATCCCTTCGGGAGTCGTTGTCTGCGGCTCGTTCCTTCGGTTCTTGCACCGCCCAATCTGGCCTCGTCCGACGTCTCCCGCCGGATGCCGAAAGTCGGCGTCCAGGGGGCTGAACGGCCCCTTCCGCGGGACCGGTCGGGCCGCAGGGCACCGGCGCCTGCCCGCCCGCTCGGTATCGCCGTTCACAGGCCCGGGGGGACTCACCGGCCGGCCGGCCCGGTCCGGGGGCCGGGTGGCCCATGGTCCGGGGAGCGGTGTCCGCGCAGGCTGGAGGTGGTCCTTCCGTACGCGCCTTCCTGGAGGCACGCCATGAACGCTCCCGTCACGATGAGCATGCCGCGGGCGCTGTCCGCCGAACACCGGCAGCGGCTGATGGGGATCGCCCAGGAGGTGGCGTTCCCCCAGGGCACCCGCCTCTTCGAGGAAGGCGGTCGCGCCGACCGGTTCTGGATCGTGCGCACCGGCACCGTCGACCTGGACATGCGGGTCCCCGGCCGCCGCGCGGCCGTCATCGAGTCCCTCGGCCACAACGAACTCGTCGGCTGGTCCTGGCTGTTCCCGCCGCACACCTGGCATCTGGGTGCCGAGGCGGCGAGCCCGGTCCGGGCGTACGAGTTCGACGCGGTCGAGGTCCGCGCGATGTGCGCGGGCGACACCGCGTTCGGGCGGGCCGTCGCCGAGTGGGTCGGCGGGGTCGTGGCGCACCGGCTGCACTCGGCCCGCGCCCGGCTGCTCGACCTGTACGGCCCGTACGGGAGCGGGGGCGAGCGATGACCGACGTCCAGGAGACCGGTGCCGTCGGCCGGCGGGCGGCCCCGCACATCGTCGGCGACGTGATGACGCGCTCCGTCGCCCGGGTCGGCCGCAGTGCCGTCTTCAAGGAGATCGTGCGTGTCCTGCACGGCCGCAAGGTGAGTGCCCTGCCCGTGGTGGACGCGGCGGGCCGGGTCGTCGGGGTGGTCTCCGAGGCCGATCTGCTGCCCAAGGAGGAGTTCCGCGACAGCGACCCCGACCGGTACACGCAGCTGCGCCGGCTGTCCGACCTCGCGAAGGCGGGTTCGCTCACGGCGGGCGAGCTGATGACCTCCCCCGCGCTCACCGTCACCGCCGACGCGACGCTCGCCCAGGCCGCGCGGACCATGGCGCGGGCCCGGGTCAAGCGGCTGCCCGTCGTCGACGAGGCGGGCCTGCTCGTGGGCGTGGTCAGCCGGACCGACCTGCTGAAGGTGTTCCTGCGGGACGACGAGGACATCGCGGAGGAGGTACGGCGGGAGGTCGTGGCCTATCTCTTCCCGATGCCGGCGTCGTCGGTACGGGTGGCGGTGGACGAGGGGGTCGTGGTGCTCGCCGGGCGGGTGCGGGACCGGTCCCTGGTTCCGGTGGCCGCGCGGCTGGTCCGGGCGGTCGAAGGGGTGGTGGACGTGCGGTTCGAACTTGAAGGGGCCGGAAGGCCCTAGTGCGCGCGGCGCCTGGGGGTGAGGATCGTCGGCAGGGGCGGCCCGCAGTCCGCCACCACCGGGGAACCACAAGGGGTCGACATGCCCGAGGCACGCACCTACACACCGCAGGACCCGATCCGCGTCTTCCTGCTCGACGACCACGAGGTCGTCCGGCGCGGACTGGCGGACCTGCTGGACGCCGAGGCGGACATCACCGTCGTCGGCGACGCGGAGAACGTGGAGCACGCCATGGTGCGCGCTCCCGCGGTACGGCCGCATGTGGCCGTCCTGGACGTCCGTCTGCCCGACGGGGACGGCATCACCGTCTGCCGTGAGCTGCGCAGCCGTATGCCGGAGCTGGCCGTGCTCATGCTGACGTCGTTCGACGACGAGGACGCGCTGCTGGACGCGATCATGGCGGGGGCGTCGGGGTATGTGCTGAAGCAGATCCGTGGGTCGGATCTGGTGTCGGCGGTGCGGACGGTGGCGTCGGGGCAGTCGATGCTCGATCCGGCGACCACGGCGCGGCTGATGCGGACGCTGCGGACCGAGCCGGCGCCGGCGCCGGAGGAGTCGCCGGAGCTGGCGAGTCTTTCGCCTCGTGAGCGGGAGATTCTGACGCTGATCGGGGACGGGCTGACCAATCGGGAGATCGGTCAGCGGCTGTATCTGTCGGAGAAGACGGTCAAGAATCACATTTCGCGACTGCTGGCGAAGCTGGGGGTGCAGCGGAGGGTGCAGGCGGCGGTGCTTGCGTCGCAGATGGAGCCGACGGTGTCGTAGGCGCCGTTCTTGTCTGCGGGTCTCGTCGTGGCTGGTCGCGCGCGGGGGGCGGAGCCGCATATCGACTGCAGCCCCGCGTCCCTTTTGGCGGCGCTGCGGTCGGCCCCGTGAAGAGGAGACCCATGAATGTCGATGTCACGACGGTGCGGACGCTGTTGACGGCGGCCGCTGCCGCGCCCTCCATTCACAACACCCAGCCCTGGCGGTTCCGGTTCGATGCGCAGGCGCCGGGGCTGGAGGTGCGGGCGGCGGTCGAGCGGGGGCTTCGGTTCATCGATCCGGCGGGGCGGGCGCTGCATCTGTCGGTGGGGTGCGCGTTGTTCAATCTGCGGGTCGCGGCCGCGCACAGCGGCTGGGAGCCGGTGGTGCGGCTGCTGCCGCGGCCCGGTGAGCCGGGGCTGCTGGCGCGGGTGCGGTTCGGTGGGCCGCCGCATCTGCCGGTGCCGGCGGGGCTGTACGAGGCGTTGTGGCGCCGGCGCAGCAGCCGGCTGCCGTACGCGGACCGGCCGCTGCCCGACGGGCTGACGGCCGAGCTCGTCGAGGCGGCTCGGGCGGAGGGTGCCCGGCTGGTGCTGCCCGATGCCGAGGGCACCGAGCGGCTGCTGCGGCTGACGTGGGAGGGCGAGCAGCGCAACCGCGCCGACGCCGACCGTGCGGCGGAGAGCCGGCGGTGGCTGCGGGCCCCGTACGTCTCGGCGCTCGGCGTCCCGTCGGCGGCCGTGGGGCCGCAGGACTATCGCGAGCGGCTCCCGATGCGTGACTTCGGCGCCCATCGCCGTCCCGCGGCGCTGCCCGCCCGGCCCTTCGAGGCACGTCCCCGGCTCGCGGTGCTGTCCACCCCGCACGACCGCCGGGCGGACTGGCTGCGTGCCGGGCAGGCCCTGGAGCGCGTGCTGCTGGTGGCGACCGCGCACGGTGTGCGGGCCTCGCTGCTGCATCAGGCCCTGGAGTGGCCCGACCTGCGTGCGGACCTCGCGTCCGCGCCCGCCCACGGCCGTGCCCACGCGCAGATGGTGCTGCGGCTGGGCTACGGGCCGGAGGGCGCCGCGTCACCGCGCCGTACCGTCTGGCGGCTGCCGGCGCGGGATCCGCTGCTGCCGCGGCGCTGACACCGCGCGGGAGACCAGTTCGGCGAGCAGCACCGTCGAGGCGACGGCCGCGCACAGCGCCCACTGGGCGGCGCTCAGCGGGACCGTGCCGAAGACGGACCGCGCCCACGGCAGGTGGACCGCACCGGCCTGCACGGTCAGCACCCCGGCCAGGCACAGCCACAGGGTGCGGTTGGTCAGCTGATGGCGGCCCAGGACCGGGCCGTCGTCCGCGCGGGCGTTGAGCGAGTTGACCAGCTGGAAGAGGACGAACGTGGTGAACGCCATCGTCGCGGCGGTGTCCGAGCCGACCCGCGGGCGGGCGACGGCGAACAGGGCGACGGTGCCGACGGCCATGACCGCGCCGGCCCGGCCGACGGCGAGCAGCCGGCGGGCGTCAAGGATCCGTTCGGCGGGGTCGCGGGGCGGGCGGCGCATGGTGTCGTCGCGGGCCGGGTCGACGGCCAGGGCCATGGCGGGCGGGCCGTCCATGATGATGTTGATCCACAGCAGCTGGGCCGCGGTCAGCGGTGAGGGCAGTCCGGCCGCGGAGGAGCCGAGCAGGGTCAGGATGGCGCCGATGTTGGTGGCCAGCTGGAAGCGGACGAACTTCACGATGTTCGCGTAGATCGCCCGGCCCTCGCGGACCGCCCGGACGATGGTGGAGAAGTCGTCGTCGGTGAGGACCATGTCGGCGGCTTCCTTGGCGACGTCCGTGCCGGTGCGGCCCATCGCGACGCCGATGTGGGCGGCGCGCAGCGCGGCCGCGTCGTTCACGCCGTCGCCGGTCATCGCCACGGTGTGGCCGCGGGCGGTGAGCGCCCGGACGATCACGACCTTGTGCTCGGGGGCGACCCGGGCGAAGACGCCGATGCCGTCGACGCGGCGGGCGAGTTCCTCCTGCGGCATCCGGTCGAGGTCGGCGCCGGTCACCACCTCGCCGGTGATGCCCAGCTCACGGGCGACGGCGGCCGCGGTGTCCGCGTGGTCACCGGTGATCATCTTGACGGCGACGCCGGCGGTGCGGCACAGGGCCATCGCCTCGCGGGCCTGCGGGCGGGGCGGGTCGGCGAGGCCGGCGACGGCCACCAGGGTCAGCCCGGTGAGGCCGTCGTGGTCCACGGGGCCGTCGAGGAGGGCGGTGGCGGCGCCGAGTACGCGCAGTCCGGAGCGGCCGAGTTCGGCGGCCACGGCGCGGACCTGGGCGCGGCGGGCCTCGTCGAGGGGGTGGACGCCGTCCTCGGTGCGTACGGCCGTGCAGCGGTCGAGCAGGACGTCGACGGCTCCCTTGACGTGCGCGCGGGTGCGGCCGTCGGGCTCGGCGTGGAAGGTCGCCATGTACTTGGTGGCCGCGTCGAAGGGGAGTTCGCCGGTGCGGGGCCGCTCGGCGCGCAGCCGGTCGGCCTCCGTGCCCGCCTTCGCGGCGAGGACCACCAGGGCGGCCTCCGTCGGGTCGCCGACGAAGCCCTCGTCGGTGAGGCGCGCGTCGTTGCACAGCGCGAACGACAGTGCGGCGGCGCGGAGTCGTGCCTCCGGGGCGGGGGTGCCGTCGTGGGAGCGGACGGCGCCCTGGGTGCCGTAGCCCTCGCCGGTGACGGAGTGGAGCCGGCCGGCGGTCCACAGGGACCGTACGGTCATCTCGTTCAGGGTGAGGGTGCCGGTCTTGTCGCTGCACACGACGGTCGCCGAGCCGAGGGCCTCGACGGCGGCGAGGCGTTTGACGACGGCGCCGCGGCGGGCCATGCGGTACACGCCGAGGGCCAGGTTCAGGGCGAGGACGGCGGGCAGTCCCTCGGGGATGGCGGCGACGGCCAGGGCCACCGCCCGCAGGGCGATGTCCGAGGGTGCCTCGCCGCGCACCAGGGCGAGGACCGCGTAGAGGGCGACCGCGGCGCCGCTGAGCACCGCCAGGCGCCGGCCGAGGCTGTCCAGCTGGACCTGGAGCGGGCTGGGCGGTTCGGCGCCGGTGCGCAGGGCCTCGGCGATCGTGCCGAGCTCGGTGTCCATGCCGGTGGCGGTGACGACCATCTCCGCGCGGCCGCGGGTGAGGGCGGTGTTCATGAACAGCTCGCCGGTGCGCTCGGCGACGGGGACCTCGGCCGGGCCGATCACGGCGGTGCTCTTGGCCACCGGCTGGGACTCCCCGGTCAGGGCCGCCTCGGCGACCTCCACCGACTCGGCCACCAGTAGCCGCCCGTCGGCGGGGACCCGGTCGCCGGCCTCCAGCAGCACCACGTCGCCGGGGACCAGGGTGTCCGCCTCGACCTCGCGTTCGGTGCCGTCGCGGCGGACCCGGGCGGTGGCGACGAGCATCCGGCGCAGGGCCTCCAGGCTGCGCTCGGCGCGCCGCTCCTGGACGTAGCCGAGGACGGCGTTGATCTGCAGCACGACCGTGATCACCGCGGCGTCCTTCACCTCGCCGATCGCGGCGGCGACGACGGCGGCGATCAGCAGGATGCCGATGAGCCAGTTGCGGAACTGGTCGAGGAACTTCAGCCATTCGGGGCGTCGGGCCGGTTCCGCGAGCCGGTTGGGGCCATGCGCGGCGGCGCGTTCGGCGGCGTCCTGGGAGGTGAGGCCCGTGCGCGGGTCGACGCCGAGCCGGGCGGCGACCTCTTCGGGGCTGAGCCGGTGGGCGGCCGGGGTGGCGGCTTCCGGGGGAACCTCCTGGGCGGCGGTCCCCGCCCTCGGTCCCGTCATGGCACTCTCCCCTTTCCGGTGTCCGGTGTGTCCGGCCCTCCGGTGGTCGGGCGTGCGTGCCGCACAAGGATCCCGGCGCGCGTCGGCAGGCGGCCGGTCCTCCCGCTTCCCTGTCTCTCAGCCTCCGGCCGGCCCCCGTCCGTCGCACTGGGCCGTCCGGACCTCAAGGCCACACCGTCCGGCCCTCCCCGGGGGCATGTACCGGGTCCAGTCTGGAAACCGGAGGAAAAGACGTGCGGCGGGGTGGCCCGCCCCGTCGCCGTGCCGACCCCGGAGGTGCGTCATGACCGGACCCGTCGTCGTCGGGCTCGACGGCTCCCCCGCCAGCGTGACGGCCGCGTGGTGGGCCGCCCGCGAGGCGGTGGACCGGCGTCTGCCCCTGTTGTTGCTGCACTCGTGGACCACGCAGCCGCTGAACGTGCCCATCGCCCAGGCGGCGCACAGCAAGCAGCGGTACGGCGAGCAGGTGCTGCGCCGGACGGAGGCCGAGCTGCTGCACCGCTACGGCACGCTGTCCGTGACCTCGGAACTGGTCTCGGCGCCGGCCACCAACGCGCTCGTGGACCTCAGCGAGACCGCGACCATGCTGGTGCTGGGCTCGCGGGGGCACGGCGCGGTGTCGAGCTTCCTGCTCGGCTCCATCAGCCTGCACGTGCTGGGCCTGAGCCACTGCCCCGCCGTCACCGTGCGGGCCGGCGACCCGGCCGTGGAGAGCGGCTACGGGCATCCGGCGGCCGCCGGCCGGGACGAGATCCTGGTCGGGGTGCAGGAGGCCGCTCCGGCCTCCGACCCGTTGCTGGAGTTCGCCTTCACCACCGCCGACGTACGGGGCGTCCCGCTGCGCGCGGTGCGGGCGCTGCCGCTGTCGGCGCTGGTGACACAGCCTCGTCCGGAGGGCGACGGTGTGCCGGCCGAGGAGCGGGAGCGGCTCGCCGCGCTGCTCACGCCGTGGCGGGAGAAGTTCCCGGCCGTCGACGTCGTGGAGCACACCGCGCACGGCTCGGCCTCCCAGGTGCTGCTGGCCGCCGCGGCCCACGCCCGGTTGACCGTGGTGGGCCGGCGTCTGCATCCCTCGCCGCTGATGTGGAAGCTCGGACCGGTCGCCCACGCGGCCCTCCACCACGTACCGTGCCCGGTCGCCGTCGTCCCGCACGACTGACCGTCCCGACGGCTCCGCCGACGACGGGCGCGGCCCCACTCACGGACCTGCTTCCGGTCCCGTGAACGGCCGCGGCCAACTGGACGCGCTACGGCGCCCCGCACTGGTGCCGGACAGAACCCTGGTCGTCGGCGAGTACCTGACGGCGCGCTGATCCCGACCAACGGCAACACTCTGGACGCGTCAGCACGGCATCCGCCGGCACTGCCGGAACGTGCACCGCGCCTGCGGGCGGGCAGGCGGGCGTGGACCCGATCCGCGCACTGGTGCCGGGCGGAACCCTGGTCGTCGGCGAGTACCTCGCATCGGGGCACTGATCGCACTGATCCCGACCACCCGCGACACCCTGGACGCGTCAGCACGGCATCTGACGGCACTGCCGGAGCGTGCGCCGTGCGCCTGTGGGCGGGCGGCCGTGCACACGCTGCCACGTGGAGCGAGGCCGTGCCCGTGGACGGACGGGCCAAGGCGCGCGCTACCCGGCGCTCGCGCCAGCGCCGGGCGCCCCGAGGCGACGGCGACGGTCAGCCACGCCAACGCCCGGACCAACCGGCTCGCCGAACACCAGCCGCACCACGGAGACAGCAGCACAGCGGCGGGCGACGGCGTGGCTGTGGGTCGGCGCGGTCAGTGCGTCCGGGATCGGCTGCGGTTCGGTGCGGCTCGGGCAGCATCGCGATGTTGCGCCCGGCCATTGCGGGGAACACCGGCTCTGCCCGGTGCCGGCGTCGACGCGGGGCGGCCCGAGGCGATGGCGGCGATGAGCCGTGCCCTCGTGGCCGCCTCGGTCTGAGGCGCACTGAGCCGTGGCGGGATTCAGACGATCTGCAGGACGTCCGACACCGGCCTGCGGGGGGTGGTCGTGCCTGTCGGGCCGTGGCCGAGGCGCAGGACCATGTGGACGTGGCCCATGTCGGACTCGGGGTCGCGGGCGAGTTCGCGCAGGTCCTTGCGTTCCAGGGCGTGTGAGGACAGGGCCGTGGCCAGGCCGTGCACGGTGGCGAGGAGCAGGACCCGTTCCAGTGCCTGGCCGGCCCGCAGCCAGTCGGCCGGACGGTCGTGGCGGGTGCCGAGGAGGACGAGGTTCGGGGCGGGTTCGAAGGTCGCCGAGGGGCGGTGGGGCAGGTGCCGCCGGCCGGCGAAGTCCCGGACGGGGGCGCCGCCGTTGTACTTGGACGGGCCGAAGGCGTGCTCCGGGATGCCGTCGACGGCCTCACCGGTGTCGTCGGGTCCGACCCGGGTCCACCGCCGTACCTCCTCGATGCGCTCGGGTTCCATCAGGTCGCGGCCCTCGGCGTCGTGGATCTGGTCCAGCAGGGCGGCCACGTGCCAGGCGTCGGGGAAGAAGAGCTGGGCGTCCTCCGCGCGGGCGGCGTCGGACAGCGCGGCCCGGATGTCGAAGGGCACCGGCTCGTCGCGGAAGGGGTGGCGGCTGGTGTGCCGGCGGGCGATCGCCGGGAACAGCACGGCGAGATCGTGGTCCGGCTGCTCGGTGTCGGCGAGGCGCACGGCGGCGAGCAGACCGGGTTCGGCGGGGTCGGGCAGCAGCCCGACGTCGGCGAGCAGACCGTGGTGGGCCGCGGCGACCCGGAGGTTGAACAGGGCCGCGCCGCAGCCGATGTGCAGGGCGCGGTGGTCCGGGTCGGTGCGCGGCATGCCCCGGGAGAAGTCGGCGTACAGCTCCAGGACGCGGTCGCCGGTGCGGTACCGGAACCGCCAGGGCTGCGCGTTGTGCAGCGAGGGAGCGGCGGTGGCGGCCGCCACCAGGGCCCGCGGGGTCATCGGGTCGAGTGGTCGCGCCGGCATGGCGTACCTCCCCTCGGAGAGCGGACGGGGGGACCGGGTGCGGTCAGGTCTTGGCGAGCCCCGCGCCGCCACCTCGCAGTACCGCGAGGCGGCGCCGGTACTCCTCCTCGTCGATCTCGCCGCGCGCGAACCGCTCGCCGAGCAGCCGTTCCGCCTCCGCCGTGGCGTGGGGCGGCGCGTCGACGGGCGGGCGCGGGGGCGCGGAGTCACGGCTCAGCGCGCGGTACAGCAGCATGCCGACGGCGACGAGCAGGGCCAGGAACAGGACGCTGCTGATCGACATGGCGAACCAGCCCCACCCGTTCATGCCATGGTCGGAGTCCCAGTACACGTCGGGTCACCTCACTCCGTGCCGAGTCGACGACGGGGTTCCTCAGGACCAGCCTCCCTCCGGGCGGTGCCGCGCGCCATGGGCCGCCAGGACCGCGCCGGGGGCCGTACGGCCCGCTCTCCGTGACCGTACTCACTCCGGCAGTGCCAGTTCCCCCGTCTCCCCCGGCTGGAGGCACACATCGCGGTCGGGGAGGCGTACGTCGATCGGGGACTCGTCGGAGGAGGGTACGGCGATCTCCAGCAGGCCGTGTTCCAGGCGCAGGCGGACACCCCAGTGGCCCTGGTAGCGCAGGCAGAAGCCGTAGGAGGACAGCTCGGGCAGCGGGACCGGGTCCAGCCAGAGGGCGCCGTCCCGGGTCTCCAGGCCGGTGAGTCCGCGCTGGACCAGGTCCAGGGTGCCGGCCATGGCGCCCAGGTGGATGCCCTCACCGGTGGTGCCGCCCTGGACGTCTGCGATGTCGCCCTGGAGGGCCTCCTGGCAGAACTTCCACGCCTCGGCGCGGCGGGCCCGGGCCAGCACCCAGCCGTGCACCAGGCCGCTGAGGGTGGAGCCGTGGCTGGTGCGGTGCAGGTAGTAGTCGACGGTGCGGTGCCAGGTGTCGTCGTCGAGGCGCATGCCCAGGCGGCGGAAGAGACCGGCCAGCTCGGCCGGGGAGAAGAGGTACCCGAGCATGAGGACGTCGGCCTGTTTGGACGCCCGGTAGCGGTTGGCGGTGTCGCCCTCGGCCTCCAGGATCCGGTCCAGCCGCCGGATGTCGCCGTACCGCTCCCGGTAGCCCTCCCAGTCGAGCTCGGCGAGATCGCCGTAGCCCTCGAACTGGCTGACGACGCCGTCGTGGAAGGGTACGTGCAGGGTGCGGGAGACGTCCTCCCACTGTTCGAGTTCGCCGCCGTCGAGGCCGGTGCGCTCGACGAGTTCGCGGCGGCGCGGCTCGGGCAGCGAGCGCAGCAGGTCCAGGGTGCGGGCGAGCACCCAGGCGGCGGTGACGTTGGTGTACGCGTTGTCGTCCAGGCCGGGGGCGGAGGCGTCGGGGTAGGCGTCGTGGTACTCGTCGGGTCCGACCACGCCCCGGATGCGGTGCCGGCCCAGATCGTCGTCGTAGACCGCCGAGTCGGCCCAGAAGCGGGCGATCTGCAGCAGCATCTCGGCGCCCTTGGTGTGCAGGAACTCGCTGTCGCCGCTGGCCTCGCAGTACTGCCAGATGTTGTAGGCGATGGCCGAGCCGACGTGGTACTGCAGGTGGGAGTGGTCCGGCAGCCAGCGCCCTGAGTTGGGGTTGAGATGGAGCTGCTGGGTCTCCTCGCGGCCGTCGCTGCCGCTCTGCCACGGATACATCGCGCCCCGCCGGCCGGCCTCCCGCGCGGCGATGCACGCCTGTTCGAGGCGTCGGTGGCGGTAGCGCAGCAGGGCTCGGGACACCTCGGGGAAGTGCAGGTTGAGGTAGGGCAGGACGAACAGCTCGTCCCAGAAGACATGGCCGCGGTACGCCTCGCCGTGCAGCCCGCGGGCGGGGACGCCGACGTCGAGGTCGGCGGTGTGCGGCGAGAGGGTCTGCAGGACGTGGAAGAGGTGCAGCCGCAGGATGCGGCCCGACTCGCCGGGCACGACGAGGTCGGCGCGGCGCCACAGCTGGTCCCAGGCCGTGAGGTGGGACTCCAGCAGGTCGTCGTAGGCGGGGACGCGGCCGACGCGGTGGACGGCGGCGTGCAGCGGGTCGCTGATGGCCGGGTCGCGGGAGGTGTGCAGGGCGACGGTCTTGTCGACGACGGCCGGGCGGCCCTCCGTCAGCTCCAGGTGCAGCCGCTGGACCGCGCGCGGGCTCTCGTGCCGCACGGTGGCGGGCGCGTCGGCGGTGAGCCGGGCGGCCATGCCGATGCGGATGTCGGAGGTGCGGGTGCGGCAGCGCAGCCAGACGGTGTCCGGGCCGGCGTCACCGGTGTGGACGTGGGTGAGGTGCAGGCCGTCCAGCTGGCGGTAGCGGGCCACGCCGGCGTTGGCGACCCCGCCGTCGAGGGCGGCCTCCACCTCCAGGGTGCCGGAGAAGCCGGTGGCGGTGAACTCGGTGCGCAGGGCGGCCAGATGGGGGTCCGCCATGTGCACCCACCGTTCCTGCCGCACCGTCAGCTCCTGTCCGCCGCCCAGCCCGTAGCGGGTGTGGCGTTCCAGTAGGCCGGAGGCCAGCTGCAGTCGCTGGCGGTGGTCGAGGACCGGGGCGGTGTCGGGGGTGAGCCATTCGCCGCCGGGCAGCCGGAAGCGCAGCGGCAGCCAGTTCGGCACGTTGACCATGTCCTCGTTCTCGACGCGGCGGCCGGCGACGTCCGAGGTGAGCCGGTTGTAGCAGCCGGCGACATACGTGCCGGGATAGTGGATCTCGTCGGCGGCGCACTCCGGGAGCGCTCCCCGGGTGGCGAAGCAGCCGTTGCCCAGCGTGCACAGGGACTCCCGCAGACGCTCGTCCGCGGGCTCGTAGCCCTCGTACTCCCAGGTCCAGCCGGTCACTGCGGCACTCCCTCCCGTCGGCGATCGGTCCGGGTTCCCCGACGCCACTGCCCTACGCCGGTGCCTACGGGCACCTCATGCCCGCTGCGGCACGACCGCCACCGGGCAGGCGGCGTGATGCAGCAGGGTGTGGGCCACGCGGCCCAGCTGAAGGCCGAGGTGACCGGTGCGGCGCCGGGCGCCGACGATCACCAGGTCCGCGGCGGCCGACCGGTCGAGCAGCACCCGGCGGGCCGGGCCCTCGACGGTGGCGCGCCGCACCCTGACCTCCGGGTGGTCCTCCGTCGCGTCCCGCAGCAGCGTGTCCAGCAGTTCGGACGCCTCCTGCTCGTGCGCCTGCTGCGGGTCGCCGACGAGCAGCGGATGGTCGACCGGCTCGTGCAGGGGGCGGCGCCAGGCGCGGACCACGTCGAGGACGCAGCGGCGCGCCCGGGCCTCGCGGAACGCGAAGGCGACGGCGTCCGCGCAGCTCTCCGGGTCGCCCGCGCCGAGCAGGATCCGCTCGTGCGTGCCCGCCAGGCCGGCCATGTCACCGCGGACCACGATCACGGGGCAGTGCGCGCGGGCCGCGACGGCCAGGCCGACGGAGCCGAGCAGCAGGCCCTGCAGTTCGCCGCGGCCGCGTGAGCCGGTGACCAGGAGGGAGGCGTTGTGGCCGGCCCTCAGAAGGGCGTCCACGGCCTCGTCCGGGACGGTGTCCGTGGTGACCGGCACGTCGGGGTCGCGGCGGTGGGCGCGGGCCGCGGCGGTCGTGAGGACGTCGTCATCGTCGGTCGGTGGGGTGTCCTCGTAGCGTTCCCAGAGGGAGGCGTAGAGCAGGCGCAGGGGCAGGGCGTGACGGGCGGCCTCGTCGACCGCCCAGTCGACGGCCGTGAGCGCGGGCGTCGATCCGTCGACACCTACGACCAGGGGCAGGTCCATTCTTCTCACCGCCTTCCTGCTTCATAGTCACCCTTCCACCGGACGTCGGCTCCCCGGCAGGGGTGGTTCGGCCCCGGGGTGGGCCGGTCGGCCCCTGGGGGCGGGGTTCTCGTCGGCTGGACGCTGGGGGTGAGGCGAAAGGGGGGACCGGTCATGACCGCTCCGTTCCTGCTCCTGGCCGCGTTGGGGGTCGGGACCTGGCTGGTGTTCGAGAACACCGTCGTCCTCGGACTCGTCCTGATGGGCGCCGGTCTGCTCGGCCTGCTGATGTTCATGGGCACGGTCGGCAGTCACCAGCGTCCCGGCGAGAACGAGACCGTCATCGAGGAACGCCACTACATCGGCCACAGCGACGACGATCACCGCCGCTACCGCCACTGACGGGCAAGGGAGGAGTCGTGAACATCTTCGTGGACACGGACACCGCACCACCGCGCACGCCGGCGCGGGTGACCGCGGAGCTCGACCGACCGCTGTCGCGCTGGCTGTGGCTGGTGAAGTGGCTGCTCGCCCTCCCCCACTACGTCGTCCTGTTCTTCCTGTGGGTGGCGTTCGTGGCGGTGAGCGTGGTGGCCTTCTTCGCGATCCTCTTCACCGGCCGCTACCCCCGGGCGCTGTTCGAGTTCAACACCGGGGTGCTGCGCTGGAGTTGGCGCGTGAACTACTACGCGTACGGCGCTCTGGGCACCGACCGCTATCCGCCCTTCACCCTGGCCGACGTGCCCGACTACCCGGCGCGCCTGGAGCTGGCGTACCCCGGGGAGCTGTCCCGGGGACTGGTCCTGGTGAAGTGGTGGCTGCTGGCCATCCCGCACTACCTGGTCCTGGCCGTCTTCCTCGGCGGGCTGCGCCTGCCCTGGGCGAGCTTCGGGCTGATCGCCCTGCTGACGCTGTTCGCCGGGGTCGCGCTCGCCTGCACCGGGCGCTACCCGCGCGGCATCTTCGACCTGGTCGTCGGGCTCAACCGCTGGGTGCTGCGGGTCGCCGCGTACGCGGCCCTGATGACGGACGTGTACCCGCCGTTCCGGCTGGACCAGGGCGGCGGAGAACCGTAGGTGTGAGCACACGGCCGGCGAAGGTCGCAGGGGCCGCCCGGCACCACTGAGGTGCCGGGCGGCCCACGCCGCTGCGGGCCCGCGCGCGGCACGGTGGACGTACGGACCGGCGGAGGAGGCAGCCATGACCCAGCGCACCGACGGCACCGGCATCGTGGTGGGCGTCGACGGCTCGGACGCGTCGCGCGCCGCGCTGCGCTGGGCCGCACGGCAGGCCCGCGCCCTCGGCACGGATGTCCTCGCCGTGTGCGCCTGGGAGCCGGCCCCGGCCCACGCAGCGCCGTACGCCCCCGTGACCGGCCGCCCGACGCTCGCACAGCAGCGCGAACGAGCCGCCGAACTGCTCGCCGACTCGGTCCACGAGGTCTTCGGCCCGCGGGTGGACCCGGCTGTGCACGCCGTCCTGGCGGAGGGCCCGCCCGCGCGCGTGCTCCTGCGGCACACCCACGGCGCCCTGCTGCTGGCTCTCGGCCGCGGCACGCACGATCGGGGCGACCTCCCCGCCCTCGGCCCGGTGAGCCGCGAGTGCCTGCGGCACGCGACGGTCCCCGTGGTCACCGTCCCGGCCCCGCACTCGGCCGAACCGCGTCTGAGGGCCGTGGGGACGGCGGGTCGGGTGGCGAGCGGGGTGGCGTGAGGAAGGCGGGCAGGCCGGGTGCCGAGCGGCGCGGCCCGACCAGGGCGGGCGGGCCCGGGGCCGAGCCGCGCGGCCCGACCGGGGCCGACCGGCGCGGAGCCCAGCGGAGCGGCCCCACCAGAGCCGACGAGCCCGAAGCCCAGCCGCGCGACCCGACCGGGGCCGACCAGCGCCGAGCCCAGCCGCACGACCCCACCAAAGCGGGCAACCTCGAAAGGCCAGCAGTGCAGCCTGTCCAAGCGGGGAACCCCGAAAGGCCCAGCAGTGCAGCCCGACCGCGACAGGCAGGCCCGCCGGTGCGGCGGGCTGCAAGGCGGAGGTGGCGTCGACGCGGCGCAGGGGCGTGGGCCGCGTGTTGCCGCCGAGCCCCGGGCGCCGTAGGTGTGCCGTCGGGCGCCGTCCGCCCGGCGGCGCCGGAGACGTAGGCGAGGTGTGTCATGGACGTACTGGTCGGATATGCGACCGCTCATGGTTCCACGGGTGAGATCGCCCGCCGACTGGCCGCCCGGCTCGGTGCGGCGGGGCTGACGGCTGAGGCCAGGCCGCTGGAGAGCGTGGACGACGCCGACGCCTACACCGCGTTCGTGCTGGGCAGCGCCGTGCACGGACAGACGTGGCTCGACCCGGCCAAGGAGTTCCTGCGAGGCAACGCGGACGTCCTGCGTGAGCGGCCCGTGTGGCTCTTCAGCGTCGGCATGCCGGACGCGCTGCGCGGCCCTGCGCGGCGGATGGGCCCCAGGGAGGCCCCGGTGATCGTGGAGAGCCTGCCCGGGCCGCCGCCGTACCGGGACCACCGTCTGTTCTCGGGTGTCGTCCGCGCCACCCATCTGCCGCTGTCCGGACGGCTCGTCTTCCGCCTGTTCGGCGGCCGGTACGGCGACCACCGGGACTGGGACGCCCTGTACCGCTGGGCCGACGGGATCGCCGAGGAGCTGGCAGGCGCGGCGCCGCGCTGATCCCCCAGAGGTTCAGCAGGGCACCGACGGGCGCCGGTCCGACGGCGTCGGCAGGTGCGGTCGGGGTGCCGGCGGCCGGGGCGGGGCCGGTGGCGACGGCGGCGGGCTCGGGGCGGCGGCACGGCGCCGGGCCGCTCGCAGGGCGAGGGCGTCCAGCGCCGCGGTGAGGACGAAGGTGACGCCCATGGCGGCGAACAGCAGCGCGGTGAAGCGCTCCCAGAACTCGGGTGTGAGGCTCGTACCCACGGTCCTCGCTCCTCTCCGGTAGGCGCGATGCTTCCCACCTCCATCCAACTCCCGCCCGCCGGGGGGCACATGAGCCGACCGGCCCGCCACTGGTCCCGTGAGTCCCGTTGCGGACGACGGACTCCTCGATCGACCGCACCGCCCGATGATCGACCGCACCGGCCGATGGAGGGCCGGTCGGCCCTGGCGGGCGCGGGACCCGTGTGGTGTGCTGGATGTGACGGGAAGGACCGATCGGAAGACGCGGGGAAGCGGCCCTCGAAGGTCGCGCACCGCGCAATCGGGATCCGCGAGAAGCGGGTGGTCCTTCCCGTTTTTCTTTGCGGCTTTCCTTGCGGCTCTTCCTTGCGGCTTTCTTGCCGTTTTTCCGGCGCGTTTCCTTGCCGTTTCTCGTGCCGTCGACTCACCGGCCGTGTCAGCCGAACATCTTCCTGCGCCAGCGCGGCCCGACCTGGGCCCACTCCGCCTCCCACGCCCGCATCCGGTGCCGGTCCAGGCGGCGTCGGGCCAGTTGGGCGGTGAGCAGTACGCCGGTGCCGGTGGCCAGCGCGGTGAACGTGCCCATGAGGGCCAACTGGAGTTCGGCGGCCAGGGCGGTGACCGGTTCGGCGACGAGCCGACCGGAGCCGTCGGTCCACACGGTGGCCCTGTCACCGGTCTCGACACCGGGCTCGACCTTGGCCCGCCCGGTGTGGGTGACGCCGTCGCTGTCGGTCCAACTCACCTGGGCCCACACCAGGCCGTCGCCCACGCCGGTCGCGGGCGGGGACTTCGGGGCGTTCTCGGTGAGGACGGCGGTCACCGGGTGCGCGACCGCGCGGCGCGCGTCGAGGGAGTCCCGCGCCGCGGTTCCCGCCGCCACGCCGGTGAGCAGTCCGCCGGCCAGCGCGAGGAACCAGGCGACCAGGACGATCCATGCCTCCACGCGGTCGCTGCGGCGCCGCAGCGGGTTGTCCCGCCAGCGCCAGAACCACAGCCTCGTCGCGCGCTCACGACGTGTCCTCGCCATCGCCGACACCTCCCAGCGCGGGATGCGGGCCCCGCCCGCACCACCACCGTCTCATGGGGCGGCGGACGCCCCGGGAGGGCCCTCGCGGGCACGCCGGGGGGACGTCCGGGCCCTTCGTACAAGGGTCCCCGCCGGCTCGGCTCACCCGTCCGGCAGGTCCGGATCGAGGTCGGGCCTGCGGCGCGGGCCGGCCAGCGCGCACTCCACGTCCACCACGCCGGGCACCGCCCGCGCCAGGCGTGCGGCGACCGGGACGAGCGCGGTGTCGCGCACGGCGCCGGTGAGCGTCACGACGCCGTCGCGCACCCGAACCCGTACGGGTTCGGGCGACTCGGGGAACAGCACGGCGACGATCTCGCGGCGGACCTCCCGGGCGATGTCCTCGTCGGCCCGGAGGAACACCTTCAGCAGATCGCTGCGGCTGACGATCCCGGTGAGCACGCCCTCGGGGTCGACCACCGGCAGCCGTTTCACCCCGCAGCGGGCCATCGTGCGGGCGGCCTGAGCGAGGGTGTCGTTCTCCCCGGCGGTGACGGCGGGCGCGGTCATCAGCTCTTCGGCGGTGCGCGCCCCGGCCCTGGCGAGGTCGGCGCCCCGCCGCCTGAGGGTGTGGTCGTCCGGGGCGGTGGCGCGGAACTCCTCCTTGGGCAGCAGGTCGGCCTCGGAGACGATGCCGAGGACGTGGTGGGCGGAGTCGACCACGGGCAGCGCGCTGACGTGCCAGAGCCGCAGCGCCCGGGCGACGTCCTTGAAGGGGGTGCCGGTCTCGACGGCGACGACGGTGCCGGTCATCACGTCGCGGACGAGAAGCGGTGTGTCCTGCATGGCGCCCTCCCGATCCGAGGGTGTGCGGGTATCGAGGGTCACCCCCGGGCCCCGCTGCCGTAGGGGGCGTACAGGTCGAGGAGCCGGGTGCGGGCCGCCTGGAGGCGGCGGACCACGGCCTCGCCGGCCCATCGGGCGACGGCCCGTCCGAGCGCGGGGTCGTCCTCGCACAGCCCGCGTACGGCCGCGGCGTCGAACTCGAGGGCGCGCACCGGGCCGACGGTCCGGGCGCCGAACCGCCGCCGGTACGGCGGGAACTGCCAGGACCAGCCGAGGAGTTCACCGCTGCCCAGGGTGTCGATCACGGCGGGCCGGCGGCCGGGCACGCGCATGTCGAGGGCGACGCTGCCGGACTCGATGATCCACAGGTGGTCGGCACGGCCGCCCTCGTCGAAGAGCCGGATGCCGCCCGGGTAGCGCACCTCGTGTGCGAGGCTCATCAGCCTGCCCCGGTACTCGGCGGGGAGTGTCCCGGCCGGGCGGGGCGTGGTCGCGGTGGTCATGGCGGCCTCCTCGATGCCTCGGACGTAAGCGGACGTGGAGCGCACGTAAAGCGGACAGGGGACGTGCAGCGACATGAAGCGGACGTGGGGAGCGTCGCTGCCGGACGCCTCCTGCTCCCAGCGTCGGTCGTGCGGGCGCGCGGCACATGGGCCGACCGGTCCCTTGCGGGGAGTCCGGTCGGCCGTCTCGGTGCGGTCACACGGCGAGCGGGAGGTGCGCGCCCGACGGGACGGTGAGGACGTCCCGGACGGGGCGTCTGGGCGTGCGGCGGACCGTGTTGACGTAGCCGAGCCGCAGGATGACCTGGGGATGGCCGCCGCCGAAGACGGAGCGGCGGACCCGGCGGCGCAGGTCGGGCAGCTCGAGGGGCTGGGTGTGGAAGGCCGCGGCGATGTCGTGGGCGGCGGCGTGCAGCAGCATCCGTTGCAGGCCCTGGCCGGTGCGCAGCCAGTCGGTGCGCTGGTCGTGCCGGGTGTCGAGCAGCACGACCAGGCCCAGGGAGGGACGCAGGGTGCGCTGGGCGGGCTCGTCGGTGTGGCCGCGGCGGGTGCGGGCGGCGTAGTCGCGGCCCGAGAAGGCGGTGGTGTCGGGGTTGCGCGGGTAGGCGTGGGCGGGGAGGCCGTCGGCGCGGCCGCTGCCGCTGCGGGGCGTCCACTGGGCGAGTTCCCTGGCACAGCCGGGGTGGGTCCGCCGGGTCCGCTCGGCGTCACGGATCAGCAGGGCGAGGTGGCGCAGGTCCTCCCGGCCGGACACGGTGTACAGCCCGGCGCCCTCCGCGCCCGCGTGCCGGCGCAGTTGCTCGACGAGACGGGCGGAGAGCGGTTCGGGGCGGAACGGGCCGCGGTGGGTGTGCCGGTGCGGCAGCGCGGCGAAGAGCCGCTCCTCGTCGGAGGTGGGCGGCGCGTACGGTCCCCAGTGGACGGTGGCCAGGTGCCAGGGCCGGGCGGGGTCCGGGAACAGCGCGACCCTGGGCAGGAAGCCGAGGTGGCGCATCGCCAGCCGTACGTTGAACAGGGCGGCGCCGCAGCTGATGAGCATCTCCCGGCCGTCGGGGTCGGAGGCCGGCAGGCCGCGCGACGGGTCGGCGTGCAGATGCAGTTCGCCGTCCCGGGCGACGAACCGCCAGGGCTGGGTGTTGCAGGCCGAGGGCGCGGTGACGGCCGCGCGGACGAGGTAGTGGGCCGCGTGGTCGGCCGGCGGGTGAGATCCGCCGATCGCCGGGTGTTCCGCCGTTTCAGTCATCCGTCCGTGTCCCTTCCGGTCTTCCTGCCCCCATCACAGGCCGCTGCGGGTCCCTGCGGTAGGGCCGTTGGGACGTGTCGTGCGGGACGGGACGGTCGTGATCGCCGTACGGGTGCCCAACGGCCCTGTGGCGGGCGGAAGTCGGGGCGGGTCGGCCCCCGCGGGTGAGCCGTTGGGCCCATGCCGGGCACCGGTCCGTGGCGGCACAGTGGTGAGCGAGCCCGTGAGACCGGCGGTGCCAGGACGCTTCCCTCACCTGCGCCCTGCCCCCGCACACGGCTCTCGCCTCGGGTCTGGCAGGCGGATGCCCGATACGAGGGCCGTGGGTCTCACGGGCCGGTGCCGGTGTGGGGACCGGCACCGGCCGCCCAGGCGGCCCCTCGGAAGGGGGTGGATCAGGTCACCCGCCCCCGCCGGGCCCGTGGCGGGCCGGCCGACGTCATCAGGGACGTCAGCGGACACCGTCGGCCGCCCACGGGCCCGGCACTCCGGTCGTGGCCCGCCTGGGAGGTTTCCCGGCGGCCGCCCGACAATGGGAGTGAGGGAGGTGCCAGGGGTCATGGCCGTCACACTCGCGCTGGCCGGTGACACCATGCTGGGCCGCGGCGTCGCCGAGGTCCTGGAGCACAGCCGCCCGCATCCGCTCTTCTCGCCGGCGGTCCACTCGGCCGTGCAGGACGCGGACCTGTTCCTGCTCAACCTGGAGTGCTGTGTCTCCGACCGGGGCACCCCCATCGACCTGCCCGGAAAGCCGTTCTTCTTCCGCGCTCCGCCGCGCGCCGCCGACGCCCTGGCCGACCTGGGCGTGGACGCGGTGTCGCTGGCCAACAACCACGCCCTCGACTTCGGCCCCGACGCCCTGCTCGACACCCGGGCCCACCTCGCCCGGGCGGGCATACGGTGCGTGGGCGCCGGCGCGGACACCGGCCAGGCCCGGGCCCCGCTCGTCGTCACGGCCGGCGGTCTGCGCCTCGGGATCCTCGCCCTCACCGACCACCCCGCCGAGTACGCGGCCGGACCCGACCGGCCCGGCGTGGCCTACGCGAACCTCTGGGACGAGGACGTGCCCGTCTGGGCGGTCGAGGCGCTGCGTACGCTCGCCGACACCGCCGACCTGGTCGTCGTCACCGTCCACTGGGGGCCGAACATGACCGCCCGGCCCGTCCCCCACGTCCGGCGGGCCGCGCTCACGCTCACCGCGGCCGGTGCGGACCTGGTGGTCGGGCACTCCGCGCATGTCTTCCACGGCTTCACCCGCGATGTGCTCTTCGACCTGGGTGACTTCATCGACGACTACGCCGTCCACCCGGCCCTGCGCAACGATCTCGGGCTGCTGTGGCGCGTCACCCTCGATGCGTCGGGGGCGCTGCGGACGGAGGCGGTGCCGCTGGCCCTGGACTACTGCCATACGCGACTGGCGAACCGGGGGGAGTACGAATGGGTCGCGGAACGGCTGATTCGCGCGTGTGGGGAGTTGGGCACCGGTGTCGTCGACGAGGGCGATCGTCTCCTTGTCGTCTGGCCCTGACCGAAGGTGGCTGTCGTGTCTCACCCGATTGTCGTAGGACTGGACGGTTCCCGTGAGAGTCTCGCCGCCGTCGACTGGGCGGCCCGGGAGGCCCTGCGGCGCGGGCTGCCGCTGCGGCTGCTGCACGCGGAGGAAGGGCAGCGGTACTGGGCGGAGAAAGTGCTGCGCGGTGCCGCGGACCGGATCGAGGAGCGGCTGCCGCAGCTCCCGCTGAGCAGCGAACTGGTCGCCCGCCCGGCCGCCGAGGCGCTGGTCGCGGCGGGGAGCACGGCGGAGCTGCTGGTGCTGGGCAGCAGGGCGTTCAGCGGGATGGGTGGGTTCCTGGCGGGCTCGGTGGCGCTTGCGACGATCGCGCGGGCGACACGGCCCGTGGTGCTCGTGCGGGCCGTCCCGGGCCGGGTCCCGGAGCCCGGACCGGACCGCGCCGTCGTGGTGGGCGTGGACGCGACCCGCCCCTGCGAGGAGGTGCTGGCGTTCGCCTTCGACTGCGCGGCGCTGCGCGGGATGCCGCTGCGGGTGGTGCACACCTGGCAGTTGCCGCTCGCCGTGCGCCCGGCACCGCAGGCGGTGACGGCGGCGGGGCAGGAGGACGCCGAACGGACGGTGGCCCGGATGCTCGACCCGTGGCGGGAGAGGTGCCCGGCGGTGGAGGTCCGGCTCCTGGTCACGCGGGGCCACCCGGCCCAGGAGCTGCTGCTCGCCTCGGTGGACGCGGCCCTCCTGGTCGTGGGCCGCACGATGCGCGGCGCGCGGCTGCTCCCCCACACCGGCCCGGTCGCCCACGCGGTGATCCACCACGCCCGCTGCCCGGTCGCGATCGTCCCGCACCGCTGACCGCGCGTCCGCCCCGCCCGGCCCCTCCCTCAGGACGTTCGGCCCCTGCGGAACCCGCCGGCCGGGGCGGTACGACTGGGACATGGCCCGTCTGGGAGGAGGGCGCCGTGTTCCAGGTACGCATCCACGGCCGGGGAGGTCAGAGCGCCGTCACGACCGCGGAGGTCTTGTCGGTGGCGGCCTTTGTGGAGGGCCGGCACGCCCAGGCGTTCCCGCGCTTCGGCTCGGAGCGCACGGGAGCACCGGTGACGGCGTTCTGCCGGATCGACGCCCGGCCGATCCGGGTCCGGGTGCCGGTCATGCGGCCGGACCCGCTGGTGCTCCAGGACCCGACACCGCTGCACCAGGTCGACGTCTTCCACGGACTGCGGCCGGGTGGCTCCGCACTGGTCAACTCGCCCTTTCCCGCCGAGGAGCACGGGATGCCTGCGACCACGTCCTCGCCCTCGGTGTCTTCGCCGGGGGTGACAGGGTGCCCGACGAGCGCACCGTGACCGTTGCCGTCGGGCACGGCAAGAAGGCGGCCCGGCACATCGACGCCTCCCTGCGGGGGACTTCGTACGATCCGGGCGCCCAGCACACGCAGGCCGACTGCGAGCGGCTCCACGGCGTCTGCTCCGACGACGCGATCACCGAGCTGGGCCCCGGCCAGGGCTTCGCGATCGGCCTGGACCACTGCAAGGGCTGCGGGCTGTGCGTGGCCGGATGCCCGTGCGTGGCCATCGAGATGGTGGCCGAGGACTGACACTTCCCAGGAGGAGATACATGTTCTGTTACCAGTGCGAGCAGGCCGACCGTACGGGCGCGGTGCACGGCTGCGCGGGGCCGGTCGGCAACTGCGGGAAGGACCCGGCCACCGCGGATGTGCAGGACCTGCTGATCCACTCGGTCAAGGGCATCGCCCAGTACGCGAGCCGGGCCCGCGCCCTGGGCGTCCCGGACGACGAGGCGGCCCGGTTCGTCCTGTACGCGGTGTTCACCACGCTGACCAACGTGAACTTCAACCCGACCCGCTTCGTCGCGCTGATCCACGAGGCCGAGACCGTACGGGACCGGCTCCGGGCCCGCTACGAGGCGGCGGCGCGCGAGCGCGGCGAGGAGCCGGAGCGGCTGACCGGGCCCGCGCTGTGGCGGCCCGCGCCGGACCTGGAGGGGCTGCTGGCCCAGGCGCCGCACTTCCGGGTCGACGCCGGGGTGAACGTGGTGGGCCCGGATGTGGTCGGGCTGCGCTCACTGCACCTGTACGCGCTGAAGGGCATCTGCGCGTACGCCCATCACGCCGATGTCCTCGGCCGGCACAGCGCCGAGGTGTACGGCGGCATCGAGGACGCCCTGGACTACCTCGCCGGTGAGCCGGTGAACCTGGCCCGGCTGCTGGAACGGGCGCTGGACCTCGGTCGCCTCAACCTGGCGGTGCTGCAGCTGCTGGACGCCGCGAACACCGGCACGTACGGCGCCCAGCGGCCGACCGCCGTGCGCACGACGCCCGTCGCGGGCAAGGCGATCCTGGTCAGCGGGCACGATCTGCGGGACCTCGCGGCGCTCCTGGAGCAGACGAAGGACACCGGCATCAACGTCTACACGCACGGCGAGCTGCTGCCCGCGCACGCCTACCCGCTGCTCAAGGCGTACCCGCACCTGGTCGGCAACCACGGCGGCGCCTGGCAGGACCAGCAGCGTGAGTTCGCCCGGTTCCCCGGCCCGATCCTGATGACGTCGAACTGCATCATCGAGCCCTTCCCCGCCTACCGCCGCCGCATCTTCACCACCGGCCCCGTCGGCTGGCCGGGCGTGCGGCATCTGGCGCACGGCGACTTCTCCCCCGTGATCCAGGCCGCGAAGGCCATGCCGGGCTACCGGGAGGACGGGCCGGAGAAGTTCATCACCGTCGGCTTCGGCAGCGACGCGGTGCTCGCGGTCGCCGACAAGGTCGTCGGGGCCGTCCGGAAGGGCGCCATCCGGCACTTCTTCCTGGTCGGCGGCTGCGACGGGCCCACGGTCGGCCGGGACTACTACACGGACGTGGCGCTGGGCGCGCCGCGCGACGCGGTGGTGCTCACCCTCGGCTGCGCCAAGTACCGCTTCCACCAGCACGACTTCGGCGACATCGACGGCATCCCGAGGCTGCTGGACGTCGGGCAGTGCAACGACACCCACTCCGCCCTGAAGATCGCCCAGGCGCTGGCCGACGCCTTCGGCTGCGGGCTGAACGAGCTGCCGCTGACGCTCGTCCTGTCCTGGACCGAGCAGAAGGCGGTGGCGGTGCTGCTGAGCCTGCTGTCGCTGGGCATCCGGAACATCCATCTGGGCCCGACGCTGCCGGCCTACCTCACCCCGAACCTGGTGGCGGCCCTCGTGGACCGCTTCGGCCTGCGCCCGGTCGGCGACGCGCAGGCCGATGTCGCGGCGGCGCCGGCGAGGACGGGCGCATGACGACACCGGTCACGCTGAGCACCTCGGACGGGAAGCGGCTGGAGTTCGGGTGCGCGCCCGGGCAGAGCGTCCTGGAGGCGGCGGCCGAGGCGGGCGCCGCCCTGCCCGCGGCCTGCCGCCAGGGCACCTGCGGCTCCTGCCGGGCCACCGTCACGGAGGGCACGTACGATCTCGGCCCGCACAGCGAGCAGGCGCTGCCCGCCGAGGAACGCGAGGCCGGGGGTGTGCTGCTGTGCCGCACCCGCCCGCGGGAGCCGCTGACGGCCGGCCTGCCCTATGCCGACTCGCGGATCCTGTACGGCGGGATCCCGGTCCGCGCGGGCACGCTGACCGTGCTGGAGACGGTCGCCCGGGACACCGTACGCCTGGAGCTGATGCTGGCCGAGGACGAGGAGCAGGGCGCCGGATTCCAGTTCGACGCCGGGCAGTTCGTGGAGCTCCAGGTGCCGGGTGGGGCGGAGCGGCGGGCGTACTCCCTCGCCAACACGGGGAACTGGGAGGGGCGCGTCGAGCTGTTCGTGCGGCTGCGCCCCGGCGGGCTGTTCTCCTCGTATCTGCGAGACCGGGCGCGGGTGGGCG
Source organism: Streptomyces sp. NPDC018693 (assembly GCF_044391385.1). Lineage (NCBI taxonomy): Bacteria > Bacillati > Actinomycetota > Actinomycetes > Kitasatosporales > Streptomycetaceae > Streptomyces > Streptomyces sp. NPDC018693. The sequence continues at coordinate 92,116 of NZ_JBIRZZ010000015.1, read as the reverse complement.
ACCGGATCGCCGTGCACGGCCCGCAGGGCGCCTTCGCGCTGCGGGAGACGGGGCCGCGGCCCCGCTGGTTCGTGGCCGGCGGTACGGGCCTGGCGCCGCTGCTGTCGATGGCACGGCAGATGGCGGAGTGGCGGGACCCGCAGCCGGTGCGCTTCTTCCTCGGGGGGAACGAGGAGGGGGACGTCTTCGGCGAGGCCGAACTGAGGGCGGTGACGGCGGAGTTGACGGACGGCGCCTACGAGATCTGCGTCTGGCGGCCGGGAGCGTCCTGGTCCGGTGTCGCCGGAACCCCCGCCGACCGGGTCGCCGAGGCGCTGCGTACGGCGGTGGAGCTGCCGGATGTGTATGTGTGCGGGCCGCCGCCGCTGGTGGACGCGGTGACGGCGGCGGCGCTCGCGGCCGGGGTGCCGCAGGAACGCGTCGTGCGGGAGCGGTTCCTGCCGACGTGACGGCCGCCCGGACCGGCCGGGGGGGGCCCCCCCCCGGGGGGGGGGCCCCCCCCCCCGCCCCCCGGGGGGGGGGGGGGGGGGGCGGCGGCGGCCCCCCCCCCCGAACTGGGGGGCCACCCCGCGATGGGGGGGGGCGCGCGGGGCGGGGGGGCCGCCGCACGGGGGGGGGGGGGCGGGGTCCGTGCCGACGGGCCGCCCGCCCGGCCGGGCGGGGGCCGCCCCCCCGGGGGGGGGGGCGCGGCACCGGTCCGCATCGGTGTACGGCCTCAGGTGACGAACTCCCCCACCGCCGACTTCAGTTCGCTCAGACCCTGCTTGGCGTCGGTGAAGAACATCCCCGTCTTCGGGTCGGTGTACAGCTCGTTGTCGATGCCCGCGTAGCCGTGGCCCATCGACCGTTTGATGACGACGACGCTCCTGGCCTTGTCGACGTCGAGGATCGGCATGCCGGAGATCGCGTTGCCGGGCTTGCGGGCGGCCGGGTTGGTGACGTCGTTGGCGCCGATGACGAGGGCGACGTCGGCCTGCGGGAACTCGGGGTTGACGTCGTCCATCTCCTTCAGCTGGGTGTACGGCACGTTCGCCTCGGCCAGCAGGACATTCATATGGCCCGGCATACGGCCCGCGACCGGGTGCACGGCGTAGCTGACGTCGATGCCGTGGTCGGTGAGGAGCTTGGCCAGGTCGCCGAGTTCGTGCTGGGCCTGGGCGGCGGCCAGACCGTAGCCGGGGACGAAGACGACCCTGCTCGCGTAGGCCAGCTGGATCGCCACGTCGTCCACGGTGACCGGTCGGACCTGGGCCGGGGCGCCGTCGCCGGTCGCGGCGGGGTCGCTGTCGCCGGTGCCGAAGCCGCCGACGAGGATGCCGGCGACGGAGCGGTTCATGGCGTCGGCCATCAGCTTGGTGAGGATGCCGCCGGAGGAGCTGACGAGCATGCCCGCGATGATCAGCGCGGTCTCGTTCAGGACGAAGCCGGCCATCGCGACGGCCGAGCCGGTGAAGGCGTTCAGCAGGGCGATGACGACCGGCATGTCGGCGCCGCCGATGGGCAGCACCATGGTCACGCCGAACAGCAGTGCCACGGCCACCAGGCCGAACAGGGCGACACGGGAGTCGGGTGCCAGCACCAGCCACACGGTTCCCGCGACGAAGGACAGCGGCAGCAGTACGTTGAGCAGCCGCGCCCCGGGGAAGACGACCGGCGCGCCGGAGACGATGCCCTGGAGTTTGCCGGCCGCGATCAGGGAGCCGGAGAAGGTGACCGCGCCGATGACGATGTCGAGGGCGCCCGGCAGGGAGACCCGGGCGCCCAGCAGCGCCGCGTCGTCCGCCTGGAGCACATCGGTGACCGCGATCAGCGCGGCGGCGCCGCCGCCGACCGCGTTGAAGACGCTGACCAGCTGCGGCATGGCCGTCATCTGCACGGCCCGGGCGCCCCACATGCCGAGGGCCGCGCCGACCAGCCCGCCGGTGATCAGCACGATCCAGCCGGTGCGGCTGATCAGGCCCTGGTGGGCGACCAGCCAGACGGTGGCGGCGATCGCGACGGCCATGGCGGCGGCGGAGACGGTGTTGCCGCGGCGGGCGGTGCGCGGGTGGTTCATCAGGTGCAGGCCGAGCACGAAGCAGGCGGCCGCACCGAGGAAGACGTAGTGGATGGCGTTCTCGACGGTGTCCACGCCCGTCACACCTCCGTCTTCTCTTGCGAGTCGCCGGGCTTCTCGGTGGTCGGCCTCGGCTTGAACATCTCCAGCATCCGGTCGGTGACGACGTATCCGCCGACCACGTTCATCGCGCCGAACACCATGGCCAGGAAGGCGAGGGTGTAGCCGATCCAGTTGTGCGCGTGGGCGGCGATCAGCATCGCGCCGATGACGACGATGCCGTGCACCGCGTTGGAGCCGGACATCAGCGGGGTGTGCAGGGTCGCGGGGACCTTGCTGATGACCTCGACGCCGACCAGGACGCTCAGCACGAACACGGTGATCGCGGTGAGGAGATCGAGTTGGCTCATGACGACGCGCCTCCCATCAGTGCGCCCGTGATCTCGTCGGCGGGGTCGAGGACGAGTTCACCGTCGCGCACGAGGTGGCGCAGCAGCGCGACGAGGTTGCGGGCGTACGCCGTCGACGCGGCGGTGGCCATCGCGGACGGCAGGCGTCCCGCGCCGATCAGGGTGACCCCGTTGTCCAGGACATCGGTCTTGTCAGGTTCGGAGCCCTCCACGTTGCCGCCGAGGTCGCTCGCGGCGAGATCGACGACGACCGAGCCGGGGTTCATCCGCTCCAGCACGGCCGCGGTGACCAGCAGCGGCGGCCGGCGGCCCGGCACCTGGGCGGTGGTGATGACGACGTCGGAGCGGGCGATGTGGGCGTCGAGCGCCGCGCGCTGGGCCCGCTGCTCCTCGTCGGTCAGCTCGCGCGCGTAGCCCCCGCGCGCGGGGCCCGGTTCCCGCTCCTGCGGGCTGCGTACGTCCAGGAACCGGGCGCCCAGCGACTCCACCTCCCCGCGCGACTCGGGGCGTACGTCGTACGCGGTGACGACGGCGCCGAGACGGCGGGCGGTGGCGATGGCCTGGAGGCCGGCCACTCCGGCGCCGAGGACCAGGACCTGCGCGGGGCGCATGGTGCCGGCCGCGGTGGTGAGCATCGGGAAGAAGCGGTCGTAGGAGTCGGCGGCGAGCACGGCCGCCTTGTAGCCGGCGAGGTTGGCCTGTGAGGTCAGGGCGTCCATGGACTGGGCGCGGCTGAGGGTGCGGGGCAGCAGGTCGAGGCTGACCGTGCGGACCCCGCGCCCGGTGAGTTCCTGGACGAGCTCGGGGTGGCGCAGTGGTTCGAGCAGCCCGATCAGGGTCTGTCCGGCGCGCAGGGCCGCGGCGCTCTCGGCGTCCGGCGGCCCGACGCACAGGACGGCGTCGGCGCGGGTGTACAGCTCGTCCGGCGGAACCACGGTCGCGCCGGCGTCGGTGTAGTCGGCGTCGGTGAACCAGGCGCCGGAGCCGGCCCCGGTCTCGACGAGCACGTCGATCCCGGCCCGGCGCAGGAGGGTGACGGCCTCGGGGACGAGGGCGACCCGGCGTTCGCCGGGCGCCCGCTCCCGGACGGCGCCCACGGTGACGGTTCCCATGATCTGCAGCCTCCCCTGTGGCCCGGGGATCGCCCGGGCCTCGGATCCCGCCCAGCACGGTGCCGAAGATCGGCACATCGATGCCAGCATTGTCCGCCGGTTACGCGACCCTGACCAGGCGTCGGCCGCGGTGCAGGTCGGGTACACCCAGCCTCACGGAAGAACGAACACCCACGGAGAGGCCAAACGCCCCGCTGACGGGGCCCGAAGGACCCCCGTCCAGGGGCGCGGGGCTGTATCACCGTGCGGCTACCGCCGCGTGGGCGCGACAGCCCCCACTCGCCCGCAGACGAACCCGGCGCTACCCGGCGGAGCGCAACGGCACACGCCACACCAGCGTGCTGCCACCGCCACCCGGACAGTCCACCGTCAGCTCCCCGCCGAACTGCTCCGCGCGCTCCGCCATGTTCCGCAGCCCACTGCGCCGCCCCTTCGCGGGGATGCCCACGCCGTTGTCGGACACGGTCAGCCGCACCTCACGCCCGTCGGTCTCCAGCGCGACGTCGGCCCGGTCGGCCTGTGCGTGGCGGGCGACGTTGGTCAGCGCCTCGGAGAGCACCGCGATCACATGGTCGGCGATCTCACGGGGCACATCGGTGTCGACCAGGCCCTCCATGCGGACGCTGGGGGCGAAGCCGAGCACCGGCGCCGCCTCGCCCGCCACCCGCACGACCCGCGAGCGCAGCCCGGAGCCACCGGATGCCTCGCGGGACCGCAGACCGAAGATCGTCGACCGGATGATCTTGATGGTCTCGTCGAGGTCGTCCACCGCCCGCACGACACGCTCCGCCGCCTCGGGGTGCTCGATGAAGCGCCCGGCGCTCTGCAGGGTCATACCGGTCGCGAAGAGCCGCTGGATGGCGAGGTCGTGCAGGTCCCGGGCGATACGGTCGCGGTCCTTGAGCACCGCGATCTGCTCCGCGTCCTGGCGGTGCTCGGCCAGCTCCATGGCGACCGCCGCCTGCGCGGCGAAGCCCTGCAGGGGCTCGATCTCCTTCTCGGTGAAGGGCACGCGGCTCTTGCCGGCCTCCCGGACCAGCAGCAGCACACCGCTCACGCTGTCGTCCGACCCGATCGGCACCGCGACGGCCGGGCCGAGGCCGGCGAACCGCGGCGGACCGGCCGTGATCCGCGCGTCGCTGGATGCGTCGACGCTGGTCACCGGGGCCGCGGCGGCGAACGCCTCACCGATCAGGGTGCCCGTCACGGGCAGCACCAGCCCCCGGTGCCTCTCCGCCTGAGCGCCGAGCGCCAGCTCGACGGTGAGGGAGTCGGTGTCCTCCATGGGCGTCGCCACCACGGCCAGGGCGGCGCCGGTGATCTCCCGGGCCCGGTCGGCGATCAGCCCGAGCACCTCGACGCGTTCGCCGCCCGACATCAGGCTGTGGGTGATCTCCCCGGTCGCCCGAAGCCAGCGCTCACGCAGCCGGGACTCCTCGTACAGGCGCGCGTTGTCGATGGCGACACCGGCCGCGACGGCCAGGGTCGCCAGCACCGACTCGTCCTCCTCGTCGAACTGCGCCCCGCCCCGCTTCTCGGTGAGGTACAGGTTGCCGAAGACCTGGTCGCGCACCCGGATGGGGACGCCGAGGAAGGTGTTCATCGGCGGGTGGTGGGGCGGGAAGCCGTACGACGCGGGGTGCTGGGAGATCTTCGACAGGCGCAGCGGCTCCGGGTGGCGGATCAGCTCGCCGAGGATGCCGTGGCCCTCGGGATAGGGGCCGATCTTTCGGATCTGCTCCTCGCCGACGCCGACGGTGTGGAAGTCCGACAGCCGCTTGCCGTCCGCCCCGATCACGCCCAGGGCGGCGTACTCGGCGTCGACGAGGACGGCCGCGGCCTCCACGATGCTGTGCAGGGCCTGCTCCAGGTCCAGCTCACGGCCCACCGACAGGACCGCCTCCAGCAGGCTGTGCACCCGGTCCCGGGTGCCGCGGGCCGCGTCGAGGCGCGCCTGCAGCTCCTCCAGCAGTTCGTCCAGCCTGAGCTGCGGCAGCCGTACCCTGGCCTCGCTGTTGCCCTCCTCCGCGCTGGTCACCCGTGGTCCTCCCGATCCCGGCACCGTGTTCCCCACCCGACCGTCCGTGGTCATCAGCAACGGTAACGGTCCGGGGCAAGCGACGATACGGGATGGGCCTGTCGCAGGCCCATCCCGGGGTCCACCGGGGGTTTCCGCCTCAGGTCCGCCTGCCGGGCCGGCCGCGGTCCTCGGGGCTCACTCGGGGCGGCGCAGCCGGTCCTGGGCCTGGGTGGCGATGACCGCGGCCTGGATGCGGCGCTCCACGCCCAGTTTGGCGAGCAGCCGGGAGATGTGGTTCTTGACGGTCTTCTCGGCCAGGTAGAGCCGCTGGCCGATCTGCCGGTTGGTCAGGCCCTCACCGATCAGGGCGAGGATCTCCCGCTCGCGGGCCGTCAGGCCGGGCAGTGCGTCCGGTTCCTCCTCCTGCCGCTGGTCGTGGCGGAGCCGGGCCATCAGCCGGGCGGTGGCGCTGGGGTCGAGCAGGGACTGGCCGGCGGCGACCGTGCGGACGGCCGAGACCAGGTCGGAGCCCTGGATCTGCTTCAGTACGTACCCGCTGGCACCGGCCATGATCGAGTCCAGCAGGGCCTCCTCGTCGTCGAAGGAGGTCAGCATCAGACAGGCCAGATCCGGCATGCGGGAGCGCAGGTCCCGGCAGACGGTCACGCCGTCGCCGTCGGGCAGGCGGACGTCCAGGACGGCCACGTCGGGGCGGAGCGCCGGGACGCGCACGAGTGCCTGCTCGACGGTGGCGGCCTCGCCGACCACGGTGATGTCCGGCTCGTCGTTCAGCAGGTCGTGCACCCCGCGTCGTACCACTTCGTGGTCGTCCAGCAGGAAGACCCTGATCGGTGTGTCGGGGTCCGGCCGCCGGCTGTCCGCCATCGGTTCGCTCCTCGTCTTGTCGCGCTCGGTCGTCGTCGGTGGGGCACGGGATCGGGCCCGTACTCGATGTTCGCCCGGCGCGGGCCCATGGACCAGGGCCGGACGGCCCTGATTCCCCATGTTCCCGCTTCCGCGGCCCGGTCGCAGGACCCACGGCCCGGTTCCGGGGCCGGGCGGCCCCTGGGGCGCGCGGGGCGCGGGAGCGACGCTGGGACCGTCGCCGACGGACGCTCGAAGGAATCGAAGGAGGGGAGCGCATGACTCCCAGGGACATCGCGGCCCAGGACGCCACCGCCACCGCCCGGGTGCTGGTGCGGGCGGAGGGCGACGTCCGCGAGGACGACCTCGCCTACGTGCGGGCCAAGGTGCACGCGGCCCTGGACCGGCCGGGCCTGCCCGCCGTCTCCGGCGAGGTGCGCGTCACGCACGCCCCGGCGCGGCACGCCGGGCAGCCGTGGTCGGCGGGCGGCGAGGTCCGCGTCGGCTGCGACCTCGTCCTGGTGCACGCCCGTGAGGCGAGCGCCCATGAGCTGGCCGATCGGCTCCAGGCCCGGCTGCGCGGCCAGGTGGACCGCGTGCTGCACCGCGGTGAGGCGGCCCGCCGGGCGACCACGCCGCCGCCGTGGCGCGGCGGGCGGGGCTGAGGCGCCGGGGCCCGGTCGCCCGGCGACGAGATGAAGGAGGAGTGCCGTGACACCGCGCACCGTAGGCGAGGTGATGACCCGTGAGGTCGTCCACGCCCGTCGGGCGACGCCGTTCAAGGAGCTGGTGCGTCTGCTGCACCGCCACGGCATCAGTGGGCTGCCGGTGGTCGACCACGACGACAAGGTGCTCGGCGTGGTTTCGGGCACCGACCTGGTGCGGGCCCAGGCGGCCCGCGGCGGGGGCGAGGGCGAGGAGGGTCGTCCGGTCACCGCCGAGCAGCTGATGTCGACGCCCGCGATCACCGTGCACCCGGAACAGCCCGTGCCGGACGCGGCGCGCGTGATGGAGCGGCACAACGTGGAGCGGCTGCCGGTGGTCGACGAGGAGGACCGGCTCATCGGCATCGCCACGCGGCGTGATCTGCTGCGGGTCTTCCTGCGCACCGACGAGGCGATACGGCGGGACGTGCTGGACACCCTCCGGGCGGGTGCGCCGGAGCTGCCGGCCGAGGCCGTCGACGTGTCCGTGCGGGAGGGCATGGTCACGCTCGCCGGACGGGTCACGCACCGGGACGACGCGGCGTCGGCCGTGTGGGGGGCCTGGCGGGTGGACGGGGTGGTCGGTGTGGTCAACGCGCTGAGGTACGCCGCCGACGAGGCGCCCCGCGCCTGAACCCGGCGGTCCCGGGGCGGAAAGGGTCGGTCGGTCGCGCGGCGGGGCCGAACGGCCCTAGCGGGCCCCGGGCGGAAACGGTTCGAATGATCTGATCGGGTCAATCCGATCCGCGACGACGTATCCCCGACCACCTACGGAACGCCACATGCCCCTCGACCCCGTCCGGCCGGCCCCGGTCGGCCCGCGCCGGAGCATCGACCTCGACAGCGTCGAGGCCCTGCGGCTGCTGGGCAGCGTCTCCTTCGGGAGGATCGTCTTCACCCGGCACGCGCTGCCGACCGTGCGGCCCGTCAACCATGTCCTGGTCGACGGGGACATCGTCATCCGCACCCACGAGGGCGCGGCCCTGACCGCCCGCACCCGGCAGGCCGGCGACCTCGGCGTGGTGGTCGCCTACGAGGCCGACTGCATCGACCCGGACACCCACCTCGGCTGGAGCGTCGTCGTCACCGGCTACGCCCACCTCGTCCACGACCCCGACGAACTGGCCCGCTACCAGTCACTGCTGCGCCCCTGGGTGGAGCGCACCATGGACTACGCGGTCCGCATCCGCCCGGACCTGATCACGGGCATCCGGCTGGCCCCGAGCGAGGCACCGGGGGGCGCGAACGGCTCCGCCGTCGGCAGGGGCGCGGCCGACGCCACCGGCTCGGCCGACGGGACGGGGGCGAAGGGCGGCGACGGCTCGGCCGACGCCGCGGGTTCTCCGAGCCCGAACGGGGTGGTGGACGGCCGGACCGCCGGCTGAGCAAGGACTCGTCCCGCAGGGCGACGCGTACCCCTCCTCCGCGTCGAGGCGCCGCGGCTCCTCGGCGACGAGTGGGGAGGTTCGGAGGTGAGGCACACCGCTGCGGCCGCCCCGCCCGGCGGGCGGGTGCGTTTCGGCTCGGCATGCCCAGGACCCGGTTCGAGGCAGCCCGCTGTCCGGCTGTCGGCGACCGGTTCCGACGGGCACGGCAGGCCCCGACCTCGGCGAACCGCCCGACTGAGCAGGCCCGCCCCGGGCTCGGAGCATCCGGGCCCGTACGACGTCCCCCCTCAACAGCGGGCCTTCCTCCGGTCGCCGTGCGCCGGTGGAGGCCCGCTGTCGTGGGTGGTGGGTCAGTCGTGGGGGACCACGGCCACCGGGGCGTCGGCGTGGCGGAGGAGGGTGTCGAGGACGGGGCCGATGTGGGGGCCGACGGCTGCGTGGCGGGTGCGGCGGCCGACCACGACGAGGGAGGCTTCCTGGGAGGCGTCGGCGAGGTGGGGGCCCGCGGAGCCGATGACGGTCTCCTCGACGACCTCGACGTCGGGGTACTTCTCCCGCCAGGGGCGCAGGGCCGCCGCGCAGCTGCCGTCGCCGCCGGCCGCGAGCTCGTCCGCGGCCCCGGCCGGGTCCGGAGCCGAGCCGTGCACGACGCGCAGGGCGGCGCCCCGGCGTGAGGCCGCGTCGAAGGCGTAGGCCAGGAGCGCTTCGCTGGGCCGCTCCCGCAGTTGCAGACCGAGGACGACGTCCCGGTAGGGCCCGGTCCCGGCGGCGCGCCCCTCGGCGTCGGGGAGGTGTTCGCCGGCCGCGTCCGCGTCGGCCCGCACCAGGACCACCGGATGTTCGGCGCGGGCCACGACGGCCGCCGCGACGGAGCCGAGCAGATAGCCGGCGGCCCGGCCCAGGCCCCGGGAGCCCAGCACCAGCACCGGTGTCCGCCGGGCGAGGGCCGACAGGGCCTGCGCGGGGCGTCCGGAGACGTGCTCGGCGGCGATGTCCAGACCCGGGTGGCGGCGGGCCAGCGTGGCCGCGACCTCGGTCAGCAGGCGGGCCGTCCGGTCGGCGCCGGGCGGCGGCACCGTCTCGCCCGCGAACGGCACGTAGTGGTGCGGCGGTTGCTCCCCGACGTGCACGAGCCTCAGCGGCACCGCGTGCAGCAGGGCCTCGCGCGCACCCCAGCCTGCGGCGGCGATGCTCTCGGGCGAACCGTCCAGGGCGACGGTGACGGTACGGGACATGAGGGGCCTCCTTGGGAACCTGGCCCCACTCTCGCCGCCCGCCGCCTGGTGCAAGAGGGTCCACAGGTCCCGCTGTGACACCCGTTCGACCCGCAGGGGAAGGCCGAGGAGGGAAGCCGGGGAGGGAAGCCGGGGAGGGAAGCCGGGGAGGGAAGCCGGGGAGGGAAGCCGCCGGGGCGGAGCACACCCTCCCGTGCGCTCCGCCCGTCGGGGTCAGCGGGGGGACAGCCAGCCGTCCCGGCCGAGGGGCGTGCGCACCGGCCCGGCCAGGGCGAGCGCGTCCAGGTGCGCCTGGACGTACGGCATGGCGACGATGGGCAGTTCGCCGTCCACGAAGGCGGGCTGGACGTTGACCTCGAAGACCACCCCGCCGTTCTCCACGGCCAGGTCGACGCCGGCGAACGGCAGACCCACCGACGCGGTGGCGGCGACGGCGAGTTCGGCGAGACGGGGCGACAGTTCGGCCGGGTCGATGAACACCGGGGTGGCGCCCTGGCAGGTGTTGCAGGGCGTGTCGACCGCGGGCTGGAGGTGCTCGCGGGCGTGGATGACCCGGCCACCGAGGACGAAGACCCGGAACTGGTGCCGCTGCCCGTCGGCGGTGACATTGCCCGCGTCGCGGGAGAGCAGCCAGTCGGTGCCCTGCTCGGCGTAGTAGGCGGCGGCGTGCGCCAGTTGGGCCGGGGTGGTGACGTGGAAGGTGTCGTTGCCGCCGGTGCCGACGACGGGCCGGGCCCAGGTGTCGCGGCCGAGCCGCTCGAAGGTGTCCACCGCTTCGCGCGGGCTGGGCCGGGACAGCACGGCCGTCTCCATCTGGGGGATGCCGTCGCGGGCGAACCGCTCCACGGTGAGGTTCTTCTCGGTGGCCGTGCGCCAGGCGTCCGGACCGGTGCCGAGGGTCACCGCGCCGTGTGCTTCGAGGAGTCGCTGGAAGTCGGCCAGCGACTCCCGTCGGTGCGGCGGGATCTCGTAGAGGACCACCACATCGGGGACGCAGTCCAGCCGCTCCTCGGGAACAAGGAGCCGTAACCGGTCGCCGTCGCGGACCGCGCGGCCGGTGCCGCCGGTCGCGAAGTGCCGGGAGTCGATCCGTACCGGCGGGGTGCCGGTGAGCTGTCGCGCCGCCTCCGCCAGGTAATCCCGGCAGCCTTCGGGCGACGTGGGGTCGGCGATCAGGGCGATGCACGGTCGGGACACAGCGGCCTCCAGTGGCTCTCGACGCACGCTCGTGCCGTGGGCACCCGGCCGTACGGCCCGAGCGGTGTCACGGATGGTGCCTGTCGCGCGGGTGGTCGCCGGCGCCTGTCGCGCGGGGGCCGTGCGGGGGCCGTGCGGGACGGACGGTGACCTGGGGGGTGGGTGGTGCGCGCCCCGCCGGATCCGCGCCGCAGGGCTTGGGCGCCACACTGTAAGCGTGCGGCGGGCGGCCCTGACAGGGCGCACGCCCGCCCCCGTCCGCGCGCCCTGCGCCCCCGCGCGTGCGCCCTGTCCGAAACCCGCGCCGCCGTCAGCCGCCCCGGTTCCCCGCGGCGCGTCCGGCAGGTCGGTGCCGTGGGCGCGGATCCAGTAGGGGTGGCGCGGTCGCGCGTCCCGCGTCCGCCGGCGTACGGCGCCGTCGCGCACGGCGTGTCCGGCGACGCGGTCTGCGCCAGGGGTTCCCCGACCTGGTGCGCGACCACTGGCGGGCCGACAAGCAGGCCGTCCGTACCCGACCACCTTCTCCCACCGCCGGGTGCTCGACAGCGCCGACCGGCCCGTCCAGGGGGACGGGCCGGTCGTGGGCGGTCCGGCGGTCTCAGTGGTGCGACGCGGCCGGCACCAGTACCACCGGGCAGTGCGAGCGGTGCAGCAGTGTGTGCGCCACGGTGCCGAGGTGGGGGCCGAGCGGCCCGGTGCGGCGGTGGGTGCCGATGATGACGACGGCGGCGTCCCGGGTGGCGTCCACCAGGGCCCGGGCGGGCCCGGTGCGCACGGTACGGGCGTCGACGCCGACGTCGGGGTGCAGCTCGCGGAGCCGGGCGATGCCGAACCGGGGCACGGCCTCCTCGGCGAGGTCCTGGCGGGCCTGCGCGCGTTGTCCGGGGCTGGTGGCGGGCAGCAGCGAGGGCAGTTCGGGGGTGGAGTGGCGATGGGTGTGCGCGTGCAGCACGCGCAGTCCGACCCCGCGCCGGGACGCCTCCCGGAACGCGAAGGCGGTGGCGTCGGCGTCCTCGTCGTCGTTCTCCAGGCCGAGGACGACCTCGCGTCCCTCGTCGCACGGGTGGTCGCCGCGCACCACCAGCAGCGGGCCGGGCGCCCGGGCGGCCAGGCGCGCGCTCACCGAGCGGGCGACCAGCGAGGCGACGTTGCCGTACCCGCGGGTTCCGACGACGGTGAGGTCGGCGCCCTCTCCCGCGCGGGCCAGCGCCTGCACGGCCGAGCCGGGCACCGCCTTCAGCGCGACCTCCAGGTCCGGATGGCGCTCGCGGACCCGCTGGAGGGCGGCGGTCAGCACCGGTCCGGCCTCGTCGCCGTCGGGCACGGCGTAGACCACGCGCAGTTCGGCGCCGCGCCGTACGGCCTCGTCCGCGGCCCAGTCCAGGGCGCGGACGGCGACCAGTGAACCGTCCACTCCTACGACGACGTAGTGCAGGGTCATGGTCCGCTTCCCTTCTTCCGCCCGCTCGTCCTTGAGCGGCCGGCACGACGATGCTCTCTTCGGGCCGGTGCCATGGGCAGGGGCCGCAGGAACTCACCGGGCGGCCGTACGGCCCCGGGGTTCGGGCCGTTCGGACTCTGGGCCCGGGGAGTACGACGTGAGGTCGACGCCGTACAGGCTGCGGCCGCCGACCAGCTCGCGGCCGGTCACCAGTTCAGGTTCGATGCGTACGAAGACCTCGTGCGGCGAGGGGACCCAGGAGCGGGGGCCGGTGCGCACGAGGCGGGCGTGCTCGACGGGGTCGGTGACGACGGTGGCCGGTCCGGTGACGACGACGCTCCACCCGGACTGGGTGGCCGCGTCGACCTCGTCGGCCTCGAAGGCGACGACCGCGCCGTCGACCGCCCGCACCAGCTCCGAGGCGGCCGAGGTGCACAGCACGACGGCGCCGTCGTCGTCGAGGCGGAAGTTGACCGGCAGCACCGCGGGCAGGGCGTGGCGGGTGTGCACGATACGGCCGATGGGCGCGCGTTCCAGCAGCCGCAGGCATTCCTGCGGTCGCAGCTCTCGGAATCCGTCATTGGGGTACATCGGCTCGTCCGTCTTCCGCCGGGTACGGCTCGGGGTGCGGTAGGTGTCCATGGTTCGCGAGGCGGGGGTGGTTCCCGAAGGGCCATCGGTCCCGGGGACGGTGGACAACAGCCCTTTGTTCACGGCCCTTGTCCACGTCCTTCGTTCACGCCGTGACGCGACGCCCGGTGATCTTCAGGGGTTCGATCCGGATCCACAGCTCACGCGGGCCGCCCGCCCAGGGCGAGGGGTACGGCAGCCCGGTCAGGCGGCGCAGCGTGGCGGGGTCCGTGACGTGCAGGGCGTCGCCGCGCACGAGCACGCTCCAGCCTCCGCTGAACGCGTCGTCGACACGGTCCACCTCGAAGGCCACGCGTCGGCCGGCGGCCCGGGCGGGGGTGGCTCCGGGTGCGGTGCGGTAGACGATCGCGCCGTCCACGACGCCGTAGTTGACGGGGACGACGACCGGACCGTACGCCAGGCTCAGCGCCACCCGGCCGATCCCGTGCGTCGCGAGCAGGGCCCGGCACTCGGGCTCGGTGAGCACCGTGAACACGGGGTGCGGGAGCGCCATGCCGGTTCCGGGCGGCAGGTCGGCGTGGCCGCCGGTGAGGTCGGCGACCGTGGTCTCCAGGGCTTCCGCGAGCCGCAGCAGCACGCCCGTGCCCGGGGCGGCGCCGGGGCGCTCCTCCAGGTAGCGCAGGTAGCCGGGGGCCACGCCGGCCCGGGCCGCCGCCTCACCCAGGGTGAGACCCAGCTCGGCGCGGCGCCGGACGAGGCGCCGTCCGAGATCGCCCGGCGCGTGCTTGCCCGGCGCCTGAGGCAGGATCTGCTCGGCCATGACCGTCACCTTCTTCCGCGTCGCCGTGGTGCCGTGGTGCCGTGTGCCGTGTGCCGTGGTGCCGTGGTGCCGTGCACGGGCGCCGTGTGCCGGGATTGCCCGGCACATCCAGCTTGTGCGGCCGATGTGCGGGACGCTTGGGCCGGTCGGCCCCCGTGGCACGGCCGTACGGGGTCGCGGTGGGCGCGCGGCTCCGGCCGCCGAAGGGGGGTCCGGTCGGCCCTTCCGCCGGGCTCCGCGGGGCTAGTTGGCTGGGGCCCATGGCCGACATGCACACCGGGTCCGTGCCGGACCTCTCGGAGCGCCTCGTCGCGGGCACGACCGTCGTCACACTGCGCGGCGAGATCGACCTGCTGGTGGCCCAGGCCCTGACCGAACGCCTCGACGCGCTGACCGCGGGCCCGTGCCCCGACCTCGTCCTCGACCTGAGCCACATGGCCTTCATCGACTGTGCGGGCCTGAGCGTGCTGTGCCGAGCCCGCAACCGAGTCACCGCCCGCGCCGGCCGCCTACGCCTGGTCAGTGACGACCCGGGCTTCCTCAGACTCCTGCGCACCGTCCACCTGACCTCCGCCTTCGAAACCCAACCCCACCTCCCGGACGCCCTCACCGCCGCCCCGGCACCCACAGCTGCCACAGCAGGCTGACCACCATCCGCCCAGGGCTGCCCGACACCTCCCGTCCCCCAAAGGCCCGCCCACCGGCCCACATGGCGCGGCCATGCGTCCACCTCACCACCCCGGCAGACCTCCGCTCACGGCCACGCGACCAGCACAGCAGGCCACCCGCTCACCACCCCAACCGACCAATCGCTTCACCAGCCCCCACGGCCCAACGGACCGCCCACCGCCTCCTGCATCACGGCGCAGACCATCCGCCTCACCGTTCTCAGCGGCCAACCCCGCGGCTGTCCACCGCCGGCGGACCGGCTGCCCCACCGACCCCGGCCGACCGTCCGCCTCACCGCCCTGGGTCCGCCGGTCCGCCGTTCGTCGGTGGGTGCTCGGTGACCTTGTGGGCCGGGCGTCGGGGGGTGGCGGGCCCGGGTGGGCCGTAGCCGAGGCGGAGGAGCATCTGAGGGTGGGTGGTGGGGTGCATGCGGGCGCGTAGGTCCGGCCATTCGAGGGCCTGGTGGAGGAGGGAGGCGCGCAGGTCGTGGGCCGTGGCGACGAGCAGCACGTGTTCGAGGGCCTGTCCGGCGCGCAGCCAGTCGGCGCGGCGGTCGTGCTCGGTGGTGAGGAGGGCGACGACGGGACGGCGCTCGAACGGCAGGGCGGACAGTCGCTCGGGGTGCCGCTGGGCGGTGAAGTCGCGCATGGGGAGGTGTTCGTGGGCGTCCTGCGGCCCGAGTGCCGCCGGCGGCAGGCCGGTGTCGGCGGACAGGTAGGGGTCCCGTTGGACCCAGCGGCGGCTCTCCGTGGCCCGGTCGGCGTCGCGCAGGGTGCGCTGTTCGCCGCGCGCCGTCAGCTCCAGCAGCCAGGCCGTGTCCGCCTGCCCGGGGAAGTCCAGCAGGGCGCCCTCCGCGCGGGCGGCGGCGCTCAGGTCGGCCCGTACCTGCTCGGGCAGCGGGAGGTCGGCGTACGGGAAACGGCTGCTGTGGCGGCGCCAGATCGCCTCGTACAGGTCGGCCTCGGGCCGCACCGGTGCGCCGGGGGCCGGTTCGGTGGGGTGGACCGTGGCCAGCAGGTCGGGATCCTCGGGGCGGGGCAGCAGCCGGGTGACGGGGGCCCACCCGTGGTGCGCCATCGCCACGCGCAGGTTCAGCACGCAGGCGCCGACGGACAGGTGCAGGGCGCGTCCGACGGGGTCCGTGTGCGGCAGGCCGTGTTCCGGTGCGGCCCACACCTCGAAGGCGACCGCGTCGGGGTCCAGCCGGAACCGCCAGGGCTGGGAGTTGAAGATCGACGGCGCGGCGACCGCTGCTGACACGCAGGTCTGCAGGATCGTCGCGTCCAGGGTTGTGCGCTGCATGATGCCCTCCTCGCACGGTGCGTGGACGGGTGCCGTCCTCCGATGGTGGGCCCCGGGGGGACGGGGCGTTGAGGGGCCGTTGGTCCTCGCCGCGGTCCTGGCGGGCCCTGCTGGGGACGCCCCGGGAGCGGGCGGCCCCGCTGCGGGCAGGGCTGAAAGGCCCGTCCCAGCCCTCGATTCGGGACCCATCGGCCCCGTTGCGCACCTGAGCGGCCCATGTCGGCACGGCCGCCCGGCTGCCACCGTCGACAGCATGACCGCGAGGAGGAGGTGCGGACCGATGGGCGGCGACAGCAGGGGCGGGAGCGACAGCGCGAGCGGCGGCGAAAGCGGTGGGAAGCGGCGGCGTCTGTGGCGCTGGCGGGACAATCCGCTGCGGCGCCGCGACGACGTGGTGGAGGCATGGATCGTGCTGGCGGTGTGGACGCTCGTGGTCGTGGGTGGCGCGCTCGCCGGACTGGCCACGGCCCGGGCCGCCGACGGTGTGTTCGCCCGGCAGCGCGTGGAGCGCTACGCCGCCCAGGCCGTGCTCGTCGCCGACGCGCCGGCCCTGGACGCGACGGTCGACGGGGCGCGCACCCGGGTCGTGGGGAAGGTCGGCTGGACGACCGCCGACGGCGTCGCCCGCACGGACACGACACTGGTCGACAGCGGTCTGAAGGCCGGCACCGAGGTCGAGGTCTGGCTGGACGGTCAGGGCAGGCTCAGCACCGAACCGCCGGGTGCCACGGAGGCGGCCGTCGAGTCGGCCGTCCTGGGGGTGGCCGCGGCCGCGGCCACCGCGGGGCTGGTCGTGGGCGCCGGAGCGCTGCTGCGCCGGCGGCTGGACCGGCGCCGTATCGACGCCTGGGGCAGGGAGTGGGCCCTGGTCGGCCCGCGCTGGGGGCACAACAAGACCGGCTGAGGCCGGGTGGCCGACGTGACCGCGCGGTCGGGGATCCCGGGGGTCAGGGCCGGGATCCCGGCCGTGCCCCGTCCGTCCGGTCGGTGCCGTCCATCCGCTCGATGTGCGCCACGTTCTCCCGGTCCTCGGCGTCCTGTCCGGGCTCGCCCGCGAACCAGGCGTCGAGGATCTCCTTCAGCAGCGGGCCGGAGGTCAGGCGCAGGCTGAGTGCCAGGACGTTGGCGTCGTTCCAGCGCCGGGCGCCGTCGGCGGTGTACGCGTCGGTGCACAGCGCGGCGCGTACGCCGGGCACCTTGTTGGCGGCGATGGACGCCCCGGTGCCGGTCCAGCAGCACACCACCGCCTGGTCGGCCCGGCCGTCGGCGACGTCCCGGGCGGCGGCCGCCGAGCACACCGCCCACCGCAGGTCGTCGCCGGCCCGCAGCGCGCCGTGGGTGAGCACCTCGTGCCCACGGTCGCGCAGCTCCTCGACGAGGAGGCGGGTGACGGGTTCGGCCATGTCCGAGGAGACGGAGATCCGCATGCCCCGGAGCCTACCGCCGGGCGGCGCGCGGCGAGGGACGGCCCGGTGGGGCCGCCCCTCGGCGTCATGGCAGGGCAGGGATCAGACGAGGTCGAACCGGTCGAGGTTCATGACCTTGACCCACGCATCGACGAAGTCCGTCACGAACTTCTCCCTCGCGTCGTCGCTGGCGTAGACCTCGGCGAGCGCCCGCAGCTCGGAGTTGGAGCCGAAGACGAGGTCGGCACGGGTGCCGGTCCACTTGACCTCGCCGGTGGCGGCGTCGACGCCCTCGAAGGTGGTCTGGTCCTCGGAGGTCGACTTCCACGTGGTGCCCAGGTCGAGCAGGTTGGCGAAGAAGTCGTTGGTCAGCCGGCCCGGCGTCTCGGTGAGGACGCCGTGCCTGGTGCCCTGGTGGGTGGCGCCCAGGACGCGCAGGCCGCCGACGAGGACGGTCATCTCGGGGGCGCTCAGCGTGAGCAGGTTGGCGCGGTCGAGCAGCAGGTACTCGGCCGGCAGCCGGTTGCCCTTGCCCAGGTAGTTGCGGAAACCGTCGGCGGTCGGCTCCAGCGCGGCGAACGACTCGGCGTCGGTGTGCTCGTCGGTCGCGTCGACACGGCCCGGAGTGAACGGCACCTCGATGTCGTACCCGGCGTCCTGGGCGGCCTTCTCCACGGCCGCGGAGCCGGCGAGCACGATCAGGTCGGCCAGGGACACCTTCTTGGCGCCGGAGTTGAACTCCTGCTGGATGCCCTCGAGGGTGCGCAGCACCAGCGCGAGCTGGTCGGGGTCGTTGGCCTCCCAGCCGCGCTGCGGCTCCAGGCGGATACGGGCGCCGTTGGCGCCGCCGCGCTTGTCGCTGCCGCGGAAGGTCGAGGCCGACGCCCACGCGGTGGAGACCAGCTGCGCGACGGTCAGACCCGAGTCGAGGATCTTCGCCTTGAGGGCGGCGATGTCGGCGGAGTCGACGGGCTCGCCCTCGGCCTGGGGCAGCGGGTCCTGCCACAGCAGGGTCTCCTCCGGGACCTCCGGGCCGAGGTAGAGCGACTTCGGGCCCATGTCACGGTGGGTCAGCTTGTACCAGGCGCGGGCGAAGGCGTCGGCGAATTCCGCCGGGTTCTCGTAGAACCGGCGGGAGATCTGCTCGTAGATCGGGTCGAAGCGCAGCGACAGGTCGGTGGTGAGCATCGTCGGGGCGTGCTTCTTCGACGGGTCGTACGCGTCGGGGATGATCGCCTCGGCGTTCTTGGCGACCCACTGCTTGGCGCCGGCCGGGGACTCGGTCAGCTCCCACTCGTACTCGAAGAGGTTCTTGAAGAAGCCGTTGCTCCACCGGGTGGGCGTGGTGGTCCAGGTGACCTCCAGGCCGGAGGTGATGGTGTCGGCGCCCTTGCCGGTGCCGTACGTGCTCTTCCAGCCGAGGCCCTGCTCCTCGATGGAGGCGGCCTCGGGGTCGTTGCCCACGTGGTCGGCCGGGCCGGCGCCGTGGGTCTTGCCGAAGGTGTGGCCGCCGGCGATGAGGGCGACGGTCTCCTCGTCGTTCATCGCCATCCGGCGGAAGGTCTCGCGGATGTCGCGGGCCGCGGCGATCGGGTCCGGGTTGCCGTTGGGGCCCTCCGGGTTGACGTAGATGAGGCCCATCTGGACCGCGCCGAGCGGGTTCTCCAGCTCGCGGTTTCCGGAGTAGCGCTCGTCGCCGAGCCAGGTGGTCTCGGGACCCCAGTAGACGTCCTCCTCCGGCTCCCAGACGTCCTCGCGGCCGCCGCCGAAGCCGAAGGTCTCGAAGCCCATCTGCTCCAGCGCCACATTGCCGGTGAGGATCATCAGGTCGGCCCAGGAGATGGACTGGCCGTACTTCTTCTTGACCGGCCACAGCAGACGGCGGGCCTTGTCGAGGTTGCCGTTGTCCGGCCAGCTGTTCAGCGGCGCGAAGCGCTGCTGGCCGGCGCCGGCGCCGCCGCGGCCGTCGCTGATGCGGTAGGTGCCGGCGCTGTGCCAGGCCATACGGATCATGAGCGGGCCGTAGTTGCCGAAGTCGGCGGGCCACCAGTCCTGCGAGGTGGTCA
The DNA here is from genome assembly GCF_044391385.1 of Streptomyces sp. NPDC018693. NCBI lineage: Bacteria > Bacillati > Actinomycetota > Actinomycetes > Kitasatosporales > Streptomycetaceae > Streptomyces > Streptomyces sp. NPDC018693. The sequence goes on along the minus strand of NZ_JBIRZZ010000015.1, from coordinate 72,835 downwards.
GGATCTCGGCGATGTCCTGCTTCACGGCCGCGAGGTCGAGCGCCTTGAACGCCTCGGCGTAGTCGAAGTCCTCACCGAGCGGGTTCGCCACGTCGGGGTTCTTGGCGAGGATCTTCACATTGAGGCGCTCGGGCCACCACTGGCGGTTGCCGCCACCCTGCGTGGGGTGCGGCGCGCGGCCGTGCGCGACCGGGCAGCCACCCGTGCCCTCCGTCTTGGGGTCGGTGACGATGGCATCGGGGTTCTCAGCCATGGATGTCCCTCCGGACTAGTCGGATCACAAAATGCTCAGGAACTGCGGGAAACGCTCAGGTACTGCGGGGAACGCTCAGGAACTGCGGGCGGTGGAACAGTCGGGGCACAGGCCCCAGTAGATGACCTCGGCCTCGTCGATCGCGAAGCCGTGGTCGTCGGCGGCGGTCAGACAGGGGGCCTCGCCGACCGCGCAGTCGACGTCGGCGACGGCGCCACAGGACCGGCACAGGACGTGGTGGTGGTTGTCGCCGACACGTCCCTCGAACCGGGCCGGGCTGCCGGCCGGTTCGATACGGCGGACGAGTCCGGCCGCGGTGAGGGCGTGCAGGCCCTCGTAGACGGCCTGCAGGGAGATGTGGCCCACGCGCTCGCGAACCCCGGAGGCGATCGCCTCGACACCGAGGTGATCACCGTGCCGGACGGCCTCGAGCAGCGCCACGCGGGCGGCCGTCACCCTCAGGCCGGCACCACGCAGCTCCTCGGCGGTGGACGGAGTCCGGTCTGCGGTCATGGCAGACAACCTATCCCCTAAACACGAATGGTTCAAGAAAAGGAACAGTTAAACCTTGGCGTGTCGACGGATCGCCCCTCCCGGCTGGTGCGAACCGCGGGACTCCGGGAGAATGCGGACACAAGCCGCCCGCGTTCGGCCGGTGACCAGCACCGCGAACGCCGTCGAGGGAGGCCCCGCCATGACCGTCACACCGGCGGCCCCGCCCGTCTCACCCCTTCTGGCCCGCATCCGCCGCGGCCTCATCGGCGACGACGAGGTCCTCGACGGCCCGTACGGTTCAAAGCGGATCGTGTACGCCGACTACACCGCCTCCGGGCGTTCCCTGGACCTGATCGAGGACTTCCTGCGCGCCGAGGTCCTCCCCCGCTACGGCAACACGCACACCGAGAGCTCCAGCACCGGCCTGCAGACCACCCGACTGCGTGAGGACGCCCGCCGGATCATCCGTGACGCGGTCGGCGGCACCGAGGAGGACCTGGTGATCTTCTGCGGCTCGGGCGCCACCGCCGCGGTCAACAAACTGGTCGGCATCCTGCGGCTGCTCGGCCCGGACCGACCGCCGGCGGCGCTGCGGCCGGTGGTGCTCGTCGGCCCGTACGAGCACCACTCCAACGAACTGCCCTGGCGGGAGTCGATCGCCGACGTGGAGGTCATCGGCGAGGACCCGGACGGCCATGTCGACCTGGCCCGGCTGGAGGCGGCGCTGCGCCGGTACGCGGACCGGCCGCTGCGCATCGGCAGCTTCTCCGCCGCCTCCAACGTCACCGGCATCCTCACCGACACCGACCGCATCGCCCGTCTGCTGCACGCCCACGGCGCGCTGTCCTTCTGGGACTACGCGGCCGCCGCGCCGTACGTGCCGATCCGGGTGGCCGAGAGCGCCCCGGGCGCGGGCGACCACAAGGACGCCGTCTTCCTCTCCCCGCACAAGTTCGTGGGCGGTCCGCAGACACCGGGTGTCCTCGTCGTGCGGCGGGAGCTGGTCCGGCACCGGGTGCCGACCGCGCCCGGCGGCGGCACGGTCGCCTTCGTCGACCCGCTCGGCCACCGCTACCTCGACGACCCGGTGGCCCGCGAGGAGGGCGGCACCCCGGCGATCGTGGAGTCCGTGCGGGCCGGGCTGGTCTTCGCCCTGAAGCAGGCGGTCGGCACGGACACCATCCAGGCCGCCGAGGAGCGCCACTGGCGGTACGCCCTCGACCACTGGGACCGCAATCCGGCCCTGCAGATCCTCGGCAGCCACGACGCCCGGCGGCTGTCCATCGTCTCCTTCCGCGTCCGCCACGGCGACCGCGCCTACCTGCACCACAACTATGTGGTGGCCCTGCTGAACGACCTGTTCGGGGTGCAGGCGCGCGGCGGCTGTTCCTGCGCGGGGCCGTACGGCCACCGGCTGCTGGCCATCGACGCCGACACCTCGCACGCGCTGTTCGACGAGGTCGTCCAGGGCTGCGACGGCATCAAACCCGGCTGGGTCCGCGTCAACTTCAACTACTTCATCAGCGACACCGTCCGCGACTACCTGGTCGACGCCGTCGACCTGATCGCCCGGTACGGCCACCGGCTGCTGCCCGACTACCGCTTCGACCCGCACACCGGGCAGTGGCGTCACCACCGCGGTCCCACCGACCCGCCACTGCGGCTGACGGACGTCCGGTGGACGGCCGACGCGGGGCTCACCGTGCCCGCGCCCCGGCACCGCCGACTGGGCGAGGAGGCGCTGGCGGAGCAGCTCGCCGCCGCCCGCGCCCTGTTCTTCGCCCGCCCCGGCCGCCTCGACGACGGCCCGACCGGCCTGGCCGCCGACTTCGAGCGCATGCGCTGGTTCCCGCTGCCACCGGTCTGTCTGGACGGCGCGTGATCCGTCTATGATCCGTCATGACCATCAAGCGTTTGTCTCCTGACAGCATCGACGAGGCCGCACGTGTCGTCGACCCCGCGTTCCGCCACACCCCCCAGTTCCGCGATGCCACGCTCTCCCGTGCGCTCGGGCGGGACACCGTGGTCAAGGTGGAGACGCTGAATCCGCTGCGCTCCTTCAAGGGGCGGGGCGCCGACTACTGCCTGCGTCAACTCCCGGGCGGTGCGCATGTCGTGTGCGCCTCGGCGGGCAACTTCGGCCAGGCGATCGCGTACGCGGCCCGGGCCAGGGGCATCCGGGTCACCGTGTTCGCCGCGCGGGACGCCAACCCGAACAAGGTGGCGCGGATGCGCGCGCTCGGCGCCGAAGTCGTCCTGGAGGGCGCGGACTTCGACGCCGCCAAGGAGGCGGCCCGCGCCCACGCCGGCGAGCGCCCCGAGTGCCTGTTCGTGGAGGACGGCGACGAGCCGCGCATCGCGGAGGGCGCCGGCACCATCGCCGTCGAACTGGCGCCGCTCGACCTCGACGCGCTCCTCGTGCCGGTCGGCAACGGCGCCCTGATCAGCGGCATCGGTACCTGGACCAGGGCGCGTTCGCCCCGCACCCGGATCATCGGCGTCTGCGCGGCGGGCGCCCCCGCCATGGCCACCAGCTGGCGCACCGGGATCCCGGAGGCCACCGGCGCGGTGCGGACGATGGCCGACGGCATCGCCGTACGCGTGCCCGTCCCGGCCGCGGTCACCTGGATGCGCGAGGTCGTCGACGATGTCCTCCTCGTCGACGAGGAGGACATCCTGCGCGCCCTGCGCACGGTACGCGACACCCTCGGCCTGATCCTGGAGCCGTCAGCCGCGGTCGGCATCGCCGCGGCCCTGCGCCACGACCTCCCCGCCGGCTCCCTCGGCACCGTCCTCACCGGGGCCAACTTCTCCCCGGCCCTCCTGGACGAACTCGCACCGGATCCGACCCGGGCCGTGCCCGGACAGCGGAATACGGGTCAGCCCGTCGGTTAGATGTGAATCGCCCCCGCGAAATGCGTCACCCACATGGGTGGATCAGCTGTGACCCCGGTGATTTCAGTGGCAGTAACGCCGAGCATCCCGGGGCCACATGCACTGCTCGGAACGTTTTACCCCGACAACCCGTGAACCCCTGGTCCAGGTTTCCCACCCCGCGGCGCGGCATTCTTGCGGCCTCTCCGCCATTGCTAGCTTCTTCCGCGTGCCGCACCCGAAAAGGGATTCCGCGGGTGGCGCATTCATGCCCCGTTCCGCCGATCCTGTCCGTGCGAGGAAGGAAACCTGTGGGCACCATCGACACTCTCAAGGACTTCTACGGCGACATCGCCGACGACTGGAAGAAAGCCTTCGACGAACTGCTGGACCGGGACGATGACGACGACCTGCCGTTCGGGCTGCCGGCGCCGGCCCTGGCCGCGCTGCCCGGCGACGCGCTGCGCACCCTCACGGCCATGTCGCTGCTGGACGACGACGACAGCAGCAGGAAGAAGAACAAGAAGAACCGCAACCTCGCCGCCCTCACCCTGTTGAGCGGCGCCGGCCCGGCCGGCCTCGCGGGGACCGCGACCGGCGCCCTCGGCGCCGCCGTCGCCGCCCCCACGGCGGCGCTCGGCGCGGCGGGCGAGCTCACCGAGCGGCTGGCCGCGCTGCCCCGGCAGGTCGAGCAGCTCACCGAGCTGGTCAACGCGCTGATGAAGGCCGTCGAGCCGCTGCTCGGCGCGGCGGGCACGCTCGGCGCGCTCGGCGGTGCCGCGGCCCGGGCGACCAAGAAATAGCCGGCCGGCGCCCCGGCACCTTCGCGCAGGCGGAGGCCACCGGGGCCCGGTCCAGCCCTGCCGCCCGCCCTGACCCATCGGCTCGGCCCCGGACACACCCCGAAAGGAACCTCGGCCCATGACTCTGCGCGCCGGCAGCCGGATTCGGACGGTGGCCAAGGTGCTGGGACGGATGGTCGGCGAGAGCGTCGGCGGCGACGGACCGGCCGACGGCGACCGGGAGCGCCGGCGGGCCCGGGCCGTGCGGAACGCGCTGGAGAGACTCGGGCCGTTCTACGTGAAGGTCGGTCAGATCCTCTCCACCCGTCCCGACATGGTCTCCCCCGTCCTGATCGACGAGTTGCAGAACCTGCACGACGAGGTGGACATCCAGCCCTTCAGCGAGCTGGAACCCGTGCTGGCGCAGAACCTGGGCCCGGACTGGAAGCGCCACTTCGACGACATCGATGTCACCCGCCCGCTCGGCGCCGCCTCGCTCGCCCAGGTGCACCGGGTCACCCTGTTCGGCGGCCGCCCCGGCGTGATCAAGGTGCAGCGGCCCGGGATCCGGGACACCGTCCTGGCCGACATGGCCCTGCTGCGCAGGGCCGCCCGGCTGACCACCCGGGTGGCACCGCGGTTCAGCACGGTCGTCGACGTGGAGTCGATGCTGGGCGGCGTCTTCGACGCGATGGAACCGGAGCTGGACTTCACCAAGGAGGCCGCCAACATGGACCGGGCGCGTGCGGCGCTGCGCGGCTTCTCGCGGCTGGACGTCCCGCAGGTCGTCGCGGCCACCCCGGGAGTGCTGGTGCAGTCCATGGCCCCGGGCGTCTCGGTGCGCCGCGCGGAACGCATGGCCCTGCCCGACCACGACCGGCTCGCCGTCGGCCGAGAGCTGATCGCGTTCATGTACCGCAGCTACTTCATCGAGCGCATCTACCACGCCGACCCGCACGCCGGGAACGTGTTCGTCTCCCCCGACGGCCGGGCCACCCTCATCGACTGGGGCATGATCGGCCGGATCGACCAGCGCTCCAGCATGCGGCTGCTGCTCGTGCTGATGGCGGTCGCGCAGAACGACGGCGACGGGCTCGCCAAGGCGTGGGTGGAGATGGGCCGCACCACCCCCTGGTCCGACATCCCCGGTTTCTCCCAGGACATGGCCGCCCTGGTCCCGAAGATCGCCACCGCATCCCTGGAGGAGCTGAACTTCGGGGTCGCCCTGACCAGCGTGCTGGAGAAGGCCACCCGCCGGGGCATCGCCTCCTGCCCCGCGGTCTCCCTGCTGGGCAAGTCCTTCGCCAACCTCGAAGGATCGGTGCGCTGCCTCGCACCCGAGCTGACCCTGGTCGACATCTTCGAGCGCGAGGTCCCCCGCATCGTCCTGCACATGATCCGCGAGACCGCGTCACCACGCCAGACCGCCCGGCGCGTCCTGGAGACGACCCTCGCTCAGGCGGGCGCCGCCGAACAACTGCGCGCCCTGTCCACCGACATCGCCAACCGCACCCTGCGCTTCCAGTCCAACGAGGTCGTCTCCAGCGGCAGGTCCGGCCCGGGCCCGTACGGCGCCCTGGCCCTGGCCGCCCTGACGGCACTGCTGCTGGACCGCCGCCACCGCGCAGGCACCTCCCCCTGAACCACCGCACGGCCTGCCGGCCGTGCGCCCCGCCGTGCCACCCGACCCGCCGCCCGAGCACGGAAGTTCACCGTCGCCGAACCGAAAGCACGAGCCTGCCCATGAGTGTCACCGCACTGCACCTGTGGTTCCCGAGCGCCCGGACGGACACGGACGTCCGCCGCCCCGACCTCCGTCTGTTCTGCGTCCCGCACGGCGGGGCCGGCACCTCGGTGTTCCGGTCCTGGCCGCACCGGCTCGGCCCCGCCACCGAGGTCGTACCCGTCCAACTACCAGGCCGGGAGAGCCGGTTGGCGGAACCCGCGGAGCGGTCCGTGCCGCGGCTCGCCGCCCGCCTCGCCGGCCCGGTGGCCCGCCGCGCCGAGGGGCTGCCGTACATCCTGTTCGGCCACAGCATGGGAGCCCTGGTCGCCTTCGAGCTCGGGCTCCGGCTGCAGACCTCCGCACACCCGCCGGCCGCGGTGGTGGTCTCCGGCAGCGTGGCGCCACATCTGTCCCGCCGCACCCCCGCCATGCATCTGCTGCCGGACCGGGAGTTCCTGGACGGGCTGCGGGTGCTCGGCGGCATCCCGCCCGAGCTGCTCGCCGACCGCGAATGGCTGGAGCTCTTCCTGCCGCAGCTGCGCGCCGACTTCGAGGCCGCCGAGACGTACGTCAGCGACGGCACCCTGGGAGCCGGCGTCCGGCTGATCGCGCTGGGCGGCCGGGACGACCCGGCGGCGACGCCCGCGGAGATCGAGGGCTGGCGGGCCCGGGGCCACGACGTCAGCACGCGTGTCTTCGACGGCGACCACTTCTTCCCGTTCAGCGCGGCCGACCAGGTCCTGGCCACGGTCATGGGCCTGGCCAGGCGGCCGGTCCGCACCCCCGAAGGAGCGATCCGCCCATGAACGATCCGAGGCTGAACGATCCAAGGCTGAACGATCCGACGGGCAGCGGCGCGCGCACCGACGGCGGCGCCCGGAACGACGCCCGGCACGTCGCCCGCTACGGCGTCGACGGCCCCGGCTGGCTGCTCGGCCTGACCGCCGCGGCCCTGGCGCCGCTGGCGGCCGTGGCCGCGGGCGGGCCGCGCCGGCTGCTGCGGTGCACGCCCGTGCCGGCGGTGGCGGCGGGCCTGTTCCTGCACGCCACCGCGCGGGGCAAGTTCCGCGTCTGGGAGGAGCAGTTGGACGCCCTCGGTCTGCGCGGTGACGAACGCGCGCTGGACCTGGGCTGCGGGCGCGGCGCCCTGCTGACCGCGGTGGCCCGCCGCCTTCCCCGGGGCCGGGTCACCGGCGTCGACCTGTGGCGCAGGGTCGACCAGTCCGGCAACGGGCCCGGGGCCGCCCTCGACAACGCCCGCCGGACCGGCGTCGCCGACCGGATCGACCTGGTCACCGCCGACATGCGCCGGCTCCCGCTCGACGACGAGCACTACGACGTGGTGGTGTCCGGGCTCGCCATCCACAACATCCCCGACCGGGAGGGACGCCGGCAGGCCGTCCGCGAGGCGTACCGGGTCCTCAAGCCGGGCGGCCGGCTCCTCGTCCTCGATCTCTTCCACACCGCCGACTACCGCAGGACCCTGCTCGCCGCGGGCGCCGTCGACGTCACCCGCACCGACGTGGGACCCCGGATGTGGTGGAGCGGGCCCTGGATCCCCACCCGGGCGCTCGGCGCGCGCAAGCCGGTTCCCACCCACGGCCTCGACCGAACCGACAGGAAGGCATCGTGAACCCATTCCCGACAGTCCTGGACGCCCCGCCGTCGCACAGCCTCGTCGACGTCCTGCGCACCCGGGCCGAGGAGAGCCCCGGCCGGCGGGCGTACGTCTTCCTCAACAGCCACGGCGAGCCCGAGGCCGAGTACACCTACGCCCAGCTGGACCACCACGCCCGACGGGTGGCCGCGACCCTGCGCCCGGTCTGCCGGCCCGGTGACCGGGTGCTGATCCTGCACCCGCCGGGCCTGGACTACCTGAGCGCGTTCTTCGGCTGCCTGTACGCCGGGACGGTCGCCGTGCCGTCGTACCCGCCGCACGCCCGCGCCCTGGACCGGCTGCGCGCGATCGTCGCGGACGCGGCCCCGAGCGCCGTCCTCACCAGCGACCGGGCGATGACGTCGGCGCGCCGGCACCTCAAGGACTCGCCCGAGCCGGCCGCACCGGTCTGGCTGCCCGGCAGCGCGCTGGCCGCCGACCCCGGCCCGTGGGACGACCCCGGCACCGGGCCCGGCGACCTCGCCTTCCTGCAGTACACCTCGGGCAGCACCGCCACGCCGAAGGGCGTGATGGTCTCGCACGGCAATCTGCTGCACAACTCGGCCCAGATGCACCGCCGGACCCGGCTCACGGCCGAGTCCGTCCTCGTCAGCTGGCTGCCGCCGTTCCACGACATGGGGCTCATCGGGGGCATTCTGCAGCCACTGGTAGGCGGGTTCCCGGGCATTCTGATGGCGCCGGGCACCTTCGTCGCCGACCCGCTGCTGTGGCTGCGCGCCGTCTCCCGGTACGGCGCCACGGTGTCCGCGACGCCCCCGTTCGCCCTGGACCTGTGCGTCGAGCGCGTCGACCCCGCCGCGCACGAACCGCTGGACCTCGGCACCCTGCGGACCGTGGTCGTCGGCGCCGAGCCGGTACCGGCCGCAACCCTGGACCGGTTCGCCGCGCACTTCGCGTGCTGGGGATTGCGCAGGGAGGCTCTGCGACCCGCGTTCGGCCTGGCCGAGGCCACACTGATGGTGTCCTGCGGGGACGAGCTGACCCGCTCCACCACGGTCACGGTCGACGCGGCGGCCCTGGAGCACCACCGTGTGCGGCAGGGCGGGTCCGGGCCGTCCCGCACCCTGGTCGGCTGCGGCTCGTCCGTCGACGGACAGCGGCTGCTGGTCGTCGACCCGGCCACCGGTGCCGAGTGCGGGCCGGACCGGATCGGGGAGATCTGGGTGTCGGGCCCGAACACCGCCCGTGGCTACTGGGGGCGCCCGAAGGAGAGCGCGGCGGCCTTCGCGGCGGCCACGGCGACCGGTGAGGGTCCCTTCCTGCGCACCGGCGACCTGGGGTTCCTGCGTGACGGCGAGCTGTTCGTGACCGGTCGCAGCAAGGACCTGATCATCGTGCGCGGCCGGAACCTGTACCCGCAGGACATCGAGCGGTGTGCCGAGCGCGCCCATCCCGCGCTCCGGGCGAACGCCTCCGCGGCCGTCACCGTCGACGACGCGGGCACGGAGCGGATCGTGCTCGTCGCCGAGGTGCGGCGCGGCGCCGAGGTGCCCCCGGTGGAGGAGGTGGCGCGGGTCCTGGACCGGGCGGTCGCCGCGGAGCTCGACGTCCGGCTGCACGGTCTGGTGCTGGTGCGGGCCACCACCGTGCCGAAGACGTCCAGCGGCAAGATCCGGCGACGGGCGACCCGGCAGGCGCTCCTGGACGGCACGCTCGCCGTGGTGGCGAGCTGGCCGGACGAGCGCGGTGGCACACAGGACGTGGCGGCGCGGCTGACCCGCCTCGTCGAGAGCGTCGTACCCGAGAGTGCCCGGCCCGTCGACCGGGACCGTCCGCTGCTCGACCTCGGCCTGGACTCGCTGGGCATGCTGCGGCTGCTCGGTCTGATCGAACGCGAGCTGGGCGTGGACGCCTCCGACGCCGCGCTCGACGGCGACGCCACCCTCGACTCCCTCGCCGCGGCCGTCCTCGCGCTCGCCCCACGCGCCGACGACCGCACCCCGGCGCCCACGGGCCCCTACGACCCGGACGCGCCCTTCCCGCAGACCGATCTCCAGCAGGCGTACAGCCTCGGCCGCACCGGCTCCTTCGAACTCGGCAACGTCTCCACCCACATGTACGCCGAGTTCGACGCCCCCGACCTCGATCTGCCCCGGTTCGAGCACGCCTGGCGGCGGGTCATCGACCGGCACGGGATGCTGCGGGCCGTCATGCTGCCGGAGAGCAACGCGCAGCGGATCCTGCCCGAAGTGCCGCCGTACGAGATCCGGGTGACCGATCTGCGCGGCCGCCCGCGGGCGGAGGTGGACGCGGAGCTGGCGGCGGTGCGGGAGCGGCTGTCGCACGAGGTGCGGCCCGCCGACCGCTGGCCGCTCTTCGAGGTCGCCGCGACCCGCTTCGACGACGGGCTGCGCATCCACCTCAGCGTCGACTCGCTGATCGCGGACTTCTCCTCCGGCCGGCTGCTCTTCGACGACCTGGCCCGGTTCTACGACGACCCGCGGGCGGCGCCGCCCGCGCCCGCCCGGTCCTTCCAGGACCATGTCCGTGCCCTGGCCGAGCGCAGGCACGAGCCGGCGTACCGGCGGGCCCGCGCCTACTGGTGGGAGCGGCTGCCCGAGCTGCCTCCGGCGCCCCCGCTGCCGACGGCCGTGCAGGCAAGGGCGGTGGACCGGCCGCACTTCACCCGGCGTGAGACCCGGTTGTCCGCCGGGGCCTGGCGGACGCTGAAGGAGCGGGCGGCCCGGGCCGGCCTCACCCCGACCGGGCTGCTCCTCGCGGCCTACGCCGAGGTGCTGGCCGTGTGGAGCGGCAGCCGGCACTTCACGCTGAACGTGCCGCGCCTCGACCGGCCGGTGGGCGACCCCGCGTACAGCGAGGTGTTCGGCCAGTTCGCGTCGTTCACCCTGCTGGAGGTGGACCACCGGGACGCCGGGACGTTCCTGGAGCGGGCCCGGACGGTCCAGGAGCGGCTGCGCGCCGACCTGCGGCACCAGGCGGTCGGCGGGGTCGAGGTGCTGCGCGAACTGATGCGGCTGAGCGGCGGGGTCGACCGGGCGCTGATGCCGGTGGTCATGACCAGCAACCTGACCTTCAGCGCCGCGTCCGACAACTCCCTGGAGCGGCTGCTCACTCCGGTGTTCAGCGTCTCCCAGACCCCTCAGGTGTCGCTCGACGAGCAGGTGCGGGAGGAGGAGGGCACGCTGCTGCTGAACTGGGACGCGGTCGACGCCCTCTTCCCCACCGGCCTCGTCGACGACATGTTCGCCGCCCACACCGGTCTGCTGCACCGTCTCGCCGCCGACGACGGGGCCTGGACGGAGTCCGCGCCGATCGCGCTGCCCGCGGCGCAGGCCGAGCGGCGGGAGGCGAGCGCCGGCCGGGTGCGGGCCGTGCCCGAGCACCAGGTGCAGCGGCTCTTCGAGCGGCAGGTCGCGCTGCGGCCCGACGCGCCCGCCGTCATCGCCCCGGGCCGGACCCTGACGTACGCCGAACTGGCCGACGCCGCCCGGCGGACCGCCCGCTGGCTCGGCGCACGCGGGGCGGGGCCGGGCCGGCTGGTCGCGATCGTCATGGACAAGGGCTGGGAACAGGCCGTCGCCGCCTACGGGGTGCTGTTCTCCGGCGCCGCGTACCTGCCGGTCGACCCGGACCTGCCGGACGCCCGGCTGCGCCACCTGCTGGAGCGCGGCGAGGCGGACCTGGTGCTCACCCAGTCGCGTCTCGACCGCGCGCGGGACTGGCCGCCCGGCACCCGGCGGCTGTGCCTGGACCTGCCGCTGCCCGAGGAGAGCGGTCCGCTGCCGGCGGAGGGCAGCCCCGGCGACCTCGTGTACACGATGTTCACGTCCGGCTCGACCGGCGAGCCCAAGGGGGTGATGGTCCCTCACCGGGCCCTGGTGAACTGCCTGACGGAGACGATCGAGACGTTCGGGATCGGCCCGGACGACCGCTGTCTGGCGGTGACGGCGCTTCACCACGACATGTCCGCGTTCGATCTGTTCGGCGTCCTCGGCGCGGGCGGCACCCTGGTGTTCCCGACCGCTGACGGGCGGCGGGACCCGGCGCACTGGGCGGCGCTGATGTCCGAGCACCGGGTCACGGTGTGGAACTCGGTGCCCGCGATGATGGAGATGCTGCTGGAGACGGTCCCCCAGGGGGCGGCCACGCTGCGGCTGGCCTTCCTCGGCGGCGACTGGATCCCCCTGCCCCTGCCGCGTCGCCTCGCCGAGGCGGCGGCACCGGGCGTGGAGATCGTCTCGGTCGGCGGTCCCACCGAGACCACTCTGTGGAACATCTGGTACCGCGTCGGGGAGATCGACCCGTCCTGGCGCAGCATCCCCTACGGCGCGCCCCTCGCCAATGTCCGCTACCACATCCTCGACGAGCGGCTGCGGGAGTGCCCGGACTGGGTGACCGGCACCCTGTACGTCTCCGGGGTGTGCCTGGCCGACGGTTACTGGCGCGACCCGGAGCGCACCGACGCGGTCTTCGTCCGTCATCCCGGGACCGGTGAGCGGATGTACCGCACGGGGGACCTGGGCCGGTGGCGGCCCGAGGGCGTCATCGAGTTCATGGGCCGGGCCGACTTCCAGGTGAAGATCCGCGGTCAGCGCATCGAGCCGGGTGAGGTCGAGGCGGCGCTGACCGCCCATCCGGCCGTGGCGTCGGCGCTGGTGACGGCCACCTCCCGGGCCGGTCGCCCCGGTTACGACAGCCTGGTCGGCTATGTCGTCGCCCGGCCGTCGGGCGGGGTGCCGGAGCCCGCCGCGTTCGAGCGGGAACGCAGGGCCGGCATCGCCGTGCTCGATCCGCTGGCCCGCGCCGAGTTCAAGCTGGCCCGGCACGGGCTGCGCCGGGAGCCCGGCCGGCCGCGGGTGGCGCTGCCCGCCGTGCCGCCGGAGCCGTGGGCGCGCCGCAGCGACCGCGCGTATCTGCCCGGGCCCGTTCCGCTCACCGCGCTGGCCGTGTGTCTGGCCCGGCTGCGGCAGCGGGAGGAGGACGGACTGCCCCGGTGCCGGTACCCGTCGGCGGGCGGACTCTATCCGGTGCAGGCGTATCTGCATGTCAGGGCGGGCGCGGTGACCGGGCTGCCGGAGGGCACGTACTACTACGACCCGCAGGGCGGTGAGCTGGTGACGCTGGCGGAGGGCGCGCGGCTGGGCCCGGAGATCCACGCCGGCCACAACCGTGCGATGGCGGAGGCGGCGGGCATCACGCTGTTCCTGGTGGCCGACCTCGACGCGATCGAGCCGCTGTACGGCACGCTGGCGCGCGATCTGTGTCTGCTGGAGGCGGGCTGCATGGGCCAGTTGCTGACGGAGGCGGCGGCAGGCACCGAGCTGGGGCTGTGCCCGATCGGGGAGCTGGACTTCGCGCCGGTGCGGGAACTGCTGGCGCTCGGTGACCGGCATGTGCCGGTGCACTCGCTGGTCGGCGGGCGGGTGGACCGTACGGCGCCGGCACGGCCGCCGGTCGGGCCGGCGCCGTCGGCGGAAGGGCTGCGGGCCTGGCTGCGGGACCGGCTGCCGGCGCACATGGTGCCCGGCGAGGTGGTTGTGCTGGACGCCTGGCCGCTCAGCCCCAACGGCAAGATCGACCGGCGGCGGCTGCCGGCGCCGCGGCAGCCCGTGGCGGACACCGCCCAGGTGGCGCCGCGCACCCCCACGGAGGAACAGCTCGCCGCGCTGTGGTGCGAGGTGCTGGGCCTGTCCCGAGTGGGTGTGCGGGACGACTTCTTCGAACTGGGCGGTCACTCGCTGGCCGCGACCCGTCTGATCGCGGGCATCCGTGACCGGTTCCGGATCACGATCGGCCTGCGTGAGGTCTTCACGGCCCGGACGGTGGAGGAACTGGCCGCGCAGGTGGATCACCACCTGGCGTCCGGTGGCGCCGGAGCCTCATGATCCGTCCTCCCTCCGTCGGCGGAGTTCGGCGTGATCGCGCCGAACTCCGCCGCATGTCTTGACGTGTTCATTCTTGTGGTCAAGCATCCCTTCAGCTCGACCGGTTCTGCTTGTTTTTGTTCGGTCTCGTTGAAGGGATGTTCATGCCCAGCAGACGTCGCGCAGTCCGAGCCGTAGCGCTCGCCCTCCCCCTGGCCCTCGGAGCGGGGCTGGCCACCGCACCCGGCGCCGGCGCGGAGGTGGCGAGCACGGTCACGGTGCGCATCGATCCGTCGTACCAGCAGCAGGAGTTCGAGGGGTGGGGCACGAGCCTGGTCTGGTTCGCCAACGCCACCGGCGGCTACCCGGAGCCCATCCGCAGACAGCTCGTCGACATGCTGTTCGGCCCTGACGGTCTGCGGCTGAACATCGCACGCTACAACATCGGCGGCGGCAACGCCCCGGACGTGCGCAAGGACTACATGAAGACCGGCGCCACCATGGAGGGCTTCTGGAAGGCCCCCGAGGGCACCACCCGGGAGGACATGGACTGGTGGGATCCGCAGAACCCGGACCACTGGAACTGGTCCGCCGACGCGGGCCAGCGGTGGTGGATCGACCAGATCAAGGACAAGGTGACCCGCTGGGAGGCGTTCAGCAACTCACCGCCCTGGTTCCAGACCGTCAGCGGCTATGTCTCCGGCGGCTTCGACGCGAGCGCCGACCAGATCCGCGCGGACCGGGTCGACGACTTCGCCACCTACCTGGTGGAGGTGACCGACCGTCTGGAGAAGGAACACGGGATCGAGTTCGACACCATCGCGCCGCTCAACGAGCCCAACACGCCCTACTGGGGCACCCAGCTGGGAGCCGACGGCCGGCCCACGGGCGGACGCCAGGAGGGCGCGCACGCCGGACCCGCGCTCCAGCAGAAGGTGATCCTCGCCCTGCGACGCGCCCTCGCCGGAGCCGACACGCACGCCACGGTGTCCGCGATGGACGAGACCAACCCGTCCGTCTTCACCACCAACTGGAACGCGTACGACGCGACGGCACGGGCCGCCGTGGACCAGCTCAACGTGCACACGTACGGCACGGGCATGCGCACCAGCGCCCGTGACGGCGCCAAGGGCGCGGCCAAGAAGCTGTGGATGAGCGAGGTCGAGGGCACCTGGGGCAGCGGCACCGACTTCACCAGCATGGAGCCCGGCCTCGGCATCGCCTCCCGGATGGTCGGTGACCTGCGGGAACTGGAGCCGTCCGCCTGGGTGTTCTGGCAGCCGATCGAGGACTCGATCCCGCAGGCCGCCGCCGGCAAGAACTGGGGCAGCATCCACGTCCCGTTCACCTGCACGGCCGAGGACACCCTGGAGACCTGCCCGATCAGGGCCAACAGCAAGTTCCACACCATCCGGAACTTCACCCACCACATCCGCCCCGGCGACCGCTTCGTCAAGACCGACGACGCGTCCAGTGTCGCCGCCGTACGGAAGTCCGGCACCGGCGCCACGGTGGTGCACGTCAACGAGGGCACCACGGCGCGCACGGTGACCCTGGACCTGTCCCGCTTCGGGTACGTCGCCCCGTGGGCGTCCGTCACACCGGTGGTGACCAGCGCCGAGGGAGCGCTCGTGCAGGGCGCGCCGGTGCGGGTGACCGGGCGGTCCGCCACGCTCACCGTGCCCGCCAAGTCGGTGACCACCTTCCGCGTCCTGGGTGTCGGCGGGGTCGCCCGGGACGCCGCGCTGGTCCAGCCGGGCCATGTGTACCGGCTGCAGGGCGTGCAGAGCGGCAGGTCCCTGGCCCCGAACGACGAGGGCACCGGGCTCGTCATCCGCACCGACGACACCGCCTCCGGGGCCCAGCTGTGGTCCGTGTGCAAGGTGACCCCCGGGAAGACCAACCGCGAGCGCTACACGCTGGTCAACCACGCCACGGGCCAGCGGCTCGCGGTGCGGGAGGGAAGTGCCGTGCTGGAGGAGCCGGGCAGCGGGCCGGCCGACCGGGCGGCCCAGTGGATCATGTCCACGACCGGCGACGGCACCTGGACGTTCGTCAACGCCGCCACCGGCCGGCTCCTCGACGTCTCCGGGCACGCCACGGCGGACGGCTCACGGGTGACGACCTGGACACCCACCTCGGGGGCCAACCAGCGCTGGGCCGTGACCGACGAGACGCCGCCGCGCGGCTGAGCGGCCATGCGGTGACCTTCGTGTTTCGGACGGTGAGGGCCGGGATACCTCTCTCACCCGTCCGCCCGGAGCCGTGGACAGCGGCAGCCCCCTGCCGTCCTCCCGACGCCCACCGTCCTGACCGAGGTCACCGCCATGTCGCACGCCGCCCCCGGACCCCGCCCCGTCCCCGCGATCCCGCTGACCACCGAACCACCCTCACCCTGTCGGACCCAGCACCCCGGTGACGGGGCCGTACGGCAGAAGGCCGCCCTGGTGACCGGCGCCTCGTCCGGCATCGGGGCGGCCCTGGCCCGCCGGCTGGCCAAGGGGGACTGGCGGCTCGTCCTGAACGGCCGGGACACCACGCGGCTCAACCGGGTCGCCGCCGAGGCGTGCGCCACGCCCTTCCCTGTGGATCTCGCCCATCCCGGGGCGGACCGGCGGCTGGCCGACTTCGCGCTCCACCACAGCGGCCGGGTGGACCTGGTGGTGGCGGGCGCCGGGATCGGCTGGGCAGGGGACTTCACGGCCATGCCCGAGTCCGCCATCGAGGAGGTGATCAACGTCGATCTGCTCGCCACCATGCGGCTGGTGCGGCAGCTGCTGCCGCACATGGTCGAGGCCCGCACGGGCCGGGTCGTGCTGATCGGATCGGTGGCGGGTTCCGTCGGGGTGCGCGGCGAGGCCGTCTACTCCGCCGCCAAGGCGGCACTCGCCGCCTTCGCCGAGGCCGTGCGCTACGAGCTCAAAGGCACCGGCGTGGGCGTGACGCTGGTCGTCCCCGGTCCGGTGGACACCCCGTTCTTCGAGCACCGCGGCACGCCCTACCTGCGCAGACGACCGAGGCCGGTGTCCCCCGAGCGCGTGGTGGACGCCGTGCTGCGGGCCGTCCACCGCGGCCGCGACGAGGTGTACGTGCCCGGCTGGCTGCGCCTGCCGGCCCGGGTGCACGGCACCGCCCCGGCGCTCTACCGCGGACTCGCCGCCCGGTTCGGCTGAGAGGCGGTGTCTCGACCGTCCGGGTGGGTCCACCGCCGGCCCGGTTTCGGCGCGCGTCGATCCGGATACCCAGCGACAGCGGCCATCGCTTCGAGGTGATCCATGAGACTGCTGCTCGTCCACCCCAGCGCCCTGCTGTACTCGGAGATCTTCCTCCGTCTGGAGCCCCTCGGCCTCGAACGGGTGGCCGGCGCCGCGCGTCAGGCAGGTCATGAGGTCCGGGTGGTGGACCTGCAGGTCCTCACCCACCGGCACCTGGACGAGGAGTTCCGGTCCTTCCGCCCGCAGGCGGTCGGTGTCTCGCTCAACTACCTGGCCAACATCCCCGAGGCGATCCGTATCGCCCACCGGGCCAAGGCGGCCGTACCCGGATGCTTCGTGTTCTTCGGCGGCCACAGCGTCTCCTTCGTCGCCGAGGACGTCCTGGAGCAGGCCGAGGGCAGCGTCGACGCCGTGATCCGCGGCGAGGGCGAACCCGCGATCGCCCCGCTGCTGGAGGCGGTCCGCGACGGGGGCGTGGACGCCGTGCCGGGAGCGATCACCACCTCGGGGCGGGGCCCCGCCCCCCGGATGCTCCACAGCATCGACGGTCCACGCCCCGCCAGGGACCTGATGCGCAGGCGCCGCAAGTACTTCATCGGGGAACTCGACCCCTGCGCCTCCATCGAGTTCACCCGCGGCTGCCCCTGGGACTGCTCCTTCTGCTCCGCGTGGACCTTCTACGGCCGCAGCTACCGCAAGGCGTCGCCGGAGGCCGCCGCCGACGAGCTGGCCTCCGTGCGGGAGCCGAACGTCTTCGTCGTCGACGACGTCGCCTTCATCCGCCCGGAGCACGGCGACGCCATCGCGGCGCAGATCGAGCGCCGGAAGATCGCCAAGCGCTACTACCTGGAGACCCGCGCCGACGTCCTGCTGCGCAACACCGACGTCTTCGCCCGCTGGTCCCGGCTCGGCCTGCGCTACATGTTCCTCGGCATGGAGGCCCTGGACGCCGAGGGACTCGACCGGTTCCGCAAGCGCGTCGACCCCGACGACAACTTCCGCGCCCTGGAGGTGGCCCGCAGGCTCGGCATCGCCGTCGCCATCAACCTGATCGTCGACCCGTCCTGGGACGCCGCGCGGTTCCGGGTGGTCCGCGAGTTCGCCCTGTCCGTGCCGGAGATCGTGCACCTCACCGTGATGACGCCCTACCCGGGCACGGAGATCTGGCACACCGAGGCGCGCCGGCTGACCACCCGCGACTACCGCCTGTTCGACATCCAGCACGCCGTCGTCCCCACCACGCTGCCCCTGGACGAGTTCTACCGGGAACTGGTCCGCACCCAGGCCGTCATCAACCGCAAGCACCTCGGCCTGAGCACCGCCCTGGGCGCCGCCCGTGTCCTGGGCCGCAACCTCCTGCACGGCCAGACCAACTTCGCCCGCATGCTGTGGAAGTTCAACCAGGTCTACAACCCGCGCCGGCAGTACGCGGACCACTTCCGCCCGGTCCGCCACGAACTCCCGCTGCCGCCGCACCTCCCCGTCGACGACCGCCGCGAGCTGTACGTGCACACCCGGCCCGCCACACGCACCAGGCCCCCCGGCTCGTCGGCCTGACCGGCTCCGCACGGTCCCGAGCCACGGCCCGCCATGCCGATCGCCGTCCTCGCCGCGCTGGCCGCCGGCGCCTGCTTCGCAGTGGCCGGTGTGCTGCAGCAGCGGGCGGCCAGCAGACGGCCGGACAGCGAGACGCTCTCCTGGAGACTGCTGCGGCAGCTGGCCCGGCAGCCGCTGTGGCTGACCGGCATCGGCCTGGCCGTCCTGGCCTACGGGTTCCAGTCACTGGCGCTGGCCTTCGGACCGCTCAGCCTGGTGCAGCCGCTGATCGTCAGCGAGCTGGTCTTCGCGATCCCGCTGTCCGCCCGGCTGGCGCGGACGCGACTGGGTGCCCGGGAGTGGGGCGGCATCCTCGCGGTGACCGGCGGTCTGGCGCTCGCCCTGGCCACGGCGCGGCCGCACGGCGGTGTCCGGCCGGCCGTGGGGCTCGGCCCGTGGCTGTGGACGGTGGCCGCGGTCGGCGTGGTCGTGCTCGCCGCGCTGGCCGTGCGCCGCTGGGCCGGCGGGACCTGGAGGGCGTCGTCGACGGCCCTGGCCGCCGGGGTGGTCATGGGTTTCCAGTCGGTGCTGCTCGGCGTCACCGTGTCGCGGCTGGAGCGGGAGCCGCTGTCCGTCGTCACCGCGTGGCAGACGTATCTGCTGGTCCTCGTGAGCGTCTGGGGGCTGCTGCTCATCCAGAGCTCGTTCCAGGAGGGGCCGCTGGCCGCGTCGATGACGGTGTTCGACACCACGGAACCGGCGGTGGCGATCGCCGCCGGCACGGCCCTGTTCGGCGAGACGCTGCACCACGGCTGGCCGACGTCGGTGTTCACGGCGCTGGGCGTGGCCCTGGCGCTCTTCGGGATCGTACGTCTGGACTCGTCGCCGGTGGTCGTCGCGCTGCACCGGCAGGAGACACGCGGACGTCGGGCCGGGCCTGACACTCAGCGGTGAGACCTCAGGCGCGCCGCGACTCCTGCGCGCGCTTCGCCGCCTCCTGCCAGACCGGCAGCAGGTCGTCGGCGAGCACCCGTGCCCAGGTGGGGTGCCGGTCCCGGGCGGTGGCGGCCGCCCGCCGACCCATCGAGCGGCGCGGCTCCGGCCGCGCCGCCAGCAGGCACAGCGCCTCCGCCCAGCCGGCCGCGTCGTCGTCCCGCACCACCAGGCCGTCCCGGCCCGGCGCGGCGAGCCACTGGGTGGTACGGGCGCCCGCGGGGAGCACGACGGGCAGCCCGGACGCCATCGCCTCGGCGACCACGTTGCCCACCGTCTCGGTCCAGGACGGCAGGGCGAACACGTCGCACCCGGCGTACACGCCCGCCAGCCGGTCCTGGGGCACATGTCCGAGCAGCGTCACATCGGGGCCCAGCAGGCGCGCGATCCGGCCCTGGTCGGCGCCGCTGCCCGCCACCACCAGATGCACCGGCTGCCGCGCCCTGGCCCTGCGTACCGCGTCGGCGAGCAGCAGGGCCCGCTTGGTCTCGTCCACCCGGCCCACGAACAGGACCAGGGTCCGGTCGGCGGGCACGCCGTGGGCCCGGGTGAGCGCGGTGCGGGCGGCGGGGTCGGGGTGGAACCGCTCGTGGTCGAGGCCGCGGCGCAGCAGCGACACCCGGTCGGGGCCCACCACCGAGTCGATCTCCGTCCGGTCCTGGCCGGACCCGACCAGCACCCGGTCGCACATCCGCAGCAGCCTGTCGCGCCGCCGTCGTACGGCCGCACCGGCCAGCTCCGCCGCCCCGCCCACCGGAACGGGCACCCGGCGGGCCAGCTGCCGCACATACAGGGAGGCCAGCGCCGGCACGTCCGTGTGCACGGAGCCGACCAGGCCGGGTCGCTGCGCCCCGGACCGGGCCGCGCGGCGGGCGAGACGGCCGGCCGTCGAGGCGAAGGCGAAGGTGTGGGTGAGGTGCCAGACGTCGTGGAGCGGCAGCAGCCGGGACAGCCAGGGATGCCAGGGAGCGACGTCGGCGACGTCGACGCCGCCGACCGCCGGCATCAGCGGGGCGGTGCTGAGCACCGGCCGCAGGCTGACGAACCGGACGTGGGGCGAGAGCGGCTCGACGCGTTCGCGGTCGCCGAGGACGTACACGGTCAGATCGACGACGGCACCGGCGTCGGCCGCCGCCTCGGCGAAACGCTCCCAGCACTTGACGTGGCCGCCCGCCGAACCGGTCCTGAACAGTTCCACCAGCACCGCCACGGAGAGCGGCCCCGGGCACGCCCCGTCGACGAGCCTCTCGCGCATGGCCCCTGAGTACCCAGGAGGCACCGACTTCCACCGGCGGGCATGCCCGCGTCAGGAAGGTGTCAGCAATGGGTTGATCCACGGTGTGGCGGGTTATGAGTGAGGAGTCCGCTCATCAGCCTCTTCCCGCAGGAGCTCGCGATGTCCGATGTGGCTTTCGTCCTCGCCGCCGTCGGGGTGTTCGCCCTGGTAGGTGCGATAGCCCGGGGTGTGGGCCGACTGTGAGCGGCGCGATGGCGCGGCGGCCTCCACCGGTCCTCGGTCAGCCCGGTTCGGCGAAGCTCTCCACAGCCTGGATCTTGTCGGTGACGATGATGACGTGGCCCTTCTCCATGACGGTCTCCCCGGTGGCGTGGGTGAAGTCCTCGCCCGGCCGCTCGATCCCGACGACGGTGACGCCGTACTTGCCGCGTACCGCGCGCTCGACGAAGCCGAGCGCCGCCGCGTCGTGCACGAGGGCATGCGTACCCGGCTCGCCCGGCCCGGGACGGGAAGCGGTCCGGACCGGCGCTCCACCGGAGCGGACCCCCCGGCCGCTCCTCGCCGGGGCACAGGCTGCGACGTCATACGAACCCCCTGCCGGGCCCGCTTCCACGGGCACCGGCCCTCATTGTCGCGGCGCGCCGCCCGGCGGGGAAGGCGGCAGGGAGCGCCCTACGTGTTCGGCTCCGCGGTGCTGATGTCGGCGAGGGCGGACCGGGGATCGCGTTCGACGGCAAGATCGCCGAGGCTGAGCGCGCCGACGAGCCGTCCGTCGTCGATGACCGGCAGCCGCCGCAGGGCGTGCTCGCGCATCAGCCGCACGGCCACGTCGATGTCGTCCTGCGAGGAACAGGTGACCAGGTCGTGGCTGCACACCTCACCGACGGTCGTGGACGCGGGATCCCGCTGGTCGGCGATGGCCCGCACCACCAGATCGCGATCCGTCACCAGGCCGCGGACCTCGTCCGCCTCGGCGACGATCACATCGCCGATGTTCCGCTCCCGCATCAGCTGCGCCACCTCGGTGAGCGGCGTCCGCTCGGTCACCGTCACCGGATCCCGCGTCATGACCTCCTGCACATGCTGATGAGCCATGGCCTCCTCCGAGTGTGTGCGGACCGGGACGAGCCCCGGCGGTACCTGTGGGAACCGGCGGGTACCCCGCACGCGGCGGGCGTCACACACCCACCGGCCAGGTCTGTTCCTCCCGGCTCTCCGCGGCCAGGGGGCGCAGCGGTGTGAGCGCGTGGGTGTGGTCGAGGTAGCAGAAGGCGTCGTAGCGCTGGGCGAGGGCGGTGGGGACGTAGTTGCCGACGCGTTCGTACCGCGGCCGGTAGACGACGCCGACCGCCCGGTGGCCGTGCTCCTCGTGGAACCACTCCCCCCGGCCGGAGGTGGGCGGTCGCTGGAGCTGCACATGGGGGAAGACGAACAGGGCACGCTGACCGGGCAGCGCCCTGTGCAGCAGGTCCTCCAGGCTGCCGGTGCGGGCGGGCGGCATCTCCATGACCTTCGGTACGTCGCCCCACGCGTCCGCGGCGATCACGGTGCCGGAGTACGAGCCGAACCCGACCAGCACGACACCCTTGCCGATATGGCGCTCACGCACCAGCTGGCCGACGTTGACCATGCCCACGTCGGCCATGTCTGTGGCGCGGGCGTCCCCGATATGCGTGTTGTGCGCCCAGACCACCGCTTTGGCGTCGGGGCCGTGGTGTTCCATCAGCCGGTCCAGGGTGTCGGCCATGTGATGGTCGCGGATGTTCCAGGACTCCGGGCCGCTGTCCAGCATGGCCCGGTAGTAGCGCTCGGCGCCGGAGAGCACCTCGGCGTTCTGCCGGGCGGCGAACTCCGCGAGCGAGCCGTCCGGGGCGGTCGTCCGCGCGGCCCGTCGCCGCAACTCCGTGAGCAGGGAGAGCACCTGCGGCTCACAGCCCTCGGGCAGGTAACGGGTGGCCACCGCGTACGACTGCGGGTCCTCGGCGTACGGCTCGAAGCAGCGGTACGTCTCCAGGGCGTGCTCCACCCGGTCGGGGTCGTGGTCGCGCAGGTGGTCCAGCACCGCGTGCAGCGACTCCCACAGGCTGTAGACGTCCAGCCCGAAGAAGCCGACGCGCCGCTCGGGAGGCAGCCCCTCGTTGTGCCGGCGCAGCCACCGGGTGAAGGCGGCCACGTCCGTGTTGCCCCACATCCACGTCGGCCAGCGCCGCAGCCCCGCCAGCACGTCACGGGGATCCTCGGGTGCGCCCGGCGCGGCGGTCACCGAGGAGTGCACCGCCTGGCAGTCGGGCCAGTCGCCCTCCACGGCGACGAAGGAGAAGCCCTTCTCCTCGATGAGCCGACGCGTCAGCACGTCCCGCATCCGGTAGTACTCGGCGGTGCCGTGGGACGCCTCGCCCAGCAGCACGTGGCGCGCGTCTGCGATCCGCTCCATCAGCGGGTCCAGCGACGCCTGACCGTTCAGAGGCAGGGCCTGGCTCCGGATACGGGCCTCATCGCTCTCGGGCACGACGCACTCCCCACGTCCGCAGGTACGTCACCGGGTTCCCGTGGTCGGCACCGCCACACCCGCCGGCGGCGCCCCGGTCACGGCCCGTGGCGGACCGGGCGGGGCTGTTCCGCCCAGATGGTCTTGCCGTTCGGCGTGTGGCGGGTGCCCCAGCGGTCGGCGAGCTGACCGACGAGGAACAGGCCGCGGCCGCCCTCGTCCAGGGCGCGGGCGCGGCGTGCGTGGGGCGCGGTGCTGCTGGCGTCGGAGACCTCGCAGATCAGGGCGGTGTCGTGGATGAGCCGCAGCTGGATGGGGGCCTCGGCGTACCGGATGGCGTTGGTGACCAGCTCGCTGACGATCAGCTCGGTGGTCGGGACGGCTTCCTGCAGACCCCAGGTCATGAGCTGGTCGGTGGCCCGTCGGCGCGCGTCGGCGACGACGACGGGCGCCGAGGGCAGCTCCCAGGTGGCCACCTGCGCGGGGCCCAGGGCCTTGGTGCGGGCCACGAGCAGGGCGACGTCGTCGTCCGGGTGCTCGGGCAGGAGTGCCGAGATGAGGTGGTCGCAGGTGGCGTCCAGGGACGGGGTGGGTTCGGCCAGCGCGTGGGCGAGTTCCCGCATTCCGGTGTCGATGTCGCGGTCGTGGGTCTCGACCAGCCCGTCCGTGTACAGGACGAGGAGGCTGCCTTCGGGCAGCCGGACGTCGATGGCTTCGAAGGGGAGGCCGCCGACCCCGAGCGGGGGGCCCGGGGCCAGGCGGAGGAAGTCCACGGAGCCGTCCGGCATGACGACGGCGGGGGCGGGGTGACCGGCGCTGGCCAGGGTGCAGTTGCGGGAGACCGGGTCGTAGACCGCGTACAGGCAGGTCGCGCCGACCTCCCCGGCGGCTTCGATGCCCTCTTCGATCTCTTCGAGGATCAGGTCGTCGAGGTGGGTCAGCAGCTCGTCGGGCGGAAGATCGACATCGGCCAGCGTACGGATCTCGCTGCGCAGCTGCCCCATGGTGGCGGACGCGTTGATGCCGTGGCCGACGACATCGCCGACCACCAGGGCCACCCGGGCGCCGGAGAGGGGGATGACGTCGAACCAGTCGCCGCCCACACCGGCCTGCGGATCGGCGGGCAGGTAGCGCATCGCCGTCTCCGCCGCGGGCTGGGCGGGCCGGTGGTACAGGAGCAGGCGGCGCTGCAGGGCCAGGTCCGCGCCGTCGGCCTTCTGCGGGGCGGCGTGGATGAACCAGCCGACATGGTCATCGGCACCTACCAGCGGGTAGGCCCGTACGTCGGCCTCGATGGTGTGGCCGTCCCGGTCGCGCAGCGCGACCCGCCCGGACCACGGCTCCTGCTGTGACAGGCTCCGCCACGCCGACTCCGGAAGGCGGGCGGCGAGAAGCTCGGCCGCCGGACGTCCGACCGCCTCGCCGGGCTCGTACCCGAGCAGCAGCCGGGCGTCCCGGCTCCACCCGGCTATGACGCCCCGCGCGTCCACGGCGGCCGCGGCGTGTTCCGCCGCCAGGGTGTGGTCGTACATGCCCTCACCCCCTTCTTCCCATTGTCCTACCGGGTACGTGTGGTGAGGTCCTCGTCCGTGATGGGGCGGAGCACCCGGCAGGGGGTTCCGACCGCGACGGTCATCGGGGGGATGCTGCGGCTGACGACGCTGCCGGCGCCGATGACCGACCCGTATCCGATGCGCACGCCGGGCAGGACCACCGCGTTGCTGCCGATCCACACGTTGTCCTCGATCACGATCGGCTCGGAGAACCGTCCGAAGTCGGCGCGCCGTGAGGGGTGCACCGGGTGTCCCGTCGTGGTCAGTGTGACGCTGGGCGCGATCATGACACCGTTGCCTATGCGGATGTCCACGTCGTCGACGAACGTGAGGTTCACGTTCCCGAAGAAGTCGTCGCCGATGTGCACGTTGCTGCCGAAAGCGGCGTGGAACGGCGGCAGCAGCACCGTGGGGTTCCCCGACCGAGCCGAAGATCGCGACGAGCAGCGCTCGACGCTTCTCGTGTCGCCCGGTGGTGTGTGGTTGAACTCGAAGATCTGCTCGGTGCGATGCCGGGGCCCCTGGAAGGCGGCTTCCGACTCGGTGTAGACCAGCCCCTTGGCGATCCGCGCCAGTACCTCTTCCTCATCCTCATGAGCATGCGTCACAGGAGGGACGCTCCTTTCAGGACCCAGGCGGCGAAGGCTTCGACGCCGTCCACGACCGCTTCCGCGCGCCGGGCAGTTCGGCGTGGACGACGGTGCTGTCGGAGGCCCTACCCCGCCGGCTCCGGGAAAAGCCCGGCACTTCCTCCTCACGCGGGCCCTGTCGACGAAGACGACGGGGAAGGGGTGGTGCAAGGCGTCCAGGATCGGTGAGGTGTCGCCGCGCGGCCGCCGCCACGCGGTGCTCTCCGGGACGACCGCCTTGGCGCGGCGTTTGCCGACCATCGTCCCGTGGCAGGTGACCTTCGCTGCCGCAAGGTCGATACTGCCCGCAGAAGGGGCTCCGAACATCCCACTAGGAGGTATCCATGAGGATGCTCATCAACGTCCCCGAGACCGTGGTCGCCGACGCGTTGCGGGGCATCTCGGCCGCGCACCCCGAGTTGACGGTCGATGTGGAGAACCGGGTGATCGTACGGCGGGACGCGCCCGTCGCCGGGAAGGTGGGGCTGGTCTCCGGCGGGGGGTCGGGGCATGAGCCGCTGCACGGTGGTTTCGTGGGGCCGGGGATGTTGTCGGCGGCCTGTCCCGGTGAGGTGTTCACCTCACCGGTGCCCGATCAGATGGTGCGGGCGGCGGCGGCCGTGGACAGCGGGGCCGGGGTGTTGTTCGTCGTGAAGAACTACACCGGTGACGTGCTGAACTTCGACATGGCGGCCGAGCTGGCCGAGGACGAGGGCATCCAGGTCGCCAAGGTGGCCGTCAATGACGACGTCGCCGTGACCGACAGCCTCTACACCGCCGGACGGCGCGGCACCGGTGCCACGCTGTTCGTCGAGAAGATCGCGGGCGCGGCGGCGGACGAGGGGCAGCCGCTGGAGCGGGTCGAGGCGATCGCCCGGCAGGTGAACGAGAACGCCCGCAGTTTCGGTGTCGCCCTGAGCGCCTGCACCACGCCCGCCAAGGGCAGCCCGACCTTCGAACTGCCGGACGGCGAGCTGGAGCTCGGCATCGGTATCCACGGTGAGCCGGGGCGTGAGCGGCGGCCGATGATGACCTCCGGGGAGATCGCCGACTTCGCCGTCCACGCGATCCTGGAGGACATGACCCCGCGCAATCCGGTGCTCGTGCTCGTCAACGGCATGGGTGCGACGCCGCTGCTGGAGCTGTACGGCTTCAACGCGGAGGTGCAGCGGGTGCTGGCCGAGCGCGGTGTGGCCGTCGCCCGCACGCTCGTCGGCAACTACGTCACCTCCCTCGACATGGCCGGCGCCTCGGTCACCGTCTGCCAGATCGACGAGGAGCTGCTGCGGCTGTGGGACGCGCCGGTGAGTACGCCGGCCCTGCGCTGGGGCATGTGAGACGGCGTACGCCGGTGATCGACCCACCTGTCACGCAAGGAGATCCCGTGCTCGACGCCGACTTCTTCCGCCGCTGGATGACGGTCACCGCCGCGTCCGTCGACCGTGAGGCGGAACGGCTCACCGCTCTCGACTCCCCCATCGGGGACGCCGACCACGGCAGCAACCTCCAGCGCGGCTTCGCCGCGGTGAGGGCCGTACTGGAGAAGGAGGTGCCCACGACCCCCGGCGCGGTCCTCGTGCTGGCCGGCCGGCAGCTCATCTCCACCGTCGGCGGGGCCTCGGGGCCGCTCTACGGCACTCTGCTGCGGCGTACCGGCAAGGCGCTCGGCGACGCCGCCGAAGTGAGCGAGGAGCAGCTGGCGGAGGCGCTGCGCGCGGGTGTGGACGCCGTGATGCAGCTCGGTGGGGCCGCCCCGGGCGACAAGACGATGGTGGACGCGCTGGTGCCGGCCGTCGACGCGCTGACCGACGGGTTCGGTGCGGCGCGGGCCGCCGCCGAGCGGGGGGCCGAGGCGACGGTTCCGTTGCAGGCACGCAAGGGCCGGGCCAGCTATCTCGGCGAGCGCAGCATCGGGCACCAGGATCCCGGCGCCACGTCGTCGGCGCTGCTGATCGCCGGGCTCGCCGAGGCGAACGGGGAGTGAGGCGCCCATGAGTGACGACAAGACGGTCGGGATCGTGCTGGTCTCGCACAGCGCCGAGGTGGCCGCCTCCGTGGCCGAGCTGGCGCGCGGCCTCGCGGGCGGCGGCGCGGCGGTGCCGGTCGCCCCGGCCGGGGGCACGGAGGGCGGCGGGCTCGGCACCAGTTCCGAGCTGATCGCCGCCGCGGCCGCCTCGGTGGACCGTGGCGCCGGGGTCGCCGTCCTCACCGATCTGGGCAGTGCTGTCCTCACCGTCAAGGCACTGCTCGCCGAGGGCGACGAACTGCCGGACGGCACCCGTCTGGTGGACGCCCCGTTCGTGGAGGGCGCGGTGGCCGCGGTGGTCACGGCGGCGGCCGGGGCCGACCTCGACGCGGTGGAGGCGGCGGCCAGGGAGGCGTACGACTACCGGAAGGTGTGAGCCGGGCGGAGTGCTCGGCGGCGACACGCGAGTCCGCGGTCGGCACCGCGGCCTGGATCGGGGGGTGGGCGGCGCCTTCGGCGAGGGCTCAGGCGAGCGCCGGTTCTGCCTCGTCGCAGGACCGGAGCCAGGCCGCACGCGGGCCGGCGCCCACCCGGCGTCGGAGGCGCGCGCCGTCACCCCGCCACCCCGCCCTGGCGCCGTGGCGCCGGACGGCACTACCGCACATCTGATCGCCCCTCCCGCCCCTTCGACGGCCCCGTTTCCACCACCCGCCGCTCCCGCACCTTGGACCGCCCGACCATCTCCCCCTGCCCCTCCAACACCTTCAGCCGCCCCACCATCTCCCCCTGCCCCACCGGGACCTTCAGCCGCCCCACCGTCTCCCCCTGCCCCACCGGTCCCTTCGACTGCCCCGTTTCCACCACCCGCCGCTCCCGCACCTTTGACCGCCCGACCATCTCCCCCTGCCCCTCCAACACCTTCAGCCGCCCCACCGTCTCCTTCCGCCCCACCGCCCCCGTCCGTTTGTCCCCCGCATCCGCCCGCCCCACGAACCCCGCGGGCGCATCCCGGTTCCCCGGCCGCCCGGCCGCCCCCGTCCATGCGCGTCGTGCGGTCGGAGCCGCCGTCGGGGTGGATGGCGCAATGTCCTCCGTCCGTACGAACAGGCGTGCCAGCCGCTCCCCCGTCGCCACCGCCGCCTCGTGGTCCTCGATCGGTTTGACCTGGGTGTTTCGGAAGACGATGTAGGTGACGCCGGACGGGGCGCCGCCGCCGTGCGGGTCGGGGCGGATGCCGAGGGACTTGGCGGCGGCGTAGGACGCCTCGCCGATCACGTCGCGGGGACCGGTGTCGCCGACGACCGCGTAGCGGACCCGGTCGCGGTAGATCAGCGCGGCGACCGAGCCGCCCCGCACCCTGTGCTCGTGGTGGTCCCAGAGGCGGCTCGCGGCCGGAACGACGATATAGGGGAGCTGCTCGGCGCTCAGGTAGCGGCCGTCGGACTGCTCGAACGCCGTGCTGGAGGAGAAGTACGGGTCGGTGCGGCCGTTGCAGCGCTTGGTCGGGCGGCCGTCGCAGTCGATGTCCAGGTCGGCCTTCCAGAAGACGGCGTCCCGGGTGCCGCAGACCGGCACGGTCGCGGGTGTGCCCGCGTCGGTGCGATAGCGGCCGCGTGAGACGGGGACACAGTCCCGCACCCGGGCCAGCAGGTCGGCGGCGCTCACGGAGCCCTCCTGCGGCGGCACCGGTTCGTGCGCCGCAGGCGAGACCTGGGGTGCGGGCGGCGAGGTCGCGGCCAGCAGGGCGAGGCCGGCCGCGGCCAGGGTCAGCGACGGGGCACACACGATAGCGGGACCCTCTCGTGGGGAGGACTGACGGGCACTCAGCCCAATCTGGGTCCGGTCGCGCGCGGGAGCCACCCTGAGGGGGCCGTACGGTGCACGGCCTCTGACGATCTGGCAGGCACCGGGCGGCCGGTGTCCGTGTCGGCACCGGCCGCCCGGCCGCCCCGCAGGCGCGGGATCAGCGACGACAGCGGTCCGCGCCCATGGCACGAACTCCCCAGCCCTCTCGGGGAGTTCGGCCGTGAGGAACTTCAGCATACGTAACCCACCGGGGCGATCACCAACGTCCAGGCGGAGCAAAGCGCCGAGGCGTTGTGCTGCGCGATTGCGCTGCCGAGCCACGACACACGTCTTCACCTGGGGGCCCGCCGCTCGACCGGGCGTCGTACAGCTTCCATGTCGGGCGGCAGGACGGGGGCACGTACCGGGTGCGGCTGCGGGCCCGGCTGCCGGACGCCGCCCAAGGCGCCTTGTCGGCGGAACGTACGGTGACCACGGGGGTCCGCCGACCGGGCCGGCCATGGGCCGTCCGGAGGAATCCGTCACCTGCCCGGCGGCGCCGCGGATGCGGGGCGGGGCCGGGGCGCGTTGGCTGCCCCTGAGGCAGCACGGGCGCACCCGACCCTCGGCGGCGCAAGGGATGTACCGCCAACCGTGCCGCCGGAGGTGCTCCCATGCCCAAAGCTCGTACGTTCCTACGTCCCTTCCTGCGTCCGGGACTGACCGCGGCAGCCGCCGCCGCGCTTCCCCTCGCCCTGGCCTCCGGACCGGCAGCCGCCCAGGGATCGGGGATCTCGGTGAGCACGACCGGCTCCACGGTGTCGGTGGTGACCAGCGCCTGCACCCTGATCAACGGCAGCTGGGGCACCGCGGCGCTGCTCACCAGCAGCCAGGCGAACTTCTCCGAGGGGCGCCAGGTGGCGCTGTCGGGGACCACCGTCAGCCAGTCCGCCGCCTGGTCGAACGTCAGCCCCGGCACCTACACGGTGGTCGTCATGTGCTCCAATGCGACCACGGCCGGCAGCCAGTCCGTGATCGTGTCCGCGCCCGCCACGCGGACCCCCTCCCCGACGGCCTCGCCCTCACGGGGGGTGATGGGCGGCCAGGGCGGTTCGATCGAGGACTTCGGCACGGTGACCCTGGCGGCGGGCGGCGCGCTGGTCGGCATCGGGATCATCGCGGCGGCCTGGTTCCTGCGCCGACGCTCGAAGCCGTACCGGCTCTGATCCGGGTCAGTCCTCCACTTCGGCGAACTCCGCGAACTCCGCGAGCGCGTGCGTGAGCCACCCGGTCCAGAAGGTCTCGAGGTCGATGCCGGCGCGCAGCACCAGATGGCGCAGCCGGTCCTCGGGGGCGTCCCGGCCGGGCGGGAAGTCGCGCCGCTCGATCTCCTGGTACTCGGCCAGCTGCCGCCGGTGCAGATCGAGATGGCGGCGCAGATCGGCCTCCAGGCCGGCCGTACCGACCACGGCCGCGGCGCGCAGCCGCAGCAGCAGCGCGTCGCGGTGCGGCTTGGGGTCCTGCGCCGCGGCGGTCCAGCGCTCCAGTTCGGCGCGGCCCGCGGGCAGGACCTCGTAGCTCTTCTTCTGCCCACGGGCCGGCTGCTCGCCGGGCAGGGCCCGAATGTGGCCGTCGGCCTCCAGTTTTCCCAGCTCACGATAGATCTGCTGGTGCGTCGCCGACCAGAAGTAGCCGATCGACCGGTCGAACCGGCGGGTCAGCTCCAGGCCGGAGGACGGCTTTTCCAGCAGGGCGGTGAGGATCGCGTGCGGGAGTGACATGGGGTCATCCTAGGGACCGGGATCGTCCTGGGGACGGCCTCTAGAGGGCGGCCGCGACCTCGGTGCCCTGCTTGATCGCGCGCTTGGCGTCCAGTTCGGCGGCCACGTCGGCGCCGCCGACGAGGTGGGCGCTGCGCCCGGCGGCGAGCAGCTGCTCGTACAGGTCGCGGCGCGGCTCCTGGCCGGTGCACAGCACGACGGTGTCGACCTCCAGGACCGTGCTCTCCTCACCGACGGTGATGTGCAGCCCGGCGTCGTCGATCCGGTCGTAGCGCACGCCGGGGACCATGGTGACTCCGCGGTGCTTGAGCTCGGTGCGGTGGATCCAGCCGGTGGTCTTGCCGAGGCCGGCGCCGACCTTGGTGGTCTTGCGCTGGAGCAGGTGGACGGTGCGCGGCGGGGTCGGCCGCTCGGGGGCGGCGAGGCCGCCGGGTGCCTTGTAGTCCATGTCGACGCCCCAGTGGCGGAAGTACGTCGCCGGGTCCTCGCTCGCCTTGTCGCCACCGTCGGTGAGGTACTCGGCGACGTCGAAGCCGATGCCGCCGGCGCCGAGGATCGCGACGCGGTCGCCGACGGGGGCGCCGTCGCGCAGGACGTCGAGGTAGCCGAGGACGCTGGGGTGGTCGACGCCGGGGATGTCGGGGGTGCGCGGGGTGACGCCGGTGGCGACGACGACCTCGTCGTAGTCGGCCAGGTCCCCCGCCTCGACACGGGTGTTGAGGCGTACGTCGATCGCCCGCGCGGCGAGCTGGTGGCGGAAGTAGCGCAGCGTCTCGTCGAACTCCTGCTTGCCGGGGACCTTGCGGGCGACGTTGAGCTGACCGCCGATCTCGCTCGCGGCGTCGAAGAGGGTGACCTGGTGCCCGCGTTCGGCGGCACTCACCGCGCACGCGAGGCCCGCCGGTCCCGCGCCGACCACGGCGACGCGCTTCTTCAGCCGGGTGGGGGCGAGGACCAGTTCGGTCTCGTGGCAGGCGCGCGGGTTGACCAGGCAGGAGGTGATCTTCCCGCTGAAGGTGTGGTCGAGGCACGCCTGGTTGCAGCCGATGCAGGTGTTGATGGCCTCGGGCGTGCCGGCCGCGGCCTTGTTGACGAAGTCGGGGTCGGCGAGCATCGGACGGGCCATGGACACCATGTCCGCGCAGCCGTCGGCAAGCAGTTCCTCGGCGACTTCCGGGGTGTTGATGCGGTTGGTGGTGACCAGCGGGACCGACACCTCGCCCATGAGCTTCTTGGTGACGAAGGTGTACGCGCCGCGCGGCACGGAGGTGGCGATGGTGGGGATGCGGGCCTCGTGCCAGCCGATGCCGGTGTTGATGAGGGTCGCGCCGGCCTGCTCGACGGCCTTGGCGAGGGTGATCACCTCGTCGAGCGTGGAGCCGCCGGGGACCAGGTCGAGCATCGACAGCCGGTAGATGACGATGAAGTCCTCGCCGACCGCCTCACGCACCCGGCGCACGATCTCCACGGGGAAGCGCATGCGGTTCTCGTACGAGCCGCCCCAGCGGTCGGTGCGGTGGTTGGTCGGCGCGGCGATGAACTCGTTGATGAGGTAGCCCTCGGAGCCCATGATCTCCACGCCGTCGTAGCCGGCCCGCCGGGCCAGGCGGGCGGTGCGGGCGTAGTCGTCGATGGTCCGCTCGACGTCGGCGTCGGTCAGCTCGCGGGGCGGGAAGGGGCTGATCGGCGCCTGGAGGGGGCTGGGGGCGACGAGGTCGCGGTGGTAGGCGTACCGGCCGAAGTGGAGGATCTGGAGGGCGATCCGGCCGCCCTCGCGGTGGACGGCGTCGGTGACGACCGTGTGCCGCTCCGCCTCCTCCTCGGTGGTGAGCTTGGCGCCGCCCTCGTAGGGCCGCCCCTCGTCGTTGGGGGCGATGCCGCCGGTGACGATGAGGCCGACGCCGCCGCGGGCCCGCTCGGCGTAGAAGGCCGCCATCCGCTCGAAGCCTCGCTCGGCCTCCTCCAGGCCGACGTGCATCGAGCCCATCAGGACGCGGTTGGGCAGTGTGGTGAAGCCCAGGTCGAGCGGGCTCAGCAGGTGGGGGTAACGGCTCATCGGGCCCTCCGTGCGCGGTGTCGTCCCTGTAGTTGTAAAGGCACCGCACCCGATTGTGCAACTAGTTGCACAATGGCTCGGGCTTGACGTCGGTCACACCGTCGGTCCTGGTCAGCCGCAGCCGCGCACCGGCCGCAGTGCCGTGACCCGGTCGAGCGGGACGGCGGCCGTACGACCGTCGGCGCGCAGGGTGACGAACCCGTCGCCGCCCTGGCGCAGTGCCCCGCAGACGGTGACGGTGCCGGTGGAGACCTGGACCAGGCTCTCGGAGGTGCCGCGCTCGGGCACCGGCCACCAGGACGCGGCGGCGGACAGAGCCAGCAGGACGACGGAGAGGAAGGTCAGGACGATGCCGGCCCGGAGAGTACGGCTCGCGCCGGCGGCGTGGCCGCCGTACAGCGGCCAGGCGACCGTGCCCACCAGCACGACCGCCAGACAGGCCAGGGCGAGGGCGGACAGCGCCAGCACGGCGGCTGCGATCTGGATGCCGCGCGGCACCTGGTCGGGGCCGGAGCCCTTGAGGATGCCGCAGAGCCCCACGAAGCCGAGCACGGCGAGCTGCACGCCGTGCCATCCCTTCGCGGCCGTCCGCAGCCCGTCCGTCTCCCGCGCCCCCAGCGGCGCGCCGCCCTCCGTCATGGGGCCATCGTCACCGGGGGCGCACGGCGTTCGGGGGCGGCCCGACCGGAGCGGGCCGCCCGTTCACCCCGCCGGCCGTCAGCGGCTCGCGAGCAGGACGTGCAGCTCGCGTTCCTGGTCGCCGGAGGCGGTGGTGATGTCGCGCACGGAGAACAGGGAGTCGAGGGTCGTACGGAGGCGGTCGATCGCCCAGTAGCCGCCCTGCGCGTCGGCCTCGACGGTGGACGACAGTCGCGCGGGCGGCGGGCACGTGTGGGTCTCGGTGACCTCGAAGGTGCCGAGCCAGACCATCGGGCGCGTCTCGTGCAGCTGCTGCGGCACGTCGTCGGCGGCCCGGTCGGACTCGAAGCACGCGCACAGCGCGTCGAAGACGATCCGGGCGTCCTCCTTGCTGCATCCGCTGATCTCGACGGAGACGGACTCCTCGTGCGGTCGCTCGCGGTCCATCGTGAACGCTCCTCTCGTGGCGGTGACACGGCGGCGCGGATGTGCCCCGCGAACCGTGTCAATCCCAAGAAAAGCACCACTTTCCCCGCCGGGCACCAGCGAAACGACCGGTGCCCGGCCGAGGGAGACACTCAGCCGCGGGTGAAGCGGTAGGTCTTGCTGTCCGTCAGGACGCAGAAGCCCGGCGAGAGCACGATCACGCGCAGGGTGCCGGTGCGGCGGTCGTAGTCGACGCCCTCCGTCTCGAAGGAGCCCGAGCATCCGCTGCGCAGCGGCAGCTGGCGCAGGGCGGTGACCCGGCCGGAGACGTCGGCGGTGCCGTTCGGCGGGGCGGACAGGTCGATCTGCAGGAGCGGCTTGGTGATGCCGAACAGGGTGCCGGCCGGGTCGTCGGAGGAGCACAGCAGGGTCGTCGGGCCGGAGAAGTCGCAGCCCTGGACGTCGCGCACGGCCCGGTCGAGGCGGACGGTGGAGACCCACGGCAGGTTCGCCGAGGGCGAGGTGGCGGGGTTGGCGCCGGGGGTCGGGAAGACGAGCAGCCGGGTCATGGTGCCCCACTCGCCGGCCAGCATCCACTGACCGTCCGGGGAGATCGCCACCCAGGAGTTGTTGAGGGCCTCGCCGGGGACGAGCGCGTGGACGTACTCGGACCAGACGCCGCCGGGTGCCTGCACGCGGAACATCTTCGCGCCGTTGGAGTCCGACTGGTACGGCTCGACGTAGTGGCCGTCGTAGGAGGCGTCGGGGTCGCCGACGTGGTTCCAGCCCCGCATCGCCGCGCCGAGCGGGATGGTGCCGATGCCGGTGTAGCGGTTGGGGCTGCCCGCCGGGACCTCGACGGAGGTCAGGCCCTGGCTCTCGGTCAGCGGGTCGGCGCGGTCGGAGCCGGCCTCGGTCCAGGTGTCGGCGGCCGCGGCGGGCGGGGCCGCGACCAGCGCGGCGGCCGTGGCGGTGGCCAGGGCGACGAGGGCGGCACGGACTGTGTGACGACGGCGGCGGGCAGGGCGCAAGGGCATGGACAGGCTCCTCGACGGGGGGTGGGGAACGCGCTCGGCGCACAGTCTGGACCGCTTCCGTAGTCATGTACAGACCAACTTGATGGGCGGCCGGGGAGCAGCCGGGGAACGGACGGCTCCGCCACACCGGTGACGGCCCCGACGAAGCGGAGGCGAAGGCGCGCAAGGCATGGGAGAAGAGGGTTGGGCGCGGTAGAACGGGGGGAGTCGGCACGGGGGACGTCGTGCCGTGCGGCAAGGTGCGGAGGCGATGCGCAGCATGAGTCCAGCCGAAGCGGTGGTGGCCGAGGGCGGCGGCCCGATACGGCCCGGTGGCCTGCTCGACGTCCTGAACGTGGCCTCTGTGGTCCTGGACGCCGAGGGACGCATCGTGCTGTGGAGCCCGCAGGCCGAGGAGCTCTTCGGCTACTCGGCGCGTGAGGCGCTGGGCCGGTACGCGGCGCAGGTGATGGTGCACGAACGGCACGTCGATCTGGTGGTCAAACTGTTCGCGGACGTCATGGAGACCGGCCTGAGCTGGGCGGGGGCGTTTCCGATCCGCTGCAAGGACGGGGCGACCCGTCTGGTGGAGTTCCGCAACATGCGGCTGCTGGACGACCGGGGCGACACCTATGCCCTCGGGCTCTGCGCCGACCGGCCGACCCTGCGCCGGGTGGAGCAGGACGTGGCGCTGTCCACCCGGCTGGTCTCCCAGTCGCCGGTCGGGCTGGCCGTGCTGGACACCGATCTGCGGTACGTGTCCGTGAACCCCGCGCTGGAGCGGATCGACGGCGTGCCCGCCGAGGAGCACCTCGGGCGGACGCTGCGCGAGGTGGTGCCCCTGCTGGACGCGGAGGCGCTGGAGAAGGCGGCGCGCCGCGTGCTGCGCACGGGGGTGCCGCTGGTCGACCGGTCCACGGTCGGGCGGACATCGGCCGATCCGGACGAGGACCACGCCTGGGACGTGTCGCTGTACCGGCTGGAGGACGCCCGGGGCACCGTGCTCGGCGTCGCGGTGTCGGTGGTGGACGTCACGGACGAGTACCGGGCGGGCGTCGAGGCCGAGGCGGCGCGCCGCCGGCTGGCGCTGATCGCCGACGCGTCGGCCCGGATCGGCACCACGCTCGACCTGGAACGCACCGCGCGTGAGCTGGCCGATGTCGCCGTCCCGGAGCTGGCCGACATCGCCGCCGTGGATCTGCTGGACGCGGTGGTGGCGGGCCGGCCGGCGAGCCTCAGCCCCGCCGATCCGGCCGTGATCCGGGCGCTGGCCGTACGCGCGTACGCCGCGCCGGACGCGCTGGCGGCGGCCGACCCGCCGGGACAGGTCGCCCGGTACGGGCCCGACCGGCTGGTCACCGAGTGCGTACGGGCGGGGCGGCCCATCCTGGTGACCGAGGTCAGGGACGACGACCTCGGGCGCATCGCCCGCTCCCCCGAGGCGGCGGTGCTGCTGGGCCGCGCGGGCGTCCACTCGTATCTGGCGGTGCCGCTCATCGCGCGCGGTGAGGTGCTCGGCGCCCTCGACCTCAAGCGGACCCGCAATCCGCGGGCGTTCGGCCGGGACGACCTGCTGCTGGCCCGGGAGCTGGCGGCGCGCGCGGCGATCCAGATAGACAACGCCCGCTGGTACCAGAACGCCCGCACCACCGCGCTCACCCTCCAGCGCAGCCTGCTGCCCAGCCATC
This sequence comes from Streptomyces sp. NPDC018693, assembly GCF_044391385.1. Lineage (NCBI taxonomy): Bacteria > Bacillati > Actinomycetota > Actinomycetes > Kitasatosporales > Streptomycetaceae > Streptomyces > Streptomyces sp. NPDC018693. The sequence continues at coordinate 36,194 of NZ_JBIRZZ010000015.1, read as the reverse complement.
CGCCGGTGACCGGCGGCCTGGAGGTGGCCTCCCGCTACCAGCCGGCCGGCGCCACCACCGAGGTGGGCGGCGACTGGTTCGACGTGATCCCGCTGGAGGGCCGGCGGACCGCGCTGGTCGTCGGCGACGTGATGGGCAGCGGCATCGACGCGGCCGCCACGATGGGCCGGCTGCGCACCGCGACGACCACCCTGGCCTCGCTCGGCCTCGACCCCGCCGTGCTCCTGGAGCATCTGGACCGGATCACCGACGGCCTCGACCACTCCATCGCGACCTGCCTGTACGTCGTCCACGACCCGGAGGCGGGGCAGTGCCGGATCGCCAACGCCGGGCATCTGCCGCCGGTGCGGCTACGGGCGGGACAGCTGCCCGAGCTGCTCGACCTGCCCACCGGGGCGCCGCTGGGCGTGGGCGGGGTGCCCTTCTCCACCACGACCGTCGGCTTCGCCCCCGGCGACCGGCTGGTGCTCTACACCGACGGCCTGGTCGAGACCCGCCGCCACTCCCTGGACGAGCGGCTGGACGCCCTGCTCTCGCTGCTCGACGGGCCCGGGCAGGAGCTGGAGGACCTGTGCGACTACCTGCTGCGCACCCTCCATCACCCCGACAACCACGACGACGTGGCGCTGCTGGTGGCGCGGGCCCGCGCCTGAGCCGCGCCGCCCAACCTGTGCGTCCGCTGTCCGACTCCGCCTGGTTCACAGGGATTTATTACCGGCGCCTTACCGCTGTTTTCCCACAATCACAGCAAGGCGTGCGCCCATGCCGCCGGGGCTAGGAGAGTGAGCTGTGACGCAGGAACCGCACCACCCCGACAACAGGGAGACCAGGGCCGGAGTTACGTCCGAGCCCGAGCTGCTGACCGGACCCGGCGGTCCGGAACCCACGCGGAGCCCGCTGCGCCGACTGTGGCAGCACCGCTCCGCCCGTGGCCGCGCGGTCGTCGCGGCGGCCACCGTGGGCGTGCTGGCGCTGGGCGGCACCGTCGCCTTCGCCGCCACGTCCGAGGACTCCGGCGGCGGCACGCCGTCGCCGTCACCGTCCTCCTCCGACGGCACGTCCGACTCCCGGCACGGCCGCGGCATGTGGTTCGGCCTCGGGGGCGGCGCCGTCCACGGGGAGGCGACCGTGCGGGACCCCGACTCCGACGACTGGGTCGTGCGGGTCTGGCAGCGCGGCACCGTCGAGAAGGTCGACGGCGACCGGGTCACCGTCAAGAGCGAGGACGGCACCTCGTGGACGTGGACGGTGGACTCCGACACCACCGTCCTGCGCGACGGCGACTCGGATTCCGGGGCCGACGCGCTGAAGAAGGACGACACGGTCGTCGTCACCGGCATCCGCTCGGGGGACACCCGGACCGCCGACCGGGTCGCCTCCGGCACCTTCGAGGGGAAGTCCCGGGGCGAGCGGCGTGGCGGCGGCCTCCCCGGCTTCGGGCACGGTCACCGCTGGGGGAACGGCGACACGGCCTCCCCGGATCCCTCGGAGAAGGGCGACAAGGGCGGGAGGAGCGAGAAGGACGCCACGCGCGCCGGCGCCTGACGTGCCGTCACCGGGCGTCCCTCAGACCCTGGTGCCGATCACGACATGGGCGTACAGGTCGTCGTCGACGGCCAGTCCCGCCGCCAGGCCGCCGCGGGTGACCACCTCGACGGCGTGCGGGGCCTGACCCTCGCTCGTCTCGACCAGCAGGCAGCCGCCGGGCGCCAGCCACCCCGGCGCACCGGCGGCGACCCGGCGCAGCAGGTCCAGGCCGTCCGCACCGCCGTCGAGGGCGGTGCGCGGTTCGTGGTCACGGGCCTCGGGCGGCAGCAGGGCGACCTCGTCGGTGGGGACGTACGGCACATTGGCGGCGAGGATGTCGATCCGGCCCCGCAGCCGCTCCGGGAGCGCGGCGAACAGGTCGCCGGTGTGGACGTGCCCACCGTGGGCCGCGAGGTTGCGGCGGGCGCAGTTCACGGCGGCCGGGTCGAGGTCGGCGGCGTGGAGTTCGGCGGGACCGAGCGCGGCCGCGAGGGCGGCACCGACCGCACCGGAGCCGCAGCACAGGTCCACCACCACGCGCGCGTGCGGGGCGTGGGCGAGCGCCTGGTCGACGAGGAACTCGGTACGGCGGCGAGGCACGAAGACACCCGGCTCGACGGCGACGCGCTGCCCGTGGAACTCGGCCCAGCCCAGGACCTGTTCGAGGGGCAGACCGCCGGCGCGGCGCTCCACCATGGCGGTGACGTCACCGGCCGTACGCGCCGTGGCCAGTATCAACTCCGCCTCCTCCTCGGCGAAGACACACCCGGCGGCGCGCAGCGCGGCCGCAACGGTGCCCGGCGAAGGGAACGACGAAGCGAAGGGAGACGAGGAGGAGGACATGACAGCCGAGGGCCTTTCGGAGGGCGAAGGGCGCTCCCGTGGTGGCCTACGGCCGACGGTCCACGCCGTCCGAAGGTGAGAGCACCCGACCTGACACTGCGGTAATGGGTCCCACCTCCCCGGCCTCACACGACGGCGGCATGTCCGCGGTCGGTTGGTCACCCTACCCCACGCCTCGGACACCCATGGTCACTTCGGCCGCTTCCCGCCCCGCCTCCTGCCGCTCCGGTACCCGGGCCGCCAGGAAGGTCGCGGTGCGGCGGAGGCGGAAGCCGAGGGACTCGTAGAGGCGCAGGGCGTGGGTGTTGTCGGCGGAGGCGTGGAGGAAGGGGGTCTCGCCACGGGCGCGGATGCCGTGGGCGACGGCGAGGATCAGCCGGGTGGCCAGCCCCTCGCCGCGGACCGCCGGGTCGGTGCACACCGCGCTGATCTCCGTCCAGCCGGGCGGTCGGAGCCGTTCGCCCGCCATGGCGACCAGGCGTCCTTCCCGGCGTATGCCCAGGTAGGTGCCCAGTTCGATGCTGCGGGGCAGGAAGGGCCCGGGGCGGGTGCGGTCGACCAGGTCGAGCATCTCGGGGACGTCGGCCGGGCCGAGGCGCACCGCCTCCGGGTCCGGGGCGGCGGCCACGCCCGCGTCGACGAGCTGCACTCCGGCCATCCGGAACGTGATCTCCCAGTCGTCGGGCGCCTCGCACCCGAAGGACGGCAGCGGTGTCTCCGCGCCGGGGCCGGCCAGTGCCGCGAGGTCGGCCCAGTCGTCGGCGTCCGGCGCGTCGGGCAGGGCCACCCAGGGGGTGACGTCGAGGGGGTAGCGCAGGGCACGGCCCCGGCGCTCGGCGAAACGCGCGTGCGGGCCGGTGAGGGCGGCCAGGACCGGATTGTCCAGTACGTGCCCGTGTCCGAGCCCGCTGTCCTCGCCGCCGGCCGTCGTCATGCCCATCCGCCCGATTCCCTTCCCTGGTGTTCACGCCGCTGTGGCCTCCTTCAGGCCAAGAGGCGTGCTGCGGACGATATTCCCGGGGCGGCCGAGGTTCCGGACGACCGGGGGATGGGCGGTGGCCGACGGGCACGTACCGTTGACCACGCAATCTTTTCGTCCGCGTCCGAGGCAGGCACCACCCGGTATGGCAGCACCCCGTATGACACCACCCTCACGGCAGGTCACCCGAGGCTTCACCGGCCGCCCCCGAGTGCACCGGCCGGGACTCCCGCCCGGTCAGTACGACGCGGGCGACGACTGGCCCGTGCTGTCCGCCGAGGTCACCCCGGACCTCACGGCCGCCGAGTGGACGTTCCGGATCGACGGACTGGTGACGCGGCCGCGCATCTGGACCTGGGACGAGGCGCGGGCGCTGCCGGGGTCGGTGTACGAGGGGGACATCCACTGTGTGACCAGCTGGTCGAAGTTCGGGGTGCGGTTCGGGGGCGTGTCCCTGGACACGTTCCTGGACGAAGCCGGTCCCGAGCCGTCCGCGACACACGCCGTGGCGTACTCGCACACCGGGTACACCGCGAACCTGCCGCTGGCGGACCTCACCGGCGGGCGGGCGTGGATCGCGTTCGAGTACGACGGCCGGCCGCTGGCGCCCGAGCACGGCGGGCCGGCGCGGCTGCTGGTGCCGCACCTCTACTTCTGGAAGAGCGCCAAGTGGATCGCGGGCATCCGCATCCTCGACCACGACGAGCCCGGCTTCTGGGAGCGCAACGGCTATCACGAGCGGGGCAACCCGTGGGAGGAGCAGAGGTACTCCGGTGACTGAGACCTTCACTCCCCCGACCCGGTTCGCCGTGCCCGGCCGGATCGCCGTGGGCGCCCAGGAGGCCGCCGTGTGGCGGACCGCGACGGTCGCCGGGATCCGGCGTGAGACGCCACGCGCGGCCAGCTTCCGGCTGGCGGTGCCCGGCTGGCCGGGGCATGTGCCGGGGCAGCACCTGATGCTGCGGCTGACCGCCGAGGACGGCTACACCGCCCAGCGGCACTACTCGATCGCCTCCGCCCCCGACGACTCGGGGCACATCGAGCTGACCCTGGACCACGTCGAGGGCGGCGAGGTCTCCGGCTGGTTCCACACCGTCGCCCGGCCCGGCGACCGGGTGGAGGTGCGCGGTCCGGTGAGCGGCTTCTTCGCCTGGCCCGGGGACCGGCCCGCGCTGCTGGTCGGCGCGGGCTCCGGCGTCGTACCGCTGATGTCGATGGTCCGCCACCACCGGGCGCGCGCCCTGGACGTGCCGCTGCGGCTGCTGGTCTCCGCGCGCGGGCCCGAGGAGCTGATCTACGCGCGGGAGTACGGCGAGGAGACCACGCCCGTGTTCACACGGCGCGCACCGGCGGGCCTGCCGGTGGGTCGCCTGGCCGCCGCGCACCTGGCACCGCTCTTCGCCGACGTGCCGCCCGGCGGCTGGGAGGCGTACGTCTGCGGTTCGAACGCCTTCGCCGAACACGCGTCGCGCCTGCTGGTGGCGGCCGGCCAGCCGGTGGACCGCGTCCGCGTCGAACGCTTCGGCTGACCCGGCGGCACCCTCCGCCGCGCACAGCGCCCCCGAAAGGGGGTAATTCCTCTCCGTGGGCACTCGTCCGTGTGCGGCGAGGAGGTCGACATGCGTACCCGGGTGCGTGGCTGGCGGTGGCGGAGCAACCCGCTGCGGCGCCGGTCGGACGTGGTGGAGGCGTGGACGGCGCTGGTCGTGGCCGTCCTGCTGCTGGTGGGTGTGCCGCTGGCGGGGGCGCTGGTCGGCGGCTGGGCGTACGGGGAGGCCCGGGCGGTCGCGGCGGAGCAGCGGGCCGAGCGGCGCCCGGTCCAGGCGGAGGTGGTCGGCGCGGTGCCCGGCTCGCCGCCCACGGGGTACGGCGACCGGGAGCAGTCGTACCGGGTGACCGTCCGCTGGACCGACCCGGGCCAGGAGCCGCGGACGACGACGGCGCGGGTGCCGTCCGGCACGAGCACCGGGGACCGGGTGACCGTCTGGGTCGACGGGCGCGGCCGCGGTGTCGCCGCGCCGCAGAGCGACACGACGATCTGGCAGCACACGCTGACCGTCGGCGTCTGCGCGGCGATCGGCGCGGGCACGCTGGTGCTGGCCGGGCACGCGGTGGTGCGCCACGTGTCCCTGCGGCACCGGCTCGCCGAGTGGGAACGGGAGTGGGCGCGCACCGAGCCGCAGTGGACCCGGCGTGAGGCGTGACGGACAAACAGCCCGGGGTCTGGAAAGCACCGCCTCTCGCCCGTACGGTGGTGATCATTCGTACAGGCACTTAACAAAAGGCGGTCCCGCATGGCCCTGTTCGATCTGCCCCTCGACGAACTCCGCGACTACCGCAGCAAGTCGACCGAGCCGGAGGATTTCGACGCGTTCTGGTCCAAGACCCTTCAGGAGGCGCGTGAGTACGACCTCGACGCCCGGTTCGAGCCGGTCGACACGGGGCTGACCACCGTCCAGGTGTTCGATGTGACGTTCGCCGGGTTCGGCGGCCACCCCGTCAAGGGCTGGCTGACGCTGCCCGCGGCGGCCACCGAGCCGGTGCCGCTGGTCGTGGAGTTCGTCGGATACGGCGGCGGACGCGGGCTCCCGCACGAGCACCTGCTGTGGGCCTCCTCGGGCCGTGCGCACTTCGTCATGGACACCCGCGGCCAGGGCAGCGCCTGGGGCGGTGGCGGCGGTACGGCGGACCCGGTGGGCGGCGCCCCGGCGTACCCCGGTTTCATGACCCGTGGCCTCGACGCGCCCGAGAACTACTACTACCGGCGGGTGTTCACCGACGCGGTGCGCGCGGTGGAGGCGGCCCGTTCACATCCGCTGACCGACGCGGCGCGCACGGTGGCCGTGGGCGGGAGCCAGGGCGGTGGCATCACCCTCGCCGTCGGCGGTCTGGTGCCCGACCTGGCGGGGATCGCCCCGGACGTGCCCTTCCTGTGCGACTTCCCGCGCGCGACGACCATGACGGACCGCGATCCGTACCGGGAGATCGGCCTGTTCCTCAAGACGCACCGCGGCCGCACCGAGGACGCCCTGCGCACCCTCTCCTACTTCGACGGTGTGCACTTCGCGGCCCGTGGCTCGGCGCCGGCGCTGTTCTCGGTGGCCCTGGAGGACCAGACCTGCCCGCCGTCGACGGTGTTCGCCGCCTTCAACGCCTGGGGCCACGACGACAAGACGATCGAGGTGTACGACTTCAACGACCACGAGGGCGGCGGTCCCTACCAGGAGGCCGCCAAGCTGCGCTGGATGAGCGCGCACGCGTGACCGGGCGGTGCGGGGTCTCGGCCGCTCACGCGCGGCGTGGCCCGCACCACCCTCAGCCTCCCCCCGGGTCAGTGGATCCGCCGGGCCTCGACCATCCGGACCCGTGGGCTGCCGTCCCGCCGCCGCCCGAACTCGGGCAGGGCCTGCAGGTCCACGCGGAACCCGGCCCGCTCCAGCTCCCGCCGTACGTCACCGAGCCGGAAGGCCCGGTAGTACATGACGAACGGCGGCCGCCACAGGGCGTTGCGCACCCGCATCACGGCGTCGAAGCCGAGGAGCATCCAGAACGCCGGGGTGGTCGGGCGGGGCGGGGCGAGCACCGGGAAGGCGAAAGTGCCGCCCGGTCGCAGCGCGGAGTGCACCTGGGCGAACAGGCCCGGCAGCTCCCGGGGCAGGAAGTGGCCGAACGCGCCGAAGCTGACGACGAGGTCGAAGGCGGACGTGAAGGGCAGGGCACGCGCGTCCGCCCGCACCCAGGACACGCGCGGCCCGGAGATCTCGGTGCGCCGGGTGGCCTCGGCGAGCATCCCGGCGCTGAAGTCGACGCCGGTGACGCTGTGCCGGCACACCTCGGCGAGCACCCCCATCCCGGCGCCGGTGCCGCAGCACAGGTCCAGTCCGTCCTCGTACGACCCCGTACGCGCCAGCGCGGCGGCGACGGCGTCGAGCACCGAGTCCGGCGTGCGGAAGGGGGTGTGGTCGAACTTCGGGGCGAGCAGGTCGTAGCCGCGCTGGACGGACGACAGGGCCTGGACGGCGAGTTCGCGCAGGCTCGGGCCTTCAGGGCTGAACATCCGGCTCAGCCTAGGGCAACACGCCGTGTGACGACGTCCAGAACGCGTGCGCACCAGCGGAGGTTCTCCTCCTCGAACGCGATGCCCGCCATCAGGGTCAGATACGGGCCGATGCGCTCGGCCTCACGCAGGTACTCGTCCTCCGTGCGCCCCTCCAGGAGCCGCTCGCGGACCCGCTGGTAGCGGGCGAGCTTGCCGCGCGCCCAGGTCATGCGCTCCTCGATCAGCGCCCGGGTCGTGTCCGGGTCGACTCCGTCACCCGCCTGGATCTTGATCATGAGTTCGTCGCGGATCGCGGTCGGCCTGCGGGGCGGGGCGGCCGCGAAGGCCCGGAGGTCCTCGCGGCCGGCCTCGGTGAGGCTGAACATCCGCTTGTTCGGCCGCCGTTCCTGCTCCACCATCCGCGCCTCGATCAGACCCTCCCGCGCCAGCCGCTCCAGCTCGCGGTAGAGCTGCTGCGGGGTCGCGGGCCAGAAGTTCGCCAGCGAGACGTCGAAGACCTTGGACAACTCGTAGCCCGACGCCTCTCCCTCCAGGAGGGCGGCCAGGACGGCGTATTTGAGGGACATGGGAACAGTCTGACCAGGACTACTTCAGTTTCTCCAGCGTGGCCTTGGTGTCCTTCTTCAGCCACTCGGCTATCTCGTCCTGCGTCGGCGGCTCCGGGTCGTCGTCGCCGTACGAGTAGCTGCTGAAGCTCATCGAGTACGTCATCCAGCCGTCCCGCACCGCGAGGGTGGAGTACCGGGAGGTCTCGCTGGAGCTGTCGGAGACCAGGTACGCCTCGTCACCGATGCCGTCGACCTCGGTGACCTTGTAGTCCTCGTACATCTCGCCGTACTTCTTCCACGTCGCCGTGAACTCGGGTCCGGGATCGGTCTCCTTGTGCAGGGCCACGTCGGCGTAGAGGTATCCGTCGCTGGAGTCCGAACCGTCCGCCGTCAGGCTGAGGCTGCAGCGGCTGGTGTCGAGGGCGGGGTCCTTGACGGCGCGGGCCGTCGGATCGTCGTCCTCCTCGGGGTAGTCCTCCTTGAAGGACGAGTAGTCCATGGTGGTGCACAGGTTCTCGGGCGCCGAGTAACCGCGCAGGTCCGCGCTCCCGGTGACACCGCCACCGAGCAGGAACACACCGCCCGCCCAGGCGGCGGACGCGACCACCGCGCCGAGCACGGCCCACAGCACGGCCCGCCCGGCGCCGCCGCTCCCGCCACTGCCACCGCCACCGGCCGGCGAGGCGAGCACCTCCGGATACGGCCCCGGCTGGGCGTAGGGGTGGGCGACCGGGGGCTGCCCCGGCTGGCCGACCATGGTGGGCTGGGCGTAGAAGTTCTGCCCGCCCGGCGGGGCGGTGGGCGGTGGATAGCCCGCCGGCGACTGCGGGTTGGGGTACGGATAGGCGCTCGGCTGGGGCGGGGTTCCGGACGGTTGGCCGGGAGGCTGCTGCGGGCCGGGCGGCTGCGGAGGCTGAGGCGGCGTGGACATGCCGTGACAGTAATCCATAGCCGCTGATCAGGACACAGCCATATTCGATATGGTATGGTGCCGTCCGCATCTGTGTACGCCCCGTCGTGGGCGCCGGTGCGATTCCTCATCTCTGTTCGCCTTCCGCCTCGCCGAATCGGCAAGCGCGCAGGCCGTCTTCCGCCGCTCACAGGCACATCCGTGGGACCTCCCTGTCCACGGTTCTCCATGGCTCTCCCTCGCGGCGTCTTCCCTTTCCCTTCCGCATGCCTCGTCTCCGCCGTCCTCGAAAGGACCGCCTCCCATGACCACCGCACTCGAACACGCCCCGATCCAGCGGCCGTCCACCCGGCTCGCCACCGGCGTCCTCGACGTCGACGACAGCGGAAAGGGCCGGCTGCGCGGCCCCGACCTGCTGCCCTCCCCCGCCGACCCGTCCGTCGCCCCGGCGCTGATCCGCCGTCACGGTCTGCGCAAGGGCGACCTCGTGGCAGGCGTGCGCGGCAACACGAACGCCCTGACCGACGTCACGCCGGTCGAGGGCCGTACGCCCGGCGCCCGCCGGCACTTCCGGGACCTGACCCCGCTGCACCCCAGCGAGCGGCTGCGCCTCGAACACCCGGCGGCCGGGCTCGCCGGGCGCGTCACCGACCTGTTCGCGCCCGTCGGCAAGGGGCAGCGCGGGCTGGTCGTCGCCCCGCCCAGGACCGGCAAGACGGTGCTGCTCCAGCAGATCGCCGCGGCCGTCGCGGGCAACCACCCCGAGTGCCGCCTGATGGTCGTCCTGCTCGACGAACGCCCCGAGGAAGTCACCGACATGCGCCGCTCGGTGTGCGGCGAGGTGTACGCCTCGACCTTCGACCGGTCGCCCCGGCAGCACATCGCCCTCGCCGAACTCGTCGTCGAGCGGGCCAAGCGGCTCGTCGAGGCGGGCGAGGACGTGGTGATCCTGCTGGACTCCCTGACCCGGCTGTGCCGGGCGCACAACCACGCGGCCGCCGCCGGGGGCCGTACCCTCAGCGGCGGCGTCGACGCGACCGCGCTGATCGGACCCAAGCGGTTCTTCGGCGCCGCGCGGGCCGCCGAGGAGGGCGGCTCGCTGACGATCCTCGCCACCGCCCTCGTCGAGACCGGCTCCCGCGCCGACGAGTTCTTCTTCGAGGAGCTGAAGTCCACCGGCAACATGGAACTGCGCCTGGACCGCGAACCCGCCTCCCGGCGCGTCTTCCCCGCCGTCGCCCTGCCCGCCTCCGGCACGCGACGCGAGGAACTCCTGCTCTCCCCCGCCGAGTTGACCGCCGTACGCGGACTGCGCCGGGCGCTGGGGAACCGGGACGGCCACGGCGGTCTGGAGACCCTGCTGGAGCGGATGCGGGCGACGCCCGACAACGCGACCTTCCTGCGCCGGGTCCAGCCGACCCTGCCGGCGGCCTAGTCCTTCCGCGTGAAGGTGCCGAGCCCGGTCGTGTCGAGGCTCTCGACCCGGACCTTCTCGGCGCGCCCGTCGGACCCGACGGTGAAGGTGACGCCGGACAGTCCGACGGCGTTCTCTCCCGTGGTGCGGAAGCTGAAGGTGTCACCGTCGTAGTGGCGCAGGGGGAACCGTTGCTTCTTCGGCCCGAGTTCCATGGTGAGGTCGTCGCCCTGGGCGCTGACGGTCAGCGGACCGTAGTAGTCGTTGGCGTACGTTCCGGTGTAGGAGCTGTTGGCCTTGGCGGGTGCGGGTGAGGGCGGGGGCTTGTCGTAGTCCACCGGTGAGCGATCGCCTTCCGTCGACTTCTGGATGATCGGGCCGAGGAACGTCAGCCAGTCCACGGTCGGCCCGCCCGTCTGCGCGGTGTCGAGGAACGTGTTGGCGATCGCCTCGGGCACACCGACCGGCCGGCCGTTGGTGAGGACGACGATGCCGAGCCGCTCCGAGGGCAGCAGGGTGACGTTGGTGGCCGCCCCCAGGTTGAAGGCGCCGGAGTGGCCGAGCCTGAGCCGGCCCTGGTCGTCGTAGCTCACGTTCCAGCCGAGCCCGTAGAACCCGGCCCGGCCGGCCGGCGCGGGCGGTGGGCTGGAGAGGATGTGCGGCAGGTGGGTCTGCTCCAGCGCGTCGGCGTCGATGAGTTGGCGGCCCCCGAACTTGCCGTTGTCCATTTGCAGCCGCATCCACTTCGTCATGTCCCGGACCGTGGAGCTGGCCCCGCCCGCCGGACTCTGGGCGTCCGCGTCGCGCACCTGTTCGGCACGCCAGGTGTCACCGCTCTTCACATGCGGGGCGGCCTTGTTCTTCGCCTTCTCGTAGTCGGCGAAGGACGAGCTGGTGGAGTCCATGCCGAGCGGCCGGTACAGCTTCTCGGCGGACAGCTTCTCCCAGCTGGTGTTTTCCGCCCGGGCCACGGAGACGGCGGCCTCGGTCAGCCCGAAGTTGGTGTACGCGTAGTGGGCGCGGAAGGGCTCCAACGGCTCGTAGCGGAGGTGCTCCAGGATGTACGAGCGGTCATAGCCGAGGTCCTCCAGCAGATCTCCGGCGTGGTCGGGCAGCCCGCTGCGGTGCGCGAACAGGTCGGCCAGCGTGACATGGCGCGTGACCCACGGGTCCTTCAGGGCGAAGCCGGGGCTGTATTCGACGACCGGGTCGTCCCAGCCGACGGTCTCCTCGCCCACGGCGGCGGCGACCACGGTGGACGCGAGCGGCTTGGAGACCGAGGCCAGCTGGAAGACGGTGTCGGCTCCGACGCGGTCCTTCGTGCCCGCCTTCCGCACGCCGAAGCCCTTCAGATACAGCACGTCGTCCTCATACACCACGCCCACGGCGACACCGGGTACCCCGGTCCGGCGCATCGCGTCCTCGACGACGCCGTCCAGCTGGTCCACCGCGCGGTCGATCCCCTCCCGGGTGAGCTGCGGCGGTGGCTGGGCGGGCGGGACGGTGGGCAGCGGCGACGTCTGGGCGATCGCACGGCCGGCGGCGGCCGTGGTGTCGCCGTCGGATCCCGTACAGCCGACGGCGAGGGCCGTCAGCAGTGCGAGTGCCGTCAGGGCGAGAAGAGGCCGGGTGTCTGGGCGCAACATGTCTTCCATGGAAGGCCCCGCCTCGCCGCCTGTCGCCTCGACGGGCCGTTCGGGGGAACCCGAGTGCGCCGCCGCGCTCCTCGCCCTGCCACCCTGGCTGCCGCACGGCGACGAGATCACCCTGCGTATGCTCGGCAGTTCCACCTCGGGTCCGTACGGGCACTCGTCGCGCATCGCGGCCGCCCCGGCACCCGACCATCCGCTGTTCGGCTGACGGTTGGCCCTCACGGGCGCGCCGCTCGGCACGGTCAGCGCGGGGAACCGCTTGATCGTTTCTACGTTGCTCGTATGACGATCGGATTCTCTTCCCGGGTCTTCTCCTCGCGGGCCGCCGTGTCGGCCCGTGTGTGCTGCGTGGCGGGCGTTCTGATCCTCGGGCCCGCCGCGGTCGCCGCCCCGACCGGTGCGGACCCGGATGCGCCGGGCGGGCCGCGGGCGACCATGCCCGCGCCGGCGCTGCTCCACCGCTCCGGCACCCAGGTCCGCCCCCGCCCCGGAGCACCGCGCGTGCCGGACGTCTCCGCGCTGTCGTGGCTGGTGGCGGACGCCAACTCCGGCGAGGTGCTCGCCGCAGAGAACGCGCACCGCAAGCTGCCGCCGGCGAGCACCCTCAAGACCCTGTTCGCGCTGACCGTGCTGCCCGTCCTGCCCGGCGGCATCCGGCACCGGGTGACCGAGAAGGAGCTCGCGGACATCGGCCCGGGCAGCAGCCTCGTCGGGGTCGCCGCGGGGCACACCTACACGGTCGCCGACCTGTGGCGCGGGGTGTTCCTCAACTCCGGCAACGACGCCGTGCGGGTCCTGGCCGCGCTGGGCGGCGGCGACTGGCGTACGACGGCCACGCGCATGGAGGCCAAGGCGCGGGCCCTGGGCGCGCGGGACACCCGGGTGCTGTCGCCCGACGGGTACGACGCGCCCGGGCAGGTGTCGTCGGCGTACGACCTGGCGGTGTTCGGCCGGGCGGGGCTGCGCAACCCCGAGTTCGCACGGTACTGCTCCACCGTCGAGGCGGAGTTCCCCGGAGACGGCGGGTCGTCGTATCCGATCGCCAACACCAACCGGCTGCTGACCGGCGACAGCGGTGTCGCCCGCTATCCGGGACTGATCGGTATCAAGAACGGCTACACCAGCGAGGCGGGCAACACACTGGTGGCGGCCGCCCGGCGCGACGGGCGCACCCTGGTGGTGACGGTGATGAATCCCCAGGCGGGCGACGGTTTCGCGGTCTACGAGGAGGCGCGTGAGCTGCTCGACTGGGGGTTCACGGCGGCCGGGCGGGTGGATCCGGTGGGCTCGCTGGACGCGCTGCGGCCGAAGCCCAGGTCCGGTCCCGAGGCGGTACCGCCGGCCGCGCGGGTCCCGGCCGACGAGGGCTCGGGGCTGCCGGCGGCCCTGCTGATCGGGGGGACGGCCGGAGCGGGTGCCGCGGTCATGGCGCTGGGGCTGTGGTTGCGGGACCGTCGCTCAGCCGGCCGGTGAGCGACCGGCGGCCACGGCAGCAGCCCGAAGGTGACCCACGTGCAGGCGTGGGAGCCGAGGAGGCCGTCCACGCCGTAGCAGTCGGGGCTGCGGCTGCTGTTGCCGTCAGAAGACCGACAGGCCGGTCAGGGTGGTGAATCTGTCGAGTGCCGCCACTCCCGCCACCGAGTTGCCTCGTTCGTCCAGGCCCGGGCTCCATACGCACAGGGTGCAGCGGCCGGGCACGACGGCGATGATGCCGCCGCCCACGCCGCTCTTGCCGGGGAGGCCGACCCGGTAGGCGAAGTCGCCGGCCGCGTCGTAGGTGCCGCAGGTCAGCATGATCGCGTTGATCTGCTTGGCCTGGCTGCGGGTGAGCAGCCGGGAGCCGTCGGCGCGGATGCCGTGCCGGGCGAGGAAGGTGGTGGCGAGGGCGAGGTCGGCGCAGGAGGCCGTGAGGGAGCACTGGCGGAAGTACTGGTCCAGCAGGGCCGGCACGTCGTTGTCGATGTTGCCGTAGGACGCCATGAAATGGGCGAGGGCGGCGTTGCGGTCGCCGTGCGCGGTCTCCGAGGCGGCGACCTCCTGGTCGAAGTCGAGAGAGGGATTGCCGCTCTCGGTGCGCAGGAAGGCGAGGAGTTCGCCGGCCGCGTCGCCGCTACGGGTGTGCAGGCGGTCGGTGACGACGAGGGCGCCCGCGTTGATGAAGGGATTCCGCGGGATGCCGTTCTCGTACTCCAGCTGGACGAGGGAGTTGAAGGGGTTGCCGGAGGGCTCCCGGCCCACGTGCTCCCAGAGGACGTCGCCCTCACGCGCCAGGTCGAGGGCGAGCGTGAAGACCTTGGTGATGGACTGCGTGGAGAAGGGCTCCCGCCAGTCCCCCACGCCGTAGACCGTGCCGTCCAGTTCCGCGACCGCCATGCCGAAGCGGCGCGGGTCGCGGGCGGCGAGTGCCGGGATGTAGTCGGCGGGGCGGCCCCGTCCGGGGGTCCGCTCCATCTCCTCGGCGATGCGTTCCAGGACCGGCTGGAAGGTCAGGGACGACGTCGTTGCCATGATCACCATTGTGCCTCCGGCCGGTCCTGGTGCGTAACCGCTGGTCAGACGAGGGGTGCGCCGCTGCCGGCGACGACCTCGGGGCGGAGCAGGCCGGCGAGCTTGTCGGCGGGCAGCAGGCCCTTCTCCAGGACGAGTTCGGCCACTCCGCGGCCGGTGACGAGGGCCTCCTTGGCGATGCCGGTGGCGGCCTCGTAGCCGATGTGCGGGTTGAGCGCGGTGACCAGGCCGATGGAGTTCTCGACGCTCGCGCGCAGCACCTCGGTGTTGGCGGTGATGCCGTCCACGCAGCGCTCGGCGAGGGTCAGGCAAGCGGCCCGCAGATGCGTGATCGACTCCGACAGGGAGTGCAGGATGACCGGCTCGAAGGCGTTCAGCTGGAGCTGGCCCGCCTCGGCGGCCATGGTGATCGTCACGTCGTTGCCGATCACCTCGAAGGCGACCTGGTTGACGACCTCCGGGATGACCGGGTTGACCTTGCCAGGCATGATCGACGAACCGGCCTGCACGGGCGGCAGGTTGATCTCGCCGAGGCCGGCGCGCGGACCGGACGACAGCAGGCGCAGGTCGTTGCAGCTCTTGGACAGCTTGACCGCGATCCGCTTGAGCACGCCGGACATCTGGACGAACGCGCCGCAGTCCTGGGTGGCCTCGACCAGGTTGGCGGCCGTGACCAGGGGCAGGCCGGTGATGTCGGCGAGGTGGCGGCGGGCCGCCTCGGCGTAGCCGGCGGGGGCGTTGAGGCCGGTGCCGATGGCCGTGGCGCCGAGGTTGATCTCATGGATCAGCTCGACGGCCTCGTCAAGACGGCTGCGGTCCTCGTCAATCATGACGGCGAACGCGGAGAACTCCTGACCCAGCGTCATGGGGACCGCGTCCTGCAACTGTGTACGGCCCATCTTGAGCACGTCACGGAACTCGACGGCCTTACGGGCGAACGCGTCCTGCAGTACAGCCATCGCCCTGAGCAGTCCACGCACCGCGAAGACCGTCGCTGTCTTGACGGCCGTCGGGTAGACGTCATTGGTCGACTGGCCGAGGTTGACGTCCTCATTGGGGTGCAGGAACTGGTACTGCCCCTTCTCGTGGCCGAGCAGCTCCAGCGCCCGGTTCGCGACGACCTCGTTGGCGTTCATGTTCGTCGACGTGCCGGCACCGCCCTGGATGACGTCGACGACGAACTGGTCGTGCAGCTTCCCCTCCCGTATCTCCCGGCACGCCGCGACAATCGCGGCGGCCTTCTCCTCCGCCAGCAGCCCGAGCTCCTCGTTGGCGAGCGCGGCCGCCTCCTTGACCGCGGCGAGGGCCTCGATCAGGTGCGGGTAGGCGGAGATCGGCATGCCCGTGATGGGAAAGTTCTCGGTGGCACGCAGGGTGTGCACACCCCAGTAGGCGTCGGCGGGAATGTCCCGCTCCCCGAGCAGATCGTGTTCGCGGCGGGTGACGGCGGTCATGACGTACGGATCCTCTTTCTGAGGTACGGAGGTGGCAGCGCCCAAGGGGCGCGGGGCTGTTTCGACATGCGGCTACCGCCGCGCGGGCGCGACCAGCCACAACCGGCCCGCAGACGCCGAACAACAGGGACGGCGGAGCGCTACGCGCAAGCGGTCAGCGGAAGGGGGTCAAGCGCCCGCACCGGCCGCACAGAACCCACCGGCTCACCCCCGCCAAGAAGGGGCTCACCCGCGAACTCCGCAAGCAGCGCGGGATCAGCCCCGGCCCGGACCAGCGCCGCCGCGGCGACCGGCACCCGAGCCCGATTCGACCCGTCGGAGATCTTCACGGCAACGGCCCGCCCATCGGGCAGCGCCGCGACCTGGACCCCCTCGAAGCCGTCCTTCGCGAGCAGCCCCGGCACGGCCCGCATCAGCGCGGCGACGTCACGGCCGGAGCCGGAGGCCATCTCCGCGTGCTCACGCATGGCGTCGGCGACCCGGGCCTCCGGTGTGCCGGGCGCCGCGGTCGTGATGCGGGCGACCGCGCGGGCGAGGCCGTGCAGGGAGACGGAGAAGAGGGGAGCGCCGCAGCCGTCGACGGTGACCCGGGCGATGCGCTGGCCGGTGAGGTCCTCGACGATCTCGGCGATCGCCTTCTGCAGCGGGTGCTCGGGGTCGAGGTAGCCGTCGAGGGGCCAGTCGTTGAGCCGGCAGGTGTACAGCATGGCAGCGTGCTTGCCGGAGCAGTTCTGGGCGAGCCGGTTCGGCAGCCGGCCCTCGCGCACCCAGGCGTCGCGCACGACGGGGTCGAACGGCAGGTCGGTCACATTGCGCAGCTCGTCCTCGGTGACGCCGGCCAGTTCGAGGATGCGCCGGGTCCCGGCGAGGTGGCGTTCCTCGCCGGAGTGGCTCGCGGCGGTGAGCGAGAGCAGCTCGCCGTCGAGGGGCAGCCCCGCGCGCACCATGGCGACGGCCTGCACGGGCTTGAGGGCCGAGCGCGGGTAGAAGGCCGCCTCGATGTCGCCGAGCTGGAACTCGACCCGGCCGTCGGCGCCGAGGACGACGACGGAGCCGTAGTGGATGCCCTCGATCACCTCGCCGCGTATGAGGTGGGCGACGGGGGCGTGGAGGGGTTCGCGGATCGCGGGAGCGTCCGCGAGGAGGCTGCTGTGCATGACTGCCTGGATCACTGGTGGGTTGTCGGGGCGCGGCGCGGGGTTCACGCGTCGGCCTTGGGGGAGGTGCGCGCGAAGCGGCCGCGGATGGTGTACCAGCCGGCGACCAGCGCTGCGACGATCAGCGGCAGACACAGCACGGTGGTGCGTCCGGCGCCGCCGTCGGCGTACATGAGGACCAGGACGGTGGCGAGGAAGGCCAGCGTCACTGCTTCGGTCCAGGGGGAGCCCGGCAGTCGGTAGCCGGGGCGGGTCAGCTCGCCCTTCTGGGTCTTCTGCCAGAAGAGCAGGTGACAGATCATGATCATGCCCCAGGTCGCGAGGATGCCGAGGGCCGCGAAGTTCAGGACGATCTCGAAGGCGTCCTTGGGGACGACGAAGTTGAGGCCGACGCCGAGGACGCAGATACCGCTGGTGAGGAGGATGCCGCCGTAGGGGACCTGGCTGCGGCTCATGCGTGCGGTGAACTGCGGGGCGGAGCCGTTGACGGCCATGGAGCGCAGGATGCGGCCGGTGGAGTACAGGCCGGAGTTGAGCGAGGACATCGCCGCGGTGAGCACGACCAGGTTCATCACACCTCCGGCGGCCGGGACGCCGATGTTGGACAGCACCGTCACGAAGGGGCTCTCGCCGGAGGTGTACTTGTTCCACGGCAGCAGCATCGACAGCAGGACGACCGAGCCGACGTAGAAGAGACCGACGCGCCACATGATCGAGTTGATCGCCTTCGGCATGATCTTCTCGGGGTTCTCGGTCTCGCCGGCGGCGACGCCGACCAGTTCGACGGAGGCGTAGGCGAAGACGACGCCCTGGATGATCAGCAGCATGGGCAGCAGGCCGTTGGGGAAGAGGCCGCCGTGGTCGGTGATCAGGGAGGGGCCGGGGGTCGCGCCGTCGACGGGGTGCTGGGTGACCAGCAGGAAGATGCCGATGCACATGAAGACGACGAGCGCGCTGACCTTGACGATGGCGAACCAGAACTCGAGTTCACCGAAGATCTTGACGGAGATCAGATTGACCGTCAGGACGACGGCCAGGGCGATCAATGCGATCAACCATTGGGGGACGTCGGAGAACATCCCCCAGTAGTGGGTGTAGGTGGCGACCGCGGTGATGTCGGCGATGCCGGTGGTGGCCCAGTTCAGGAAGTACATCCAGCCGGCCGTGTACGCGCCCTTCTCGCCCATGAACTCCCGGGCGTACGACACGAAGGCGCCGGAGGACGGGCGGTACAGGACGAGTTCGCCGAGTGCGCGCACCACCAGGAACGCGAAGGCGCCGCACACGGCGTAGGCGATGAAGAGGGAGGGGCCGGCGTCTGCGAGCCGGCCGCCGGCACCGAGGAACAGGCCGGTGCCGATGGCACCGCCGATGGCGATCATGTTGACGTGCCGGGACTTCAGGGACTTGCTGTAGCCCTCGTCTCCGGCATCCACATGGCCGGAACGTTTCTGCACGCCGTTGTGCAGGGACTGCTCGCTCACGCCTCGGGTCCGCCTTCCGTGGGGGTTTCGTTGTGCGCGGAGCGCACGATCGTGGTGAGGGTCGTGGCGACCCCGTCGAGGTGGAAGGCCATGGCCTCCACCGCGTCCCGCTCGCTGCCGTCGAGCAGCGCCTCGTAGATCGCCACGTGCTCGCGGTGGCCCCGGTCACGGCGGCCGCCCACCTCGTTGAGGAAGGCGGACTGGCGGGCCAGCGCGTCCCGGATCTCCTCGATGACCTTGCGGAAGACCGGGTTCTGGGACGCTTCGGCGACGGCGAGGTGGAACAGGGTGTCCATGGCCACCCACGCGGTGGTGTCGGACTCCTGCTCCATGCGGTCCAGCAGGTACTTGATGTGGTCGAGGTCCTCCTGCGTGCGCCGCAGGGCCGCGTAGCCCGCGACCGGGATCTCGATGTGGCGGCGGACCTCCAGCAGGTCACTGGCCGCGTAGTCGCCGAAGGTGGGGTCCTCGACGGCGTTCGCTATCACGAAGGTGCCCTTGCCGGTCTTGGCGACCGTCAGGCCCATGGTCTGCAGGGCGCGCAGGGCCTCGCGCAGGACGGGGCGGGAGACCTCGAGGGTGCGGCAGAGCTCCGCCTCGGAGGGCAGCTTGTCGCCCACGGCGTACTCACCGCGCTCGATGGCGCCGCGGAGGTGGGTGAGGACCGCTTCCATCGCGCTGACGCGCCGCGGGCTCCCCCCACCTGTCTGGCTGTCTGACAGGTTCACGGGAGAGATGTTCCGGGTGAGCCCCGGGTGGTGTCAAGCTCGGGGCCTAACCCCACACCGCCCGACCCAGCCACACACCCGCGAAGGCGGCCGCGAGTCCCGCCAGCACACTCGCCACGGCGTTGACGGCGGCCTGCAGCCCCGCCCCGGTCTCCGCCAGGCGCAGGGTCTCGTAGGAGAACGTCGAGTACGTGGTCAGCGCCCCGCACAGCCCGGTGCCGAGGAAGAGCCGCAGGTCGGCACTGGCGGGCGCGGCACCGGCGAGCAGGCCGAGGACCAGGCAGCCCACCACGTTGACGGTGAAGGTGCCCCAGGGGAAGACCGAGTCGTGGCGGGTCTGCACCGCACGGTCGGTGAGGTAGCGGAGCGGGGCGCCGATCATGCCGCCGGCGACGACCACCAGCCAGTTCACCACTACTTCTTACCCTTCGTGTCCTGTTCGCCGGATTCGTCACCCCGGCCGACGTACCTGATGACCTCGCAGTCGTCGAGGATGACGAGGCCCTCCGTGACCAGCTCGTCCAACTGGGGCAGGAAGGCGCGGACGCGGTCCTCGGTGTCGACGATGACGATCGCCACCGGCAGGTCCTCGCTGAGGGAGAGCAGCCGGGAGGTGTGCACCAGGGAGGAGGCGCCGAAGCCCTCGATGCCGCGGAAGACGCTGGCGCCCGCCAGGCCGGCCGTGTGGGCGCGGTGCACGATCTCGGCGTACAGCGGGCGGTGGTGGACGGTGTCGTTCTCGCCGACGAAGACGGTCACACGCAGGGCGCGGCCGGTCAGCCTGGTCATCGCTGCCTCCGGATCAGAACGCGGCGGGTCGCCGTGGCCGCGAGCCACACCGCCGTGAGCGCCGCGAGCAGGGTCGCGGCGAGGTAGGCCAGTGCCGTGCCCGGATGGCCCTCGTCGAACAGGCGCTGGGCGTCGACGGCGTACGTGGAGAAGGTGGTGAAACCGCCGAGCACACCGGTGCCGAAGAAGGGGCGCAGCAGGCGGTGGGCGGAGATCACCTCGGTGATCAGCACCAGGAACACACCGATCACCGCGCAGCCGGCGACGTTCACCCAGAGCGTGGTCCAGGGGAAGGCGTCGGGGGGTGTGGGCCACCACTGGGCGGCCGCGTAGCGGGCGGTGGCGCCGAGGCCGCCGCCGAGGGCGACCGCGGCGACCACGGGGAGCTGTTCCCGCCGGGCCGGGCGCCGCCGGGCGCCGGTGACCGGGCTCTCCGCTTCCTGCGCTGTCATGAGTGCGTACGTCTCCTGCCCCGCCGTCCCGCCCCGTCCCTCGGCGGGGTGATCACGGCCGGGCACCAGCGTAACGCCGCCTCATAAGAGCGGCGGCGCCTCGCAGACCGCGATGCCCCGCTCCCGCAGGCTGCCCAGGACCAGTCGGCCGCCGGTCGCGCAGACGCCGGTGACCATGCGGTAGCCGGAGTGGCGGCGGGCCAGGTGGTGGACGGTCCGGCCCTCGTCGTCGACCGCGAGCACGCCGATGGTGCCGGACGGGCGGTACGGGGTGCGCGCGGCGAGGCGGGCGGCGGCCCGGCGTACGGCGGGGTGCGTGCGGTGGAGGAGGTCGAGCGGGGGGATCCGCGGGCCCGCCAGGGCGACCCAGACGGGGCCGTCCGGTGTGCCGCGCCACAGGTTGTCCGGGTGGCCGGGGAGGTTCTCGACGAGGGGTTCGCCGTGTCCCTCCCGGGGGCCGGTGAGCCAGCAGCGGGTGAGGCGGCGGGCGCCGGTCTCGGCGACGATCAGGAACGAGCCGTCGGCGCTCGGTGCCAGGCCGCCTGCGAACCGCAGCCCCTCCAGGACGACTTCGGGTTCCCTGTCGTCGGGGCCGAGGCGCAGCAGGCGGCCGGTGCCGGTGTGCTCGACGGGGTCGCCCGTCCGGTCGGGCAAGGAGTGGACGCGGCGGCTGGAGACGGTGAAGTAGACGGTGCCGTCGGGCAGGGCGACCGCGTTGCTGCAGAGGCCGAGCGGCTCCCCCGCCGCCTCCTCGGCGAGCACCCGGACCCGGCCGCTGCCGGGGTCGAGGCGCAGCAGTCCGCCGTGGCCGTCGCAGACCAGCAGGTCGCCGTCGGGCAGGAGTGCGAGGCCGAGCGGGCGGCCGCCGATCTCGCCGACGCACTCGACGCGGGCCGAGGGCGGGTCGTCCAGGCCGTCGACGCGCAGGATCCGTCCGTCCGACACCCCCGTCAGGACACGTCCTCTGGGATCGGCGACGACGTCTTCGGGGCCGCGGTCGGGAAGAGTGACGTACCGGATCGGGACGAGCGGGAGCGGACGGTCCATCGGCGTCTGGCCTTCCTGTCGGCAGGCGGCCATCGTCGCAGCCGGTTGTTTCCGGTGTGCGTCGTCTTCCACGCCTTTGCAGGATTTTTCCGGAAACGGTTCAGCACCGCCTCCCGGGGGCGTCGCTGGAGAAGTGGCAGGGCCCGGCCGCGCGGTGCGGCCGGGCCCCTTCGGTTCAGGTCGGTCGTCGGGTCAGCGGTGGGTGAACCACGACATGGACGCGAGCGCCCGGTCGTCGTAGCCGAACAGCGCCTGGTTCTCCCAGGCGTTGCCGGACGAGGCGTTGGTGGGGTCCCAGCCGTTGCCGTTGACGGCGGTCCAGGTGGCCTCCCAGTAGAAGACGCCGAGGCCGCGGCCGTTGGGGACGGCCTCCACGATGCTCGCGATGTCGTTCATCCACCGGGTCTGGCCGGAGACGGTCGCCGGGTAGCCGGAGACGAGTTCACCGGCGAGGTCGATGACGTCCTCGTGCGAGTCCTCGCTGCCCAGTCGGAACGGGTAGGCCGTCTCCGCGACGAAGACGGGCTTGCCGTACCGGGAGGCCGCGTCGTCCAGGGTGGTCTGGAAGTCGTGGAGGGAGCCGTGCCAGTAGCCGTAGAAGGACAGGCCGATGGCGTCGAACTTCACACCGTTGGCCACCGCGCGGTCGAACCACGAGCGGGTGCCCGCCAGGTCACCGCCCTCTGCGAGGTGCAGCGCCACGGTGGTGGAGGAGTTGACCGCCTTGACCGCGTCGTATCCACTGTTGAGCAGCCCGGCGAGCTGTGACCAGTTGGCGGTGGAGCCCTCGTTCCACAGCATGCCGCCGTTGATCTCGTTGCCGACCTGGACCATGTCGGCGGTGGTGCCCTGCGCCTTCAGGGCGTTGAGCACGTCGTAGGTGTGGTTGTAGACGTCGGTCCTGAGCTGGGTGTACGAGTGCCCGGCCCAGGCGGACGGCTTGTTCTGCTGGCCCGGGTCGCACCAGTAGTCGGAGTAGTGGAAGTCGACCAGCAGCTTCATGCCCTGCGCCTTGATGCGCTTGGCCATGGCCAGGACCTGGGTCTTGGTGTTGTAGCCGTCGGCGGGGTTCACCCAGACCTTCAGGCGCGCGTAGTTCATGCCGGCGGACCTGAGGATGGCGACCGGGTCGCCGATGGTGCCGGAGCCGGTCCGGTAGACGCCGCCCTTGGCCTCGCTCTTGGCGAGGGAGGAGATGTCGGCGCCGTGGATCGACGTGCCGGAGGTGCCGGACCCGAAGGTCAGGTCGTCGACATTGATCCAGTTGCCGGCGTTCGCGTCACTGTTGATGCTGATGGTGCACTGGTTGTTGGTCACATTGACCGGCACGACGATACGGATCCATCCGCTCGTCGAGACGGGGAGGTTGGTGCGCTGCTCGGTGCCGCCGCAGTTCTTCAGCGCTATGTAGGCGGCGTTCTGGCCGCCGCCGGAGCGGACCCAGGCCGTCAGCCTGTAGTTGCCGTTGGTCAGCCCGGACAGGTACTGGTACGTCTCCACCTTGTACGCGGAGGACGACCAGTGGCTCAGGCGGTAGCCGCCACTGCGCCCGCCGGCCTCCGTGAACGAGGCGGAGTTCTGGCCGGCGGCCGAGTAGGTCGACCAGCCGGACGGGGTGGCGGTGCCGGTGCCGTCGGACTCGAAGCCGCCGTTGGTGAGCGTGGACGCGGCCACGGCGGTCTGCGCCGGCAGGGCGGTGAGGGCGAGGCCCGCGGCGAGCGGCAGCAGCAGGGCCTTGAGAGTGCGTCTGGGATGGAACATCGTCGTCCGTCGTCCCTTCGACGTGAGGGGATGGGGTCCCCTCGGGGGTGGGGGTCCGGGGCGTCTTTCTCGGAGTGAGAAAGCCCGGGTGAGGGGCCCTTCGGGGGATGAGGGGCCCGGGTGGCCTCCCTCGGAGTGAGGGAGCCTGGCCGGCCTCCCCTCGGACCGAGGGAGCCAGTCGGTCTCCGTCGGACAGAGGAAGCCGGGTCGGCCTCCCCCTCGGACCGAGGAAGCCCGGTCGGTCTCCATCGGGCAGAAGGAGCCTCGTCGGTCTTCCTCGGAGTGACGGAAGCCCGGGTGGGTTTCCTTCGAGGTGAGGAAGCCGGGTGGTTTCCCTCGGGGGGAGGGATCCCCTCCGCCCGCGGCTCGCGGCTCCACGGGCGGAGGGGAGTCGGCTCAGCCGTCGAGTCGGACGACCCGGACGGCTCCCGCCGGGACCGCGAGGCGGCCGGCGGCGCGTTCGCCCGTCAGCAGCTCGGTGCCGGGCGTGTCGAGCGGCACCTTCGCGTCGGTGCCGCTGTGGTTGAGGGCGAAGAGGTAGCTGCCGGTGTCGCCGCTGCGGCGCACGACCTCCACGTCGTACGGCAGCTCCGCGCGCGGGGCGAGGCGCGCGTCCTCGGCGGCCCGGCCGAGCAGCGCGTCGAGGCCCTCGTGGCCGAGGCGGGTGGAGACGTACCAGGCGGTGCCCTCGCCGAGGCGGTGCCGGGTGATCGCCGGGTGGCCGGCGGTCAGTCCGTCGGCGTACCTCCAGACGGTCTCGGCGCCGCGCGGCACGACGAACTCGGTCCACACGTCGCCGCTCAGCTCGGAGCCCTCCGGGCCTGCGACACGCACGCTCTGCCCCGGCAGCAGCGGCGAGAACTCCTCGACGGTCAGGCCCAGGACGTCGCGCAGCGGGCCCGGGTAGGCGCCCTCGTGGACGGCGTCGTGCTCGTCGACGATGCCGGAGAAGTAGGACACGACCAGGGTGCCGCCGTTCTCGACGTACTCCTTGAGGTTGCGCCCGGCCGCCTCCGTCATCAGGTACAGGGCGGGGACCACGACCAGCGGGTACCGGGAGAGGTCCGCCTCCGGGTGGGCGAAGTCGACGGTGAGGTGGCGGTCGTAGAGGGCCTCGTAGAACGCGTCGGCGCGCTCGCGCGGGTCGGCGTCCTCGCTGGGGCGCCAGGCGAGGTTCTGCGCCCACCAGGAGTGCCAGTCCCACAGGACCGCGACGTCGGCCTCGGTGCGGGTGCCGCGGACCGTGCCGAGCGAGTCGAGGGCGGCGCCGAGCTCGACGACCTCACGCCACACGCGCGTGTCGGTGCCGCCGTGCGGGACCATCGCCGAGTGGAACTTCTCGGCGCCGCGCCGGGACTGCCGCCACTGGAAGAACATGGCGCCCTCGGAGCCGCGGGCGACGTGCCCGAGGGAGTTGCGGGCCATCTGGCCGGGGGCCTTGGCGGGGTTGCGCGGCTGCCAGTTGATGCCCGAGGTGGAGTGCTCCAGGAGGATCCAGGGGGCTCCCCCGGCGACCGAGCGGGTGAGGTCGGCGGCCATGGCGAGGTTGACGTGGGTGCGGCGGCCGTCGGTGATCAGGTAGTGGTCGTTGGTGACGATGTCGACCTCGCGGCCCCAGGCCCAGTAGTCGACCGAGTCGCACTGGCTGAGGGCGGTCATGAAGTTCGTCGTGACCGGGACGCCGGGCGAGAGGCGGTGCAGGATGTCCCGCTCCATCACGAAGTTCTCGCGCATGGTGGCGTCGGCGAACCGCTTGTAGTCCAGCGCCTGGCCCGGGTTGCCGACCGTCGGGGTCTGACGGGGCGGGTTGATCTGCGCGAAGTCGGTGTATCGCTGTCCCCAGAAGGCGGTGCCCCAGGCCGCGTTGACCGCGTCGACCGTGCCGTAGGTCGTCTCCAGCCAGCGGCGGAAGTGGGCGGCGCAGGAGTCGCAGTAGCAGGCCGAGACGGGGACGCCGTACTCATTGTGCACATGCCACATGGCGAGCGCCGGGTGCTGGCCGTAGCGCTCGGCGAGCCGGGTGGTGATGTTCTCGGCGGCGGCGCGGTAGTCGGCGTTGCTGTGGCAGATCGCGGCGCGGGAGCCGAACTCGTAGCGCACGCCGTCCGCGGTGACGGGCATCGCCTCCGGGTGCTCGCGGTAGAACCAGACCGGCGGGGCCACGGTGGGGGTGCCCAGGTCGACCCGGATGCCGTTCTCGTGGAGCAGGTCGATGATCCGGTCGAGCCAGCCGAAGTCGTACACCCCGCGCGCGGGCTCCAGGAGCGCCCAGGAGAAGATGCCGACACTCACCATGGTGACGCCGGCCTCCCGCATCAGCCGGACGTCCTCGCACCAGACGCTTTCCGGCCATTGCTCGGGGTTGTAGTCCCCACCGAAGGCGAGCCTGGTGAGGCCCCTGGGGGTGGTCTCCGGCATGGATCTCTCCCGTTTGGTCGATCATTTGGGAACGTGCACACACAGCGGCTTGGCTGCGAGCCCAACATAACCGCACAGCAACAACCATTGACAAGTGTCCGGGATGTTTCTCTACTGTGAACGCTCACAGAAGCATGGCAGGTCCTCGCAGCAGGCGGGGACCCAGGTCAGGGGAGAGATCCATGCCCAACACCAAGCGCCGGGGACTGTTCAAGGTCGCTGCCACCACCGTCGCCGCCGCGCTCGGCGCCACCGCCCTCGCCGCGTGCGGCTCGTCCGACGAGGACAGCTCGGCCGACTCCGGTCCCGTCTCGCTCACGTACTGGACGTGGACGCCGGGCATGGACAAGGTCGTCGACCTGTGGAACAAGGGTCCCGGCAAGGAGCAGCAGATCACCGTCACGGTGAAGAAGCAGGCGTCCGGCGACACGCTGGTCACCAAGATCCTCACCGCGCACAAGGCCGGCAAGGCGCCCGACCTGGTCCAGGCCGAGTACCAGGCGCTGCCGACGCTGGTCAGCAATGACGCGCTGGCGGACATCGCCAAGAACGTGGGCGACGCGAAGAGCAAGTTCGCCGACGGTGTGTGGCAGCAGACCACGCTGGGCACGGACGCGGTCTACGCGGTGCCGCAGGACATCGGCCCGATGATGTTCTACTACCGCGAGGACCTGTTCGAGCAGTACGGCCTGACGGTCCCGACGACCTGGGACGAGTTCGCCGAGACCGCCCGCGCGCTGAAGAAGAAGGCGCCGGACATCGACCTGACCACGTTCTCCGCCAACGACTCCGGTCTCTTCGCGGGCCTCGCCCAGCAGGCCGGCGCCCAGTGGTGGACCACCCAGGGCACCAAGTGGAAGGTCGGCATCAATGACGCGGCGACCCAGAAGGTCGCCGACTTCTGGGGCGGCCTCGTCAAGGAGGGCGCCATCGACAACCAGCCGATGTACACCCCGGCCTGGAACAAGGCGCTCGACACCGGCAAGCAGATCGCCTGGGTCTCCGCCGTGTGGGCGCCGGGCACCCTGACCACGGCCGCGCCGTCCACCAAGGGCAAGTGGGCCATGGCCCCGCTCCCCCAGTGGTCCAACACCGACAACGTCACCGGCAGCTGGGGCGGTTCCTCCACGGCCGTGACGACGGACTCCAA
Organism: Streptomyces sp. NPDC018693; assembly: GCF_044391385.1. Classification (NCBI taxonomy): domain Bacteria; kingdom Bacillati; phylum Actinomycetota; class Actinomycetes; order Kitasatosporales; family Streptomycetaceae; genus Streptomyces; species Streptomyces sp. NPDC018693. Next base: position 9,313 of record NZ_JBIRZZ010000015.1, on the reverse strand, counting down.
GCACAAGGAGGCCGCCGCCAAGTTCGCCGCCTGGCTGAACACCGACGGTGACGCCCTCAACGCGCTGGCCAAGGAGGGCGGCATCTACCCGGCCTCCACCTCCGCCCAGCTCAGCGGCGCCTTCACCACGCCGCCGGACTTCTTCTCCAACCAGGCGGACTTCTACACCACCGCCGCCAAGATCGCGAAGACCACGGCGCCGTCGGCCTGGGGCCCGAACGTCAACGTCGCCTACACCTCCTTCAAGGACGCGTTCGGCGCCGCCGCGAAGGACAAGTCGGACTTCGGTGCCGCCCTGGACAAGATGCAGGCCGACACGGTCGCCGACATGAAGAAGCAGGGCTTCGAGGTCTCCGAGTGAAAACCGCACGCCGGAAGGCGTACGGGGTCAAGGGGGCCCCGTACGCCTTCCTCATCCCCGGCACCATCCTCTTCGCACTGTTCTTCGCGCTGCCCATCGGCTACGCGCTCTGGCTCAGCTTCCACAAGGTGCAGGTCTCGGGCCTCGGCCTGGGCTCCGGCGCCCGTAAGGAGGTCTGGGCCGGCCTGGAGAACTACACCGACGCCCTCACCGACAGCGAGCTGATCGACGGCGCGCTGCGGGTGCTGGGCTACGGCTGCATCGTCGTCCCGGTGATGCTGGGCCTCGCCCTGTTGTTCGCGCTGATGCTCGACTCCGACAAGGTGCGGCTCGCCCCCTTCACGCGGCTGGCGATCTTCCTGCCGTACGCCATCCCGGGCGTGGTGGCCGCGCTGCTGTGGGGCTTTCTGTACCTGCCCGACGTCAGCCCCTTCTACTTCGTGCTCGACAAGCTGGGCCTGCCGCAGCCGGACCTGCTGGACGGCGGTCCGCTCTACCTCGCCCTGTCGAACATCGCGATCTGGGGCGGCACCGGCTTCAACATGATCGTCATCTACACCTCGCTGCAGTCCATCCCGGCCGAGGTGTACGAGGCGGCGAAGCTGGACGGCGCCACCCCGCTGCAGATCGCCCTGAAGATCAAGATCCCGATGGTGGCGCCCTCGCTGGTGCTGACCTTCTTCTTCTCGATCATCGCCACGCTCCAGGTGTTCAGCGAGCCGACCACGCTGAAGCCGCTCACCAACTCCGTGTCCACGACCTGGAGTCCGCTGATGAAGGTGTACCGGGACGCGTTCGGCTCGGGTGACATCCACGCGGCGGCCGCCGAGGCCGTGATCATCGCCGTCGTCACGCTGGTGCTGTCCTTCGGGTTCCTGCGCGCCGCGAACCGCCGCAACAAGCAGGAGGCATCCCGATGAGCTCTCTTGCCGTCCAGAAGGCCCCCTCCGCGACCGGCGCCGCCGGCACCGCCCAGGGCCGCCCCCCGCTGCGCCGCCGGGTCGCCCTGGTCCCGACGGTGACGCTGCTGCTCGGCGCGGTCTACTGTCTGCTGCCGGTGGCCTGGGTGGTGATCGCGTCCACCAAGTCCGGCCGGGAGCTGTTCTCGACCTTCACCTTCCTCCCCGGATCGGGCTTCGCCGACAACATCAAGGACCTCAACGCCTACCGGGACGGCGTCTACTGGACGTGGATGGGCAACTCGGCGCTCTACGCCGGGGTCGGCGCCCTGCTGTCGACGTGCGTGTCCGCGTTCAGCGGCTACGCGCTGGCGATATACCGCTTCCGCGGCCGCGAGACGCTGTTCAACATCCTGCTCGCGGGCGTGCTGATGCCGCCGATCATCCTCGCGATCCCGCAGTACCTGCTGATGGCGGAGGCGAACATCACGGACTCCTACTGGTCCGTGCTGCTGCCGCAGATCCTCTCCCCGTACGGCGTGTACCTGTCCCGGATCTACGCGGCCGCCGCCGTCCCCGCGGACGTGGTGGAGGCCGGGCGGATGGACGGGGCGAGCGAGTGGCGGATCTTCACCAGGATCGCGCTGCCGATGATGGTCCCCGGACTGGTCACGGTGTTCCTCTTCCAGTTCGTGGCGGTGTGGAACAACTTCCTGCTGCCGTACATCATGCTCAGCGACGACGAGAAGTTCCCGATCACGCTCGGTCTGCACACGCTCCTGGAGCAGGGCGCCAACACCCCGGCGCTGTACACGCTGGTGATCACCGGGGCCTTCCTGGCGGTGATTCCGCTGGTGGCGCTGTTCCTTGTCATTCAGCGATTCTGGAGCCTGGATCTCCTGTCCGGGGCCGTAAAGTCATGACCATGAGCACTTCGGGGGGCCGGCGCAGACCGCCGACGATTCACGATGTGGCGCGGGAGGCGGGGGTCTCCCGCGGCACCGTCTCGCGTGTCCTCAACGGCGGTCACTACGTCAGTCCCGCCGCCCAGGAAGCGGTCAACGCGGCGATCCGCAAGACGGGTTACGTCGTCAACCGGCACGCCCGCTCGCTGATCACCGGCCGTTCCGACTCGGTGGGATTTCTGCTGACGGAGCCTCAGGAGCGGTTCTTCGAGGACCCCAACTTCAATGTCCTGCTGCGTGGTTGCACCCAGGCGCTGGCCGCGCACGACGTCCCGCTGCTGCTGATGCTCGCCGGGACCGAGGACGAACGGCGGCGCATCACGCGGTACATCACCGCCGGGCACGTCGACGGGGTGCTGCTGGTCTCCAGCCACTCCGGCGACCCGATCGCCCAGGAGCTGCGTGAGGCGGGCGTGCCCCTGGTCGCGTGCGGCAAGCCGATCGGCATCGGGTCGAAGGTGAGCTATGTGGCAGCCGACGACCGTGACGGCGCGCGGGACATGGTGCGGCATCTGCTGTCGCTGGGGCGGCGGCGGGTGGGGGTCGTGAGCGGGCCGCTGGACACGCCGGGTGGTGTGGAGCGGCTCGCAGGCTACAAGGAGGTGCTCGCCGAGGCCGGGATCGACTTCGACGAGCGGCTCGTCGTCTCCGGTGACTACAGCCGGGCGAGCGGTGAGGCGGGGGCCGAGCGGCTGCTGGCGCGGGTGCCGGACCTGGACGCGGTGTTCGTCGCGTCCGACCTGATGGCCCAGGGGGTGCTGGCCGCGCTGCAGCGCGCGGGCCGGCGAGTCCCGCAGGACGTCGCGGTCGGCGGCTTCGACGACTCCCCCGCGGCCACGGCGGCCACCCCGGCCCTCACCACCATCCGCCAGCCCTGGGACCGGATCAGCTCCGAGATGGTCCGCGTCCTCCTCGCCCAGATAGGCGGCGAGGACCCGGCCGCGGTGATCCTGCCGACGGAACTGGTGAAGCGCGACTCGACGTGAGGTCGAGCGGATGGAGCAAGCGGTCAGAGCAGGAGAAGCGCGGTGGGGACGGTCTGCCTAGCGTGGGAGGCGGACACGACCGACCGATCCGCTTCGCTCAGGAGTACGCCATGGCCGCCGGACTGCAGACGATCATCTACCCCGTGAAGGACCTCGACGGCGCCAAGGTGCTGTTCCGTACGTTGCTGGATGTGGAGCCCTACGCGGACGAGCCGTACTACGTCGGGTTCAAGGCGGCCGGGCAGGACGTCGGGCTGGACCCGAACGGGCACGCCAAGGGGATGACCGGGCCGGTGCCCTACTGGCATGTCACCGATCTGCGGACGCGGCTCGCGGCCCTGCTGGAGGCGGGTGCCGAGTTGCTGCAGGACGCGAAGGACGTGGGGGGCGGCCGGCTGATCGCGTCGGTGAAGGACGCGGACGGCAATCTGGTGGGGCTGCTGCAGGATCCGGCCGCCTGACGCCCACGCCGCTCTCGATGCGCCCGCACTAGTTGCACAGTCAACGAGTGACCGGAACGGTGTTACCTTCGGGGGTATGGCAGCGAGGACGGCCGGGGCGGGCCTGGAGCAGCGGTGGCGGGACATCCTGTCGGTGCACGCGCGCACGACGTGCGAGATCGACCGTGTGCTGCACCCGCACGGCCTGGGGGCGAGCGACTTCGAGGTGCTCGACATCCTCGCCTCCGAGACGCCCGGCGAGGGCGAGCACTGCCGTGTCCAGAACCTCGTCGGACGGGTGCATCTCAGCCAGAGCGCGTTGTCCCGGCTCATCGGCCGCCTGGAGAAGGAGGGCCTGGTCGAGCGCTCGGTGTGCGCGGACGACCGGCGTGGCGTCTGGGTCACCCTCACCCGCAGGGGCCGCGACCTGCACGCCGAGGTGCTGCCGCTCCAGCGCGGGGTGCTGGAGCGGATGCTGGACGGCCGCGCCGAGTGAGGCGGCGCGTCACCGGACGAGGAGGGTGCGTACCCCCTCGGAGGTGAGGGTCAGACCGTGGTCGCCGGCCGCGTCGATGGTCAGTGACAGGTCGGCGGTGGGCCACTGCTCGGCGAGCGCGCCCAGCGGGACCAGGCGGTAGCGGGATATGTAGGGCAGCAGCTCGGACATCTCCAGCTCGGAGGTGAACACGGGCACCACCGGTGTGCCCCCGGGCTGCTCCAGCACGGGCAGCGCGACCGCGGTCGGGTCGGACGCCTCCTCGTCGGAGGTGTCGTCGGGCACCGGCACGAGCACCTCGCTGTGGGCGAGGGTGTCCAGTGCGGCCGTGTCCTCGGCGTCCCGGGCCAGCGCGTCCAGCGCCCGCCGGGCGGGGGTGGTGTGGTCGTGGGCGGGTGTGTCCATGGCGGCTTCCCTGGTGTGCGGTGCTGCGGGCCGGACCCTGAGCGTCCGTCCGAGGCTGGTCGGGGGCCGCGTACCCGGCGGGCGGCGGATCATTCACGGCACCGGGTGGTCACGGGGCGTCCTCGTCGTCGTAGACCTGCTTCTCACAGACCCTGACTGCCCTCAGTCGCGGTGACGGCGGGCCGACTCGTTCTCCTGGGCCATGCGGCGCAGTGCCATGAGGGCGGGTTCCAGGAGGACGGTCAGCAGGAGGGCCCGTTCGGCGGCCTCCAGGGGGTCGTCGAGGCCGTCCAGCTGGTCGAGGTCGAGGGCGGCGACGCGTTCGGTGAGGCGGGCGTAGGGCAGCAGGGTGTGTGCGTCGACGGGGACGTCGAGGGAGCGCAGGGAGGCGAGGGCCTCGGCGAGCACGGCGCGGGCCGGGGCGTCCTGGTGCACCTGCCATCCCAGCTCCTTGACCAGGGCGTCGACTTCGCCGGTGTCCGCGTCCTGTGCGGCGGTGTCGCCGCCGACCCGGATGGCGCCGAGGGCGAGGCCGAGGACGGAGTGGGTGTCGTCGCCGTGCTCGTTCAGGGCGTGCAGTACCTCGCGGGTGGTGCTCACGGACAGGCCGCGCACACCGGTGAGGGCGCGGATCAGCCGGAGTCCGCGCAGGTGCTGGTCGTCGTACTCGGCCTGGGTGGCGGCGGTCTGGCGGCCGGGCGGAAGGAGGCCCTCCCGCAGGTAGTACTTGATCGTCGTGACCGACACACCGCTGCGGCGGCTCAGTTCGGAGATGCGCATCGGTTCTGCCTCGCTCCCAAACCCCTGGCAAATGGATACCTCTACTGTCTAACATAGATAGTGAAGGTATCCAATTACGACGACGAAGGGCCACACATGCCCACCCTGCCCTGGACCAGGATCAACACCCCCGCCCCGGATGCCGAGGCGTTCGTCATGGCGTCCCGTTTCGAGGTGCGCTCCCTCACCGACGTACCGCGTTTCTTCCTCAAGTCGCTCGCCGCCTGGAAGCAGGTCTCCGGCGCGCCGGGCGCGTACGGCGCCTCGCTGATCGCCCAGCCGCTCAAGCGCACCTTCTGGACCCTGTCGGCCTGGCAGGACCAGGAGGCGCTCCACGCGTACGCGCGCACGGAGCCGCACAGGTCGATCATGATCGGCCTGCGGCCGACGATGAAGGACTCCGTCTTCACCTTCTGGCAGGCCCCGGCGTCCGAGTTGCCGATCGACTGGTCGGACGCCAAGCGCCGGATCGCCGAGCAGGCCGCGAGCACCGGACCGCGCCCGCACGGGTGAGTGTCGCTGCGCCGAGCGCCGGGGATCGACCGCGACCGGCGCGTGCCGCGCTGCGTGCGCCCCGGGTGAGCGTTAGCTTGGGCGTGCCCGTCCCAGAATGCGCCCTGGCGCGTGCGCCCTGGCGCGCACCCTCGGTGCAGGCGCCGTCATCTGCGGCGCGGGGAGACCGACCAACCCACCCGGGGGACACCTGCCGATGCCGGAGACCGTGCGGCCGGGCTTCGCCCGCGCCTTCCCGTGGGGCCGTGGCGGTGACGCCTGGACGGGGGCGGTGGCGGGCGCGTTCGCCCTCGCCCAACTGCTCCTGGTACCGCCGGACATGGGGCTCGGCTGGGACGAGTCGGTCTACGTCAGCCAGGTCGGCGAACAGGCCCCGGCCGCGTTCTTCAGCGCACCGCGCGCCCGCGGCGTACCGGTACTGGTGGCGCCGATCGCCTCCTGGTCGTCCTCCACACCGCTGCTGCGGGTGTACCTGGCCCTGCTGTCCTCAGTCGCGTTGTTCCTCGCGCTGCGCGCCTGGCGCGGTCTGTTCCCGGCGCGGGTGGTGGCGGCGGGCGGCGCGCTGTTCGCCTCGCTGTGGGTGACGGTGTACTACGGCCCGCAGGCCATGCCCAACCTCTGGGTGGCCGTCGGCGCGCTCGCCGGCGTCGGCTGCCTCCTGCGCGCGCAGCGCGACCCCGGCCGGCGCGGCCCCGTGTGGGGGCTCGCCGCCAGCACGGCGCTGATGGCGCTGATGCGGCCGGGTGACGCGCTCTATGTGGGCGTTCCGCTGGTGGTGGCGCTGATCGCCGTGCCACGGTGGCGGTCTGTTCGGCTGCTGATCGCACTGCTCGGCGGGCTCGCGGCCGGTGCGGCGCCCTGGGTGGTCGAGGCGTACACCGCCTATGGCGGTCTGGCCCAGCGACTGTCCGACGCCTCCCGCATCCAGGGCGGACTCGGCTGGAACTTCGCCGTCGACGACCAGCTGCGCAGCCTCGTCGGACGGAGCCTGTGCCGCCCGTGCGAGGGACCGCTGCCGGACGCCCCGATCATGATGTGGTGGTTCGCCCTGCCACTGCTCACCCTGCTCGCCCTGGTCCCCGCCCTGCGGGAGCGGCGGCCGGCGCCCACCCTGCTGCCCCTGGCGTGCGCCACGACGGCGGCCGTGCCGTACCTGTTCCTCATCGGCTACGCCGCCCCGCGCTTCCTGCTCCCGGCCTACGCGCTGCTCGCCATCCCCGTCGCCGACGCCCTCGCCCATCTCCTGGGCGCCGCGCGCCCGGCCCGGCGGCCGCTCGTGGTGACCGCGGTGGTGGTCGGGCTGGCGGGGCATCTCGCGGTGCAGGCCGCGGTGCTGTGGCGCACCGCGCAGCGCACGACCGCACAGCACGACCACTGGGCGCGGGTGGCGGCGGACCTGAACCGGCACGGCGTGCGGCCGCCGTGCGTGCTCACCGGCCACGCCACCAAGGCACCGACCGTGCCGGTCGCCTTCTACGCCGGCTGCGCCTCGGCCCACACCCGCGGCCACGACACCAACACCACCGCGGGCGCGCTCGTGCGGACCTCGCGGCAGGTGCCGGTCGTGTTCCTCACCGGTGACACCGTCCGCCCGCCGGCGTACGCCCGGGGCTGGAACGCGGTCCGGCTGGAGGGCGGGCTGTCCGCGTACGTCACCGTGCCGACCGGCTCGGCCCTCGTCTCCGGCCGGCGCTGAGCACACGCGCCGAGCATGAAGCACCAGGTTCCCCGAGGCATCCGGACCGGAAGAGAGCACCTCGTGAAGATCCATCTGACCAGCGTCTTCGTCGACGACCAGGCCAAGGCCGAGCGCTTCTACACGGAGGTCCTCGGCTTCGTGAAGAAGCACGACGTCCCGTTGGGCGAGAAGGACCGGTGGCTGACCGTCGTCTCGCCGGACGAGCCCGGCGGCCCGGAACTCCTCCTGGAGCCCGTCGGCCACCCGGCCGCCCGGACCTACCGCGACGCGCTCGTCGAGGACGGCATCCCGCTCGCCCAGTTCGCCGTCGACGACGTACAGGCGGAGTACGACCGCCTGCGCGGCCTGGGAGTCCGCTTCACCCAGGAGCCACTGGAGATGGGCTCCGTCACCGCCGCCGTCTTCGACGACACCTGCGGCAACCTGATCCAGATCGCGACCCAGCCCCGATAGTCCGATGAAGCGGCGCTCGTCGCGGGGCGGGTGGGGCAGGGCGAAGCCGCGCGGCTGCCGCACCGGGCGTTGAAGTCCTCGAAGCCGGGGAGCACACGGACTTTGTGGGTCATCCACGGCGCTCCGCGTCGTACGGATGCCCGTCGCAGTTGCTCATTACGCTGCGCATTTCTCATTACACAACATGATCCTGGAAGTCCGCCGGCCGGATTTCCGTCGGGACACACCCTTGACCGGACCCCCTCCCCCTTGGACCATGTTGCGTATTGCTCGCTCTGTTGCTCAATACGCACCACTGGAGGATGCCGTGCCCCCTCGCCCGCGCCCCGGCCGCGAGTTCGTCCTCACGCTCTCCTGTCCCGATCAGGCCGGACTGGTCCACGCCGTCAGCGGCTTCCTCGTCGGGCACTCGGGCAACATCCTGGAGAGCCAGCAGTTCGACGACCGCCTGCAAGGCCGCTTCTTCATGCGCGTGCACTTCGACGTCTCCGACCCTGAGACGTCACTCGCCCGTCTGCGAGCCGACTTCGCCCCGCTGGCCGGGACCTATCGGATCGACTGGAGGCTGTACGACGCGGCCGTGCCCACCCGCACGCTGATCATGGTCTCCAAGTACGGCCACTGCCTGAACGACCTGCTGTTCCGCAAGAGCACCGGCGCCCTCAACGTCGAGGTCCCGCTGATCGTCTCCAACCACCGGGACTTCGAGCCGCTCGCACACAGCCACGGCATCGCCTTCCACCACATCCCCGTGACCCCGCAGACCAAGGCGGAGGCGGAGGCGCGACTGCTGGAGCTGGTGGAGCAGTACGAGATCGACCTCGTGGTCCTCGCCCGCTACATGCAGATCCTCTCGGACGACCTGTGCAAGCGGCTGGAGGGCAGGGCCATCAACATCCACCACTCCTTCCTGCCCAGCTTCAAGGGGGCCCGCCCCTACCTCCAGGCCCATCAGCGGGGAGTCAAGCTGGTCGGGGCCACGGCCCACTACGTCACCCCTGACCTGGACGAGGGGCCCATCATCGAGCAGGACGTCCTGCGCGTGGACCACTCCCACGACCCTGACGAGCTGGTCACCATGGGCCGGGACGTCGAGGCTCGGGTCCTCGCGCGGGCCGTGCAGTGGCACAGCGAGAGCCGCATCCTGCTCAACGGCCACCACACCGTGGTGTTCCGCTGAAGCACCGTCACGCGTACGTGTCCAACGCCGGCTGAGGAGAGGTATGTCCGTCCTGAACACGCCCCTGCACGAGCTCGACCCGGAGGTCGCCGCGGCGGTCGACGCCGAGCTGAACCGCCAGCAGTCCACCCTGGAG